>NZ_JBLWXG010000003.1:0-442769 GCF_048267565.1 Pseudophaeobacter sp. | reverse complement strand
CGTACCACTGACGTGACCGGCACCGTGACCCTGCCCGAAGGCACCGAAATGGTTATGCCTGGCGACAACCTGAAGTTCGACGTTGAACTGATTGCGCCTATCGCGATGGAAAACGGCCTGCGTTTCGCCATCCGCGAAGGCGGCCGCACCGTTGGTGCCGGCGTTGTGTCCAAAATCACTGAGTAAGGCCGAGTTTCCATAGGAAACTCTGGCCAGTGGTGACAGGTGATTTTCCCAACCGGGGAAATCGCCGAGAACCACCCCAGTGAAAAGATAATAGGGCGCCCCAAGGGGCGCCCTTTTGCATTGCTACCGCAGCAGGTGGTAGGCACCATAGGGAGCAGGAACAGGACGTAGACGGTTCCCGAGGGGAAGACTAAATGCCGGTTTTAAAATTTCTGTTCTGGATTCTGGTGGGGTGGCAAGGGGCGCTGGTGATCTGGCTGTTCAAGCGCGTGCCATGGTGGGCCTTCTTTTTTCTGGCCTATTTCCTGCTAAGGCTCATGGGGCCAGAGTACACAAAATACCAAATTGCGATGGATAATGTCGTCGCTGATACCGATCCCCCACGCGCGCCGCTTGTTTTGGTCGAAGACTTTGATGCCGGTCGAGATCTTGGTCCGATGGATGAAATTTTGGTTCAGGCCAGATGGTCCGAGGACCTGCCCGCCATCGCTATTGATGGGGTATCAGTTCTGGACTTTACAGTGCTCCCACTGTTGTCCACCGCCGAGGATCGGATTGCGGGGCTCGCCTTTGCCGGAAAGAGCGAGCGCGAGCAGCTGTTGCATCTGGTTCGCGCAGGTTTAGAGGCAGGGGCGCAGCTGCCGCTGCATGGGCGCTACGACAACGTGCCTTTTACCGACCAGCGCGTGCAAAAGGAGTTACAGCGCTATCGCAGCAGGTTCAATCGCTTGGGTTACGAGATTGGGGAGCATCTGGTCCTCATCAGCCCCTATCTGGACGGGCGTCGCGCAGAATTGGTGCGGGCAGCGGAAGCCAATAGATTCTGGGCGCGTGTGTTGATGGTCCTGGCGGGCCTCAGCCTTGTCTTTGGCACTGTAAAGCTTGTGCAAAAGCGCCGATCTGCCGCGGGCAAGGTCAGCATTGGCAGCTCTTGAAGTCGAACCTCTTAGGTTGAAGCTAAGGGGGGCTTCCTGAGGCTGCTCTGCTATCTTGGTTCGGTGGGCCGCCCGACTGCGAGGTCGGCTTGATCGGTGATCTCATCCAGCGCGGCTTGCAGGCTGAGCCGCAGGGCCTCGGCCTCGGCCTCGCTGGGCTTTTTCGGCACCGGGTCGGTCCATTCCTGACAGATCAGCACGCCGCGTGAAAAGGGCAGGGGCAACATCTGCTTGTCCCAGGTGGGCAGCTTCAGCACCCGAGGCTGCGCAAAGGCGACGGTAAAGACTCGACAGCCGGTCATCCGTGCCCAGGTTATGGGCACCCCGGATGAGATGCGCGCCGGGCCACGCGGCCCATCGGCGGCGATACCGATAGAACAGCCCTCCTTGGTGCGTCGCAACACTTCGCGCGATAGCGCGACATGGCGTTTGTGGCTCGACATCGGGATGGTTTCAAACCCCAGCCGCACCAAAATCTGCCCGGCCAGCCGCCCGGCCCGCGCCGCTGATGTCAGTGCGCAGATGCGCCCGAGCGAGGTGTCGAACAGGTAGGGTGCCATGATCAGCCGTTGATGCCAGAGCACAAAGATCACTGGCTCGCCACGGCTCACCGCCGCATCCATGTCCTCAAACCCGGTGCGCTGCCAGCGCGATGTACGATGGGCGAAATCAACATAGCGGGCAAAAAGCGCCTCGATCGTGCGATTGAAGCGAGGACTGTCGGCAATTTTCTTTCGCAGGCTCAAAAGTAGATCCCTTTTTTGCCTGTCATAGAATATTATCCGTGCAAGAGCCAGTCTGCCGACTGGCCGAGCTGACAGTGAAGGGCCCACCGGGGTGGGCCCACAAAAAACCCCACTATTTCTGCTGATTTCCCCCTTGCGAGTCACGCAGAGGTGGCTTAGTTACACCGGCACTGCAGGGGTATAGCTCAGTTGGTAGAGCGACGGTCTCCAAAACCGTAGGTCTCGGGTTCGAACCCTGATGCCCCTGCCAGTAAGCTAAAGGATCTAGGCCTTCCAGGTTCGCATCCATAACATCGTTTCCTACAACATTCCCTACTTTCACGATTGTATTGTTTTGATCGCTGCAATCTTGTGATCCGTGCCGACGCGCCCGGATAGCCCGGACATGTTTGGATATGACGGGACGCTTCTGGCCTTGCAGTTTTGACAAGAAGCATGGCGTATCGTACGTGAAGATATGAAGCTGATTGCCGTAATTTTCTTGTCTTTTTGTGTTTTTGCTGCCGCGCTGGCTGTCTTCGTCTGGCCACGATCCGCTAAAATAAAGCACTACACGGCTGAGGAGCTGGTAGGAGCTACCTGTGAAGAGCTGGGCGCAGCGCACGAGGAGGTCATCTTTGCATATCACGATGCCGAGATTGCTTACGTTAGAAGGGCAGGTGTGTTTCACGATGACCTCGGCCTTCCGCAAGAAGACGTAGTGCCATTTGTTGTTCTCATGAGGCGGTTCATGGAAGATAACGACATAAAAGAGGCCGACCTAGCAGCGCCTTTGTCTCCTTCAATACCGCTCCAGAGTTCCAAGTTTTATTATGAAATATCCGCCATATGTGCAGCAAACCCCTTGCTCGGGGCGGTTGCGGCAATGCGGCAAGCGGCAACAAAACTCAACCTGATTAATTAGGCCGTGTTTCAATGTCGTTCTCGTTTATGGCTGCTTTGGCATGTCGCATCTCAGTACTGAAACACAGTACCAAATGACCGCGTTGGGCCGCCCGTGTCGAGCGGTCCAACGGCGTAGATTTCAATAGCTCTCCATCTCGTTACAGATCTGGGTGCCTTTTGATCGTCGCATTGAACGCCTGCCGTATCTTGTGCGAGCGGCGGACAAAGATATTTTGGTCTGACTGACGTCCCCTTGCTGTGACGCAGGTGCGGTCTGCCGAGCCCCCCGATGCGCCAAGCGCCGAATGCAAATCGTGGTTTGCCGACAAAACGAACTGAGCGCAGCCTAGCTGTTGGCGAGATCCTTTATCATCGATCCGGTCTCGCGCAGTTCATCCGCGTAGCCTACGCTGGCAATGGTTATCGCAACGACCTTGTCTCCCAATTTGACAGCGGCGTCTGCGGTTTCCACCGCGTGGGTGGCATCCACCAGGCCGCCACCAGCGATCGCCCCCAGCTGGACCAGCACCTTGGCCGTGTAGTTGACGCCATCCTGCAGCTTGCTGTTCTTGCCAAGCGCCGCCAGCGCCTTGCTAAGATGGGGCAGTTTCCGGTCCACTGTGTTAAAGCTTTTGGCTAGGTCCGCTGTCTTGTCGAGCAGCTCATTGAGCGATTTCTCGTTGCGTTTGAGGTTCTTCTTGAGGATCTTCTTGTAAGGATGGGTGTCGGACAGGCCGTTCACCGTCTGGTCCAGGCTTTTGCATGAATCCATTGCATTCATGATTTCATTTGTCAGCTTCTGCGTCTTGAAACCGGCATGGGCGGTGTTGACCTTGAGATCCTTAAGGCTGGATTTGGCCTTGTCCAGCGTCGGCACCAGATCAATGCCCAATGCGGCATTCAGGGTGGTGCCAAGGGTTTCCGATGCGCCCCGACCGACGCCCTTGCTGGCCTTGTCAAACGCAACGGCCAAGTATTTCAGATGTCCCTGCAACAGGGTAGCAGCTTGGGTGATCTTCATGTTGTGTTCAACCAGCTGTTGGGTCAGGCCTGCAGCCGAGCGCGCAAAGCCATAAATCGCGAGAGCCTGGGTGCCGGGCAAGGCAATGGCCACACCGCTGGCAGTGGTCATAACTACCGACTTGGCAATATTGACGCGCCTTTTCTTCAGGTCCTTCTGATACTGCGCTTCCAATGATGCATTCAGTCCCATCTTCTTCAGAACATTTGTCGGCACCTTGTGATGCAGATCCGCCAGGTCGTTGGCATGTTCGTCCAGCTTATCACCCAAGACCTTAGCGGTTTTTTTTGCATCCATCCCGACCCGCGCCTTGGACTGTGCCCGAATTTCGGCCGCAGCCTTCTTGACAGTATCCTCGAGGGCATTGCTGTATTGCGCATGCAGCGTGTTCAGCGCGTTCTTTTTATCCAGTTCCTGAACGATCACCTCCAGCAACATGATCGTCACCTGTTTGCCCTTCAACTTCAGGCCGTCGCAGTACTTGTCACC
Source organism: Pseudophaeobacter sp. (assembly GCF_048267565.1). Lineage (NCBI taxonomy): Bacteria > Pseudomonadati > Pseudomonadota > Alphaproteobacteria > Rhodobacterales > Roseobacteraceae > Pseudophaeobacter > Pseudophaeobacter sp. The sequence continues at coordinate 438,507 of NZ_JBLWXG010000003.1, read as the reverse complement.
TTTCAGCCTATCGTTGACCTTGTCGGCAAAATTGTAGCGGTAGACTTCGCGGGTCTTGCTACCGAATTTCAGCGCCGCTTTGTGTTCTGCCTTGATCAGCTCATCGAGCTTGTCCAGATCGCCCAGGATCGCTTTCTTGCGTTTCGGCGTGGCAGACAGGCTGCTTGCGTCCTTACGCACAGCCTTGCTGGCGACGGTAAGCGCGTTGAGCGACGTAACCAGCAAGGATTGCACGGTGTCGCGCTTTGCCTCCTTGTAGGACTTGAGCGCCGCCGTCATCTTGGCCGCCGATGATGGTGGTTTCGCCCCCGGCCAGGCGGCTTTCCACCACAGGGAACTGATGGTCACGGGTAAACGCTTCTTGAGGTCCTTGTCGGTAAAATCCGCCATACAACATACTCACACTAATTACACAAAAAGGCGCTCTGTCGCGTAAATGCTGCGAAGAGCATGGTTAACTCTGTTTCAACCGAAATTCTCAAAGCGGATGATCTGCAGGCATATCCTGTCGCTGCTTTGGGTTTGAAGCAAGCATTTTAAACCCGCCGCGGGGTGGCCCAGACAGATCAGGCGCCCCCGTGTCGGACACCTGGAAAACCAGGAGGAGGTCATCAGTGTTGATGGCTGGAGCGGCCTAAAGTTGCGCCAGTCGCGCGGCATTGTCGCAGACGGTCCCTTCGACCCGCAGGCCTTTCAGGCTGGCCTCCGAAGTCTCAGCTCCTGAGCAATCAATTCCAATTGCGCGTGCAAAGATATGCGGCAAGCCGGAAGCCCGCTTCGGACCCTATCGTCAGCGGCTCTTGCATCCCGCTTTCGAGCGCTCTCAGAGATCCCGAAGCGCGTGCTCTCCACCACGGTTTAACGCCCCCCCTGATGAAGGGCGGGTGGAAACCTGCCGACAATCACGCAAAGCACAGCAAAAATCCATTTTTCCGGCACTCAGACAGATGATCTTACTGACACATGATCTTACTGACGCTGCGCAGATTGGCGGCAATCTGGACCGTCACGGAATCAACGGTCATGGTTTCGTCGGCCGCCCAGGCGACCACTGCTTCAGTCAGCGCCCGCGTCGACAGTTCCGCCAGCAGCCGCGACTCGATGGCCAGATCAGACCCCAGCCGCGTTTCCAATAGCCCCGAAATCGAGCTTGAGGTTTCGTCGACCCGCGTCCGGAACATATCGTGAAGGGCGGGGTTCGCATCGACGACCGCAATAATTTTCAGCAGCAGAGCGCGGTCAAGTGGGTCTTCATGCAGCCCCTGGCCCAGCAGTTTCGCAAGATCATCCAGGATAGGTCCACTCGATTCAACGAACCAACCTGCGCCCTTGATATCCAGTCTGATTGCTTCGCCAAGGATCGCAGCCTGTTTGTTATTGTAATAATTAAAGAATGTCCGCGTGCTGATGCCCGCTTCAATTGCGATGGCTTCGGTCGTGGTTTGGTCCAGCCCGTTGCGCAGGGCGACCGTGACGGCGGCCATCTGGATATCTCGTGCCGTCTGCAAACGGCGCCTTTCACGAAGATTCATGCCCATACCTTGCACAACCAAACTATTCACATCATGTAAATATTGCACACTGTGTATTATTATGCAATCAGCCATCAACACCTGACGACGCGCGGAACAACCGGATTATATGACCATGTACAAGTTTCCCATTTTCACCGGTGCCGCATTGGCCGCACTGGTCTCGCTGGCGACCTCTGTTGCTGCACAGATGCCACCCAAACAGGTTGGCGTCATCAAGGCGGAGGTTCAGGATGTGCCGCGGATCGTCACCTTGCCCGGGCGCTCTGTGGCGGCATCGTCTACGGCGATCCGCCCGCGGGTAAGCGGTATCGTCACTGAAATCCTGTATGAACCTGGTCGCCCCATCGAAGCAGGCACACCGATGTTTCGCATCGACGACATCACCTATCAGACCAACGTCGCGGCAGCTGCGGCTCAGGTCGCTGGCGCCGAGGCAAAAGTGACCGAGGCCCAGGCCGCCTTTTCCCGCACCGAACAGCTGGTCGGGTCGGGCAGCACACAAGCGCAGGTCGAATCCGCCCGCGCCGCGCTGGATCAGGCCCGTGCCGGTCAGGATTCCGCCCGCGCCAGCCTGACACTGGCCCAGGCACAGCTGGCCTGGACCACGGTCACCAGCCCGCTGTCGGGTGTCGCCAGCGTCTCGGCGGCTTCGATCGGGGATCTGGTGACCGAAGGGCAGGCGGATGCGATGGCCACGGTCACGCAACTGGACCCGATCGAGGTGGATATGTACGAACCCTCGTCGCGGTTTCTCAGTGTGATGGACGACATCACCGATGGCACCCTGCGTCTGAATGATCAGCTGAACGCCACGCTGACGTTGGAAAACGGGCGCACCTATCAGGGCAAGGGCGCGCTTGTCGCGCCGGGTGTGACGGTGTCAACCTCCACTGGGTCCATCGACACGCGGTTCCGTTTCGACAACCCCGACAACATGATCCTTCCCGGAATGTTCCTGCGCGGACAGATCGACCTTGGTATCACGCAGGCGATCCTTGTGTCGCAATCGGCAACCAGCCGCGACAAGCTGGGCAATCTGTCGGCGTGGGTTGTTGTCGACGGCAAGGTCAGCCAACGCGATCTGACCGAAAACGGCAGCTACCAGCAACAGTGGATTGTTACTGCCGGTCTTGAAGGTGGCGATATGGTTGTCGTTGACGGGCTGACAGGGCTGAGCGAAGGAGCCGAAGTTGTGCCTGTCCCGGTCAGCTTTGACGCAAACGGCGTGGTACGCGAGGCCGCGCCTGATGCCGATGCGCCTGACGCCGAAATTCAGGCAGAAATGCCGACCGAAGCGTCCTCCGACGCGTCCGCGACGGAGTAACGAACAGCATGGCCCGTTTTTTCATTCACCGTCCGGTTTTCGCCTGGGTGATCGCTTTGGTCGTTATGCTGGTTGGCGCGCTTGGCCTGAACTCGCTTGCGATCGAACAATACCCGCAGATCGCGCCCACCACTGTGCGTATCTCCGCCAGCTATACGGGCGCATCGGCTGAAATTGTGGAATCCTCGGTGACCACGGTTGTCGAAGACGCGATGACCGCGCTGGACGGTCTGATCTACATGACCTCCAGCTCGACCCCTGGCGCGGCATCAGTCTCACTTACCTTTGACGACAGCGTGGATGCGGACATCGCGCAGGTGCAGGTGCAGAACAAGTTGCAGCTGGTCAATTCACAACTGCCCGACGTCGTGCAGCAACGTGGTGTGAGCGTTTCAAGGTCGACCAGTTCGATCCTGCTGGTCGGCGCGTTGACCACCTCGGAAGGACAGATGAACACCGTCGAGTTGGGCGACCTGATCTCGCAACTGATCGAAGATCCGGTGAAACGCACGCCCGGCGTGGGGTCCATCAACATCTTCGGCTCTGGCTATGCCATGCGGATCTGGATGGATCCGATGAAGATGGTCCAGTATCAGGTTACCCCCGCCGACATCACGGCAGCGGTTGCGGCGCAGAACACGAATGTCACCGTGGGTGATCTGGGTGCACAACCCAGTGCCGGCGGCCAGCGGGTGACAGTACCGATTTCGGCGCAGTCGCAACTGTCCTCGGTTCCCGAATTCGAAAGCATCCTGCTGCGTGTCGACCCTGACGGATCCACCGTGTTTCTGGGCGATGTGGCCAATATCGAGATCGGTCAGGAAAGCTATGGCGGTGCGGCGCGCCACAACGGCAATCCGGCGGCAGGCTTTGCGGTGAACCTTGCGACGGGGGCCAATGCGGTCGACACCGCCGCGGCGGTGCGCGAGACGATCAACGGTATGGCCAAGGCGCTGCCCGCAGGGGTTGAGGTGGTTTATCCCTATGACACGTCGCCTTTTGTCGAAGAATCCATATCGCAAGTTTATCACACGCTGATTGAAGCCGTTGTCTTGGTGTTTCTGGTCATTCTTGTCTTTTTGCAAAGCTGGCGCGCCACACTTATTCCCGTCATCGCGATCCCCGTGGTTCTGCTGGGCACCTTTGCCGTGCTGGCGGCAGCCGGATTCACCATCAACACGCTGACCATGTTCGCGCTGGTGCTGGCCATCGGCCTGCTGGTGGATGACGCCATTGTTGTGGTCGAAAACGTTGAACGTGTCATGGAGGAAGAGGGCGTCGGCCCTGTCGAGGCCACCGAAAAAAGCATGGACGAGATCACTTCGGCGCTGGTCGGCATCGTGCTGGTTCTATCGGCGGTCTTCCTGCCGATGGCCTTCATGGGCGGGGCAACGGGCGTGATTTACCGCCAGTTCTCGGTCACGATCATCACGGCGATGGTGCTGTCGCTGGGTGTGGCTGTCATCCTGACGCCCGCGATGTGTGCCAGCCTGCTGAAGCCGCGCAAACATGGCGACGGCATCGCGCCCGCCCGCTGGTTCAACCGCAACCTTGACCGGGGCACAAACGGCTATGTGGCTGTGGTGACCCGCTATGTAAAGCGCCCGCTGCGCGCGCTGCTGGTGCTGGCTGCGGTGGTGTTTGGTGTGGTGGTGATGTTTGACCGCCTGCCCGGATCGTTCCTGCCGGACGAGGATCAGGGCGTGGCGCTGGTCATCATCCAGGGGCCCGACGGGTCCACCACCGCACAGACCCTCGCATTGGTCGAAAAGGTCGAAAGCTACCTGCTGAACGCCGAAAGCGACACGGTCGAATCCGTCTTTGCGGCGCTCGGCTTCAGCTTTGGCGGCAGTGGCCAGAACAACGCGATGGTCTTTGTGAAGCTGCGCGACTACGACGCGCGCGAAGGCTTTGACATCGGCGGGCTGGTGAACCGTGCCAACGGCTATTTCTTCAGCACCAACCGCCAGGGCAATATCTTTGTGCTGCAACCGCCCGCCATTCAGGGCATGGGCAGCTCGTCCGGCTTCACCATGTATCTGACCGACCAAGGCGGGCAGGGACAACAGGCGCTGGCCGCCGCCGCTGACCAGCTGGTTGCAGATGCTCAGGCCGATGGGCGGGTCACATCGCTGCGTGGCAACGAGGCCGCCAGCCAGACTGCACTTCGGCTGGATATCGATCAACAAAAGGCCGCGGCCTTCGGTCTGTCGATCACCGATGTGAATGCGATGCTGTCAGTCATCTTCGCAGGCCGCGAGGTCAATGATTTCGCCCTTGGCAACGATCTGCGTCCGGTGATCGTGCAGGGGCAGGCCGAACAGCGGTCACAGCCTGAAGACATCAACAGCTGGTACGCGCGCAATAGTGCAGGCGAAATGGTGTCCTTTGCCGCCTTCTCGGAACAAAGCTGGACGCAGGAACCGCAGGCGGTCTCGCGCTATGGCGGCACCCGCGGCATGGAACTCAGCGGCGCTTCAGTGGCGGGGCTGTCGTCCAGTGACGGCATGAACGCGATGGAAGAGCTGGTGGCGGAACTCGACGGTAACTACGGCACCGCATGGACGGGCCTGTCCTATCAGGAACGGCTGTCGGGCAATCAGGCGCCGTTGCTGTTCGCGCTGTCCGCCCTTGTGGTGTTTCTGGCGCTTGCGGCCCTCTATGAGAGCTGGGCAGTGCCGCTGGCCGTGATGCTGACAGTTCCGGTCGGCATTCTCGGCGCGCTCGCGGCGGCCTATTTTCTAGGGCAGTCAAACGATGTCTACTTCAAGGTGGGTCTGCTGACGACCATCGGCCTGGCCGCGCGCAACGCCATCCTGATCGTGGAGTTTGCCCAGTCGCAATTGCACGAAGGCAAAACCGTGATCGACGCGGCACTCGTCGCGTCGCGGCAGCGTTTGCGTCCTATCCTGATGACGACCTTTGCTTTTATGCTGGGCGTGCTGCCACTGGCCATCGCATCCGGTGCGGGGGCAGGGGCGCAAAACTCGATCGGTATAGGGGTGCTGGGGGGCATGACCTCTTCGGCGGTGCTGGGGATTTTCCTTGTGCCGGTGTGCTACGTTGCGGTTCTGAAACTGCGCGATCTGATAGCGCGAAAGGGAAAAACAGGGTTACCTGACCGAACAAACCCGTCGCAGCCCTGTCCTTGATCGCGCATTTGTTGACCACCGCCAGTGCGGCCGACGCGCAGTTCTGCCGCACCCAAGAAGACCGCTTCATGCGTCGCGCGGAGGAGTATCGCGTCGTCCCAAGGCTCGCCGGAAAACGGGAAAAGGCCCGGCGCATTGACAAGCTGATCGCATGAGCAACTGCCGCCCCTCATCATGGGGCGGCTCGCCACAGCGATCAAATAACGGGTCACGCCGAATGTGCTGTGATCGCGGAGCGGCATCGCACCCACGCAAGCGAACCGCAGGGCGGCACCATATCCCAGATACCCATTTGCAGCGTCGAGATGGATCACCCGTCAGGCACGCCGCAATTGCAGCAATCTCATATGGCAGCCCACGTTCAAGAATGGCGCATGTCGTCAATGGGGTGGCAGGCCCATGTCAAAGCGCCCTTAGGCGACCGACAGAAAGATCCGGGCTTGCCAAGAAAGGGAATGTCGGGACCTTCACGAGGATGACATGGCCTCGTCACATATCCTTTAAGCACCGGAGGTACTGACGCGGTTAACTCTTTTACCAATAGGACAAAAATATGGCTCACGCAAAATACAGTCTGTCGCGCCGCGCGTTCCTTACCTCCAGCGCCGCAAGTTTTGCCGCCCTCTCGTCAATCGTCGCCTTTCGGGCCAATGCGCAGGCCTCTGCGGGCGAACTGCTACTGGTGCCCGCCACGCCGAACCCGAATGGCACGATTGAGCGTCTCTTTCTGCTGCACGGCGATCCGCTTGCCGGGCCGATCCGCCAGATCGTGACAGAGGCCGGGAATCCCGTGCCCGCCCCCACGATGGAGCCGGGCGCGCGCCGGGTGCTGCGGCTGATGCACTTCAACGACATGCACAACCACATCACCGATATGGATGACAAGCGCGGCGACACGCATCGCATGTCCCAGATCGCGCGCCGGATGCAGGACACCCGCGCCGCCGCCGCTGAGAACGAGGTCGTGCTGCTGCTGGGCGGCGGAGACGACCACACCGGTTCGGTCTTTGACGAACTTCTGGGCTGGGCGCCCGAGGAATTTGTCGCCGATGCAGGCTATCGGGTGAATTCGGCCGCTGGTGTTGATGTCGCGGTCCTGGGCAACCATGAATTCGACCGTGGCGCCGAGATGCTGCGCATCGGGATCGAACGGGACGCCCGCTTTCCTCTGCTATCGGCCAATGTTCACAGCTCTGCGCATATCGCGCGCGACCGCGACTACACCGCTGCCGCCGTGGCCGAGGTGAAGGGCTTGCGCATCGGCTTCATCGGGCTGACCACCCAGGTCGACACTCGCATCGGCCAGCCCGATGATCCCAACATGGGGGTTGCCAGCCCGGTCGAGGCCATCCGCAACGTGATGCCCGCGCTTTCGCAGATCTGTGATGTCGTGGTGATCCTGTCCCACTGTGGCTATGGCACCGGCCAAAGCCGCTCGGGCAAGGCGGGCGCGGACCGCTCGATCGGCGAGGGCGATTTTGACATCGCGGCCGCCGCGGGTCTGCTGACGGACAAGCCCGTGATCCTTATCGGGGGCCATTCTCACACCCGCCTGAACGCCGAAGGCCTGAACCCCGACAACATTATCGAAGGCGTGCTGATGACCCAGGCCGAGGCAAACGGGAAGTACCTGGGCGAGATCACAATGTCCCTGGCTGCGGATCAGGGACGCAAGGGCTGGTTCACACATGTCGGCCTGCATCCGATCAAACCCCGTGATGACCGGGTCGCCGCTGATGATCCAAAGTTTGCGACCCTTGAAAAGGATGGCGATTTCGATACTGCCTTCGAAGAGACCCATGTCGCGCCCCTGCGTCTGGCACTGCAAAGCAAGCTGGCTGAGACCATCGGCATCGTCACCGCAGGCGAAGCCGTCAGTACCGCGACCGTGGAGGCCGAGCGCTATGTCGGGGAAAATGCGCTGCTGAACTTCATGAACGACGCGCTGGTGAAACGCTCTGCAGGCTTTGCAAATGGCACGATCGATCTGGCCCTGTTCAACGCCACCGCAATTCTGGCAGGCGTGGCGCAGGGGCCGCTGTCCTTCGGCAGCTGGTATGACGTGATGCCCTATGCCGACCAGGTGCATGTCGCCACGATGACTGGTGCGCAAATTCACGAGATGGTGCAATCAAACGCCAAGCGCATCGTCCGGCCCGAAGAGGCCGATACCCTTGATTTCAAGGGCTTCATCTCGCGTGGTTTCCTGCATTTCTCCGAAGGACTGCGCTATCGGTTGGTGCTGGGCGACAGCGTCGGCGAAGCCCGCGCCGAGGAGATCACCCTGCATGGCCAGCCACTCGCCAGCATGCCTGAACGCCTGTTCCGCGTGGCCTTCAACAGCTACGTTCGGCTTGGCGGTTTCTCTGAAGCTTGGAACGGCAAGGCCATCGGCGCCGGGGTACCCGGCCAGATCCCGGGCATGGACCTGCGCGGTCTGGATTACGAGGAAAGCGGTCTGGTCTATCGAAACGAGATCATCGCTCAGATCCGCCAGGATGGCGGCATTAGTGCCGAAACCGCGCGGCTGGATGGACGCTTGATCATCGCCTAACCGTCACGCTTACCCCGAGGAATCAAGAGCCCCGTCCGGACGCCCCGGCCGGGGCTTTCTCTACGCAGAGCTGCCGTTGATGCACACAGTCCGCCCGAGGTGATAAAACCCTACCTTTGCTTCTGATTGTGTCCTTTGCTGCGATGCCGCGACCTTTGGCCAAACAGTTGATTATCGCAGGAGAGGTGGCATGAGTGTGTCTATCACTGGAGAACTTAGCCGTCGGTGGAATGGCGAAGGGGGCCTGCAGGCGATCAGCCGACCCCTGCAGCAGGGCGGTTTCTTGTCGTTCCTCTGGCCGTCTGGCTGTGGAAAATCCACCTTCTTGGGACTGGTTTCCGGCCTGCAACAGCCGCAAGAGGGGGTATTTAAGTTGTTTGCGCCCCCCCGGCGATTGCACCGGGGGCCTCTCACAGCGGAATGCTGGACCCGGAAGGCCAGGCGCCGCTCAGCTGGATTGAGAGTGGCGCAGGGCTGCTCATGCATAGTTTTGAGGGAGAGTTCCGATCTGATCTCATCCTGACGCAAGAGTTGGGCGCTGCCACGGCCTTTCGCTAAAGCCTCATTGCGGGGGGCTTCGACCGCCAGGTCGCCGAAATCCAGGTCGGCATTACTGTCCTCAATCGCTATACGGCTCATGGTGTACCTGTTCCCGAGCCCGTAGGGTGAGACAGTCCGGGGAAAGGGCGATCATGCCCCTAGGCACTAATTTCACTGGCATTCTGTTGCTGTTTCCGGGCAAGGGATAGCGCTGCCTCAATGGGGTCGACGACGGTAAGGTTCAGCGCTTGCGATAGATCAGCAGCCAAACCACCCATGCCGGCACACCCTAGGACAAGCGTGCGGGTCTGTGTGTGTTCCGCACAGCGTCGTCTGGCCTGAGCGACCAGCCGTTCTTTGGCGTTTGCTCTGTCGTGTTCGAAATCCAGCACCGGGACACCTGATGCAAAAACGCCGAGACAATGACGCTGCAGATTGTAGCTTGCGATGTTGGCCTCAAGTACCGGCACCGATAACTGGGACGTGGTCAGGACGATAAAAGGCTCGGCCAGGTCATGCGCAGTGATGAAACTGGCCTCGCCCAGCCCCACAAGCGGCATGCGGCTGCGAGATCGGGCGATCGGCAAGCCGGTGTCATCGAAACAGCCGATTACCCCCAGGTCGAATCCGCCCTCGGCCAGCAGAGAAAGCGTGCCCGGTTCCGCGGCTTCGCCATCGGCCTGGCCCTGAATTGAGGCCGGCCCGGCAGTGTTGGTGACGCCTGTGACAACAAAGTCGCGAGGCGCGAGACCGCGAGCCTGGTCTACCATGCGCTCGGTCATTTCAACGGTGGAATTCGGGTTCACAAAACAGAGCTTCATCCGCGCAGGCCTTCGCTTTGGCGGCTGGTGAAGGCGGCCCATTCTTCCAGCGACATGGTCGGAAGATCAAAAGTCTGGTTAGAACGGCAGTACCCATGGCCGCCCATGCGCCCCAGCGCATCCAGCGCCGTCGGATTGACATGGTGGCGGTCGTTCACCAGGCCTGGGTGGCTGTGCATGGCCAGCACCTCGCCTAAGATGATCTCACGCGATTTGCCGATGTTGAGCGTGGTGTGGCGGCGGCATTCGAACCGCACCGGGGCTTCGGCGATCTGCGGGCAGGAGACGAACTCGCCCGGCAACATGGTCAGCCCGGCTTCGGCGATCTCGTCGATCTCGGGGCCGAAGGGCACCGCGGTTGCATTCATCGCGTGCAGGTTGGCATGCGCAGCGATGTTGACGGTGAATTCTTCCGTCACCCTGATGTTGTGGGCGGTGTCCTTGAAACGCATATCGGCGTGGTTCTCGACACCGATGGCCAGGATGGCGGGGTCGGAAGATAGGCAGTTGAAGAAACTGTAGGGCGCGGCATTGGCAATGCCCGCCTCGTTGACCGTTGTCACCCAAGCGATTGGGCGCGGCACCACCGCCCCGATCAGCAGCTTGTAGCGTTCGCGCGGTGTAAGTTCGGCGAAGTCGAATCGTGTTTGCCCTGTTGCGGGCTGGATGTCGTCGGTCATGGCGGATCTTCCATAGTCTAGGGTTTTGTCTTGGTTGGTCGATAACGTGACAGAATCGCGGCGACGTTGTCGGACTGGGCGTCTTCGGGGTTGAGCAGGGCGCGATCTTGCACCCCGTGCAGATGGCTGTGCATGCAGGCGTTGGCGCGTTCGGCGTCTCCATCTGCCAGAGCGGCTATCAGCTCGGCGTGTTCCTCGACGCCGCATTCGGCGGAGTGGACTTGTGCAAACCGCGCCAGGATCAGCGAGCAGCGTGAGACGATCTCATTGACGTAATTGGCAAGGATCTTGGAGCCCGTCAGTTCTGCCAAGAGGATGTGAAACTCGCCGGCCAGACGGATCGAGCGGGTCGAATCCTTGCCCAGGTATTTCTCTTCTTCCTTCAAATGTTCCTTTAGCGTTTTGACGATGGGCTTGGGATCCATCTTGCACAGGCGCTGAATCACCTCACGCTCAAGGCACTGGCGCATTTCAAAGATGTCATAGGCTTCCTCGATGGTCGGTTCTGCCACCGAAGCGCCGCGATTGGGCTGCAGGTCTACCAGCCCCTCGACGTCCAGGCGGACCAGCGCATTGCGTACAGTCGTGCGGCTTACACCAAAAGTTTCGCCAATCGAATCTTCGGGAAGTTTCACGCCGGGCTTTAGTGCCTGCTCAATGATGGCTTGGCGCAGGGAATCGTAAACTGGAAAGCTGCGGGTTGATGATTTGTACATTTACTGTGCTCTCATGCTTGAAATTTAAGCGTTTTCAGGCGGTGGCCTGAGGCTTTGATGAAACTAGCAGCTTTCAGTTGCTTTGTGTTGGATACAGTAATTGAATACAATCTGTAAACATTTTTGTAGACAGAAAGTAATCCAGACCATAACCTCACCTCAACGCCTGGCAGGATCCGGGTGCCGCGGATACCGCAATAAAGGCTCAGAGAAAGCCGCATTCGAAATGGATGCAATAATAACAGATTTTGTATTCACAACAGGGAGACCACAAAATGATCTCGAAGACCGGACTGAAGGCCGCGCTATTGGGCGGTATGGCGGCGGCGACGCTCGCCTCGACCGCAGCGGCGGAGACCCTTCGCTGGGGCGCGCCGCGCGACATTGTCTCGCTCGACCCTTATTCCTACGGCGACAGCTACACGATCAATTTCCTTAACCATATCTACGAAGGGCTGGTGCGCTTTGATCGCGACCTGAAGATTAAGCCGGGGTTGGCAGAAAGCTGGGAAGTCATCTCGCCAACCACCTGGCGCTTCAGCCTGCGTAAGGACGTGACATTCCACAACGGCAACACCTTCACCGCCGAGGATGTGCTCGCTTCGCTGACTCGCGTCAGTCACGAAACCTCGCCGTTGAAGGGGAACCTGCCGACCTACAAAAGCGCCACAGTGGTCGATGACCATACCATCGACATCGAGCTGACCGGCGCGTATCCGCTGTTGCTAAACGACCTGACCAACATTCACATTTTCGACAAGGACTGGCTGGTCGACAACAACGCCGAGATGCCGACGGATGTCAGCGCCGGCGTGGAGGGCTACGCCACCTTCAATACCAATGGCACCGGCCCGTTTGTTTTGGAAAGCCGCACCCCCGAGGCGCAGACGGTGTTGACCGTCAACGAGGGCTGGTGGGACGAACCAGAGCACAATCTGACCCGGATCGAATTCCAGCCTGTCACTTCTGCGGCGACCCGCGTTGCTGCGCTGCTGTCCGGTGAGGTCGATTTCGTCGATAGCGCCCCGGTTCAGGATCTTCCACGGCTGGCGGCGGCGGCAAATTTGAAGGTGCTGGAACGCACTGATCTGCGCACCGTAATGCTGGGCTTCAACCGCCGCGATGAGCTGGTGGCTGGCGGCGAAAACCCATTGAATGACCTGCGCGTGCGCCAGGCGATGCAATTGGCGGTGGATATGGATCTGATCCAATCTCGCGTCATGCGCGGCAAGTCCCGCAATGCCGGTACGTTGGTCGCTCCCTCAATCCCCGGATACTCCGAAGCGCTGGACACTGTCGTTTCGGCCGCCCCGGAAAAAGCGAAAGCCCTGCTGGCTGAGGCTGGATACGAGGATGGCTTTGAGTTCGAGTTCGTTTGCACCAACGAAAGCTACGTCAACGAGGAGCAATTCTGCCAGGCGATTGCCTCGATGTGGTCGCGGATCGGGCTGAGCCCGCGTCTGGACATCGGCCCAACCGCCAAGCAGACGCCCAAGCGCGCGGGCGGCAAGGCGGATGTCTATACTATCGGTTGGGCAACACTGCCGATGCTGGATACCTATTCGATCCTGGTGCAGATGCTGCACAGCAAGGAGGGCAACTCCGGCGTATTTAACTGGGGTAACTGGTCCTACCCAGAGATCGACAAGCTGACCCAGGCGGCCTCTGTCGAGCTGGACCGCGAAAAGCGCCTGTCGATGGAGACCGAGGCGCTGCGCATCGCCAAAGAGGAAATCGTGATGATGCCGCTGCATCAGCAACCGATGGCTTGGGCGGTGTCGGCAGATTTCGAGGACTTTCCGCAGTTCCCGGACAACAAGCCGCGCATGTGGTTTGTGACCCGATAATCCCCGACTGGGGCAGCGCCATTAGGGGTTGCCCCGCATTTTTCACACTACAGGGGAGAGGCACCGATGCTGGCTTTTCTGATCAAGCGGACGGCGAACGCAATCTTTGTGATGCTCTCCGTCAGTTTTATCGCCTTCATGATCTTTCGCTTTGTCGGCGATCCGGTCGAATTGATGCTGAACGAGCAGGCAACCCAGGCTCAGCGGGATGCGTTGCGCGCCAAGCTTGGGCTGGATGATCCGTTCATCGTCCAGTTCACCACCTTTGTCAAAAACGCGGCGCAGGGAGATTTCGGCATTTCCTTCCGCAACCAGCAGGACGTGCTGGCGATGATCGCAGAACGCTTCCCTGCAACTTTTGAACTGGTGATCGCGGCAACGCTGATCTCGTTGATTGTCGGCATTCCACTGGGAGTGATCACCGCCATTCACCGCCAGCGCTGGTATGCGGAAACGCTGCAATTCACGTCGATCATCGGCATTTCGCTGCCCAGCTTTGTGGTTGGCATTGGCCTGATCCTGATCTTTTCGGTCTGGCTTGGCTGGTTCCCCGCCTTTGGTCGCGGCGAAACCGTAGACCTGGGCTGGTGGTCGACCGGGCTGCTGACGTCGTCGGGGCGCATGTCTATCATCCTGCCTGCGCTTTCACTGTCGCTGTTCCAGATCACCCTGGTGATGCGGCTGGTGCGGGCCGAGATGCTGGAGGTGCTGCGCACCGATTTCATCAAGTTCGCCCGAGCCCGCGGCATTCCAGCCCGCGCTATCCATTTCCGCCATGCGTTGCGCAATTGCCTGATGCCGGTGGTCACCATGACCGCCATGCAGATCGGTGGGCTGATCGCCTTCGCGCTGGTGACCGAAACCGTGTTCCAGTGGCCTGGCATGGGGCTGCTGTTCATCCAGGCGGTGACGTTTGTCGATGTGCCAATCATGGCGGGTTATCTCTGCATCGTCGCGCTGATCTTCGTCACCCTCAATGCCCTGGTCGACATTACCTATGCGGTGATCGACCCTCGCCTTCGCGGAGCTGACAAATGACTGATACCCGACCCCAAACCGCCGCGGCCGCGGCAACCGTTCAGGGCCGACTGGCCCGGTTCGCCGACAGCGATCTGTGGTGGAGCTTCAAGAACTCGAAATCCGCGGTCGGCGCGGCGACGGTGCTGGCCATTGTGATCATGACCGCATTCTTGGCGCCGGTGCTGGCACCACAGAACCCCTATGATCTGGCGGCGCTGGAGCTTTGGAACGCTGAACTTCCGCCAGTGTGGATGCAGGGCGGGCAGATGCCATTCATCCTGGGCACCGATGTGCAGGGACGCGACATCTTGTCGGGTATTCTCTATGGGACGCGGATTTCGATCTTCATCGGCATTGCATCCGTCGCGGTATCGCTGGCGATTGGCCTATTGGCCGGGCTGGCCGCCGGTTACTATGGCGGCTGGGTCGACAACGTGCTGATGCGCATCGGCGATGTGCTACTGTCGATCCCGATCATCTTGGCGGCCATTCTGGTTAGCTCTGTTGCGCAGGCGCTGCTGCCGCCAGAACTGCGCGAGGCGGGCATTGCTGCGGTGCTGGTGCTAGCCATCGCATTGTATTCCTGGGTGCAATACGCCCGTGTTGTGCGGGCCCAGACCATGGTGGAGCGGCGCAAGGAATATGTGCAGGCCTCGCGGCTGGTGGGCACGCCGGGACGGCGGCTGATGCTGAAGCATATCCTCCCCAACACGCTGACCCCGGTGTTCGTGGCGGCAACGCTGAACTTTGGTCTCGCGATCCTGATTGAGGCGACGCTGTCGTTTCTCGGCGTTGGAATGCCGCCGAACCAACCCTCGCTGGGGACGCTGATACGGGTCGGCAACCAGTATCTGTTCTCAGGCTCTTGGTGGATCGTACTCTTTCCCTCGGTCCAGCTGTGTATCCTGGTGGTGGCCGTGAACATGCTGGGCGACTGGCTGCGCGATGCGCTCAACCCGAAACTCCGCTAAAGGACGACTTTGATGACTTCGCTTCTGATAAAAAATGCACACATCGGTGATGGCGAACGCACCGACATCCTGATCCGGGACGGCCGGATTGCCGAAATCGCGCAAGGGCTGGAGGCCCCCGGCGTGGCCACCGAAGACGCTGCGGGGGCGATTGCCATTCCCGGGCTGGTGGATGCTCACACCCATCTCGACAAGTCGTTGATTGGCTGGCCCTGGTACAAGAACGATATCGGCGGCGGCAACCTGATGGCGATGATCGACAATGAACGCGCGATGAAAGCGCGGCTGGGGCTGGATCCGCATGTGCAGTCGATGCGACATGCACTGCAAACCGCCGCCTACGGCGCGACGTTGATCCGCAGTCATGTGGACATCGACACTGACGGCGGTCTGCGCGCGCTGGAAGGCGTGATGCGGACCGCCGACAAGCTGGCCGATGTGGTCGAGATCGAGACCGTGGCCTTCCCGCAATCCGGGCTGACGATCCGCGAGGGCACCGCCGAACTGATGGATCAGGCCCTGGCGATGGGCGCCGACCTGGTGGGCGGGCTAGACCCCTGCGGCGTCGACCGCGACCCCAAAGGGCACCTCGATGTGGTCTTCGATCTGGCCGAGAAACATGGCAAGGGCGTGGACATCCACCTGCATGAACGCGGCGAAATGGGCATGTTCTCGATGGAGGAAATCCTGACCCGTGCCGAGGCACTGGGCATGACCGGGCTGGTCACCATCTCCCATGCTTTCTGTCTGGGGATGAATGATTACCAGCGGGTCGAGGCGATGCTGGAACGGCTGGCGGCACTGGATGTGCGCATCATGACCACCGCGCCGGCCTCTTCGCCCGCACCGATGGTCAAGCAGTTGATGGCGCATGGCATCCGCATCGGTGCCGGCAATGACGGCATCCAGGATACCTGGGGGCCTTATGGCAATGGCGACATGCTGGAACGGGCCAAGTTCATCGGCCTGCGCAACAACCTGCGCATGGACAGCGAGGTCAAGACTGCGCTTGATATCTGCGCTGGCGGCGGTGCCGAGGCAATGGCCAAGCCGCGCCGCGCACTGGAGGTCGGGGCACCAGGTGATGTGGTGTTGGTATGTGGTGAAACCGTTGTGCAGGCCGTCGTCAACCACGCGCCGCGCCAGTTGGTGGTCAAAGGCGGTCATGTGACAGCCCGCGACGGCAAGACCCTGGTGGAGGCCCCATGACCAGCTTTACCGATCTGCCACTGGGCGCGCGTCCGCCCGGTCGCTGGGCGCTGCGGGCGGCCTGGGTCATTGCCGACACCCCGTCAGGCCGCCATCTGGTGCCGGATGGTGAGGTGGTGATCGAGGGCGGTCAGGTGATCCACGTGGGCACCGCGTTCGAGGGCGAGGTCGCCGCCCGGTATGACATGGGGCAGGCGCTGATTGCGCCGGGCTTTGTCGATCTCGACGCGCTCTCGGACCTCGACACCACGCTGCTGGCGCATGACAACTGGCCAGGCGACAAGAAAGGTCGGGTTTGGCCGCGCTCTTACGTCGATCACGGCCCATATGAGATGTACAGCCCCGAGGAGCTGGCCTTTCAAAAACGCTTTGCCTTTGGCCAGCTGCTCTTGAACGGGATCACCAGTGCCGCGCCGATTGCCTCTCTGTTCTACCGCGAGTGGGGCGAGACGGTTGCCGAATTCACTGCTGCCGCCGAGGCGGCAGAGGAACTGGGCCTGCGGGTCTGGCTTGGCCCGGCATACCGCAGCGGCGGCATGATCGCCGAGGCGGATGGTCGCCTGACGGCCGAGTTCAACGAGGCACGCGGCATGGCAGGCCTCGACGCTGCTATCGGCTTTGCCGCGAAATGGCAGGGGCATGATCTGATCTCGCCGCTGCTGGCGCCCGACCGGGTGGAGACCTGTACCGAAGACCTGCTGCGCCGCACCATGGCTGCGGCTGAGGACCTGAACTGCCCGGTGCGGCTGCATATGGCGCAGGGCCAGATGGAGCGGGACACCGTGCAGATGCTGCATGGCATGAGCGCACCGCAGTGGCTGGGCAGCCTGGGGCTGCTGAATGGCCGACTGCTGGCACCGCATGCCACAGTGGCGGATGATTCCGACCTTGATCTTTATGCCAGTCACGGCGTCAGCATCGTGCATTGCCCGCTGGTCTCGGCGCGGCACGGCGGCGCGCTACGTTCGTTCCGGCGGCTGCGCGACCGGGGCATCGGCATAGCCATGGGCACCGATACCGCGCCGCCGGACATGGTGCTGAACATGGCAGTGGGCATGATGATGTGCCGGATAGTGGAGGGCGATATGACAAGCATCACCTCGGCTGAAATGTTCGATGCTGCCACTTTGGGCGGCGCAGCGGCGCTCGGTCGCGACGACATTGGTGTGCTGCGAACCGGGGGCCGGGCGGACCTTGCTGTCTTTGACCTCGCCGACAGCGCCATGGCACCGGCCATCGACCCGGTTCAGACGTTGATCCTGGGCGCCACGGGCCGGGTGGCAAAGGCCACCATCGTCGATGGCCGCCTGTCGATGCGCGATGGCGCGGTTGCCGGTATCGACATGGCGATCGCCCGCCGCCGCGCGCAGGTGCAGTTCGACGGTCTCTTGGCCAAATACCCTGACCGCACTGTTGGCCACCCGCCGGTGGCCGAGATCTTTCCCCCGACATATCCGCCGCTGATGCGGCCCCAGACGTGAAGGAAGATGAGATGATGCTGAGGCAAGCGCCTGCACCGCAGGATCCTGGCAGCCAGCCCGTGCCCGAGGGGACGCCAGCACTGGAGGTCGACAGCCTGACCGTGGAATTTCCGACCCGGCGCGGGGTATTGACTGCCATCGATGATGTTTCGATCCAGATCGCACCGGGGGAGATCCTGGGGGTGGTCGGGGAATCCGGTGCGGGCAAGTCCATCACCGGTCTTGCGGTTCTCGGTCTGCTGGAGGCACCGGGGCGGATTGCCAAGGGCGAAATCCGGGTTGGCGGCCGCCGGGTAGACACCCTGACCGAAGAAGAACTGACCCGTGTGCGCGGTCGGGAGATGGGCGCGATCTTCCAGGACCCGCTGACTGCACTGAACCCGCTGTTCTCGATAGGGGCACAGCTGATCGAAACCATCCGCCTTCACAAACCGATGCCGCGCGAGGCCGCGCAACACCAGGCGGTGACACTGCTGCGCGAGGTCGGCATCCCCGCTCCCGAAGAGCGGTTGAAGCAATACCCGCACCAGTTCTCCGGTGGCATGCGGCAGCGGGTGGTGATTGCGCTTGCGCTGGCAGCCGAGCCACGGCTGATCATCGCGGATGAGCCGACAACGGCACTGGATGTCTCGATCCAGGCGCAGATCACCACGCTGCTGCGACGGCTGTGCGACGAACACCGTACTGGCATCATGTTGGTCACCCACGACATGGGCGTGATTGCGGAAACCGCCGACCGGGTGGCGGTGATGTATTCGGGTCGGGTGGTGGAAACCGGTCGCGTCGAAGACGTGCTGCATGATCCGCAGCACCCCTATACCCGGGGGCTGATGGCAGCGATACCCAGCCTGCACGCGCGCAGCGGCACCCTGGCGCAGATCGACGGTGCCATGCCGCGCCTGAACGCGCGCCCCTCAGGCTGTGCCTTTCACCCGCGCTGCCCGCAGGCCGGACCGCGCTGCCTGTCCGAACGGCCGCAGTTGGTTTCGGCGGCGCGCAGCGAAGCGGCCTGTTTCATTCAGGATGGAGGTACCCAATGATGCAGATGAATGATCCAATCCTAACTGTCGACCGGGTCTCGAAACGCTTTGACGTTTCCGCGCCCTGGCTGAATCGTGTGCTGGAAGGCAAACCGCGATTGCTGGTGAACGCGGTAAATGAGGTCAGCTTCACCATCGCCCGGGGCAGTTGCTTTAGCATCGTCGGTGAATCCGGCTGCGGTAAATCCACAGTGGCGCGGCTGGTGACCGGGCTTTATGCCACCAGCGGGGGCGACATCCGTCTTGGCAGCGGCACCGAGGGGCGGCCAGTGCGAGTGCAGATGATCTTTCAGGATCCGCACTCCAGCCTGAATCCGCGCTGGCGCATCGGCGACATCATCGCTGAGCCAATCCGCGAGATGGGACTGCGCAACAACGAGGCTGAGACCATGGCTCGCGTCGAGGAACTGCTGCGCACGGTGGGACTGGCGGCGGATGATGCTCGCAAGTTTCCGCATGAGTTCTCTGGCGGCCAGCGGCAGCGCATTTCAATTGCGCGGGCGCTTGCCTGTGAGCCGGAGCTGCTGGTCTGCGACGAGCCGACCTCGGCGCTGGACGTGTCAGTTCAGGCCCAGATCCTGAACCTCATGCGGCGGCTCCAACAGGAGCTGGGGCTGACCTATTTGTTCATCAGCCACGACCTGAGTGTGGTGCGCCATATGTCTGATATGATTGCGGTAATGTATCTGGGGCGCATCGTCGAGATGGCCCCGGTCGAGGCGCTGTTCAGCCAGCCGCTGCATCCATATTCGCAGCTGTTGCTGAACACGATTCCCGACATCCATGCCCCTAAGCGCGACCGCTGTGTCGACAACGGCGAGCCGCCAAGCCCGCTGAACCCGCCTATGGGTTGTGCCTTTCATCCGCGCTGCGCGCTGGCCAACGAGGCCTGCCGGGAAACGGTGCCACCACTGCGGCATATTGCAGACGGGCACCAGGCAGCCTGCCTACTGGCAGGCTGAGGCACGGCGGGCGTGCGGGGGCTTTGTTGCACAAACTGCGTGAAGGATTCACTGTGTTCATCCTGCGTGATAGCCGCTGAGCATGAGCCGTCGGGTCCCGCGACGTATATCCTTCCGCATGTCCAGCTATAGCCATGTGCGGCCGCTTCGTGCCCGCGCGCGACCAGATCCTTGGCGAGATCAGGTTGCAATTCGACCGCGTGACCCACCATGTGAGAGGTGACCTTGATGTTGTGTCGGTCCCAAAGATCAAGCAGCCTCGGCATGCCCTCGGCCATGCCGTAGGCATGCCAGGTCGTCATTTCCCAATCTCCTTTGTTGCGAGGGAAGAGGTTTCTGGAACACCGCCATTGCCATCCGGCAGGAAGACGATGATGAGAGAAAGCACAGCCGCGCCGCCAACCGCGTAAATGGACGGAGCGAGTGCCAACCCCAAGGCTGCGAGCCACAGCAAGAGTGTCAGGACGCCGCGCTGGTCCCACGCTCTGCCGCTGGCCAGCATGGCAATAGCACAGGTCATGATTGTCGCCCGAACTATGCTGAGAGCGATATCGGTCGCGCTGCCCTGCCCCAAGAGCCCGGGGATGAACAGGAAAGCAAATGGCAAAAGGTAAATCGCGCTACTGAGCCGCATGGCCTGTTTGGCTACTGCGAACCAGGAGGTCTTTGCGATACCGGACGCTACGAACACCGCCACACAAACCGGCGGAGTGATCGCCGAGAGAGCCGCAAAGTATAGTACGAACAGGTGGGTGGCGAGCGGATCGAAACCGATCCGGATCATCGCCGGTGCCAGAATGGAGGCAACCAGGATATAGGCGGCGGTCGTCGGGACACCCATGCCGAGAACAAGGCACGCCAGGGCCACAACGACCGGCGCCAGCAGGGGCAAAGATGAAAATCCATCCACGATCAGCGACGACAAGGCCACGCCCACGCCTGTCAGGTTGATGATGGAAACCAGGATCTGAGCGCCCGCAAGCAATACCGTGATGGTAACAAAGCCGACACCGGCATCTTGCGCTCCCGCCAGAATGGCCTTTGAACAGATACGCAGATCTTCTTTCCCCCGAATATTGAGCGCTAGGTAAACCCCAAGCAGAACCACGGTTCCAATGAAGGCAGAGAAGGCAATCGACCGGCCGCTGAACACGGCCACGATCAGGGCGGTCAGCCCGGCAATCAGCGGCAGCAGACGTTTCAGGTCCAGCGCTTCGCGCCAGGCTGGCATGTCCTCTTCGGGAACCAGGGGCAGTTGCCAGCGCTTTGCGAGCAAATGCAGTATGACGAAGATCGACGTATAGAACAGCAAGGCGGGAATTATGCCAGCCTTCACGATGGTCAGATAGCTGACGCCGACAAGTTCCGCCATGACGAAGGCGGCCGCCCCCATGATCGGAGGAGCCAATTGCCCGCCCGTGGATGCAACAGCCTCGACCGCGCCCGACAGTCGCGCCGGATATCCGAGCCGTTGCATGAGCGGGATCGTCAGGTTGCCCGTAGTGGCGACATTGGCCACCGCGCTGCCGCTGACCATGCCGAAGAGCCCGGAGGCGACTGTCGCCATTTTCGCTGCACCGCCGGGAGAGCGTCCGCTGACTCGCATCGCAATGTCCATGAAGGTCTGGCCGCCGCCGGTATTCAGGATCATTGATCCGAACAGAACAAAGGGGGCAATTGTTGTCGCAGCCACGCCTGTAAGCAGCCCCCACAGACCGATATCGCCAAGAAACAGCGTTTCTGTCAGGAACCAGATATCCACGCCACGATGACCGAAAGTGCCCGGAATGACACTACCCCAGAGCGCATAGGCAAGTGCTAGGATAACAAAACTCGGGAATGCCCAGCCCACCATCCGGACCATCAGGGTGACCGATGCCAGCAGGAGTATGATCAGAAGCGCGAGGTCCAGTGGTTCAGCGAAGGGTAAGGAAGTTGCAATGATGTCCGATCGCCAGATGATCGAAGCACAGGCAGCGGCACCGCCGGAAGCCAGGATAAGATCGACGATCCATCCCCCTCTTCCGAAGTTTTTTGCTGGGTAAAGTGCAAACCCGAGCAAAATGATTAGCAGCAAAAAGGCCGGGCGTTGGACCAGGTTTGTGAATTGACCAAACCCGGAAGTGAGGGTGACATAAGCAACCGCGCAGAGCGCCAGCACGATCGCCACCAGGGATCGACCGTCCTTAGTCGGGGAAGACGTGGTATCAGACATGGGGGTTTTCCTCCAAGGAGGGGGCGGCACCGGGCACCGCCCCAGTCATTTTCAGGGGCGCAAATGGTCCGGAACCTCGTAGCCCTTTTCTTCGAGGTAGCGGATCGTGCCGGGGTGCAACGGCGTCGTGGCGACATCGATAGTCAACTGTGCGAGGTCGAATTCTCCGGTGACGGCAAAGGCACCGCGCTGGATTTCCCGGTCTTCAAAGATTGCCTTGGCAATGCGATAGGCGGTCTCTTCATCGAAATCAGGCTTAACGACCGTGGCAAATCCCATCGACCAGGTCGTATAAGGTTCTGCGCCTTCAATAGCGCCCGCCGACACATCCATTAGGGTCACGTCGCTGACCTTTTCCGAGATTGCCTGTTTCTGCTCGTCGGTAAGCCCCAGGATTTTCACTGGGACAAAAGAGGCGAGATCGAGCGTTGATCCGTCGACCTTGTAACCGACACCTGACTTTACGTATCCCGCAACGCGGTTGTCCTTGATCGCGTCGACCGTATCCCCCGTCGAGCCGCGCACGAATTCAGGCTGAACACCCATCGCTGCGAAGACCCGTTCAGCGGTGCTTTCGGTAGCCGAGCCTCGGATGCCGGGGTTGTATTGGACGCCCTCGAGTTCGGCGATGCTGTTGATCCCCGCGTCCGCCCTCACGATCACGTTCTGCGGCAGTTGTGCATAAATCCAGAGCGTCTGGGTTTCGCTTTGCTGTGGGATCGATTCGTGCCCTTCGGCCGCCAGTTTGGCGATATTCGTCGTGACGAGCCCCATATCCACCTGGCCATGATCAAGTCGCCGCAGGTTGTCGAGAGACGCTCCGGTTTCGACGACCTGCAGGTCGATCCCGGCGGATTTCAAAACCTGAGCTACGGCAACGTAGTAGCCGTACTGGCTTGATGACGATGAGGTCGTTCCGACCGCTAGGCGATCCTGCGCAAATGCCGGTGCGGCAAAGGCAAGACCCAATCCCAGTACGAGGCCGTGTTTCAGGCCAGCAAAAGTGTTCATGATGTTCCTCCATAAGATTGTCCTACAATCTACAATAGACATCATTTACTTCATCAAGTAATCTCTCGTCAAGGAAATGAAGAAAGGAAGTGTCATGCCCATCTACGAAGAGCGGATTTACGAGATCCAACCGGGTCGCCTTGAGGAATACCTTCAGCGCTACAAGGAACTGGGCTATGATGTTCAGACAAAGCATTTGGGCCGACCGATCGGGTACTTTGTTTCCCAGATCGGGGATCTGAATCTTGTCATTCAGTTGCGGCGCTACGATTCACACGCGGACCGCGATTGCCGACGTGCAGCCATGGAAACGGATCCGGACTGGATTCACTATCGAAAGGTGAATTCTCTTCAAATCAGTCAGAAAAACCGGATACTTAAGTCGATGGAGTTTTGCCTGCTCAACGAGGAAGAAGAACACTAATGACAGAAGCCACTTCCCTTGCCTCAGATCTGGATCTCTTGCGCGGCACTAGTATTGCTTCGCTGGTGCGCGCAAAAATTGAGGACGAAATTATCTCTGGCCAGCGGCAGGGTGGGGATCACGTCACTGAGCAAGAACTCACCAGTAAGTTTGGCATCAGCCGTGGACCTGTGCGCGAGGCGCTCCGCGCGCTCGAAGGCCAGGGCCTCCTCGAACAGAAAAAAAATAAAGGCTGGTTTGTCAAAGTCCTGAATCAACACGAGGTCGCATGCGTTTTTGAGATGCGGGCTATCCTCGACAACGGACTGGCAGCCCTTCTGGTGTCAAAACGCACCTCTCGTTCCTGGGAAGAAGGTTTGAAGAGCCTGAAACGCCAGGTCTCCGATATGGACGAAGCGATCAGGTCGAACGACACGGCTAGCTACGCCAAGAACAATCAGGCGTTTCACGACACGTTGCTGGGCATGGCTGGAAACGATCATCTGGCACGAACATATCGTAACCTGATGGGGCAACTCGCCTCACACGTCGCAAACAGTCTGACGCTAGATGATGCGATGAAGATTTCTAACGCCGAACATGTGGACATGATCGACGCGATATCCGAAGCGGATGAACGGAGATTGCGGCAGATCTTCGCCTCGCACAGGGTGGAGACTCTGAACAGAATGACCCAAGTGTCGAACCAGAGCGGCGAAAGCTGAAAGGCCCATTAGGTAATTTGGGGATCTGCTCGAAAGTCCAGCACAATCGCGTCCATCAATGCCCGAACCCGGCGCGGTTGCGTGCGCGCCGCAGGCATGACCGCCTGCAGGCCGATAGGAGCAACTTCAAACTCTCTTAGAAGCGGGATGAGTCGCCCTGCAGAAATATCGTGATGTACATCCCATTGCGATTTGCGCACAATCCCGCGCCCCTCCAAAGCCCAGCGTCGTATCAGGTCGCCATCATTGGCAATCCGGTCACCACGCACCGTGATCATTTGCCTGGCACCGTCGATCTCAAAAGGCCAGGCACGGTCTACATCCGAGCCGAACCGCATGAGAAGGCAGTTGTGGCTTTCCAGGTCGACGGGATGGGCCGGTGTACCGTTCCGTTCCAGGTAGCCAGGTGCAGCGCAGACGATCCGTGAATTGTTGGCCAAACGCCGGACGATCAAACTGCTGTCCGCCAGGTCGCCGTAGCGTATCGCCAGATCGAGACCCGCTGCGGCAACGTCGACAAACCCGTCGCTCAGATGCAGATCGGCCGAGACTTCGGGGTTTTCTTCAAGAAATCTGTCGATGATCTGCGCCAACCGGTTGCGGCCCAGATCGGATGGCGCACTCAACCGGATCGGCCCGGCAATGCGCTCAACTCCAAGCCGGATGCGCGCTTCCAGTTCTTCTGATTCAGCCAGCAAGCGCTGCGCACCATCAACCAGTTCGCGCCCTTCCTCCGTCAGGCTGATGGAGCGTGTTGTCCGGTTCAACAGCCGCGCGCCGTAATGCTTCTCAAGCGCAGCAAGGCGTTCCGACACTGTTGCCGGTGACAACCCCATCTCGCGTCCACCAGCTGCCAGCCCACCCTTTTCGACGATACGCAGAAAGAGCGAAAGATTGTCCAGTATCATTATTCGTGATCTCCGAAGTATTATTTCGGAAGTTACTCAATTCTCTTGGAATGCCGCAAGGGGCAAGTTGTTGGCAAGCAAGGGAACAGCACGATGCAACTTGACCATGTGACCATACGCACCCGAAACCTCACCGGAACACGGGACTTTTTTGTCGATGTCTTCGGGCTTGAAGAAAAGCCGCGCCCCAAGGTAATCCAGCGGATTCCGGGCCACTGGCTTTATGCCGGTGACGACCCAATTGTCCATTTGATCGGTTCCCGTGGGCTAGGTCCGAACTCCAGCCCCGAAGCTTGGGACCACGTCGGATTTCGCCTGACCGGCTACTCCCGCTTTCGCACCAGCCTCGAAGAAAAAAGCATCCGGTATTCCACCATGGATCTGCCCGAACTGAACGAGCGGCGCCTGTTCTTCCATGCCCCCTGCGGACAGCTCATCGAAACCGTGTTCCGCGAAACCACCCCTTTCTCAGGAGAAGAAAATGACTGACATGACCGGAAAGAAGGCTATCGTGATCGGCGGCACATCGGGTATCGGCGCGGCGGTGGCAGATGCCTTGACCGCGCGCGGTGCCGAAGTGGTACGCGCCAGCCGTTCGACGGGCGTCAATGCCTCGGACGGCGCCGCTCTGGCTGCCTGGATTGCACGACAGGGCCTGATCGACCATCTTGTCTTCACCGCAGGCTCGCAAGCGCCGGGTGGACCGATTGAATCCCTCGACCTCGATGCCGCGCACGCAGCCTTCGACACGAAATTTTGGGGTAGTATTCGCGCGGCGCAGGCCGCAGCCCCGAACCTGCGGCCAGGTGGCACGATCACTTTCACCAGTGGTTTCCTGGCCAGGCGAACTGTCCCTGGGACATTAGCCAAAACCGCGATGAACGCCGCCCTCGAAGCCTCCGCCAAAATCCTCGCCAAGGAGTTGGCCCCGATCCGTGTCAATGTTGTCAGCCCCGGCCTGACCGAGACAGAGGCTTATGCGGGCATGGATGCGGATGCGCGCAAGCAGATGCTTGACGGGGCGGCGTCCCGCTTGCCCGCTGGTCGCGTGGCCCAACCGCAGGACGTGGCTGCAGGTCATCTCTTTGCCATCGAAACCCCCTCCGTTACCGGTGCCGTGATCGACATCGACGGCGGTGCGTTGATCAACTGAACAGGATTATTCCAATGTCTACCGGATCAAAACTCCCCCTACAGGTCTGGGTCCTCACCCTCTCCGCATTTGCTATCGGAACCGCGGAATTCGTGATCGCGGGCCTCCTCACCCAGGTCGCCGAGGATCTGGCCATCACCGAAGGTCAAGCCGGGCAACTCATTACAGCCTATGCTATGGCGATTGTGATCGGTGGTCCGATCCTGACGCTCTGGCTTACGCGGTTCGACAAACGCAATGTGTTGCTTGGTCTGATGGGATTGTTCATTTTCGGCAATGTCATGTCCGCCTTTGCCGGGGATTATACTACGCTTTTGGTGAGCCGTGTTGTTGCCGGTCTGACCCAGGGCCCCTTCTATGGCATTGGGGCCGTTGTTGCGACGCGGCTTGTTTCCAAGGATATGGAAGGCCGCGCAGTGGGGCAGATGTTTGCCGGTCTGACCCTTGCCAATGTGCTCGGTGTGCCGGGCGGTGCCTGGGTCGGCAATGCTTTTGGCTGGAACGCCACCTTTCTGATTGTAGCGGTTCTGGGTGTGATTGCCACGCTTGCCATCCTGTCCGCGATTCCGCGTCAGGGTCGTGAAGTGGTGGCATCCATTCGGGGCCAAATCGGTGTATTTGCCGACCGCAACCTGCTTGCGAGCCTCGCCTATACCGTTTTGGCCTGGACGGGGTTCATGGGTTTCTATGGCTACATCGCTCCCGTGGCCGAACAGGTGGCTGGATTTGCACGCGCTGACGTGACTTGGGTTCTTGTCATCGTCGGGCTGGGGCTTGTCTTGGGCAACGCCTTGGGTGGCCGTACCGCAGATGCCAATCTGCGCCTGTCCCTGATCGGCTGGCCCATCGCGATGATCGCAGCCCTTGTCGTGGCTGGTTTTGCCGCACCTTCCAAATGGCCCTTTGTCGTCGCTGCTTTCCTCTTTGGCGTGATGAGCTTTGCAAACGTGCCAGCGATGCAAATGCGGGTGATGAAGTTCGGCAGCAAAGCGCCAGAGTTCGCTGCTACGGCTAATATCTCTGCCTTCAATATCGCCAATGCGCTGGGCGGGATCATCGGGGCTGCCGTCGTCGACAGCACACTGGGAGCAACCGCAATACCCTTTGCTGCAGCCATGGTTCCGGTCCTGGGCGTACTGTTCATCCTGACACAGGAACGCAAATCCCGTTCCGGCGTGCAATGCCACGCCTGAGCCAACTTTACCGCAATTCAGACCAAACCTCTCCGAAAGGATCAAAGATGACCACGCTTTTTGATACAGCCATAGTCGGCGCCATTGACCTGCCATCGCGCATTGCACTTGCCCCGATGACACGCTGCCGCACCGACCAGCCCGGCAACATCCCCAATGCGATGATGGCTGAATACTATGCCCAACGTGCCAATGCGGGGCTGATCATCACCGAAGCCACTCAGATCACCCAACAGGGTCAGGGATACTCTTTCACCCCGGGTATTCACTCGGAGGAACAGGTTGCAGGCTGGCGCAAGGTGACCGATGCTGTACATCAGGCAGGCGGACGCATCGTCAACCAGCTTTGGCATGTCGGCCGGATGAGCCATGCGATGTTCCATGAAGATGGTCAGCCCGTCGCACCCTCGGCGATTGCCCCGGATTCAACCGTCTGGGTCGTCGACCCCGCCACCGGCGACGGCGGCATGGTGGAATGCCCGACACCCCGCGCGCTGGAAACAGTTGAAATCGCAGCCGTCATTGCCGATTATGCCAAGGCGGCCCGCAATGCCAAGGAGGCCGGCTTCGATGGTGTCGAGATCCACGCGGCCAACGGCTATCTGATCGAGGAGTTCCTGCGCGCGAGTTCGAACAAGCGCACGGACGAATACGGTGGCAGCGTTGAAAACCGCATTCGCTTTGCGGTCGAGGTGGTTGAGGCCGTGGCCGCTGAAATCGGTGCGGATCGCGTCGGCATCCGCATCTCACCCTTCATCACGCAGCGTGGGATGGATGACCCCGCAGCGCCGGATACAATCCTGGCGATGGCCAGGGAACTGGGGCGTATCGGGATTGCTTACATCCATATCGCGGAAGCCGATTGGGATGACGCCCCGGAAACACCGCGCGCCTTCCGCAAAGCCCTGCGCGAGGCTTTCGCAGGTGCAATCATTGTTGCCGGTGGCTATGACAAGAACAAAGCCGATGCCATTCTGAACGAGGGTCTAGCGGATGTCGTGGCCTTTGGACGCCCCTTCATCGCCAATCCAGACCTGCCGCGCCGCTATGCCGAAGGTTTGCCGCTGGCAGATTTCGACGGCGATACGCTCTTTGGTGGCGATCGGAAAGGATATACCTCCTACAGCAACTATGGGGCGGCGGCATGAGCTGCCCCCTTTCCGCCGACGAGGTTGAGCGCGCCCATGGCAACGATCGGACCGGCACCGAGCGTGTCGCCGAAGCAGGGGGTATGCGGATCTGGCACTTGCGTCTTGCCCCCGGCGAGACGCTTTCAGCACATCGCCATGACCGCCCGTATTTCTGGACCGTCCTGACCGACGGAACGGCAAGGTCGCGCTACGGCGATGGCCGGATTCAGGACATCACCTATACCAATCGTCAAACGCAGCATTTCCCCGACCTGACCGCCGAAAGTGGCTTCATCCACGACCTGACCAACACCGGCGACGCCGAGCTGGTCTTTGTCACAGTCGAGTTCGATCACTGATACCCAAAAAAGGAATACACAAATGCAACACATGACCAACAGCAAAGCCGTTGCGCTGACCCGCTATCTGCCGGTCAGCGATCCAGAAGCCTTCATCGACGTTGAATTGCCCGTCTCTGCACCAATTGGCCATGACATTTTGGTCGAGGTGAAGGCGATTGCCGTGAACCCTGTCGACACAAAGGTACGTGCCCCGAAGGACAAGATTGAGGAACCACCGCGCGTTCTGGGTTGGGATGCGTCTGCGATCGTAAGCGCGGTCGGCCCGGATGTGACGCTCTTTAAACCGGGCGACGAGGTCTATTACGCGGGTGATATCACCCGTTCCGGCACCAATCAGCAATTTCAACTGGTCGATGAGCGTATCGTTGGACACAAGCCTAAAACCCTCAGTCACGCCGAGGCAGCTGCTCTGCCCCTGACCACGATCACCGCCTACGAGGCCATGTTCGACCGTCTCGGCATCGACCGTGATGGCGCTGATGTCGGTCAATCGATCCTGATGATCGGTGGCGCTGGCGGCGTTGGCTCGATTGCCATCCAACTGGCCAAGCGCGCTGGTCTGACCGTGATCGCCTCCGCCTCGCGCCCTGAGACCATCGCGTGGGTCAAGGAGCTGGGGGCGGATCATACAGTCAACCACCATGAGGATATGGTTGCGCAAACCCGGGCGCTTGGATTCCAACATGCCGATCACATCGCAATCTTCAACGACATGCGTCACTGGGATGCTGCAGTCGAATTGATCCGTCCGCAGGGGGGGATCGTGACAATCGATGATGCCGACCTGCCGATGCCGATGGCCGGCATGAAGACCAAGGCAGCCTCGCTACACTGGGAGTTCATGTTCGCCCGCGCCATGCATCAGACGCCAGACATGATCGAGCAACACAAGCTGCTGAGCTTTGTGGCCGATGAAATCGACACGGGCCGCATTCGTACCACAGTGAGCGAGATACTGTCGCCGATCAATGCGAAAAACCTGCGCAAGGCTCATGCTGCAATCGAAGCTGGCACCGCAAAGGGCAAGATTGTGCTTGAGGGGTTCTGATACACAAGATCAGGAAACAAGCCATCGGCCAACGCATTGTACGCTCGGCCGATGTCACTCCCGGACAGGTTAGTGCTCTTGACATGCTTGGCCTGTCTGTTTTGCTGTTAGGGGTGAACTTGCCCGTGATGAAGTCCGGGCTTGACCATTTTCCCGGTTTTGGATGGTAAGCCTTCGCTTTCTGCTTCGTGCTCCAGTCGTTGCTGTCCTGATCGTCATTGCCAGACACCGCCTGCCGATTCTGACACGAGGCGACTTGCCGGTCATCCTGAGTGTCGCGGTCCTGCAATTTGCGGGTATGATTGTCGATCGGCATTGAATGCTGCCCCCTCTGGTGTTGAGTAGGCCCGGCGCAGCGTAGTTCTCACTTAACGCAGCTGCGGTGGGGCTGCGCGGTTTTTTTAAGCGCCAGCTTTCGTTTCCGGTTTCGACAATTTCGCAGTGATGCGTCAGGCGGTCGAGCAGTGCGGTGGTCATCTTCGCACCACCGAAGACACTTGGCCATTCTACTCGGTTCACGCCGCCATACGGAAATCAATGGGTCCTGACCCTAGGGCTTCGTCTGATCCAAGCTTTAGTCGGATAGATGGGCCGTAAAGATCAACAGCCAACTTGGGTGTCCTACGGTTATAGTAGAAGACGTTCTTTCGAAGAATTGTGTACGGAATGTGTGACAAAATCATAAGTTCCTGCATTTATTTTAGCAGAAGAAACAAGAACTTAAGTTTGATCTAATGGTGCCCGGGGGCGGAATCGAACCACCGACACGAGGATTTTCAATCCACTGCTCTACCCCTGAGCTACCCGGGCATGGGAAAGGCTGTTCGCCTTGGGTGTGGGCCTTCTAAGACGTCCATGCGGCGGTGTCCAGAGGCTTTTTGCAAGAAAAGCACTAATGTCGGATTGGCGCAGAACTATCGCCGGTCGCCTCAGCGTCAGTGGATTCTTCTATTGCCTTTTCAATGTCTTCAGGGTCATTGCTGGGGATGGCATAGCTGCCATTGAGCCATTTGGCTAAATCCTGATCGGCGCAGCGTTTGGAGCAGAAGGGGCGGTAGCCTGGCGCGGTCGGGGCGCTGCAGATTGGGCAGCTCATGTCAAAAGGTCAGCAAGGACGGTGCGGCCGCGTTTGCGCTGCAGTTCAAAATTGCCAAGATTGGTCCAGCCAACCAGGATGGTGTCTTCACTGTCGGTGCGCAGGGCTCCGCGCAGCGCACTTTCAAAGGTGCTGCGGTCCTTCTTTGGCATCGGTGCCACGTCAATCACGATCTGGCCGCCAAGTCCGCGCAGGCGCAGGGCGCGGGGCAGGTGCTTGGCACAGGCGATATTGGCCTTGGTCCCAGCCGCCAGAGAGGTATCATTGCCGGTGTTCACATCCACCGCGACCAGGGCGCGCGTGGCTTCGATGAACAGATGGGCCCCGCCGGGCAGCGGTTCGCGGATGGAGAGCGTTGTTTCCAGCGCATCCAGCACGCCGTGATGTTCGAAATCGCCGGTTTCGCGGTAGATATCCGCAGGCGCACTCCATTCGCGCCAGGCGCGCAGATGCGGGCCATCGCCTTCGGTCAGCACCTCGGTGTCGCCCTCGGCATCGGCCAGAACCTGTGCTGCCAGATCAGCCATGGCTTCGATATCCTCTGCCACTTCATCGGCATCGGTCCCCGCACAGGCAGAGCGCAGGATCATGCCATAGCTGGCCCCTTCCAGCACCCCGTGGGCGATTTCGAGCAGCCGGTCACGCTCTTCCTCGTCGCGGATGGAGCGAGAAATATTGAGCCCCGGCGCATCAGGTGTGGCAATGGCGTAGCGGCTCTTGAACAAGAGTTTCTGCGTCACCGGAATCGCCTTGCCGGGCTCGGCATAGCCGGTGACCTGCACCAAGAGCATCTGTCCCGGGGCCAAGCCCTTGACCTGGCGCAAAAAGGCGGGGCCATCCGGGGTTGACAGGAACATGCCGCCCTGGCCTTTGACGGGGCGGTCGGCGCGGGCGCGGTACACGGTGCCGGGCAGCGGTGCATCACCATCAATGAAGAAGTCTTCAAGCTTGCCATCCACCATCAACGCAGCGGCTTCGCGGCCTTGAATGTGGTCCAGAATGATCGAGCGGCCCTTCATGCGGTGGCCTCCTTGTAGAGTGTGCAGCCTGCGGCCAGCAACAGATTTGCAGTCTCGGCCAGGGGCAGGCCAACGATGCCAGTGAAAGAGCCGCTGATCCAGGGAATAAAGGCCCCAGCGGGCCCCTGAATGGCATAGCCCCCTGCCTTGCCCTGCCAGTCGTTGCTGGCGAGATAGGCGTTGAGTTCGACATCAGACAGGCGCTTCATCCTGACCTGGCTGACCACCGCGCGCTGCCAGAGCTGATCCCCCCTGCGCACGGCAACCGCCGTAATCACCTGATGGCGACGCCCTGCCAGGGCCAGCAGAAACTCAGCGGCCTGGCCCGCATCGGCGGGTTTGCCCAGAATGCGCCGTCCCAGTGCCACTGTGGTATCGGCGCAAAGCACCACGTCGCTGTCCTGGGCAGGCACAGCAGCAACTTTTTCGCGAGTGACCCGGGCGCAATAGGCGCGGGGCAATTCCCCCTTCAGGGGGGATTCGTCGATATCCGGCGGGCATATGTCATCCGGGGTGATTCCCAGTTGCGCCAAGAGCTCCAGCCGTCGTGGACTGCCTGATCCCAGAATGAACGCCATGCTTGGCTCTCCGCTATTCTTTGTGCCCGGCCTCTGTATCAGTCGGCCCTGTCTGTCAGCCTGTCATAAGCGCAGGCCGGAAAAAACAAAAGCCCGGCGGAACAGCCGGGCTTTGGTTCAATTGGTGGATCAACGGCTTACTTGAAGCGATAGTTGATCCGGCCCTTGGTCAGGTCATAGGGTGTCATTTCCACCTGGACCCGGTCGCCAGCCAGAACACGGATGCGGTTCTTGCGCATCTTGCCTGCCGTATGTGCGATGATCTCATGGCCGTTCTCCAGCTCGACCCGAAACGTCGCATTGGGCAGGAGTTCCTTCACAACACCGGGAAATTCGAGCGTATCTTCCTTGGCCATGTTGTCTCCATCTTCGCATTACCCCGCCAGTCTGCGGGAACTGCGCCTAAATGATCCCATTTGGCCAATATATCAAGGGCGCAATCACCGCTTGAGGCGGATTCTAGAGGTTTTTATCCTCTGCTCCTGCTCTGGCCAATGGCTTCGGTTGCGTACTACGCCGTCGGCGCGCACATCGGCAATGGTTTTTACATCGACTTCGGCATAGGTCCAACCCGGCTGATTGAGCTCTCCTTCAGCCAGCACGCCGGTGGCGGGAAAACCGGTATCTGGCGGGCCAAAGATGCCGCCGGTGCCGACATTGATGTCCACAGATGTGGTCCAGGGCGCCGCACCAACAACAGAGGACTGCACAGTCACACATTGGGTTTCCAGCGCCCGCGACATGGCGCCAATCCGCACCCGCCAATAGCCGGCCAGGGCCTCGGTGCAAGAGGGCATCAAGAGGATATCTGCCTCGGCCAGCGCCCGCCCCAACAGGGGGAATTCGCTATCATAGCAGATTAGCACGCCAATTTTTCCAAGCGCCGTGTCAAAGATTTTCAACGGCCCGCCCGCCCCAATTTTCCAGGGGTCACGCTCAAACATTGTCATGATCTGCTTGTCTTGATGATCCCGTTTGCCGCAGGGGCTGTAGAATTCCGCCCGGTTGACAGGGAGATCATACCCTGCATGGACAGGGGCAGAAGCCCCTAGAATATATACATTATGTTCCGCCGCCAGGGTCTGATGCAGTGCTGCTGCTTGTTCCATCCGCTCAGATACCGTGGTAATGGATCGTTGCAGATCCGCCGCGACCTCTTCACCCGCCAGGGTCGATAGCTCCATCGCGCCATATTCGGGAAAGACCAATAGATCCGCCCCCTGGGTCGCGGCCTCGGCAACCCAGGCAGAAAGTTTGTCTTCGTACTGCGCCCAGTTATCGAACCAATCAAGCGGATATGCTGCAGTTGCAATTTTCATCGGATCAGGCCCTCACGTTATCTCTGGTTTGGCGCAGCAAGACAGAGCGGAGGTGAAATGACAACCACTGCACTGGCTTTGCGCAGGCCAAGCTGTCTGGAAGAGGGGGTATGTTTGAAATTGCAACTGTTCGTGCCTGCCCGTGCGGCTGCCGACCCATTCCCAAGCGAAACGAACACTGGCTCCTGCCTGGGGATATCCGCGTTTGCGTCGCCAAGGGCGAGCGGGGCGTGATTTGTGGCGCGTACGGGCGCACGGGGGAGTGCCCCTTGCAAAGGCGGAGGGGGGAACCACTTCTACAGGCCTGGAGACTTCGGCAATAGTTGCGATTCGGTGTCGCAAACACGTTGTGAAACGCTTGATAAAATACCTTGGCAATATGCCCGGCGTGGCCGACCAATGGCATGCGGGTCGCGGTGTCAACCTGCCAGACAGCACCAAGGCGGCGCTCAGGGACTTTCAGCACTTTTTGATAGTCTCGCGGATTGGGGCGCCTCTGGCGCATCACACTTCAGCGCGGTGGCCATGTCGCTGAAACGGCTGACGATGGTGTCTTGGCTTATGTGATCTCTTGCGGGGGGGGCCAGCGGGCGGTGAGATGCTTGATGATCTGGTCGCGGGTCTGGCGGTAGCTGTCCAACTTGGCCGCACGGGTTTCGCCCAGCCCGGTTGGGTCCATGATGGGCCAGTATTCGACCTCTAGATGAAAGACGCGCGTCAGTTCCAACGCCCGGCGTTGGCTCGCGGGCGAGAGCGCCACCACCAAATCAAAAGAGGAGAGATCGTCGCCCCATTGCTCCATCTCGTCGAAAGAGCGTGACCTATGACGCGATAACTCCACATCAATCTCTTGACAGACCGCAATGCAAAAACCGTCGATCTCAAGATCATTCTTGACGCCAACGGATTGCACATAGGTGCCAGTGCCATAGAATTTCTTCATGATCCCCTCGGCCATGGGCGAGCGGACCGCGTTGTGGTCACAGCAGAACAGGATGGACTGCGGCAACTCCTTCACCCGTCAGCCCCCGAAATGCAGCACACAGATGAGCGTAAAGAGCCGACGGGCAGTGTCGGTGTCGACCTCTGCTTTGCCTTCCAGGCGCTCTTGCAGCACCCGGCTGCCTTCGTTGTGAATGCCACGCCGTGCCATGTCGATGGTTTCAATCTGACTGGGCGGCAGAGTCTTTACCGCAGAAAAATAGCTCTCGCAGATCTGATAGTAGTCCTTGACCACTTGGCGGAAGGGAGACAACGACAGATGAAATTCCGCAGCTTTCGCCCCAGCTTCGGTTTGTAGATCAAAGACCAAGCGTTTTTCACGAATGGCGAGACCCAGGTGGTAGGGGCCGTCAATTCTTGAATGCCCGTCGCGGGAGGGCAGGGTAAAGGAGTTTTCCTCAATCAGGTCATAGATCGCCACCTTGCGTTCCTGCTCGATCTCAGCAGTGGGCGGGGGGAGGTTGCGGTCGTCCAACTCGATTTGACTGATGCGGCTCATGGCGTTTGATCTCTGACGGGATAGCGTTTCATTCAAGTCCTAAGCTATGGCGCGATCTGGGGCAAATGCCCAGTTCTCAAAACAAGCATTTGCCCAGCAGAAAGGCAGCATTATATTTGCGTCATTTTTCTATGAAAAATGCACGCATGCCTTCGGCGAGGATATTTCGGGCCAAATGAAGCTGGCGTTTGCAACCGAATCTTTTCTAGCCTGTCTGCGCGGTACAGGCGGGGACGCCGATGACCGCGCCAAGTGAAGCCTCCCGGTTTTGTCTACGGAATCGGGAGGTGAACCAGGTTTCATTTGGCGAAAAATATCCCTGGGTGAATTGGCCAGAGGCCAAGAGGGGCAGCGCCCCTATTTCTTATTCAGTGCCTTCAGGCGAGCGGTGACTGAGAGGCCATGCGCTTCAAGGCTCTCGCTCCGTGCTAGGACCTCTGCTGCAGGACCAATGGCGCGCAGTGCATCGGGCGTCATCTGACTTAGGGTTGTGCGTTTTATGAAATCCATCACCGACAATCCGGAGGAAAATCGGGCTGACCGCGCCGTGGGCAGGACGTGATTTGGCCCGCCGACATAGTCGCCGATTGCTTCAGGGGTGAACTGCCCGAGGAAAATGGCGCCGGCATGGATGGTTTTGTTGCTCAGCGCGCGTGGGTCAGCAACACAGAGCTCCAGGTGTTCTGGGGCGATACGGTTGGACAGGGCGGCGGCTTCGTCCAGGTCCCGCACCGTGATCACGGCGCCATAGTCACGCCAGCTGGCTGCAGCAATGGCCCGGCGTTCCAGGGTTTCCAACCGGGCTTCTACTGCAGCGGCCACGGCGCGGCCAAAGTCGGCATTATCGGTTATCAACAGCGACTGGGCGCTTTCGTCGTGTTCGGCCTGGCTCATCAGATCCAGGGCAATCCAGTCAGGTGGGGTGTTTTTGTCGGCGATCACAAGAATTTCAGACGGGCCGGCGATCATGTCTATTCCCACTTTGCCAAATACCCGACGCTTGGCCGCCGCGACAAAGGCATTGCCGGGGCCAGTTATTTTATCGACGGGGGCAATGGTTTCAGTGCCATAGGCCAGGGCGGCAATCGCCTGGGCACCGCCGACGCGGTAAATTTCGGTGACGCCAGCCAGTCGGGCCGCCAGCAGTACCAGCGGGTTCAGCACCCCATCCGGGGTGGGGACAGTGATAGCCAGTCGTTCGACACCGGCGACCTGGGCGGGGATTGCATTCATCAAGACGGAAGAGGGGTAAGAGGCCAGCCCCCCTGGTACATAGAGGCCAGCTGCAGACACTGCGGACCAGCGCCAGCCCAGCGTGGCCCCCGTGGCGTCTTGCCACTCGGCGTCTTCGGGCAGTTGGCGGGCGTGGTAGGCCCGTATCCGTTCAGCGGCCAACTCTAGCGCGGCACGATCCTGGGCAGAGACTGTTGCAATTGCCGCGTCTACCTCGGCAGGAGAAATCGCCAGTTGCTCAGCGCTCAGCTCCAGCCGATCAAATTTCGCTGTCAGCTCCAGCAGGGCGGCGTCACCCCGGTGGCGCACATCGGCGATGATTTCAGCGACGGCGGCGTCCACATCCGGGCTGTCTTCGCGCTTGGCGTTCAGCAGGGTGGTAAAGGCTGTTTCGAAATCGGCGTCAGATGAATCAAGGAAAACGGGCATATTGGCTCTCTCCGGCTGGTAGTGCGGACATATCGCCCCGCGGGGCCGGCGACAAGCGTTAGCGCTTGGTTTGCAGCGTTTTGCCTATCTGCCGCATCCGCGGCTTTGGCGGGTCCTGTGGCGCAGGGCTGTGGTTGTGCCAGCCTGTTGCGCGCTCTGGCGTGCTGGTAATTGTGGAGGCTGCAGCTGCGCTGTCATGAAGGCATCAAAGGCAGTGGCCGGGCGGTCTTACTTTTCCGTCCTGATGTCTGCCCTGGCTGATGGGTTGCCCCGCACAAAGGAGTTAGAGGTTATGGTCTGGAGCCGATTTTGAAGGGGCCACATAGGGTTTGGTGACATCACGCAGCGTGACTTCGAGCGCTTCGACCGACAGGCGGATGCTGCCATCGCCTGCAAGGGTCAGCAGTACATGGCCCGCGCCATCCTCGCCGGGCTCAAAGTGAACGGACAGCAGCGACAGCACTAGGTCCTTGTTGCCGCGATCAAGCCCCTGCGAGGCCACGCCCAGAACAGTGTCGATAACCAGCAGCGACTGGACCCGTTCATAGGCGCGTGCGCGTTTTTCGGCGCTTGGCTTGTCCTCCCAGCGGAACCGATTGAGCAGCAGAGCGAAGCGGTGCTGCGAGGCTTGCCAGCTCATTTCCGTGACCGGAAAAACCGCGTCCTGTACCAGGCTGGAAATCACCTCCAGATCTTCGGGGCTGAGTGCGCCGAGGTTCACAGGAACTTCGCGGCCATCATGAAAGCTGGCGTCTGACATTTGCCTAGCTCCCCTTGATGCGTTCGATTTTGGCACCAACGGCAGAGAACTTGCGCACAACATGTTCATAGCCGCGATCCAGATGGTAAACCCGGTTGACGATGGTTTCGCCTTCGGCCGCAAGGCCCGCCAGGATCAGC
Organism: Pseudophaeobacter sp.; assembly: GCF_048267565.1. Classification (NCBI taxonomy): domain Bacteria; kingdom Pseudomonadati; phylum Pseudomonadota; class Alphaproteobacteria; order Rhodobacterales; family Roseobacteraceae; genus Pseudophaeobacter; species Pseudophaeobacter sp. Next base: position 400,432 of record NZ_JBLWXG010000003.1, on the reverse strand, counting down.
GAGACAGAGGCCCGCAGATCAGTAGCCATAACCGGTGCGCCCTTGAGGCGTTCAACGCCTGTTACCGTGGCATGCCCGCCCTGTACGTCAATCTGGGCGCCCATACGAATCAGTTCTGGCGCGTGCATAAAGCGGTTCTCGAAGATTTTCTCTTCTAGCACGCTGGTGCCGTCGGCGGTGCACATCAGGGCCATCATCTGCGCCTGCAGGTCGGTGGGAAAGCCGGGGAAGGGTTCGGTGGTGACATCCACTGCCTTGACCCGGTCGCCACGACGCTTGACCATCAGTCCTGCCTTGGTTTCGGTAACATCAATGCCTGCCGCATCCAGTTTTTCGACAAAGGCACCAATCAGATCAAGACGTCCGCCCAGCAGCTCTACCTCGCCGCCACAGATTGCCGGGGCGAGCATATAGGTGCCCAGTTCAATCCGGTCGGTGACAACGGGATGGGTGGCCCCATGCAGCCGGTCCACTCCTTCAATGGTGATGGTTCCGGTTCCGGCGCCATCAATATGGGCGCCCATTTTTGTCAAACAGTCCGCCAGGTCGACGATCTCTGGCTCGCGGGCGGCGTTCTTGATCACCGTGGTGCCCTTTGCCAGGGTGGCGGCCATCATGATGTTTTCGGTGGCCCCCACCGAGGCAAAGTTGAGCTCGATCATCGCCCCCTTGAGTCCGCCTGGCGCCTTGGCGTGCAGATAGCCGTCTTTCAGCTCGATCTCGGCGCCAAGCGCTTCCAGGCCGTGAATGTGCAGATCCATCGGCCGCGCCCCAATGGCACAGCCGCCCGGCAGCGAGACCACTGCCTGCCCCAGCCGCGCCAGCATCGGCCCCAGTACCAGATTGGAGGCCCGCATTTTGCGCACGATTTCATAATCGGCGACGTGGTTGTCGATATTATGGCTGGAGAGCGCCTGAACCTGCCCGTCCTGCAGGCTGGAAACTTCCGCCCCCAGGGATCGCAGCAGTTCGGTCATGGTTTTGATATCGCTCAACCGTGGCGCATTGGTCAGGGTCAGCGGTTCTTCGCTGAGCAGCGTGGCTGGCATCAGGGCGAGGCAGGCGTTCTTGGCCCCTGCAATTGGAATCTGGCCCTTCAGAGGGCCACTGCCTTTTACCAAAATCGAATCCATCTCGCCTCTACCTTTCCGACTCTTCGGTCGTTGTTTCTTGTTTCACTGCGCGTGCCTTTGCCTGCGCCTTTCGGCGCGCCATATTGGCTTTCAATGAGGCTTTCAGTCGATCCTCTCGCTGCGAGGCGGCCGGGCTCGGTTTTTGCGGTTTTTTCTCTGCCATAGACCTTCTGTAACTTAGTGTGAAAAAACCGTCCAGAAGCTCTTGCGCCCTTCAGCGTTTATCCCTAAAAGCCCCTTCACCGGCGCTGCTGTAGCTCAGAGGTAGAGCACTCCCTTGGTAAGGGAGAGGTCGAGAGTTCGATTCTCTCCAGCAGCACCAGTAAAGACTTCTCACCCAAGATAGCCATAAAGCCTTGAAGGCAAACGCTATTTGGATGTGCGGTATCCCCCCCCATAAAACCAGCCTCGGGATGATTACGCGTGGGTTTCAGCGCTGATTTCCGTATTTACCAAGGGGTTGATCGGGGTGCCGGGGGCTATTTTGGTCGAGGGTCGTTCCGCCCCGCTAGCCTCTCGTGCCTTCAGGGCGCTCGCAGTGAAGCTGCCCGTAAAGGAGGCCCAGGTTTAACTGAGCCTCCCTGCATCGTTACTTTAACAGGTCGCGGGCGATGATGGTGCGCTGAATTTCCGACGATCCTTCGTAGATTCGGAAGATCCGCAAATCGCGAAGATAGCGTTCCAACGGGAAATCGCGAGTGTAGCCATAGCCACCGTGAATCTGTAGCGCCCGGTCGGCAATGCGCCAGGCCGCTTCGCTGGCATACAGCTTGGCAAAGGCCGAGTCGGAGGAATAGCGGGCACCGGTGCCCCGTTTGCGGGCGGCCTGCAGCCCCAATGCCCGCGCCGCCGCCAATTCGGTGGCGCTGTCTGCCAGCATCCATTGTAGCCCCTGGAAATTGCCGATCGGCTGGCCGCCGACCTCGCGTTCCTTGGCATATGAAACCGCTGCATCCAGGGCGGCCCGGGCTATACCGGTTGCCTGCGCGGCCACTTCGATGCGGCCATTGTCCAACACTTTCATTGCAGTGCGGAATCCTGTGCCTTCCTCGCCCAGCCAGTTTTCCTGTGGTACATGGCAGTCAAACGAGATTGGGAAGACATGCCCACCGCGTAGCCCCATGGTTTCTTCGTGGCGACCGATCTCTACCCCGTCTGTCTTGCCAGGTTCGACTACAAAGGCGCTGACCCCGCGGGCTCCCGCCGCGCTGTCGGTTTTGGCATAGACTACGATGAAATCCGCCGCACCGGCGTTTGAGATAAAGCACTTGGATCCTTTCAACCGGTATCCGTCGCCGTCCCGTGTCGCCGTGGTGCGCATATCTGCCGGGTTGGATCCGGCCTGCGGTTCGGTCAGCGCAAAGGCTCCAAGGGTGGTGCCCGCCGCAGCCTGCGGAAGAAAACGCTGTTTCAGCGTCTCATCCGCCCCCAGCAGCAATGAATCCGTTGCCAGAAAATGTGCCGTCAGCATAGACGCGGTGGAGCCGCAGGCCCCGGCAATCGACTCTACCGCGCAATAGAGCGCAGGTCCGGACAGGCCGATACCGCCATAGGCTTCGGGCAGGTTCATCCCCATGATGCCCATCTCTGCCAGCGCCGACTGATGCAACGTTGCAAACTGCGCTTTGGCATCGATACCTGCAGCGGCAGGTGCCAGAACCTCATTCGAAAACCGTTCTATCTGGCCGATGACGGCCTGCTCTTCAGTGTTCAGATCATCGGTCATCCGGCATTTCCTTCTTTCAACCGTTGTAGAATTTCCGTGGTATGCGCCCCCAGTTCCGGGGCCGCCTGTCGCCCGCCACGCGGGGCACCGCTGAAATGCACCGGCTGTTCCGGCACGGTGAATTCCCCGAGAGCAGGATGGGCAACCGCTGTCGCCAGTTCGCGCGCCTGTACCTGGGACGAATCCCAGGCCTGTCGCACCGAACACAGCGCAGCAGCGGGAATGCCCGCATCTGACAGCGCCGTAACCACGTTCTGCACGTCCAGCGTGGCGGCCCAGCTTTCGATATGCTGCGCCAACGCGGGTTCATTCTGCCGCCGCAATGTGTCGCTGGCAAAGAGCGGATCTTGCGCCAGTTCCGGTGCGTCGATGGCCGTCGCAAAGGTCGCAAACAGCCGATCGTTCAGCACCGCAACGGTAAAGCTGCCGTCTTTGGCCGGATAGGTGCCAAAGGGGGCCGAAAGCGGGTGCTTGCTGCCGGTCCGCTTTGGCGTCTCTTTGGTCATCAGCGCCCGGCAGGCCCCGACCGGCATCATGGACACGAGCGAGTCATACAGTGCCAGATCAACATGCCGCCCCTTGCCGCTGCGCGCGCGGTCAAACAGCGCCACCATGGCGCCGAAGGCCGCAAACATGCCACCTGCCACATCGGCAAAGGCATCCCCGGCCATCATCGGCGGGCCGTCCTCTGCGCCGGTCATATCCATTAGGCCGCTCATTGCCTGGATGATGATGTCATAGGCTGGCAGGCTTCGGTTCGGACCGGTCTGGCCGAAACCGGAGACCGAGACATAGACCAAGCGGGGAAGGGCTGCGCACAGCTCATCCGGACCCAACCCAAACCGGGCCATCACGCCGGGGCGGAAGTTTTCGATGACAATATCGCACTCAGCCGCCAAGGCCCGCGCCGCGGCGGCGCCCTCAGCGGATTTCAGATCCAGAACAATGGATTTCTTGCCGCGGTTCACCGATTGGAACAGCAGGCTTTCGCCGTCCTGGAACGGGCCGATGTGGCGATAGTCATCGCCCGAGGGCGGTTCCACCTTGATCACCTCTGCGCCGAGATCGGCCATCAGCGCGGTACAGTAGGGGCCGGCCAGCACGCGGGAAAAGTCCAAGACCCGGACCCCCTCTAGCGGTCTGTGACCCGCAGTTTCATCATGTTTGAACATATATCCACCATCAATTGCTTGCTGGAAGATAGCGCTTGTTTGGATATACTCAGAAATACAAGATGCATATAAGGGGTATTCAAAATTGAATATACCATTGAACTTTCGTCAGGTCGAAATCCTGCTTGCGGTTGCGGATACCGGCAGCACTGCTGCAGCAAGCCGCGCGCTGAATACCTCGCAGCCCGCGGTTTCGCTGGCTATTACCCGCTGCGAGGAGGTCTTTGGGCAGAAGCTTTTTGTCCGCATTCCCGGTCGGGGAATGGAACTAACACCCTATGGGCAGCACAAGGTTGCGCAGCTGCGCGAGTTGGAGAAACAGGCGCGCTGGGTGCTGAGCGGCGGCGAGGGCACACCGGAATTTCTGAACCTCGGGGTGTTTTCCACCCTCGGCCCACGCTATGCACCGCAACTGGTGCGCAATTTTAAGGATACCCATCCCAATGCTGAAATCCGCATCCTTGAAGGCGATCTGCAAACGCTGTTCGACTGGCTTAGCGAAGGCCGCCTTGATCTGGCGCTGCTATATGATTTCGGGGTGCCGTCCGATTTCGCCATCACCCCGCTGATGGCGGCGGAACCCTATGCACTGCTGCCCCTGGGGCACCGGCTGGCACAGCAGGCCAAAGTCAGCGCGCCAGAGCTGGCGCAGGAGCCGATCATCCTGATGAACCTGCCGCACAGCCGCGGTTATTTCCTGTCGTTGCTGCAAAACGCCCGGGTGCCGGTGCGGGTGGCCCATGAAACCGGTTCGATCGAAATGCTACGGTCGATGGTGGCCAATGGGTTCGGCATCGGTTTGCTTGCAACAGATCTGTCAAACGGAGCGTGCTACGATGGCAAGGCAGTCATCCGGGTGCCGCTGGCTGGTCGACCGCCGCGGCACCAGATCGCCCTTGCCCATCGCGATATGGCGATCAAACGGCCCATCATCCAGGCTTTTACCGCCTTTGCCGAAGCCTTCTTCAGCCCGCCTCCTTGAATGCCAGGCGCACCCGGCGCGGACCCAAGGCGGCATGGGGTGCACAGGTCCGGTCCGATGGCGCGGCAGCATCCTGCCCGCCTAGGATCGACTGCGATGGCGTAGCAGTATTCACCGCCCTGATGGGGGCTGGCAGGTTAGAAATACTTGCCAAAGGCCTTATAATCGTCCCGGTAGACTTTCATCAGCTTTTGGCGCTGTTTTTCTGTCAGGTCGCTGGGTTTGAATTTTGCTCCCTCGGTCTGCGCCCGGCCAACAGTGAGCGGCTGCCCGGTGCGTTCGGTGAAATCGCTGACAAACTGTGCCATTTCAGAGAGCAAATAGATGCGAGAAAAATAATCGGCATCGGTGCCAAGAAATATCACCAGTGGGCGGGTGTGGTGGAGAATAGACGGATGTGCCTTTTGATAGTCTGCCAGCCGGTCAACAAAGAGATCCAGATCTGGGGTTGGCTCTAGCTTCTGTTCCTTAAGGCCTTTCTGGGCCTTCTTCAGGGAAAGTTCTTGGTGGAAGATTACACGGTTGCCATAGGCTGAAAGGAAGCGCGCGATGGGATCCCTGACAAAAGTCGTGCGGAAATAATCTTTGATGCGGTGCTCTGGGTAGGCAGACCGCAACAAGGTGCGATACCCGATATTGTGGATGTGTAGTTTCTTGCTGTTGATAGTGATGGACTCGAATGGTCTGCTATTTTCAAACTCGAAAAACGCCAGCTTTAGCGAGGTGCAGCCAACCTTTGGCGCAGCCGCATAAAAGAATTTTTGCGTGTCTAGGATTACAGTCATGAATGTGTCTTTCCGAAGATCGAATTTCTGGCAGCCTGAGGTGGAGGTTGAGTAGTCGTAATTGCGTGTTAAGGCAATATGGCAGAGCGGCAGGTGCTCTGCGAGAGCGGTCTATTGTGAAGGCTGGAAGGTGACGCTGTCGCACCAAAAAACCTTGCCAGAGTGGCTGGCCCTCTCGCAAAACTTGCAGTAATGGGGGCTTTATGCGCAAGACACTGTACCTTCATATCGGACACTTCAAGACGGGCACGACCGCCATCCAGGAGTTCCTGGATCTGAACCCGAGATTGCTCAAACGGCATGACTTTGTGCTTGCCCAGACGACGTTGCAGTATTCCAAACATTCCGATCTTGCCTACAGCCTGTATAAGGCGGCAGGGGTTGAAACCTTTCTGCATGGCTACAATAAGCCAGAGACCCCGCAGCAGATCTGGGCGGCACTATTTGATGAGTTGCGCACCAGCAAGCACTCCCGGATGATTGTAAGCTCGGAAGAGTTCATGCGGCTTGCCTGTATTCCCAAGGCGGTCAAGACGCTGTCCAGGATTATCAAATCCGCGCGTGATATCGACTTTAAGGTGATCGCCTTCTTGCGCCCGCCAGACAGCCATTTGCGATCCTGGTACAACCAACTGATCAAGATGGGGATGAAGACGCCCCCCTATAACGTGGCGATGACTGATCTGGTAGAACCGATCCACTATGACTATGCCCTGGCGTTGCGGCCTTGGATCGAGATTTTTGGAGCGGAGGCCGTCACCCTGCGTAGCTATAGCGAGGCCAGCCGCGAGAACAATTTGCTCTTCAAGGATTTCCTCTCTGCTATTGATGTCGCCCTGCCAAAATTCGGCCTGGTCCTGGCAAAGGCGGATCCAAATCCACGTCTGGACGATACCTTGCTTGAGATGGTGCGCATGCTGCAAAACGCCGGAATTCCAGACAAGATGGTCCAGCCAATGGCAACCCGTTTTCTTGCCCATCTGGCCAGCGAAGAGGCGGGCAACCCTACAGGGGCTGGTGATGCGTTTGCGGCCCTTCGTCAAAGAACGCTGGATGGGCTGACAGAGCTACAGCGTGAGATCCCTGAATTTGACGCAACCCTTGCGCCCTTTCACCAGCATCTGCCTGAGCAAGAGACACAGACCACGCGTGAGGGTTGGCTTGTGGCCGGGCACTTGCTGGCTGAATTACAGGCGTTGCGCAAAAAGACACAGCAGCAGAACCGCGTGGTGACTGAGCGGCTAGATGCGCTTGAAGCGCGACTGCCCACTGATGATGGCGACCCGTCGTGAGGGTGCTTTACTACAATTGGGTTGATTACCTGGACGCAGAGAACCGGGGCGGTGGGGTGTCGCAATATCAGCGCAATATCTTGCAGGAACTGGATCAAGGCAGCGATATCGACGCGGTGTTTTTGTCTGCGGGGATTTCGTATGACCTGCGCAAGCGGCCACCACGTTGGGAGCAGACCCGCCACGGTCCACGCCAGGATCGCGGGCGGCGCTATGAAATTGTCAATTCTGCGGTCCTGTCGCCTGCGCATTTTTCCTTTGGCAATACAGCCCAGTGTGAGGACTCCGCCACCGAAGCGTGCTTTTACGATTTTCTAGAGGCAACTGGCCCCTATGATGTGGTGCATTTCAACAATCTTGAAGGTCTGCCCGCGCGGGTCCTAAAGCTGAAAGCCCGCTGGCCTCAGATGCGGCTGATCCTGTCTTTGCACAACTATTATCCCTTTTGCCCGCAGGTGAACCTGTGGTTTCAAGAGCGTGAGAACTGCCTGGATTTCAAAGGTGGTGCCAAATGCGGTAGTTGCCTGCCGCAGGCGCATAACCAAAAGCAATTGCGCCTGGCCCATGCCTTGGCCTATCGGTTGAAGGCTGCTGGGTTCGAACCCAACAGCCGAATGTTTCAGCTGCTGTACCAGCCGACGATCCGGGTTGGGCGGCGGCTGTCGATCGGGCTGAATGCTGCGCGACACAGTCTGCGCAAGATCACCGGCACCCGGCGACAGGTTTCCTCAGAAGTGGCGAGCGGCCAAAACCCGCAGCGCCAATCGGCCCCGGTCACTGTGCCAACTCCCTTTGCCAAACGGCGGGCCGAGATGGTCTCTTTGATTAACGCGCATTGCGATCAGGTTTTGGCGGTCTCTGATTTCACTGCCGGTGTAGCGCGTCGCTATGGGGTGCGTAGCGATCTGTTGCAGACCTCATATATCGGTACTGCGCTGGCTGACTGCTACCAACGAACCACACCGCGTCGGCTGCCCATCCAAGAGCAAGAGGTGCTTTCACTCGGGTATCTGGGCTATATGCGGCGGGACAAAGGGTTCTTCTTTCTGCTGGAGGCACTGAAATCCCTGCCATCCCCGTTGGCGAAACGCATCCGGCTGGTGGTTGCAGCCCGGCGTGGCGATGCGGATACCATGGCAGAGCTCTCGGCGGTGGGGCAACATCTGGCCGGGTTGGAGTATCACGATGGCTACACCCATGACGAGCTGCCAGCGATCTTTTCACAGATCGACCTTGGGGTGGTGCCGGTGCTGTGGAACGACAACCTGCCACAGGTCGCGATTGAAATGCACGCCAACCATATCCCACTGTTGACCAGCGATCTGGGCGGCGCGCAAGAGCTGTCAAACTGCCATGATATGGTGTTTGCAGCAGGCGACATCCAGGCGTTCCAGGACCGGCTGCAGGCGATCCTGTCCGGCGCTGTGAACATGGAGACCTATTGGGCTGGCGCACGTGTGCCCAATTCAATGGCGAACCATTTGGCGCAGTTGACCGAGATCTATACCTCATCCGACCTCACCCGATCCGCAGAAACAGGCCTGGGCTAGGTAGGGGGCGCGCACGGCGGGGGCCGGGCGCGCAGTTGTCTGTTCGGCGTCTGGCGCTAGGCCTTCTCAAGGCGGGATTTGACAAAATTGGCTTCCTGCCAGGGCACCGAAAGTCCTTCTTCATAAATCACATCGCGTCCCTCTGACATCAGGGCCAGGTATTTCCGGTATTCTTCCGCATCGTTGAAGTGTTGGCGGCGCGCCACCTCGATCTGGGCCTTGCGATGGAAATCGGCATTGTACTTGAAGTGGCCAAAGATCAGCTCGCGGCTGGACAGTTTGATATCGGTGACAAAGTGATACCCGGCCGAAATCCGCATCCAGGGCTGATACTTCAGCAGGGCGATTTTCTGCGCCACAAACAGATCCATGCGCGAACCGGCGATCAGCCGATGCCGCACGGCGCTGGTCCAGGTGGGCATGTTGGAAAAGGGTCCCTGTCCGGTCCAATTGGCCAAAAACGGTTCGCGGTCGACATATCCCGCCTCGCTAAAGGGATCGGTTTGGAAGGTTGCGTCCCCCAAAGAGCCCTTGGGGTACATGTCCAGCATGAAGATGCGGGCGGCATCGGCCCCCTCAAAGGCGGCGGTTTGCAGCAGGGCGGGCAGGCTTTGCTTTTGGGGAGTCTGCCAGACCAGCAATTCGTCGGTATCGGCGATCAGGCTCCACTTTCCGGGACGGAAGGCTGCAATCATAGCCTGTTGCCAGCCCGCGCCATAGTGCGACAGGCTATAGTCGGTATCGACAGAGAACAGCGCCACATCCGGCTGTTCCATCAGGTATTCCAGGGTGCCATCATCAGAGCAGTTGTCAGCGATGAGAAAGCTCTCGACGCCAAGGCGCCGGTAGTGGGCAAGAAACTGTGGCAGCATGAACATTTCATTGCGCATACAGGCGACCACTGCGATCTCTGCACCGCGTGCGGCCTCCAGGCGGTCTTCGCTGCTGATCAGTTCCAGCGCATTGCTTTGATAGACCAGGGCGGCATCCTGATAGGTGGGCCAGATTTTCTTGGGCGTCAGGCTTGGCGCTGACAGTTTGGCGCAGGCCTGGGCCTGGCTCGCGTGTTCATCCAGATGCACCAGAGAGACCGGTGCGGCCTGACTGGCGTCGAAGCTGTTGACCCAGCGCGAAACCGGTGTTGCCTTGCCCCAGGTGCGGCGGCGAATAGAGGTGCGATAGTCTTCATCCGCAGGACGAATGCCCTGTTGCGCCAAGAGATCCCCCAGCATCTTGTCTTCCATAAAGGACATCTGGATTAGGTGCTGTCCTTCCGGGCTTGCGCTTGCGGCACAGACTGCAGCCATGGCGGTACGGCTCAGCGCATAGCCAGTGCCGCCATCGGTATAAGTTGATGGTTCAGGAGATTTATCCAGTTCCAGCCGCCCGCGATCAGAGGTCGATTTTTCATTGTGCCAGGCCCGGTCCATATCGCCGGGGCGGCGGGTCAGGATTCGGCCGTAATAGTCGAATTTGCGATAGCTTTGCCCGTGAAAGAAAATATCCGGATTCAAAAAGCAGTCGTCATCAATCTTGATAAGGTGTGAAAAGCGGGTGTTTTCATAGACCCAGGCGATGGTGGCCAGGGTCTTTTGCGGCAACCCTTCGTAGGAATCGGGGGCATCAAGATGCACGATATCCCCGTCAAGCCGTCCATCGCCATCGCCAACGATGATGACATAGGGGATGTCCAGCGCCTGAAGCAGCGTCAGCCAGCCTGCGCGCATGGCTGGAACGCGGCTGTTCAGGTTGGGCAGGCAGGAAAACACCGTGACAATTGTGTCAAACAGGGGCGAGCCCGCAAGCGCGGGGGCGCCTTCCGGCAGCGGGTGGGGCGCTGGCAGGGCCTGGGCGAGATCTGGCAGAATGTCACGAACCCTGGCAAAGAGCGGCTGGCTTTCCGGCGTATCGCGCAGCGCCAACAGTGCCAGGTTGGGCGCAGTGGCTTTGCGCATGGCATTTTTTTCTGTTGCGGTCAGATCCTCGGCCAGGGATGTCAGCAATCCGATAAGGGCCTCCTGTGCCTCTTTCTGGGGCGTATGGGGATGCAGGGCCCGCAGCAGGGCAAGGGTAAGGCCGAAGCCGAGAAAGTGACTGCGTTGTGTCGACAACAGGCGCAGATCACGGCCCAGATCCAGGATCTGTGTCGGGGAAATCGGTTGGGTTGCGGCCTGCTTGATCAGCAGGTGACAGCGCTGGCTGACCCTTTGCTGCAATTGGTAGTAGGGCGCGCGCGGGATGTCGCGGTAAAATTTGGGCAGGGCCGTGGCGGTGGCCGAGACCAGATCTTGCGCCACAGCTGCCGCACCAGGAAAAGCCATATGGCGCAGGCCGGCTTCTTCCTGCGGGATCTCGGCACGTTTCAGCGCCTCGACGCTCAGGGGGGCATCCTCGGCCAGATAGGTGGCTGCGGGGCCAAGCAGCTCTCGGCGAATGCGCATCAGATCGCTGCATTGATAGACCTGGAACAGGTCGAGTGCCTGGCTAACCTCCAGGGTTGCCGTTGACCCGTGTTCGGCGCGGTCGAGTGCGGCCTCGATCACTGCAAAGGCTTGACGCAGCGTTGCTAGCTCGGAGTGGGTTTCCAGGGGGACACGGGCATCCATCTGGTGCCAGAACTGGCGGGACAGCCCGTAGGCACGCAGGGTGAATTCTATGATCGGGCGTTGGATATAATCGGTAAAACTGTCGATATTATGCAGCAGATCCACCGCGACACCGGTCAGATCCTGGCAATGGGCCCGTCCCCAGTATTGCCCCGCCTGCCGGTCGACCAGATCCATATAGGCATAGATGATGTGTTCGCGGACCTTTTCCTCGACACCCTGGCCGGCAATTGCCCGGCGTAGCAGCCAGGAAACTGCCGGGGTAACAATCCATCCAGCCGTCGGTTCGATCAAAGACCGCAGTGTTGGGCAGATCTCGGCGTGGCGATCTTCCAGGAACAAAAAAGGCAAGAGCGCCGAGCTTTTGTAAAGGTTGCCAGCCTCTGGCGACAGGCTGGCACGGAACCCTTCGGCGCAGTAGAGCTGATGAAACCCGTCAAAATCATGATCCGGGTGGCTGAAGAACTCGCTGAGGCTGAGAAACAGATAGCAACGTAGATCTTTGGGAATGTCAGGCAGCAGTTCGCCCAGCAGCGTCAGCGGGTCGGTCTCTGGCGTTTCGCGCATCCGCTGGCCAAAGACACCATGGGCGTGAACCACCGGGTCCCGTGGTGCCAGTTCAGGCAGGCTCGCGGCTTCGGGCTTTGGGGAAGAACCGCCTTCAGCAGGTTCGATATAGTCGCTCATGCCGTAAAACTGCTGTGCGGATGCAAGGTGGGCACGGCTTTGGTCGGATAGCTGGGTCTGCAAATCGCCAAATTGCACATGTTCAAAGATTTGCATTGCGGTGAGCGAATCGCCGCACAGATCCACATCGCAGATAATCTGCTCAATCTGTTCTACCAGATCCGTAGGGGTCAGGCGCAGGCGAGGGCAGGCGAGGCTGCCATCGGCATGCAGGAGCCCCAAATCCAGCGCGTCATCCTTTGCGCGCCCTTTCCAGATACGCCCGGGCAGCAAAACGATGACATCTGCGCATTGTTCGCTCCTGTCGCTGCCACGATTTTTGGTGGCATCCGGGTAGAGAATGACCTGCGGCATCGAGTCCTCTCCGGGCAGGTCCAGGTGCAGGCTGGGAAGAGTGGATGTGTATTTCACCCGCGCGCGCAACTCCAGCCGGTTGCTGAGACACAGCTGCCCTTTGTTGAGTTTGGCCTGGTTGTTCCGGGTGAGCGCCCCAAGAGATAGCTTCTGGCGCGCGTCATCGCCAAAGTCGATATCGGCATCTGCGATACCACCCTGGTAGGAAACAAAACTGATCTGGTCCAGATTCGGGTAGGAGCGGCGGAAGACATTGTAGCCAAAGCGGAACACGCGCACCTCATCTACCGTCACGGTAACATATGGTGGGGCAAAGGTAATTGTGACTTCAGCCTCGGATTTATCCAGAGATTTCTTATAGGATTTCTCGGCGGCCCAGACCTCTCCAGTGCGTTTGTTGCAGACGCAGAGCCCCTCGTCCTGACGCAAAGATAAATGGAACAGAATGTTGGCCTGCTCGCGATCAAAAAACGAGATATTGGCGTAAGGAACCTCAGTGAATCTGGCAGTGTAGCGAAACACCTTGGGACCCTGAACTAAGAACGACTGCATCGACTTTTCCATCTATTTTGACGTGTTTGATCGTATTCTTGCGCCGGATAGGGCGGCTAGGGGCGGCGGCGAAGTTGGGCTTCAATACTCAGTAAGGTGGCTATCCGTTGCCCCTCTCCAGGGTCAAGGGGGCTTTGGGTTCGTGTCAGGCCGCGGCGCAGGGCTGCCCAGACCGCGGTGAGGCATAAGAGACCCAGTTTCAGGCGAGGCAGGGGGGCGCGGATCTGTGCCATGCGCTGCCGCAGGGCGCGCGCAAAGAGACGCCGTTGCCAGCCTTGGGGCAGTTTGCTGGACAGACCAGCCGCCTGCAACCGGGCAGTCAATTGATCAAGCGAGCGCACAAAGGCAGCGGCCGCCCGGCCCGGGGCATACTGTGCCAGCGCCGCGTCAGACTGGTTCACATCGCAGCCGGACTGCGAAAAATACAGCGCTTTTGGTGCCAAAAGCGCCGCCTCAAGGGCCAGTTGCCATCCTGGCAAGGCACCAATGCCAAAGCCAAGCCCGGCCTCGATCAGAAAGGAACGGCGATAGAGCTTTGGCGAAATCTGGCCATCCAGGGCCAGGGCAAGTTCGGGGGAATACGTAAAATCAGCGGCGGCCAGCGGCTGCAGGATCTGCGCATCGTCGCAATAGATGGCGGCATGATAGGTCTCGCCCTCTAGTCCCAAGCGATAGGCTGAAACGGCAAAATCTGCCTCTGCTGTCAGCATTCCATCCACCCAGTCGTGCAGGGCCATTTCACCCAATGCATCCCCTGGCACAAGGAAGTTGATATAGCGGCCGCGTGCCGCCGACAGCCCGGCCGCGCAAGCGGCGGCGATCCCTGCCTCAGCGTGGCGCAGAACGCGCGCTTCTGGGTGGTCGGCCGCAAGGAGGCTTGCCTGGGTTTCCGCCTGCTGGCTGTTGCACAGGATCAGGATCTCCCGCCCTGGTGCGCCCTGTTGTGCCAGCGCGTTCAGGCTGATTTTCAGCAGATCCGTATCGCCGCCGGACCAGGGCAGCACCACGCTCAGCGGTAGGGTGCCAGTCATTTCGAGACCCCAGGCCGCTGATATATGCGGGTCCCAGTCCGGGCAATAGCGCAGCCCGTGGCGGTCTAGATACCTGATGCAGGCGTCGGCATAACGGGCGCGGCGTTCGGGCGCGCGCAGGGCAGTGCTGCGTTCAAACAGCAGGCGGCTGGCGATCTGTTCAAAGGCGGCATCAGCATCAGCGCGTGGTGCGGTGGCCATAAGGGCCTTGATGCGATCCAGCACCGGGAATTGTTCAAAAACCCGGTCGCTGTCGCTGCCGGTTATCTGCCCCTCGCGGGCGCGGGTCTGCAGGTAGAGCGGCGCTTCGATATGCAGCAGGTGATCGCTGCGCGCGGCGGCCTGATAATAGAATTCGTGATCCTCGAACCAGGTCCCTTCACGAAAGCGCAGATCCGCGATCAAGCTGCGGCGGTACAATTTGTTCCAGGCCGAAGGAAAGTGGACAATCGCCTGCTGCCAGGTGGTCAGCGGGTAGGTTCTGCACTGGCCAGAGCTGTGCCGCGCGGCCTGGCCGTGAATGGCGGAATGGTCACTGTGACTGCCATCGGGAAAGCAAAAGCGAATGCCGCAGGACACCCAGTCAGCGCCTGTGTCCTCAAGCGCCTGCCACAGCTGCGACAAATAGTCGGGGGCCAGTTGGTCATCGCTGTCGAGAAAGGCAATGTAATCTGCCTGTGCCAGATCCAGCCCGGTGTTGCGCGCCCCCGACAACCCCTTGTTGGACTGTTGCACCAGTCGAAAACGCGGGTCCTGTGCGATGGCCTTGCGCGCCACATCAGCACTGTTGTCAGTGGAGCCGTCGTCGATCACCAGGGCTTCGAAATCGCACAGGTCTTGCGCCTGAAGGCTGCGGATGCAGGCCGCAACATGGTCTTTGACGTTGTAGACCGGCAGGATGACCGAAATCAGCGGCTTTGGCGTGGGGCTTGGCATTCAGCGGGCGATCTTTTCAAAAGGACCAGGGGAAACCTAGAAATTGTTCTCGTATAGCAAAGGCTGGGGGGCTGTCATCACCCCTGTGCCAACCTGGGCAGAGACTTGCTGCATGCAGGGCAGGTTGGCGTCAAAATAGGCAACCCCAAAAGAAAAGAGGGCGTTGCCGCCCTCTTGCCATGTCTTGCTGCGCCGTTCTGCCCGATTGGGACGGCGTTTGATTTACAGGCCGGCCTGAAGTGCGGCCACCACGGCATCGCCCATCTCGCTGGTCGAGATCGGATCAACACCTTCTTCGCCCAGCAGGTCTGCGGTGCGCGCGCCATCGGCCAGCACTTTTTCAATGGCGCCTTCCAGCCGGTCGGCCTCATCACCCATGTCAAAGCTGTAGCGCAGCGCCATGGCAAAGCTGAGGATACAGGCGATGGGGTTGGCTTTGCCCTGGCCTGCGATATCAGGCGCGGATCCGTGTACGGGTTCATACATCGCCTTGGGGCGGCCATTGGCCATGGGGGCGCCAAGGCTTGCAGAAGGCAACATGCCCAGGCTGCCGGTCAGCATCGCGGCGCAGTCGGACAGGATATCGCCAAACAGGTTGTCGGTCAGGATCACGTCGAATTGCTTGGGGGCCCGCACCAGCTGCATGGCACCGTTATCGGCATACATATGCGACAGCTCAACCTCGGGGTAGTCCTGGCCGACGCGGGTGGTGACCTCGCGCCACAGGATGCCGCTCTCCATCACATTGGCCTTCTCCATAGAGCAGACCTTCTTGTTGCGGCGCATTGCCAGTTCAAAGGCAGAGCGGGCAGCGCGTTCGATTTCGGACTCGGTGTAGCGCTGGGTGTTGATGCCGACGCGTTCGTTGCCTACTTCAAAGATACCACGGGGTTCGCCAAAATAGACGCCCGAGGTCAGTTCGCGCAGGATCATGATGTCGAGACCGGCAACGATGTCACGCTTGAGCGAGGAGAAATCCGCCAGCGCGTCAAAGCACTGCGCCGGGCGCAGGTTGGCATAGAGATCCATTTCCTTGCGCAGGCGCAGCAGGCCGCGTTCGGGTTTGACGCTGAAATCCAGATTGTCATAGGCCGGGCCGCCAACCGCACCAAGCAGAACCGCGTCGACCTCTTGCGCCTTGGCCATGGTCGCATCCGCGAGGGGCACACCGTGCTTGTCATAGGCGGCACCGCCGACCAGATCTTCGCTCACATCGAACTGAATGCCGCGGGCCTCACCAAACCAGGTGATGACTTTGCGTACCTCGGTCATGACCTCGGGGCCGATGCCGTCGCCGGGCAGAATCAGAATCGATGGATTGGACATGTGTGCCTCCTAAAAATCAGTTGGGAGTGGCCTACCTCTCTGGGGCTGCGGGGTCAATAACGGGGGGCGTTTCGGGGGGCTGAGGCGGAGAAATCTTGGTGTTTTGCAACGCCTTTGCCAATAGGGACCAGACCCGCCGGATGCGGGGCGTTTCCCGCATCGCGCGGTGGGTGGTCAGCCAGACCGGCAGGGGCGGGATGTCAACGCCAAGGGTGAGCTCTTCGATGCCGGGATCGGCGCGGGCAACCGCAGTTTGGCAAAACCCGATGCCGCAGCCCGCCCGCACCAATTGCCAATAGGTCGCCTGATTGTCACAGCGCAGGGCAAAGGCGGTGCGCTCGACCTGCCAGCCCAGGGCCTGCATGCTGCGCAGGATCAGATCGTTGCTGTCGTAGCCCACCAGATCATGCTGCCACAGGTCGTGGGCGTTTTTCGGACGGCCCCGCCTGTCGAGGTAGGATTTGGCAGCAAAGATCCCCAGCGGCAAATCGGTGACATGCTGGGTGATCACATCAAGCTGGCTGGGGCGGTACATGCGCAGGGCAATGTCGGCGGCGCGATACAGCAGGTTCTCGCTGGCATCTGTCGGCACCAGCTCCAGCTCTATCTGTGGCTCGGCGATGCGAATTTCAGCGAGGATGGGCGGCAGCAGGTAATGTGCGGCAAAGACGCTGGCGGTGATGCGGACCGTGCCGACCAGCGCTTCGGACTGGCCTGCCGCCTGCAGCGATAGGTGGTACATTTGTTGCTGCATCTCGCGTGCCATCGGCAGCAGGGCGGTGCCCGCAGATGATAGCCGCAATCCGCGGGGATGGCGTTCAAACAGCTGCTGGCTAAGCTGCGCCTCAAGGCTTTGTATATGGCGTCCCAATGTGGGCTGGCTGCGCCCCAACTGCTGCGCTGCCGCAGACAACGACCCGTGGTCTGCAACGGCAAGGAAGCTCTGGATTAGGGACCAATCGGTGAGTTTTGCGATATCCATTCAATAATGAATGGCAGATCAGAATTTTTTGGCAATATTTAGTTTTTTATGAATGGGAGAAAGTGCCTGCAGGAGATCTTAAAACAGGAGACAAGCGGATGACACAGGTTGCACTCATACTAGGGGCCTCGGGCCGGTTTGGCCGATCAGCGGCCGAGGCTTTTGCGCGGGCTGGCTGGCAGGTGCGGCGCTTTCAGCGCGGGACGCAGGACCTGGCCGAGGCCGCAAGCGGCGCGCAGGTTATCGTCAGTGGCTGGAACCCGGCTTACCCGGATTGGGCGGCGCAGGTGCCGGAACTGCATCGGCAGGTGATCGCTGTTGCTGAAGCCAGCGGCGCTACGGTGATTGTGCCGGGCAATGTCTATGTGTTTGGGCCGCAGACACCGTCACCCTGGTGTGAAAACAGCTCGCATGCGGCGCAAAATCCGCTGGGGCGCATTCGCATTGAGATGGAGAAAGCCTACCGGGCCTCCAGCGCCCAGGTGATCGTGCTGCGAGCCGGGGATTATCTGGATACCGAAGCATCGGGGAATTGGTTTGATACCATGATCACCGCCAAGCTGCACAAAGGAAAATTCAGCTATCCCGGGCGGGCGGATATTGCCCATGCATGGGCCTATCTGCCGGATGTTGCCCGCGCCGCAGTTGGCCTGGCCGAAATCCGGGCCAACCTGCCACGCCATCTGGATGTGCCTTTTGCGGGCTATACCCTGTCGGGGCAAGAGATGCTGTCAGCGATCAACAGACATCTGCGTCACCCGGCCCGGCTGCGGCAGATGTCCTGGCTGCCGTTGCAACTGGCCCGCCCCTTCTGGCCCCTGGGGCGATGCCTGCTAGAGATGCGCTATCTATGGAATACCCCGCACAGCCTGTCGGGGGGGCTGCTGCAACAGCTCTTGCCGGATTTCCGCGACACACCACTGCGACAGGCCCTGCCGCGTTGCCTGCCAGAGGGGCTCTTGTCGGATCAAGGGTCTACGGCAGTGTGCAAAGATCTGGTGGTTTGACCCGGCAATTGGGCTAGTCCAAGGAGATATCAACCCAGACCAGCCTATGGCGGCTGGCCGTTGCGGCGGCAGAGACAGTGTCGTCCGGCCAGACCACTCCGGCACCAGTGACCTGCCAGTCGCGAGACGGCAGCAGGTAGTCCACCCGCATGCGGCGTCCGTCGCCCCAATCGACGGTCTTTGTGCCCGCCTGTGACGAAGCCGGGCGCGGATCCTGCAGCCTGGGGTCTTGCAGCAGGGCGGCAATCGCTGCGCGGTTGCCATCGCCGGTGTCGGGATCCAGATTGGCCCCACCAGCCAGCACAAAGGTCTGCGTCGGTGGTGGTCCAAGCGTGTCTGGCAACTGCCCATCCAGGAACCGCTGCCAGAGGCGGATTTCATCAGCGTTGCGCAGCCCGTTGCGATCTTCGGGGCCATCAAACAGCGGCGGCGTGGCCTGAAAGCTGAGCAGGGTCAGCCGCGTCTGGGCATCCAGGGCAATTGGCAGCGCCCAATGCGCGGTCGAGGACAGGCGCTGAATGGCCTGGGCCTGGGGGGATGGAAAGGCGCTGCCATCAGGGTGACGTGGCAGGGTGGCACCAGGGATATCGCGCCACAATAGCGGCGTCAGATCTCTGATCTCCTCGGTTCGGATGGGGTATCTGGACAGCACGGCAATGCCGCCGCGTCCGGTGTAATTGCCATAGCCCTGGGAATCGCCAGCGCCGCCGCGCCGCTGATCGCCGTCCAGATCCAGCGGGGTGGCAAGGCCCGCATTGGGCTGCTGGGCAAAGAGATGGGGATAGGGCGCACCAGCCGCAGCGAGACGCTGCTCCAGCGCCTTGAGCGCCAGATTGTCATAATCCCAGTCGATCCCCTGCAGCGCCAGAATATCGGGCCGGGTGGCTGCGATGACGGTGACCACTGCAGCGATCTGGGCGTCCTCGCCCCGGTTGATATCGCGGAGCAGCAGGCCGGGGCCGGGGCGAGAGAGTTCTGTGTTGAAGGTTGCAATCCGCAGGCTGCCGGGAGCAGGCCCAGGTGCAGGGCCTGTTTGGGGGGTGGCCAGCAGCGTCATGGGGGACAATAGGGGCAACAGGAGCAGCAGAAACCGCAGGACAGAGAGGGCGCTCTCTGCCGCGGGGCGCATCACACGGCCTGCAGCGTTTCGGCGTGGGCATAGGCCGCCCGTCGTTTCTGCGCGATCAGTTCTGCAACACGTAGAAAAGCCAGGCCGCGCATGATCATCGACACAGGGACAAAGGCCCAGGCGGCAACCAGCCAGATCAGCATTTGCGGTGCCGTCAGATGCGTGACATCAATAAGGCCGGACATCAGCTTGATGCAGGCCGGAATGGCAAAGGGCAGCAAGATCCCAATGATAATATTGATGCGGCCATCGCGCTGCAGCCGGGCAACCACATCGCCGCCCGTGGTCGGGTCAAACAGTGGCAGGTTCACCCAGACGTTGAAGGCCCCATTGGCAACGGGCCAGTTGCCCAGACGGATGGCCAGCACAAAGCCCAATACCGCCAACCCGGCGACGAGATAGGCAATGCTGGCGGCGCTGCGCATCAGCTGCTGGGTCTCGCTCGCGGTGTCCAGCGGCAGCATCAGGACGATCAACTGCACCGGGGAATAGCTGAAATCCAGCGCCGCGCCCAGGTGGGTTCCGAAGGTATGCACCAGTGCGGTCAACCCGGTGGGGTCCAGTGGGTGGCGGGTCAGCAGGCTTAGCAGGCCGACCATGGCAAAGGCTGCGATATAGCGCATCCGGTTCAAGGGTGGTGCTTCGCGGAATTCTACAAAGCTGGGATAATTGGAAAAATACTCGGCAAAGGTCAAAACTCCGCCCAGGATCGCCATCAGGGCGATGATCTCTGGAGATTCTGTGGCAGAAACCGGCAAGAGCAGCGATGGCATTACAATCAGCAATGCAACCAATACCCCGCGAGTTGCTGCGCCTGTTATGCGAGCAAACACTGCTTATTTTCCCTTTCAAACTGGACTGGACGGTACTTTGCCGTGCCTTTGTTCCAACTTGATGCACTCTGAACCTCAGAATGCGCGCCTCAATTTCGCCCCATTTGTGCATGGATTGGCCGCAGGGCTCAAGTTTGCTTTGGTGCAAAATTCACTTTCACCGCGCAGCCCCCCTGGTCTGGTGCCGGAATGCATCAATATTCCCCCATCGAAACAGTGGGTTTTGATATGGTTACTATATGTGGTGTCTGTTGTGCCGTCATCACCAAGCCCATTGGCGCGGCTGGCGGCGGTGGTGAAATGCGGCAGCTTTGTGTCAAATTTGCCTGAATAGGGTGGAAACATCAGCTGGGATTGGGATCAGGCGCGCTGACGGCGGGTGCGGCTTGGCGCAAAAAACCCGCCCCAGAATACTGGGGCGGGTTTGGCCTGTGTTGTCGGGGCAGGGGGGCAGGACCGGTTCATTAGGCCCGGTGCCTGCTTGCCGCCCTTAGACCCAGGGGCGTTCCTGGGCCATCTTGCCTTCATAGCTCTGGACTGCCGCCTGCTTTTGCAGGGTCTGGCCGATGTCATCCAGGCCTTCCAGCAGGCACTGCTTTTTAAAGGCGTCGACGTCAAACTTGATGACTTCACCATCGGAGGTGGTGATTTCCTGGGCTTCCAGATCAACCGTCATGCGGGCGTTTTCGCCGCGCTCCGCATCTGCCATCAGCAGGTCGACCTGCTCTTGTGGCAGAACGATCGGCAGGATGCCGTTCTTGAAGCAGTTGCTGAAGAAGATATCGGCGAAGGAGGTAGAGACCACACATTTGATACCAAAATCCGCAATTGCCCAAGGGGCGTGTTCGCGCGAAGAGCCGCAGCCGAAGTTGTCACCTGCAACGAGGATTTCTGCGTTGCGATACTGCGGTTTGTTCAGCACGAAATCGGGAATTTCCGATCCATCACGATTGTAGCGCATCTCATCGAATAGGTTCTTGCCAAAGCCGGTGCGCTGAATGCTTTTCAGAAACACCTTGGGAATAATCATGTCGGTGTCGATGTTGACCAAAGGCATAGGTGCGGCGATGCCGGTGAGTTTTTGAAACTTTTCCATTTTCAGTCCTGCGGTTTTTGCGCGTGCAGTCGGCGACGGCGCAATTTTTAGGTTGAAGGAATAAAGGCACTTGGGCGTTGAAGGCTCTCTGGGTCGATCCTGGGCCGAGATAGGAGTGGGCGAATTATCTCGTCCTGGAACCAGTCTGGTGTGATGGTGCCAGACAAAGCCGATCTTACCAGAGTGTCCAACAGTCCGTGTGCTTTTAGGATGCGAGGTATGATGTGTTTTTCGATTGGGAGCTGAAAAATCTCGATGTTGTCGCTTTGTGGCAGCAGGTCGAGATGTTTGATGTCCTGTGCTACTGTCCCGGTGAAGGCAATATATTTTGTCTGATCGACCAGATGCCCAGCAACGCAGCTGTAATCCCAGCGACGTAAGCCCGGCAGGAAATTGTCCAAGCGCCCTTCCCAGGGGAGCGCGGAAAAATTCGTGTCGATTTGAGGAACAAAGGCCACAGCATGGCGGACATCAAAGAAGCGCGGAGCAAGGAAGGCGAGAAAGCCGCCCATGGAATTGCCCAGCGTATCTACCTTTTTGCCTGTCGTGAACGGAGCGATTTCCCGGAGAAGCAGATCAAAGTTGATCTTGCTTCCCCAGGATTTCTGCAAATCATCGACAAAAAGAATGTCGTCATAGCCCGTGCCTGCAGCAAAGAATTCTGGCTTTTGGACCTCAATGCCACCGAGATGGTGACCAATACTGGTGAAGGAAATGAGGGTTTGCCCAGTGGCGCCAGAATTCCGGCGACAATGAGACACCCGCAGCCTGCAATCAGTAAAGATCACCTCGATTGGCAACATTACATCAGCTCACGAATATCTGTCAGCTTTCCTGTCAGTGCTGCGGCTGCAGCCATGGCGGGCGATACCAGATGGGTGCGTCCCTTGTAGCCTTGACGGCCCTCAAAGTTGCGGTTGGATGTGGCGGCGCAGCGCTCACCTTCCGACAACTGATCCGGGTTCATCGCCAGACACATGGAACAGCCCGCAAGGCGCCATTCAAAACCGGCCTGTTCAAAAATCTCGGCCAGGCCTTCTTCCTCGGCCTGGGCCCGCACCAGGCCAGAGCCGGGAACGATCATGGCGCGCATGCCATCCTTGATCTTTTTGCCTTTGACCACTTCGGCCACGGCGCGCAGGTCTTCGATCCGGCCATTGGTGCAAGAGCCGATGAACACGGTGTCGATTTCGATGTCGGTGAGCTTCTGCCCAGGGGTCAGGCCCATATATTCGATCGCGCGGCGCGCCGCTTCAATCTTGCCACCCTTGAAGTCTTCGGGGTGCGGGACAACGCCCGTGATCGGCAGAACGTCCTCGGGCGAGGTGCCCCAGGTCACAACCGGCTGGATGTCTTCGCCGCGCAGGGTGACGACCTTGTCAAAATGTGCGCCTTCATCGGTGAAAAGAGTTTTCCACCAGTTCAGAGCGGCTTCCCATTGGGCACCTTTGGGCGCATGGGGGCGGCCATTGACGTAGGCATAGGTGGTTTCGTCTGGCGCAATAAGGCCGGCACGGGCACCGCCTTCGATGGCCATGTTGCAGACGGTCATGCGACCTTCCATCGACAGATCGCGGATCGCTTCGCCGCAGTATTCGATGACATAGCCTGTGCCGCCGCCGGTGCCGGTCTCACCGATCACGGCGAGAGTGATGTCCTTGGCGGTGACGCCGGGCTTCAGCTTGCCGGTGATTTCCACCTTCATATTGAGCGACTTTTTCTGGATCAGCGTCTGGGTCGCCAGAACGTGCTCCACCTCGGATGTGCCGATGCCATGCGCCAGGGCACCAAAGGCCCCATGGGTGGCGGTGTGGCTGTCACCACAGACCACGGTCATGCCGGGCAGGGTCCAGCCCTGTTCGGGGCCGACGATATGCACGATGCCCTGACGGACATCTGACACAGGGTAATAATGCACGCCAAATTCGCGGGCGTTCTTATCCAGGGCTTCGACCTGGATGCGGCTTTCTGCAGTCATCTGTGCAGGATCGTTGCGGCCCTCGGTTGTGGGCACGTTGTGATCGGGCACCGCGATGGTCTTGTCCGGCGCATGCACGGTGCGGCCCGCCAGACGCAGGCCCTCAAAGGCCTGCGGGCTGGTCACTTCGTGGACCAGGTGGCGGTCGATATAAAGAAGGCAGGTGCCATCCTCTGCTTCATGCGCGACATGCGCATCCCAGATCTTGTCATAAAGCGTTTTGGGGGACATGTGTCCTCTCCCGTATTTTCAGGTGGGTATAGCTGGCGTAGGGCGTGGGCTGCCGATTATAGGCGTGCCAGGACCGTGCGGGCGGCGCCATAGAATCGCTCGCGCAGGCGAGCGCGATCTTGCAATTCGATATTCTGGGCCAATACGAGGGTCATGCAGGTCAGATACAGGGGGGCGGGCGTGCGATCAAGGGCAGGCAGGGTGCGATCGGCACAATCTGCCAATCTTTCCTTTCGAAACCTTGTAAATATGGTGCCTTCCCTCTTTCGGCGGCGGCGCAGATCAGGCAGAGAGTATCGATGATTCGAGTCCCGTTGCTGCTTTCATTGAAATGCGGCGCGGGAATTGCTATTTTTAGCATATCCCCAGCGCCGGGGGAGGGTCGGCGCGCCTTACTGGAGGACAGTGTTCTGTCGACCGAACCTCACGCGGCCCCTGCCGCTGATAGCGAGGCAGCCGAGAGTGCTGCCAAGAGCCGCCCAACCAATGTGGAGTTGCTGGAGCGGATCCTGAGCTCCCTTGACGAAGACAAGGCCGAAGACGTTGTGCAGATCGATCTGCGCGGCAAGACGGCGATTGCCGATTTCATGGTGATTGCCACCGGTCGTTCCAGCCGTCAGGTGGCCGCAATTTCCGAAAAGCTGGCTGACCGGCTGAAGCATGAATATGGCATCCTTAGCAAGATCGAAGGCCGCGATACTGGCGACTGGGTGCTGCTTGATACCGGTGACGTGATTGTTCACCTGTTCCGCCCGGAAGTGCGCGAATTCTACCAGATCGAAAAGCTCTGGCAGTCGGGTATGACCCCAGGCCAGGGTGAGGCTTAGACAGGCCAAAGGTCTGTTTCCATGCAATGTGGTGGCGCCTGACCTTTCGGCGCCATCTCTTTTCTTTGTGCTGCGATCATGTCCAGACGGTCCATCGGGCTGCGTCTTGGGCCGGGCCCATAGCTGGGGCAGGCGGCGCGAGGGCAGGGCCGAACAGGGGGGCTTTTCTGATGCGTCTTCACATCTGCGCGGTTGGACGGTTGCGCGCTGGTCCCGAAAAATCCCTGATTGACGACTATCTCAGCCGCTTTGACCGTACCGGTCGGGCGCTGGGTCTGGGGCCTGCGCGCCTGATAGAGGTCGAGGACAAGAAGAACGCCGGCATGGGGGCCGAAGCCAGCCTGCTGCGCAAGGCCCTGCCCAAGGGCGCGGTGATCTGTACTTTGGATGAACGGGGCAAGCTTATGAGCTCGCCTGATTTTGCCAAGCGTCTGGGTGATTGGCGCGATACCGGGCGGCAAGATCTGGCGCTGATCATCGGCGGTGCCGATGGCATTGACCCTACGCTGCGGGCCGAGGCTGATTTTTCGATCTCTTTTGGCAAGATGGTCTGGCCGCATATGCTGGTGCGGGTAATGCTGGCGGAACAGATTTACCGCGCCGCCACCATCCTGTCAGGCAGCCCCTATCATCGCAGCTGACAGGGCTGATGCGCGCTGTGGCAATGCCAGGGCGCGCAGGCATTGTCAGCCCTTGGAGGGTTCGATCATTTCCATGCGGGTGGCGTGGCGGCCGCCTTCGAATTCGGCTGCAAGAAACGCATCAACGATGTCCAGCGCCAGCCCCTTGCCGACAACACGCGCGCCAAGCGACAGTATATTGGCGTCGTTGTGCTGGCGGATCATGCGGGCTGAAAAGGTATCGGCACAGACGCCGCAGCGGATGCCTGCAACCTTGTTGGCCGCCATCATGATGCCCTGGCCGGTGCCACAGACAAGGATGCCCAGCTGGCAATCTCCCGAAGCAACCCGTTCGGCGGCAGCCCGGCCGTGAATCGGGTAGTCGGTGCTTTCCGGCGTGGTTGGGCCGATGTCGATGACCTCCCAGCCCTGCTGCGCAATATGGTCGGCAATGGCCTGTCGGAGCGGAATGTCAGCATGGTCGCTGGAAAGAACGATGCGCGGTTTGGCAGTCATTGAGGCGGTTCCCGTGTCCTGTGGTGGCATGGTCTTGGGCGCAGGGCCACAACGGCCCGGCCCTAGAGGCAGCGTGTCGCGATGCCCTGTGGCACAGGATAGCATGGGCCGCAAGGTGGGTCACCCATCCGCTGGCCGCACCATGGGGGTGGCTCTGGGTCACTCGAGCCGGACGACAACGGTTTCCTGCGCCCATCCATCCAGCAGGCAGCGTGCCTGGATTTGCACCTGCGTGGTGCCCTTCGGCAGGGTGACATTGCCCAGCGATCTGGTGAAGGGCTGTTCGTGTTCATGCGGGTGGGCGAGGGGGCGCAGGCCCAGTTCCTTGCCCTGCATGTCCAGCACGCGCCAGCCATCTGCGTAGTGCCCCCAGCCAGTATCGGGATGTGATAGTGTGACGGCAAATCGCCAGGTCGCACCTGTGCGTTGCGCATCGACCGCCTCTATCTTTGGGGAATCTGCCAGCGTGGGCAGCGCCCAGAGGCAAGCGAACAGGCAGGCAGACAGGGGAGGGCTGTGGTATGGCATGCGGTCAGCCTAGCGGCACTGTGACTGGCGGGAAGTCACGATGGCGTGTGCCGGGGCGATTGCGGCATCCCATGGGGAAATCTGGGGGCTGGCAACTTCACGCTTGCCACCTGAGGTGAATTGGTAATATATTTTTACCAAATGCCACGCCGATCGGTAACCCCAAAGGAGAGCCCCATGGAGATGCCCCCCCCAGATCCCGCCATTCTGGCCCGCAAGGCGCATCTTGTTGCGCGATTGGCGGCGGTGCTGCCGGGGGATGCCCTGATCCAGGATCCGCGTGAAACCCGCGCCTACGAATGTGACGGGCTGGCGGCCTATCGCTGCCCACCGTTGTTGGTGGTGCTGCCACGCAGCACGCAAGAGGTCTCGGATATCTTGCGGATCTGCCATGAGGAAGGTGTTCCGGTGGTGCCGCGCGGGGCCGGAACCTCTCTGGCGGGGGGGGCGCTGCCGACGGCGGATAGCGTGATTCTGGGGGTGGCGCGGATGAATGCGGTGTTGGAAACGGATTACGAGGATCGGGTGATCCGGGTGCAGTCGGGGCGTACCAATCTCAGCGTCTCGGGCGCGGTCGAGGAAGCAGACTTCTTTTATGCGCCCGATCCGTCAAGCCAGCTGGCCTGTGCCATTGCCGGCAATATCGCGATGAACTCTGGCGGGGCCCATTGTCTTAAATACGGCGTCACTACCAACAACCTGCTGGGCGTCACCCTTGTGATGATGGACGGCACTGTGGTGGAAATTGGCGGCGCGCATCTGGATGCGGCGGGGCTGGATCTGCTTGGTGTGATCTGTGGCAGCGAAGGCCAGCTGGGCGTGGTAACCGAGGCCACCCTGCGCATCCTGCGCAAACCCGAAGGGGCACGGCCCGTTCTGATCGGCTTTGACAGCAATGAGGTGGCCGGCACCTGCGTCAGCGATATCATCAAGGCGGGCGTGCTGCCGGTGGCGATTGAATTCATGGACCGCCCCTGTATCGAGGCCTGCGAGGCCTTTGCTAAGGCGGGTTACCCGATGTGCGAGGCGCTGTTGATTATCGAGGTCGAAGGCGGCGAAGCTGAGATCGACCATCAGCTGCGCCTGATTGTAGAAATCGCCCAGCGGCACAACCCGGTAGAGCTGCGCGAAGCCAGCGATGCGGATGAAGCGGCGCGCATCTGGCTGGGGCGTAAATCCGCCTTTGGTGCCATGGGGCAGATCAACGATTACATGTGCCTGGATGGCACCATCCCGGTGGGCTCTTTGCCGTTGGTGCTGCGCCGCATCAGCGAATTGTCACAGCAATACGGCCTGGCCGTGGCCAATGTCTTTCACGCGGGTGACGGCAATATGCACCCGCTTATCCTGTTCGATGCCAACAAACCTGGTGATCTGGAACTTTGCGAAGAGTTTGGCGCCGAGGTCCTGAAGCTCTGTGTGGATGTTGGCGGCTGCCTGACGGGTGAACACGGCGTCGGCATCGAGAAACGTGATCTGATGCTGTATCAATATAGCCCCCGCGACCTGGAGGCGCAGTTGATGGTCAAGGATGTCTTTGATCCCAAATGGCTGCTGAACCCTGCAAAGGTCTTTCCCTTGTCGATCAGCGAAGATCGGCGTCGTGCGGCGCTGGCGGCGGAATAACTGGATATGAACAAGATGTTGACCCCTCAGAGCGAGGCCGAGCTGGCCGAATGCATCGCGGCAGCCCAGGCACCGCTTCATATCATTGGTGGGGGCACCCGCGGCTGCGCGGTTGCAGGTGATGCCCTGACAACCCAGGGCCTCAGCGGGATTGAGCTGTATGAGCCCGGCTCTTTGACGCTGGTGGCCAAGGCCGGAACACCCCTGGCCGAAATCGAGACCCTGCTGGCCAGCGAGGGTCAGCGCATGGCGTTTGAGCCAATGGATATGCGTAGTCTGCTGGGCGACAGTGGCACGCCAACAATTGGCGGGGCCTTTGCGGTCAACAGCTCTGGCCCCCGGCGTATCCAGGGCGGGGCTGCGCGGGATTACCTGCTGGGCGTACGCTTTGTCGATGGCAGCGGCCAGGTGATCAAGAATGGTGGCCGGGTGATGAAAAACGTCACTGGCTATGATCTGGTGAAGTTGATGGCTGGGGCGCATGGCACCCTTGGCGTGTTGAGCGAGGTTTCGCTGAAGGTGCTGCCGATTCCCGAGGCCAGCGTCACGGTGAGCCTGGCCGTGGCGGATTTGGCCGTGGCGGTTCAGGCGATGTCAGCGGCGCTGGGCTCTCCCTTTGATGTGACCGGGGCCGCCTATGATCCGGCGGTGGGGCTGGTGCATATCCGGCTGGAAGGCTTTGCGCCGTCTGTTGCCTATCGCCAGGAAAAGCTGACGGCCGATCTGGCGCGTATTGGCACTGCAGAGACCCGGCAAAGCTCCGAGGCGCTCTGGAAATATATTGGCTCTGCTGCGGCCTTCGTGGGCCGTACCGGGGATGTTTGGCGGATTTCGGTCAAGCCCTCGGATGCGCCGCGTCTTGCCCCGCAGCTGGGGGCCGAAGCCCTGCAGTTTGATTGGGGCGGTGGGCTGATCTGGGCCCTGACACCAGAGGGCGCAGACCTGCGGACCCGCATGGCGCAGGCCGGGGTTGCGGGCCATGCCACCCTGGTGCGCGGCAGTGGCGAAACTCTGGCGGCGCTGGGGCGGTTTCAGCCGCAGGCCAGACCGCTGGAAGAAATTTCCAAGGGGCTGCGGCGGCGGTTTGATCCGCGTGGCCTGTTGAACCCGGGCCTTATGGATACAGACCCGATGACACCTGGGCGTATGGGATAGATTATGCAGACGACATTCACCGAAGATCAGCTGAAAGACCCAAGTGTTGCGCGCTCGAACGAGATCCTGCGCGCCTGTGTGCATTGTGGGTTCTGCACCGCCACCTGCCCGACCTACCAGGTGCTGGGCGATGAATTGGACAGCCCGCGAGGCCGGATCTATCTGATCAAGGACATGCTGGAAAACAACCGGGTGCCGGATGCCAAGACGGTCAAGCATATTGACCGCTGCCTGAGCTGCCTGGCCTGCATGACCACCTGCCCGTCGGGGGTGCACTACATGCATTTGGTGGATCACGCTCGCGCCTATATCGACAAGAACTACCAACGCCCTTTGATGGATCGGCTGCTGCGGGCGGTGCTGGCCCGCATCCTGCCCTATCCAAACCGCTTCCGTCTGGCCTTGTTGGCGGCCAAGATCGCCAGCCCGTTCAAACCATTGATGCCGGATCCGCGTCTGAAGGCGATGCTGGAGATGGTGCCAAGGCAGATCCCCCCGGTCAGCCGCAATGATGATCCGCAAAGCTTTGCGCCACAAAGTCCGCACAAAAAGCGGGTGGCGCTGATGACAGGCTGCGCGCAGAAGGCGCTGAACACCGACATTAACGATGCCACCATTCGTCTGCTGACCCGGCTCGGCTGCGAAGTTGTGGTGGCCGAGGGCGCGGGGTGTTGCGGCGCGCTGACCCATCATATGGGCCGCGAAGACGAGAGCCACGCCACCGCCGCCAAGAATATTCGCGCCTGGAGTGCCGAAATCGCTGACAAAGGTCTGGATGCGATTGTGATCAATACCTCGGGCTGTGGCACCACGGTCAAGGACTATGGCCATATGTTCCGCAATGGCCCTCTCGCTGCCGAAGCGGCGCAGGTGTCGCAGCGCGCCATGGATATATCAGAGCTGCTGATGCAGCTGGACCTACCGACGGGTAGCGACAAGGATCTTACCGTTGCCTATCACGCCGCCTGCTCGCTGCAGCATGGGCAGCAGATCAAGACCCACCCCAAGACCCTGTTGAAACGTGCGGGCTTCAAGGTGGTTGAACCTGCTGACAGCCATTTGTGTTGCGGCTCTGCTGGTACCTATAACCTGATGCAGCCCGAAATCTCGGGCGAGTTGAAGGCGCGCAAGGTGAAAACGCTGGAGGCCAAGTCGCCGGATTTGATTGCGGCGGGCAATATTGGCTGCATGATGCAAATTGGCTCTGCGACGGAACTGCCCATTGTGCACACGGTGGAATTGCTGGATTGGGCGACAGGTGGCCCACAGCCCCCGGCGCTGAGCGCCGAGTCGCGGCCCAATGCCGGGGTGCCCATCCTGCGCTAGTCTGCGGGTTCCATGGCAACACTTCGGTGGCATCACGGTTTATTTTTCCATCGGGCTGTCATTTGCGCCCGCTTGCCGTATTTTTGCCGGAGCCTGCGGGTAAACATGCGGGCAACTGACGATGGAGGCAGATGTGCAGGGATTGCGGTTTGGTGCAGGGGTGCTTGGGCTGGTGCTTGGCCTTGTGGTGGCTTTCCCCTATGCGGCAGGGGCCAAGGACAGCCGTTTGCAACCCATGGAAACCTCTGACGCCGGGCGCGGCTGGGAGGCCGTCGGGCGACTGGATGTCGATGGCGAAGGCTTTTGCACCGGCGCGCTGATTGCACCGGATCTGGTGCTGACGGCGGCCCATTGCCTGTATGACGCGCGCAGTGGCACCCGGATGAAGCCAGAGACCATCGAGTTTCTGGCGGGCTGGCGCAATGGCCGGGCGTCGGCCTATCGCACGGTGGCGCGGGCAGTGGTGCACCCCGAGTACATCTTTGATGGCGAGGTTTCGACCGACCGGGTGCGCAAGGATATTGCCCTGTTGCAGTTGCAGCGCCCAATCCGCAATACCACGGTGATTCCATTTCAGACGGATAGCCGTCCGCGCAGGGGCGCTGATGTCGGGGTGGTGTCATATGCGCATGACCGCTCCGAAGCGCCCTCGATCCAGGAGCTCTGTACTGTGATGGCGCGGCAGGACGGGGTGCTGATCATGTCTTGCGATGTTGATTTTGGCTCTTCCGGTGCCCCGGTCTTTTCCTTTGAAGGCGGCAAGCCGCGCATCGTCTCCGTGGTCTCTGCCAAGGCCGAGGTCGACGGCAAGCGGGTGTCTCTGGGGGCGGCGCTGGCAGAAGAACTGCAATTGCTGCGCGCCCAGTTTTCCTCTGCTCGGATTGGCAGTCGCCTGCCGACCGGCGTGGGCCGTGTGCAGGTTGGCGGTGCGCGGCCAACTGGTGGCGCCAAATTCATCCGCCCCGGCGGATAAAACCCGGCGCGCAGGCCCCTTGAAATCGGGTTGGGCAGGCATATTTCATCTAGTGTCAGGGTCGCCAAGATGGGGCCCCGACTGCAGCCGCCCGTCCCACTGGGAGGGCTTATGAATGTCGCTCATATCTGAGGATATAAACATGCGTAGACTAGATTTTGCACCGCTGAACCGCGCAACCATTGGCTTTGATCAGATCGCCGATCTGATGGATCGCGCCCTGACCAATGATGTCAGCCAACCCAGCTACCCCCCCTACAACATCGAAAAAACTGACGATGACAGCTATCGGATCTCCATCGCTGTCGCCGGTTTTAGCGATGATGACCTCTCCGTTGAGGTGAAGGAAAATGCCCTGGTGGTGTCGGCCCGCAAAGGGGAAGAAGACGAAAGCCGCAGTTTTTTGCATCGCGGCATCGCCACCCGCGCCTTTGAACGTCGCTACACCCTCGCTGACCATGTGCGCGTGACCGGGGCCAGCCATGCCGATGGCATGCTGCACATTGATCTGCACCGCGAAGTGCCCGAGGCCTCTAAGCCCCGGCGTATCGAGATCAGCACGACAGGCCCCAAGCAAGCCTCGATCGAAGCCGAAGCGCAGTCTGTGAACTAATACCTCGCCGCGCCGTACCCCGTTCTGTTTGTTGGCTTTCTCCAGGGGCCTGAACAGACCGTGCATAGCCTCAGGTCAACTTTTGACCTGGGGCTATGTGTGTTTGTGCGCCCTTTGTGGGCATCCCCACCGGTAAGCTGAACAAGAACTTACCAAACGGTAAGCGCCTCAACTTACCATTTGGTAAGTATCGGGCTCCATGCTAGGAACTGATTGTCCCTTCAGGAGAAACGTCCATGCCTGCTGTTGCCCAAACCCGTACCCGGTTGCTACAGGTGGCCAGCATCAGGCTGGCCGAACGGGGCTATCATGGCACCAGTCTGGCAGCAGTTGCCGAGGATGTCGGGGTCAGCAAGCAGGCCCTGCTGCACTACTTTGGTTCAAAGGCGCTGCTATATTGCGCGGTGCTGGATCAGCTGGGCCAGGATTTGTTGCAGATGCTGTTTTCAGCCATGCAGGACGGGCAACCCGCCGAACAGCAGCTTGACAGTTTCTTTGCCGCGCTGACCGCAAGAGCGGTGCAGGATCCCTGGCTGCCGTCGCTGTTGCTGCGGGTGCTGATTGAAGAGCGGGCGGCCGGATCCGGGGACGCAGCCGAACCGCTGCCCCTGCAGGATTTCCTTGAGCCACTGATTGCGGTGATCCAGGCAACAGAGCGCTTCAAGGCCAGCAGCTTTGCGCAGGCTCTGGCCACGGCCCTGCAGCTATTGGGCGGTGCCTGCCTGTTCCCGGCGGCGCAGGCCGGGCTGGCGCATAGGTTTGGACCGGAGGTGGTTGATCAGCTGTGTAACATTTCCCCAGTCCAAATTCAGGCTTTGCTCGCGGCCAGACTATGAGACATCCAGCACAGCTTTAAGGGGAGCGCGATCAATTTTACCACTTGTCTGAAGTGTCCAATAAAGATTTAGTTGGGGTCAATCTTTAAGAGTTGCAACTAAGAGGCCAGAGGATGGATCCGAAGGACATTGAAGAGATGCAGGCGGGTTTCGCGGCGATCTATGGGCGCAAGGCGGAATTTGCGGATCGTTTCTATGTTCATCTTTTTGCCAGGATGCCAGAGGCTGAAGCGATGTTCGTCGGGGATTTTACCAAGCAAAAAGAGATGTTTGCCTCGATGTTGACCTATTGCCTTAAAGGCGTTTCCGACCACAAGAGTCTGATTCACGCAGGCGATACCCTGGCCAAGACTCATGCACGTTTTGACCTTGGTACACGGGAAGCGGAACTGGCGATCGATGCGATGATGGCGGCCTTTGACGATGTGCTGGGGGGTGATCTTGCTCCCTCCCAACGCGAAGTCTGGCGGGCGGCAATTACCCGGATCACGGGGTTGGTTCTGGCGGATAGAAGCCTAGAACACTGAATGTTTCATCTAGGGTCTATCCTGCAGCGGAAAACCGGGCCGGGCTGTCGCTGCGGGCCCCAGAAAACCTACTGGAGCCCGCCACTTGTCTGACTTGGGTACTGCCTGTTGGCAGGTCGTTCACACAGCCATGCAGATGTATTTCATTTCCAGATAGTCTTCGATGCCGTGGTGGCTGCCTTCGCGGCCCAGGCCAGACTGCTTGATGCCGCCAAAGGGGGCAACCTCGGTGGAAATGATGCCGGTATTGACGCCGACAATGCCATACTCCAGCGCCTCAGCGACTTTGTAGACGCGGCTTAGATCCTTGGCGTAGAAATAGGACGCAAGGCCAAAGATGGTGTCATTGGCCAGTGCGATGACCTCGTCTTCGTCGTCGAATTTGAACAGGGGCGCCAGCGGGCCAAAGGTCTCATCGGTGGCGAAAGCCATGTCGCGGGTGGCGCCGGTGACGATTGTGGGTTCAAAGAAGGTTCCCCCTAGGTCAGACGGGGCACCGCCCAGGATCACCTCTGCGCCCTTGGCCTTGGCATCGGCGATATGCTCTTGCACCTTTACCACCGCCTTGTCGGTGATCAGCGGACCAAAGAGCGTATCTTCCTCGAGGCCATCCCCGAGTTTCATCTTGGCGACGGCCGCTTTCAGTTTCGCTGCAAAGGCATCATAGACGTCGGCCTGTACGTAGATCCGGTTGGCGCAGACGCAGGTTTGCCCATTGTTGCGGAACTTGCACATGATGGCGCCCTCAACCGCGGCGTCGAGATCTGCGTCATCAAAGACGATGAAAGGCGCGTTGCCGCCCAGCTCCATCGAGCATTTTGTAACCGTATCTGCGGCCTGGCGCATCAGGATGCGCCCTACCTGGGTTGATCCGGTAAAGGTAAGCTTGCGCACGGCGTTGTTCTCGCAGAACTCCTTGCCGATTTCCGAAGCATTGGTAGAGGGCACAACGCTGAAGACACCAGCCGGAATGCCGGCGCGATCAGCCAGAACGGCCAGGGCTGTGGCCGACAGTGGCGTCAGTTCGGCCGGGCGGGCGACAAAGGCGCAGCCCGCGGCCAGCGCCGGGCCGGCCTTGCGGGTGATCATTGCATTGGGGAAATTCCACGGGGTGATAGAGGCGGCAACACCAATGGGCTGCTTCAGCACCGTGATGCGTTTGTCACGCTGATGGCCGGGGATGGTCTCGCCGTAGATGCGTTTTGCCTCTTCCGCAAAAAATTCGATGAAAGAAGCGCCATAGGCGATTTCACCGCGCGCCTCTGCCAGGGGTTTGCCCATTTCTGCCGTCAGGATCACCGCCAGGTCTTCCTGATTCTCCATCATCAGATCGAACCACCTGCGCAGCACGGCGGCGCGTTCCTTGCCGGTCCATTTGGCCCAGTCTTTCTGCGCCGCCTCTGCCTGAGCGATAGCACCGGCAACCTGTGCACGGCTGAGATCGGCCACCTGGGCGATGACATCGCCGCGGGCAGGGTTGATGACGTCGAACTGGCTATCGCCATCAATGAAAGCGCCGCCGACATAGGCGCGGGTTTCCAATAGGGTGGGATCGTTCAAGAGCGATCTCAGCGCGGTGGTTTGTTGCAGCATTGGGGCCTCCTGGAGTGGATATGCAGGCATGGAAAACAGCTGCCTCTTCATATGTCCAGAAAGAACGATAAGTCCAGATTTGATCAAATCCTTGTTGAGCCGGTGCCAAGCGCATCTCTCAAGCCATAGAAAGGTCCAGGGTCGGGGATTGAGGAGGCAACCCTGTAGATAGTTTGACAATGGCTGGCAGAGCTTGTCACTTAGAGTGGCAAGCAGGAGAGACAGATGACGATCGATTTAGACGACGCCTATGCCAATGGGGCCTATATTGCCGGCGCAGATAACTATCCTGCGCGCTGGGCTGCCTCGGCAGAGGATTTTCGCAATAGCCTGCATGAGCGGGCGCGCCTTGATCTGCCATATGGTGATGGTGCGCGGCACCGATTTGATCTTTTCCTGCCTGAAAGTACGCCGAAAGGCGTTTTGGTCTTTGTGCATGGCGGCTATTGGCTGGCCTTTGACAAAAGCACTTGGTCACATCTGGCAGTGGGGGCGCTGGCCCATGGCTGGGCGGTGGCGATGCCGTCATATGATCTGTGCCCCGAGGTGCGGATCGCGGATATTACCCAGCAGGTGGCCAGCGCGGTGACCCAGATCGCACAGGAATTGCCAGAGGTGCCGATCTCGCTGGCAGGCCATTCTGCGGGCGGCCATCTGGTGGCGCGCATGTTGGACCCGGAGGTGCTGTCGCCTGTCGTGGCAAATCGGTTGAAGATTGTGGTGCCGATCTCGCCCCTGGCGGATCTTGTGCCGCTGCTGCGCACTACAATGAACAAAAAATTTCAGATGGATGGCCCTGCAGCCAAGGCCGAAAGCCCGGTTGAAATGCAAGAGCGATATCGGGTCGATGTCACCGTCTGGGTCGGCGCCGAGGAACGCCCGGCCTTTCTGGATCAGGCGCAGTGGCTGGCGGATGCTTGGCAGGCAGATCATGTGATTGCCTTTGGCAAGCATCACTTCAACGTGATCGACCCGCTGGCAGATCCGGCCAGTGACCTGGTGCGCCTGCTTACAGATTAGTCTGCCATCCGTGATCCTGGCTTGCTGGACCGGCCACCGCGAGGCGAGCCTGTACCCGCGCAGGAATAGCGGACCGGAGGACGGATAGGGGCGGGCGCCGAAATCACTTGCCTCTGGCGCGTTTCAGGGGCATTTTGCAGCTAGACCGGGCGATGGCGTCGCCACATGGCAGTCTTTCGGGCGATATGCAGCACAGGCGCTGCCAGGCCCAATTGCAGTCAGCCATGGGTCTTTCTCAACATTCCGTCCTGTACGCCAGGACCTTTCTGTCAAAAGGAAGGATCCAGCATGACTGCACGTCCTGACATGTACCGCTTTCACAATGGTGAAAAAGCACCGCTGCAATTTGCCACCTCTGAATATGAGGCCCGAATTGCCGGGTTGCGCAAGATTATGGAGCAGACCGGCACAACAGCCGCTGTCTTCACATCGATGCATAATATCTCGTATTATTCGGGGTTCACCTATTGTGCCTTTGGCCGCCCCTATGGGTTGGTCGTCACTGCGACCGAAGCGGTGACCATTTCCGCCGGCATTGATGCAGGCCAGCCCTGGCGGCGCTCTTTTTGCGACAACATCACCTATACCGACTGGCAGCGCGACAATTTCTGGCGGGCCATCAGATCGGTGACGGGCGAAGGCGCCGTGGTGGGCTATGAAAGCGACCATCTGACACTGCTGCAAAAGACCAAGCTGGAGGCGTTTCTTAGCCCTGACCGTCTGGTGGATCTTTATGCGCCGACCATGGTGCAGCGCATGGGCAAATCCGAGGCGGAGCTGGAGATGATCCGCGCCGGGGCTGCGGTGGCTGATGTGGGCGGCTTTGCCATCCGCGAGGCGATCAAAGAAGGCGCGCGCGAAATCGACGTGGCCATGGCCGGGCGTGATGCCATGGAGCTGGAAATTGCCAAGCGGTTTCCAGACGCTGAATACCGTGACAGCTGGGTCTGGTTTCAATCGGGGATCAACACAGACGGGGCGCATAACCCGGTGACGGCGCGCCGCTTGCAGCGCGGCGATATCCTGTCGCTGAATACATTTCCGATGATTTCGGGCTATTATACGGCGCTTGAACGCACGCTGTTCCTGGGCGAGGTGGACCCTGAAAGCCTGAAAATCTGGGAGGCCAATGTGGCGGCGCATGAATACGGTATCTCGCTGCTGCAGCCCGGTGCCAGCTGCGCCGATATCACCCATAAGATCAACGCCTTCTTTGAAGAGCGCGACCTGCTGCAATATCGCACCTTCGGCTATGGCCACTCCTTTGGGGTCTTGTCGCACTACTATGGCCGCGAAGCCGGGCTGGAGCTGCGCGAGGATATCGATACGGTTCTGGAGCCGGGGATGGTGATCTCGATGGAGCCGATGTTGACCCTTGCTGAAGGACAGCCCGGTGCCGGGGGCTACCGGGAGCATGATATCCTGATCATTCATTCGGATGGCAATGAGAATATCACCAAGTACCCCTATGGGCCTGCGTTCAACGTTGTGGGCTAGGGGCAGGGCCCTAAGCGCCAGCGTTGCCAGGCGGGCAGAGCCGAAGGCTCCCGCCCAGGTTTGATCCCTGCCGGGATCAAACCTCGTTGGGCCCGGCACCGCGCCAGTGCGCGGTGCTGTCGGTGGTGGTTGCGAGCGGTGAATCTGGCCGCAGGCGATTGCGCGACCTGCCGCTTTGCGCCGCTTGCTCCTGGAGGCAGGGCTTCCCCCTTGCTTTCAAGGCCAAACCACTTATGAGTAGCAGCCACCCCCTCTCTTGCAAAAGGGGGCTCTGTTGTGATGCTGTGCTGTAGAGCCGCCCCAGTCTGCAGGGGAAATGCGCGTCAACAGATGACACCTGCTTCAGAAAAGTGACCAAGCTGCACCATGGATGACCCCCACGACCGAAGATTGACCGAGTTCGCACTGATTCAGCTGTTGCCGAACATCATGACCGTGGGGGCGATATGCGCCGGGCTATCGGCCATTCGCTTTGGCGTGCAGGGCAACTATGTGCTGGCGGTACAGCTGATCCTGGCGGCGGCGATCCTGGATGGGTTGGACGGGCGGCTTGCCCGCGCCCTGGGCAGTGACAGCAAAATGGGGGCCGAGCTGGATTCACTGGCGGATTTTCTCAACTTTGGGGTTGCGGCGCCGCTGGTGATTTACTTCTGGGCGCTGCAGGACATGAGCAATGCCGGCTGGATTTCGGTGCTGGTGTTTTCGGTCTGCTGCGTGGTGCGCTTGGCGCGATTCAACGTGGCCACCAAATCGGAAAAGGTGAGCGAGGTTTCCAGCGGCTACTTTGTCGGTATTCCCTCACCTGCGGGGGCACTGCTGGCGATGCTGCCAATGTTTGTCTCTTTTGCCTTTGATACCGGGGGCGGGTTTCCCAAGTTGCTGATCTGCTTTCACATGGTTGTCATCGGATTGCTTATGATTAGCCGTATTCCGACCTGGTCGCCCAAGATGGTTCGCATATCGCGCGAAAACGTGAAGTATTTTTTGGTGGCCTGTGCCTTTGCAGGTGCCGCAGTTCTGACCTACGCTTGGACCACATTGGTTGTGCTCTGCCTGAGCTATATCGTTCTGGTGATGTGGGGGTTAATTAAAAAAACGCCGGTATAAACCCGGTACCTTGGGAGAATTCTAATTTGGATATCAAATCTGTTGAAACCTCTTATGCCCGTTGGGCACCGGTCTACGACAAGACATTTGGCGCCGTGACAAGCGCAGGCCGTCGTCGTACCGTCGAATTTATCAACAGCCATGGCGGATCGGTGCTGGAGGTGGGCGTCGGCACTGGCCTGTCGCTGCCCGACTATGGGCCAGGTGTTGCCGTTACCGGCATTGATTTTAGCGAAGATATGTTGGCCAAGGCCCGCCGCCGGGTGGCGGAAAAGGGGCTGAACAATGTAATAGCCCTACGCCAGATGGATGCGCGGCAGCTGGATTTCCCGGACAATAGTTTTGACACGGTTGCCGCGATGCATGTGCTCTCGGTGGTGCCAGAGCCAGAGCGGGTCATGGCAGAGATTGAACGGGTGCTGCGCCCCGGTGGCAAGGTGGTGATCTCGAACCATTTCAAAAGTACGCAAGGCGTGCTGGCATCGATCGAGAAGTTTTCGGCCCCCTTTGCCAATGTGCTGGGCTGGCATTCCGATTTTGCGATTGAACGGGTGCTGCAGGAAGAGCGCCTACAGGTCGAGACCCAGCAAGCCCTGCCACCTTTTGGCATGATGACCTTTCTGGTTCTATCGAAACGGCACCGGAACTAGACCCGCCACTGCCGAGGGTGGTGTGCCAGAAGCTAGGCAGCAGAGGGGCCCGGTTATCAATTGCTAGATGCGCTAGCCACGGCAGAGGAGAAGCCGACGCATGTTTGCCTTTTTACGCCTGCTGGTAGTGCTACTGATATGTCTGACCCCAATCTACTGGGGCCTGTTGTTTTACGCACGGTCGCGATGCCGGGCGCGGCTGTCGCAGCGTTGGCAAGAGAAGGGGTTGACCACAAGTCGGCAGGCCTTCATCCAGCGGGGGTTGAAACGCTATGATCGCTCTTTCCGGCGCAGGCTGGTCTTATTGGTCTATATTCTGCCGCTGGGCGCGATTGCGCTGGTGATCTACCTGGTTAACTTTAGCTGAGAGGCATGTCTGATGGCCTATATCAAATGGGGTGTCCTGATCACGATCTGGTCCGCTTTTGCGGGGTTCTTGCACTATACCCTGCCGCAATATGATGTGGTGCGGATCGTCAATACATACGAAGAACGTCAGGAGTTGGACAATTGGAAGAAGATCTTCTGGTCCACCCCAGATAGCCAAACGCAGGCTGCTGTGACGCGGGATGTTCAGTTCATTCAGGCCTTTCGTGCCAATGGCGATGCCATTGTCTATCGCAACGAGGACACTGGCTGGCACTGGCCACCCTATTTCAAGTTCGATACCGCCAATCTGTATTCCGAGGCCAATGACGCGATCTCTACCAAGGATAATCCTGAATGGGTTTCGGTGCTACACTACGGCTGGCGCAGCGTTTTCCTGTCGACCTTTCCCAATGCGATCTCGATCAAGCCAGTCACTGGCCCCGAGGATAAGCCATTCAATTGGATCAGCACAGTCATCCTGGTGCTATTGGCAGCGCTGTTCTGGGCGATCTATGTGCGCTGGCGCAGATTTCGCCGTAGCCGGATTGACCCGATGTTGGAGGATGTCGAAGACGGGTTTTATGCTGCAGGGGATGCGCTGTCCGAACGGCGCAGCCGTCTGCGGCGGTGGTTTTCCAGCTGGCGCAATTAGCCTGTTGGCGGCCCTGACCGGGAATGAGCGTTTGCCGCATTCCTTTGCAGCCACGAGATGGGCTTTGCCTATTTGCTTCCGTCTGTCCTAGACACTGAAATCCGACACCCACCTTTGCGCGACCTGTTTTAGTCGGAAAACAGGTGCGGGCTATTGGCCAGGGTCTGTGCTGTTTCAATCGGCAGGCCGAAGACCTCGGCCAATTGGCTGGCGTTGATCTCGGCACTGTCTGACTGGCGTATCAGGTGGTAATTGGCGAAACCGGCGTCGCGCAGGCGGTCGGCTTCGTAGAGGATGTCATTGCGAATGGTCGGCAGCAGCCGCTTCAGCGCCTGTTGTGGCGTGTGTTCCCCCGCAAGGCCAACCCGGTGCGCATGGCCAATCAGATAGTCATCGGAAAAGTCGCATTCGATCTGCAGCGTGCGGGTGGTAGAGCGATCACTGTTGAAGTCATTCATCAGATCCAGCGCGGTCGGATCCAAGCAAATGACCAGCCGGTTGGTGTCAAAATACTCAAACAGCATCCGCATCAAGGCACGCCGATGCCGTGTGCGCTTGCTCAGAGAGGCCTGAATGCCACCCAGATCCGGCAGCGGTGTTGCCTCTTCGTGGAACAGATAGTCAATGGCGGCAATATCGGTGTGTTGCCGCAGCTGGGCGATCAGCCGTTTGGCGACGTGCCATTTTTTGCAGACCACGATGATCAGCTCGCGCTCGCGCCCGAGAGAGCTTTCTTTTTCCCAAAACCGGGTGGCAAAGCGGCGCCCAATACGGCCG
Source organism: Pseudophaeobacter sp. (assembly GCF_048267565.1). Lineage (NCBI taxonomy): Bacteria > Pseudomonadati > Pseudomonadota > Alphaproteobacteria > Rhodobacterales > Roseobacteraceae > Pseudophaeobacter > Pseudophaeobacter sp. The sequence goes on along the minus strand of NZ_JBLWXG010000003.1, from coordinate 359,832 downwards.
CGCTGCACCAGGAATTTATAGAGATTGCGTCCCTCGTTTGAGACTTGGAAATCAACGCCTTGGGCCGCATAGAGCCGCCCAAGGCGCAGTTTCAGCTCTTTGGCGTCTGGGCTGATTTTACGGGCAAACAGAAAATCCTGGCTCAGCAGCAGATCGTAGTGATCATTGTAGAAATTCACCGGCATGCCGTAATCGGTAAACATCAGAAATGTCAGTGTACGGCTGTCGATTTCAGTATTGGGAACCAGATGTCGTACCAGAGTCTGGAAAAAGGTCTCATCCGGGATCCAGGTGCGCTGGAAAAAGCGCACCACGTCTTTTCGCTGCTTCACAAAGTCAAAGATGGCTTCAACCGTGCGCCGCCTTAGACACCACCACTGGCTGCCAATCTGCACCTGAATGTCAGCCGGTATTTGTCGCTGTAGCCCCAGCTTCTGTTGCAGGGTGAGGCTGGCGTAGAACAGGGCCTTGTGCTTGCGTTCGTTCAGAAAATGGCGATAAATCAGCCGCTCTTCCTTCAGGCCAGTTTTGATCCAGTCGCTTTCGAAGAAATCAAAGCTCTCGACAAAGTCGCAGTCCTGTTGATCCAGAAAGCCATGGGCGTATTCTGCTGTTTTGATCGCCATGCAGTCGCCGGACAGCATGTAGAAATGGGTGGCGCGCGGAAAGCTATCGAGGGCGCTGTACAGGGCGTTCAGGGTGGCTTGCACCAGCGACCATTCTCCCCAGCCGCATTTGACGCGGGTCTTGGCAAAACAGACGTTCGGGTTGCCTGACAGGGCCTTGCGAATGCTTGCATAGTCTTCTGCACTGGCGCTGCGGTCAAAATGGATGGACATGTAGTCGCCCACCGCGGTGAGCTGCTCTGCCTGCAGGATGATCGCCTCTGGATCCTTATGGCAGAGCAAAATATACGCAATTCTTGCCATTTTGGAGACGATGCATCCTGAAGTGAGTTGATTGTTCCCTTGATAAAGGGGCAAGGCCATTGAATAAACCAGATTATTTTAATTTTATCTGTAGATATTAAGTGTACAGGTTCCGCTGCACAAAAGGAGGAAGGCGATATGGGATACCCAGGTACCTGGATGACCGAGTCCGAGAGCGTCATTTATCGCGTGGTGCCGAAATGCGCCTGTTCGACCATTGGCCAGATCCTCTACTATTCTGACCATGGCGCTTTTTTTGACGGTGACATCCATGATGCGCAGAGTGGACTGCACAAATGGGCGCTAGAGCACAGCAAGGATCCGATCAGCCGCAAGGTGCGGGACAATAGCAGCTATGCTTTTACCTGCGTGCGCAACCCCTATACCCGAGTGCTCAGCTCGTTTTTTGACAAGATCTGCGGCATTCAGCGCAACGGCAAACGCTATCGCGGTAATCTGGTGCCAAAGTTGACCTATGAATATGGCATCGAGGTTGGCGGCGCGGACGGCAAGCAAGAATTCGACCAGATCAAGAGCTTCCGGCGGTTTTTGCTATTTGTGCGTGACAGTATCCGGTTTCGCCGCCCGATGGACCCGGATATCCATTGGTCCGCGATGTCGGGCCATGTCTCGACCTATGTCGGTAATGGTGGGCGCTACAACAAGATCTTCTGGACCGAGGATTTCAACAGCGGCATGCAGGATGTGCTGGACGCGATTGAAACGCCGCATAGGGTTGATCTGGCAAATATTCCCCGCTTCAACGAAAGCGAAGGCCATGGCCCCAAGCGGGCGCACCCGGTTGCAGACTATTTTGACGATCTATCGATGCACCTGATCTATGAGATCTATAAACGCGACTTTGATCTGTTCCGATATGATTTTGAGAATCCGGGCAACAAGATGCCCATTGGCGAAATTGACCTCGACGAGATCCACGCCAAGCTTGCGGAATAGCAGGCGTAAAACAGGTGGCAAACAGGGAGGTGGCGCTCCCGCCCGTCCGGCGGGCCTTGAAAAGGCCCTTGTCCCGTTGGGCCCGGCGCCACGCCAAGGCGTGGCGCGGTTGCGCCAGATGGTAGGGTGCCTCTTTGAACTTGCGAAAACGTCCGGGTCAAGGGCGGCAAAGCCGCCGCGCGATAGCGCGGTTTACCCTTGAGGCGGTCGTTTTATCTAATACTTGATAGGGCGCGTTTGGGGCATACCTGCCCCTAAACCGCTTCTCAGCAGATCTTTTTATTATTGCTCCTGGCGGGCAGGCTGGGGCGGGGTGTTTTTTCCAGTTTGGGTGGCGGCAGGCCCCGCGCCGGGCAAAGCCCGGCGCGGGGCCCAAGCTCGCGGAGGGTTTTGCCATCAGGCAAAAGCCGACAGAGAGGGCGGGAGCGCTACGTTGCAGCAGCTACACTTGGCTGCAAAGCCCCCCCAATATTCAAGATATAGAAGGGGGGGCGAATTTGCGGTGCGGTTAGCCGTCGTAGTCTTCCGGTAGTTCGCGCACCGCGCCTTTGGCGGCTGATGTGGCCAGCATGCCATAGGCTTTCAGCGCCTTGGAGACCTTGCGCTTGCGTGGTTTGGCGGGCTTCCAGCCGACCGCATCCTGTGCAGCGCGCCGGGCGGCCAGAACCTCGTCCGAGACCGCCAGATGGATTGTGCGGTTGGGAATGTCGATCTCGATCTTGTCGCCCATTTCAACCAGCCCGATCGCGCCGCCTTCGGCCGCTTCAGGGGAGGCGTGACCAATGGAGAGGCCAGAGGTCCCGCCGGAAAACCGTCCATCGGTCAGCAAGGCGCAGTCTTTGCCCAGACCTTTGGATTTCAGGTAGGAGGTCGGATAGAGCATTTCCTGCATCCCCGGACCACCGCGCGGGCCTTCATAGCGGATCACCACCACGTCGCCCGCCTTGACCTTGCCGGTCAGAATATCGCTGACAGCCTGATCCTGGCTTTCGCAGACATAGGCAGACCCGGTGAATTTGAGGATCGAGGCATCCACACCGGCGGTTTTGACGATACAGCCATCCAGCGCGATATTACCAAACAGAACCGCAAGACCACCATCCTGGCTAAAGGCGTGTTCCTTGCTGCGGATCACGCCGCCTTCACGGTCGATATCCACCTCTTTATAGCGGTTTTCGGTGGAAAACGCCTGGGTGGTGCGCACACCGCCGGGGGCGGCTTTGAACAATTGCTCGGCCTCGGGGTTATTGGCGACCTTGATGTCCCATTTGGCAATCGCTTCGCCCATAGAGGCGGAATGCACTGTGCTGCAATCATTGTGCAACAGGCCTGCGCGGGACAGTTCGCCAAGGATTGAAAAGATGCCGCCGGCCCGGTGTACGTCTTCCATGTGGACGTTTTCGATATTGGGCGCCACCTTGCACAGACAGGGGACATTGCGGCTCAGCCTGTCGATGTCATCCATGGTGAATTTGACTTCGCCCTCATGGGCAATCGCCAGCAGGTGCAGCACCGTATTGGTCGACCCGCCCATGGCGATATCCAGGCTCATGGCGTTTTCAAAGGCCTCAAAGCGGGCGATTTCCCGTGGCAACAGGCCTGGTTCATTGCCCTCGTAGTGGCGTTTGGTTATCTCGACGATCTTGCGGCCGGCCTCCAGGAACAGATGCTTGCGGTCCGCGTGGGTCGCCAGGGTAGAGCCATTGCCAGGCAGCGCCAGGCCCAGGGCTTCGGCCAGGCAGTTCATCGAATTGGCGGTGAACATGCCAGAGCAGGACCCGCAGGTTGGGCAGGCGTTTTCTTCGATATGCTGGACCTGTTCATCCGTCATGGTTTCGCTGGCGGCGGCAACCATGGCATCGACCAGGTCGATCTTTTTCATGTCGAGATCGGCTATGTCGATCTTGCCGGCCTCCATCGGGCCGCCAGAAACAAAGATCACCGGGATGTTCAGGCGCATGGCGGCCATCATCATCCCCGGGGTGATCTTGTCGCAGTTGGAAATGCAAACCATGGCATCGGCACAGTGGGCGTTGACCATATATTCCACCGAATCCGCGATCACCTCGCGCGAGGGCAGCGAATAGAGCATGCCATCATGCCCCATGGCGATGCCGTCATCCACCGCGATGGTGTTGAATTCCTTGGCGACACCGCCGGCCGATTCGACTTCGCGGGCGACCATCTGGCCCAGATCCTTCAGGTGCACGTGGCCGGGCACAAACTGGGTGAAAGAATTGACGATAGCGATGATTGGCTTGCCAAAATCATCGTCTTGCATGCCGGTGGCACGCCACAATCCGCGGGCGCCGGCCATATTGCGGCCATGGGTAGAGGTTCTGGATCGGTACATTGGCATCTGGCTGTTTCCCTTGTCTTTGCCCTCAGACACACGATTTGCGCAACAAACGCAATATCTGCGGACGTGTTTTGGTTCTATTAACCCGGCGCGGGGGCGTCGGGGGTGTTTTGGTCGGCCGTTTGCGCAGGCGGCGGCGTTTGGCTAGGGCGGGTTCTGTCTTAGCCAGTTGGCGGGGCCGGGAGGTGGGGCTGTGTGGCGGTCTGAGCGGTTGGCTGTGCAGTTAGTGGTGCCTGCACCGGGCGGCGATGCAAAAGGCTGTTTACTAGTAGCCCAAACAGCAGCGCCCAAAAGGCGGCGCCAATGCCCCAAAAGCTGATGCCAGAGACTGCGGTCATAAAGGTGATCAGCGCGGCCTCGCGTCCATCTGCACCCTGCAGGGCCTGCGACAGACTGTTGCCGATGGTCGATAGCAGGGCGAGCCCGGCAACCCCGGCGATCAGGGCCTTGGGCGCAATCAGGAACAGGCTGATCACTGTTGCGCCGCCCAGGCCCACCAGACAGTAGAACACACCTGCACTGGCACTGGCCAGATAGCGGGTCCGTGGATCGTCGTCCGCCTCGGGGCCGGCACATATGGCGGCGGTGATGGCGGCAAAGTTGAAGGCAAAGCCGCCAAAAGGTGCCAGGACTAATGTGGCGATTCCGGTCACGGTCAGGCCTGCTGACACCGGTGGAGTATAGCCGGCGGCGCGCAGGGTGACGACGCCAGGCATGTTCTGCGAGCACATCGTCACGATATAAAGCGGCAGCCCAACCCCAAGCATCACCGGCAGAGAGAAACTGGGTGGCACCGCTTCGGGCATGTGCAGGCTGGTGTCCAGCTGGGCGAGATCGCCAAAACTACCGGCAGCGGCAGCCCAAAGCGCACCAACCAGCAAGACCCCAAGCATGGTGTAGCGGGCAAACCACAGCCGACCGGCCAGAAAGGCGAGCCCCATGCTGGCCACCAGGGCGGTATCGGTATTGAGCGCCAGAAAGGCCGAGAGCCCAAAATTGAACAGAATTCCCGCCAAAAGCGCATTGGCGATGCTGTCCGGGATTAGCCGCGCCAGGCGTTCGAACCAGCCACTGATGCCTGTAAGGGTCAGCAACAGCCCGCAGAACAGAAAGGCACCAACCGCCTGGCTGATGGAGACATCCTTGAGCCCGATCGCCAGCAGTGCCGCACCGGGGGTGGACCATGCGGTCAGTACGGGCATGCGAAACCACAGCGACAGGATCAGGCTGGTCAGTCCCATGCCTAGCCCCAGCGCCATCAGCCAGCTGTTTGCCTGCGCCTGACTGGCGCCGAGGCTTTCAATCGCTTGAAAGATGATGGCAACGGAACTGGTGTACCCCACCAGAACCGCAATCGCGCCGGCCGCCAGATGCGATAGCTTGAGCTGTGAGAGCATTGGGGGTTTCCTTCCGGGATGCGCGCGGTAGAGTGGTGTGCGTTATAGCGCACGATGTATTTTGCCCAAGATAGGCCTTGTGCGCTATAACGCACAAGAGAAATTTTCAGCCGCGGTCTCTGCGGCGCGATGGAGCACGCAACATGACCGAGGATGCTATTGCGATTAACCTGCGCCAGATCCGCAGGCAGGCAGGGATAAGCCTGTCCAAAGCGGCAGAGACAACCGGGGTCAGCAAGGCAATGCTCGGCCAGATCGAGCGCGGCGAATCCAGTCCGACCATCGCCACCCTGTGGAAAATCGCCAAGGGCTTTCACCTGCCGCTTTCTGCTCTGATTGCCCCGATGCCAGAGCCGCAGAAGGTACGCAGTGCCGGGTTTCAAACGGTGCAGTTTCCCGGCAGCATCGCGGTGAAGATCGTCTTTCCCTTTGATCCCAGCCTCGGCGCAGAAACCTTTCAGATCAGCCTGACGGCCGGGCAAAGCCATGCCTCGCAGCCACATGAGGCGGGCGTCACAGAAGAGGTTTTTGTCCTGCAGGGTGAGATGGAGGTCCTGCGGGATGGTCAATGGGTTGCCCTGCAACAGGGAGAGGGGCTGCGCTTTCAGGCGGATCAGCCGCATGGCTATCGCGGTGGCGCATCAGGCGCGGTTTTCCTGAATATGCACCACTATCCCCACCATGTGGGCGGGTTTGCCCCCCCGACAACAGCGTAACGGCGCCAGAACGCGGGCGATGGCGGCGAGAGTCATCTTGCACCTGCCCGCGCCTGCGCTTACATCTGCCCATCATGGCCCAGACGAAATCAGACCCGAACTATAAAGTGATTGCCGAAAACCGCCGCGCGCGGTTTGACTACGCCATCGAGGATGACGTGGAATGTGGCATCGTGCTTGAAGGCTCGGAAGTGAAGGCGTTGCGTGAAGGCGGCACCAATATCGCCGAAAGCTATGCAACGGTCGAAGATGGCGAGCTGTGGCTGGTGAATTCCTACGTGCCGCCCTATTCTCAGGCCAAGATGTTCAAACATGTTGAACGTCGCCGCCGCAAGCTGCTGGTTTCGCGCAAGCAGTTGTCCGATATGTGGAACGCGACCCAGCGCAAGGGCATGACCCTGGTGCCCATCGTGATGTATTTCAATCATAAGGGCCGCGCCAAGCTCAAGATCGGCATCGCCAAGGGCAAGAAGGCGCATGACAAGCGCGCCTCTGAGGCAAAGCGTGATTGGTCACGCCAGAAAAGCCGCCTGCTGAAGGATCACGGCTAATTCCCGACCAGCGCGTTGCCGCGACCTCTGGGGCGCTGAACAGATATCCCGTTTCCGAAACTTTGAAGATTGAATGCTGTCTCTGGCCGCCCGGACGCGGGGGGATTGGGCCGTGCTGTGGCCTGGAATATCGCGCTGCGTGAAAAGGGCTTGTGTATTCCGAGTGTTTTTGTCAGATAAGACGCGGCCCAGTCAGATTGATCCTGCGTGATCCCGCCCGGCCTGTCTCGTTTTGCCAAAATGTGCCACCCGTCCAGAGGATCCTGTCATGACACGCCCCCAGAGCATTGCCGCCGCACCGCAATCACCAAAACAGCCGGACCAGCCTGCAGGACCGAACGACAGGCTGCCGCTGGTCTTTTGCGATCTGGATGATTTTGAACAGGGGCTGCTGCCCGTTCTGCGCCATTTCATGATCAGCCTGGCGCACCCCGAGCGCCAGACCTGGCAGTTCGCCTATCAGATTGCCGCGCAGCGCTGGGGAGAGACCCTGGGCCTGCCTGTGGCGCAGGCGCTGCTGGCGCTGGTGCAGCAGACCAGGCAGGCGCGCCATCACCGCTTTGAATGCCTTGATCCGCTGGATCTTGAAGACCGCAGCCATATAAGCCGGGATGAGCAGGCCTTGTTGCAGATGCTGCATCACATGCGCCGGGACGAAACACCCCGAGCCCGCGCAGCGCTGGCCAATTTGACTGGTGGCACCATGGACCCGAATGTCATCCGCGCGGGCCTGTCCTTTGCCGCCCGCTTCTCGGCCGGGAACATGGCTGCAAAAGACAGGCCCAGCCGTCCCAGCCTGCGGCTGGTGCGTTAGGGGCGGGGGATCGAAGATTTGTCGCGATAGATTGTTGCGTTCCCGCCCGGCCTCTCTTGCGACTCCCATCGGCGGGTAGTACGCAGGGACAAAGGCATGTGCGGGGAGGCTTTTATGCGCGACGATCCAAAAACCCTTGTATCAACCGAGTGGCTGGCAGCCCATCTGCAGGACCCGGACCTGCGGGTGCTGGATGGCTCATGGTATCTGCCGCAGGAAGTGCGCGACGCAAAGGCAGAATATGACGCGGCTCATATTCCCAATGCGCGCTTTTTTGATATCGACGATATCTCGGATCACCGGTCAGATCTGCCACATATGGTGCCGCCAGTCGAAAAGTTCATGTCCCGTTTGCGCGCCATGGGCGTGGGTGACGGGCATCAGGTGGTGGTCTATGATGGCGCCGGGCTTAAATCTGCGGCGCGGGTTTGGTGGCTGTTCCGCCTGATGGGGCAGGCCAACGTTGCGGTTCTGGATGGTGGTCTGCCAAAATGGGTGGCCGAGGGCCGCGAGACCGAAGATCTGCCACCGGTTATCCGCGACCGGCACATGACGGTGCGGGTGCAAAACCATTTGGTGCGGGATGTGACGCAGGTGTCCTCTGCCGCCAAGCTGGGCGATCACGAAATCATCGACGCCCGCGCCGCGGCGCGCTTTCGTGGCGATGTGCCCGAACCCCGCGAAGGGCTGCGCGCCGGGCATATTCCGGGCTCCAAAAACACACCTTTCACTGATTTGCTCGCCTCTGATGCCACGATGAAAGCGCCGGAAGAGCTGCGCGCCGTTTTCACGGCGGCGGGCGTTGATCTGAACAAACCTGCCATTACCACCTGCGGGTCGGGCGTGACCGCCGCCGTCCTGAGCCTCGCCCTAGAGCGGATCGGCAAGACCGATCATGCGCTTTATGATGGCTCATGGTCGGAGTGGGGCGCGTTTCCCACCCTTCCCGTTGCAACCGGAGAGACCTGATGTTTGAGACCCTAAAGCCGCAGCCTGCGGATAAAATTCTCGCCCTGATGCAGATGTTTCGCGAAGATCCGCGCGACAACAAGATCGACCTTGGTGTTGGCGTCTACAAAAATGCCGAGGGCCAGACCCCGGTGATGCGGGCGATCAAGGCGGCAGAGCACAAGCTCTGGGAGGAGCAGACCAGCAAATCCTATGTCGCTCTGGCTGGCGACCCTGCCTATAGCGATGCGATGATCAAACTGATCCTCGGCGATGCTGTGGCGCGTGACACTGTCGCGGCAGCGGCGACCCCCGGTGGGACCGGCGCGGTGCGCCAGGCCTTCGAGATGATCAAGATGGCCAACCCATCAGCCAAGGTGCATGTCTCGGATCCGACCTGGCCCAACCATGTGTCGATCCTGCAATATGTGGGCATCGAAGCTGTCAGCTATCGCTATTTCGATCGCGAAACCCGTGGCGTGAACTTTGATGGCATGATCGAAGATCTGAAACAGGCGGCCAAGGGCGATGTGATCCTGCTGCATGGGTGCTGTCACAACCCCACCGGTGCCAATCTGAATGCGACGCAGTGGCAAGCGGTGATCGCGCTGATGAATGAACGCGGCCTGATCCCGATGATCGATATTGCCTATCAGGGATTTGGCGATGGTCTGGAAGAAGACGCGCGCGGTGTGCGCATGGTGGCTGCCGGCTGCCCCGAGGTGCTGATCGCGGCCAGCTGTTCCAAGAACTTTGGCATCTACCGGGAACGTACCGGGCTGCTGATGGCGCTGTCGCAGGATAAGGGCGCGCAGGCGCTGAACCAGGGCACTCTGGCGTTTTTGAACCGGCAGAACTATTCGTTCCCGCCGGATCATGGCGCGCGTCTGGTGACGATGATCCTGAACGATGAGGCCCTGCGCGCCGATTGGGCCGCCGAGCTGGAAGAGATCCGCCTCGGCATGTTGGGGCTGCGGACCGATCTGGCCGCAGAACTGCAGCGCCTTTCCGGGTCTGACCGCTTTGGCTTCCTGGCGCAGCATCGCGGCATGTTCTCGCTCTTGGGGACCACCCCTGATCTGGTCGAGAAAATGCGGGTCGACAATGGCATCTACATGGTGGGCGACAGCCGGATGAATATTGCGGGGCTGAATTCCGCAACCATTCCGAGGCTGGCCAAGGCGATCATAGACGCCGGCGTCTGACCCCAAAGACCTGACAACCCATAGACTGAAAGCGCGCCCTTTGCGGCGCGCTTTTTGCTGCTTAACGAGATGCTGAATTTGAATGGCCGAAGAGGTGGAAAAAAACGCGCCCCCTGAGGGACGCGTTTCTGTAATCTTTCAGGATTTCCTGACGGCTTAGCCTGCCTTGAACTCGGGGTAGGCTTCCATGCCCAGCTCTGCCATGTCGAGACCGTTGATCTCATCTTCTTCGCTGACGCGGATGCCCATGGTGGACTTCAGGACCAACCAGACAATGCCGGAGACGATGAAGGTGAAGGCACCGATGGCAACAAAGCCGGTGATCTGGGTGATGAACGAAGTGTCCGCAGTATAAAAGGGAACCGCGAAGGTGCCCCAGAGACCGGCAACCAGGTGCACCGGAATGGCGCCAACCACGTCATCGATCTGCAGCTTGTCCAGCAGTGGCACAACAAATACCACGATCAGACCACCCACGGCACCAATCCACAGAGCGCCAAACAGGGTTGGGTCGAGCGGGCCGGCTGTGATGGAAACCAGACCGGCCAGCGCGCCGTTCAGCGTCATGGTAAGGTCGGGCTTTTTGAACATGACCTGGGTCAGGATCAGCGCAGTGACCGCACCGGACGCAGCCGCCATATTGGTGTTGGCAAAGATGCGCGAAATATCAGTGATATCGCCCACGGTGCCCATCGCCAGTTGCGAACCACCGTTAAAGCCGAACCAACCGAGCCACAGAATAAAGGTACCCAGGGTCGCCAGGGCCAGGTTGGAACCCGGCATCGGCACAACCTTGCCGCCTTTGTATTTACCAATACGGGGGCCAAGGATCAGGGCGCCGGCCAGGGCTGCAAAGCCACCTGCCGCGTGTACCAGGGTAGAGCCAGCGAAGTCAGAGAAGCCCATTTCCGACAGGAAGCCGCCGCCCCACTGCCAGGAGGCCTCGATAGGGTAGATCACGCCGGTCAGGACGGCGACAAAAATCAGGAAGGGCCAGAGCTTGATGCGTTCCGCCAGGGTGCCCGAAACGATCGAGGCAGTGGTCGCGCAGAACATCAACTGGAAGAAAAAGTCAGAGCCAACCGAAGCATAGTCCAGCGAAGCATCCGCTGCGGCCAGGCCGACGGGTTCCAGCGAGGTCGGAGCAAAGGCCCCCAGAAGGCCGGGAATGGACCAGGCATCGCCGGGGTACATCAGGTTAAAACCAACCAGCCAGTACATGATGGCCGCGATTGAAAACAGCGCGATGTTCTTGGTCAGCTGCATGGTGACGTTCTTGGAGCGTACCAGACCGGCTTCGAGCATGGCAAAACCAGCTGCCATCCAGAACACCATAAAGCCACCAATCAGGAACAGCAGCGTGGTAAAGATATAGGGCGTGATATCCGCAGGGGCTGCGGCTGCGGCCTCATCCGCCAGGGCCAGGCCCGGCAGTGTCGTCAGCGCAAGGGCCGACAAGGAAAGAGAGAATTTACGCATCAGTAGTCCTCCAAATGCGGCGCTTAAAGCGCGTCTTGATTGGTTTCGCCGGTACGCACCCGCATGGCCTGCGCAACATCGAGAACAAAGATCTTGCCGTCACCGATCTTGCCGGTTCGGGCAGTGCTGGCGATGGTTTCGACCACCTGATCGGCCATACTGGCAGGCACCACGATTTCCAGCTTCAGCTTGGGTACAAAGTTCACTTCGTACTCGGCACCGCGATAGATTTCGGTATGGCCCGCCTGGGCACCAAAGCCTTTGACTTCAGAGACCATCAACCCCGAGACGCCGATGCCTGTCAGGGCTTCTCGGACGTCCTCCAGCTTGAAGGGTTTGATGGCAGCTATGATCATTTTCATTTCGACATCCTTTCTGGAGGGCGCCTGTCACCTGGGTTGATTGTGTCATCCAGGGCCAAAAGGCGGGCACCCGCATCATTGCCAATGCAGAAAAGCCAAGGGGCCGCGTTGGGGGAACCGAAGGGGCGCTGTGGTATCGCTCCATCTGGTATCGCGGCTAAAAAAAGAGCGGATTATTGCCTGTTCGCCCGCAATTTGAGCAGTTCGCGAAGGCAAATTCCCCGCAAACCCCCTCTCTACAATGCGCCGCGAAGCGGGTAGAGTGGTTAAAACGGGCAAACCGGGCAGGATTATCGAGATGGCGCAAGGAACAGGGCGTAGGCCACTGGTGGCAGAGAAACGCTATGCAAAGAACGGCTCCAAGGGGGCTGCCAGGCGGCCAGCGGGCCAGTCTGGCGGCGGGCTTTGGGCGCGGCTTTTTGGTAAACCAAAGCCGCGTGCGCGGCCAAAGCCCGGCTCCAAACCGGGTTCAGCCACCAGAAAAGGTGCGCCGCGCAGGGCTGTTCGCAGTCGGAAACCCCGTGGCCTGATTGGGACTTTGCTGGCGCCGTTTCGCTGGATCCTGCGCCTGGTCTGGGGCTTTACCTGGCGGGTTGGGATGGTTGTCGTCACGCTGGTTGCCCTGGCGGTGGGCTACCAGACCTCGCAGCTGCCGCCTGTGGCGGATCTGTTGGATGGGCGCGCGCGTGGCTCTGTCACTTTGCTGGACAATACCGGCGAGGTCTTTGCCTGGCGCGGCGATCAATTTGGTGGCGTGGTAACGGCGCAGACGGTTTCGCCCAATCTAAAGAACGCTATTGTTGCCACCGAGGACAAGCGGTTTTACCGCCACTTTGGGATCTCGCCGCGTGGTGTGGCCTCGGCGGTGCGCATCAACCTCAGCGAAGGGCGCGGGCCGCTCTCGGGGCATGGTGGGTCTACCATTACCCAGCAGACGGCTAAACTGCTCTGTCTGGGGCGGGTCTATGATCCGGACGACTGGGAGAGTGAGGCCGCCTATGAGAATGATTGCCGCCAGGGGTCGCTGTGGCGCAAGGCAACCGAGGCAGTCTACGCCCTGGCGATGGAAGTTAAGTACAGCAAGGATGAGATCCTCTCTATCTATATGAACCGTGCCTATATGGGCGGTGGTGCCTATGGGGCCGAGGCGGCGGCGCAGCGCTATTTTGGAAAATCTGCCAACCAGCTGAGTGCCGCCGAAGGTGCCATGCTGGCTGGGTTGCTAACCGCGCCGTCCTCTCTGGCACCGACCAATAATCTGCAGCGTTCGCAGGATCGCGCCGCAACGGTCCTGCGTCTGATGGAGGAACAGGGCTACCTGACCACCGCCGAGGCCCGGTCTGGACAACAGGCCCCGGCAGAGCTGAGCGAGGCCGCCGAGGCCCGCGCGGGCGGCTATTTTGCCGATTGGATCATGGATAGCGTGCCCAATTACTTTGGGGCCCAGACAACCGAAGATGTGGTGATCCGCACCACCATCGACCAGCGGCTGCAAACCGCCGCAGAACAGGCGATGAAGCACGTCTTTGAAAACAAGGTGCGCGAAGGTTCCAAGGCGCAGGCCGCCATTGTGGTGATGAGCGCAGATGGCGCGGTGCGGGCCATGGTTGGCGGGCGCAGAACCCGTGTGTCTGGCGTGTTCAACCGGGCGACCCAGGCGAAGCGGCAGACCGGATCTGCCTTCAAGCCTTTTGTTTATGCCACCGCGTTGGAGCTGGGCTATTCGCCACTCGATGTGTTGCTGGATGCAGAATACTGCATGACGGTGCCCGGCTCGGGCGAATGGTGCCCGAAGAACTATACCCGAAAATACTATGGCGAAGTGACCCTGGCGCGGGCGTTGCGGGATTCGCTGAACATTCCGGCGGTCAAGCTGTCAGAGGCAGTCGGTCGTGACCGCGTGCGCCGTGTCGCGACGGATTTTGGGATCGACAATGACATGGCCGAAGGCCCGGCGCTGGCGCTTGGGGCCTCGGAAAGCACCCTGCTGGAAATGACCGGGGCCTATGCGGGCATTCTCAATGGTGGATCTTCGGTGACACCCTATGGCGTCGCAGAGCTGCGCCTGGTGACAGATGACGTTCCCTTGATGGGCCGTAGTGGCGGCATGGGCGAGCGGGTGATCCGCACCGAGGCTGCGCAACAACTTGTCTGGATGATGGAAAAGGTCATCGCCGAAGGCACCGGTCGCCGTGCCCAGATCCCCGGTTGGCAGGTGGCTGGGAAGTCTGGCACCACCCAGGCGGCACGGGATGCCTGGTTCATCGGCTTTACCGCCGACTATGTGGCTGGCGTCTGGATGGGCTATGATGACAATACCCCCTTGCGCGGCGTGACCGGTGGTGGCCTGCCGGCGGAGATCTGGCAAGAAACCATGGTGCGGGTGCATGAGGGGCTGACCCCGACGCCATTGCCGATGCTGGCACCCGCGCCGATTGCGCCACCGGTTGAAACGACGCGGCGGCGAAACCAGATTCAGCCAGGACGAGAGCTGGGCCGAGCCGTGGATGGTCTGCTGCGGGATATCTTTGGCCGCAACTAGCCTTGGCAGCAGACCCGGAAAAACAAAAGGCTCCCCGAGGGGAGCCTTTTTTATGTAGTGCCAGTCTGATGCGGCCACAGGGTCCATCGGGGCCACGGGCGATTAGCTCTGGCGCTTCAATTCTGCAATCATTGCATCGATATCGCCCTTGTTGCTGTCCAGAATGGCACCAATCTCGGTACGTTCCGTCAGCAGCAGGTTCACTCCTTCGATATACATGTTAAAGAAGAGCTCCTTGCCGGAGCGATCAGATACCAGGAAGGTCACCTCAAACGGGGCCTGGCCCTGCAGCCGTGCAATGGTGCTGACTTCGTACCATTTCTTGACCCGCTTTACGCCTTTTACTTCCAGGCTGCCGCCGATGAATTCGCGGAAGCGCTTGCCGTATTTGCGCGAGATATAGCCCTGAAACGCCTTGGAGAAGGCGCGCTTTTGCCCGGAAGAGGCACGACGGGCATCCACCCCAAGCGCATAGGCCGCAATATAGGAGGTGTCGCTGAACTTTTTGAAAATGCGCTCAAAATCGCGGAACATGGCATTTTCGGATTTGCCGGATGCGATGACTGTATTGATGTCGGTGACCAGGCTGTTGATCAAATTGCTGGCACCGGCTTCATTCAGCGCCCAGAGCGGGGTGGCTGGGACAAGGGCGGCACTGGCGGTCAGGCCGGTCAGAAAACTACGGCGATGCATCATTTAAAATCCTTCGGTATCTAGTTCAAAGGGATCGATCTCACTGATCTCTGCGGTTTCGCCCAGCTGGAACCGGCGGTTTTGCAGGTACAGCAGGCGCGCTTGGGCATAGCTGTCAGCGCTTTCGTAAAGAATCGAATCCACAGTATCTGAATATGTGCCACGGTCGCCCATGCGGCGCACTATCTCTGCATAGACCGAGATGTTATCGGCGGGATTGTTCCGAGCATAGCCTACGGGGTTTGTGAAGAAATCGACCAGAATGCCGGTTGCATCCCGCGCGGTCGAGGGGCCGTAAAACGGCAGTTCGACATAGGCGCCTTCCCCCATGCCCCAAACCGCGAGTGTCTCGCCAAAATCGGTATCGACCTCAGGCATGCCAAAATCAGAGGCGGGGTTGGCAAGGCCAAGAAAGCCAATCGTGGAGTTCATGGCAAAACGCGCCAGGGCCTGACCGGCCATCTTTGGGTTGCCTTGCAGCAGGGCATTGACTGCCTGCCCCGGCATCGACAGGTTTTCGGCGAAATAGGAAAAGCTGTTGACCATCGGTGGCGGTACGATGGCGACATAGCCCTTAGAGGCGGGGCGGAAGGCAAAGCGGTCAACCGCAAGGTTCAGGCTGTGGACCGACCTATTGGTGCGCTCGTAGGGGTCAAAGACCTCTCCTGCGGCTTTTGCTTCAGGGCTTTGGGTGGCGCAACCTGCCGTTGACAAGACCAGGGCAACAA
This sequence comes from Pseudophaeobacter sp., assembly GCF_048267565.1. NCBI lineage: Bacteria > Pseudomonadati > Pseudomonadota > Alphaproteobacteria > Rhodobacterales > Roseobacteraceae > Pseudophaeobacter > Pseudophaeobacter sp. The sequence goes on along the minus strand of NZ_JBLWXG010000003.1, from coordinate 344,152 downwards.
GCGCAAAGACATAACGCGTTTTGATTAAAATTCGCATTCGAGTAGAGATCCACTTGGGGCGTAGTTAAAAAGGCACGAGCCGTCTATTTAGAGAAAAACCCCCAGCTTCCCAATTCGACAGCAATTTGTTTGTACGTTTGTGGCAGATACGGAACAGGTTTCCGGATAAACGTCGTTGCCCAGAGGTCTAATGCGTCGCAGGGCAATTGAACAGGTAGTGCACAGGCAAGATGGAAAATAAAACGTTCCAGCCGGGCTATGAAGAGCTCATCTCCTGCCGTCGTCGCAGTCGCAGCCTGTATTGGGCCGTTGGGGTTTTCAGCTTTTTTGTGAATCTGCTGATGCTTACCGGTCCGCTCTATATGATGCAGGTCTATGACCGGGTCCTGGGGAGCGGCTCTGAGGCAACCTTGGTGGCGCTGTCGCTGTTGGTTCTGTTTCTTTACGGAATGATGGGCCTGCTGGATTATGTTCGTGGCCGGGTGCTGGCGCGAATCGGTGCGCGGTTTCAGGCGCAACTGGATCGGCGGGTCTTTGATGCCATGGTGCGCCGCTCGGCGGTGGCGCAGGATCCGGTTGCCCAGACAGGTACCACCGATCTAGAGGCAGTCCAGCGTTTCATGTCCTCGCCGGTGCTGGGGGCGGCCTTTGATCTGCCCTGGACGCCGTTCTTTTTGGCAGGGATTGCCCTGTTTCACCCCTGGCTTGGGATGTTGGCCCTGGGCGGCGGAGCGGTTCTGGTCGCGGTTGCCTTGCTCAACCAGCTGTTCAGTCGTGCGCCGCTGCAACAGGCAGCGCTGTCGTCGCACCGGGCCAATCTGTCCTCCGAGGAAATCCGCAGCGAAGCAGAGATGATCCAATCCATGGGGATGCGCGGGGCGGCGTTTCAGCGCTGGCAAAAGATCCGCAAAGAGGCGCTGAAGGATACCTTGGCAGCCAATGATACCGGCGGCGGGTTTACCACCCTGACCAAAACGCTGCGGCTTTTCCTGCAATCGGCGATGCTGGGGCTTGGTGCCTATCTGGCGCTGCAGGGTGAGGTCTCGCCCGGGGCGATGATTGCCGGCTCTGTCCTGATGGGGCGGGCGCTGGCCCCGATCGAGTTGGGTCTTGGTCAATGGGCCATGGTTCAGCGGGCGATCAAGGGCTGGCATGCGCTGGCCGAGCTGCTGACCAAAGTCCCGGTAGAAGCGGCGCGCACCGAACTGCCCCGGCCCCGCGCAGATCTAGAGGTGCAGGCGCTGGCTGTGGTCCCCCCCGGTGACAGTCGCGCCCAGTTGCGCAATATCAGCTTTCGGGTGCAACCGGGGCAGGCGATTGGTGTCATCGGTCCGTCTGGTTGTGGTAAATCAACATTGGCCAAGGCGCTAACCGGGGCCTGGCGTCCGGCAGCGGGAACCATCCGGCTGGATGGCGCGGCGCTGGATCAATATGATCCAGATGTGCTGGGGCGTCATTTTGGCTATTTGCCGCAGCGGGTGCAGCTGTTTGAAGGCACCATTGCCCAGAACATTGCCCGCCTTGCCGATACGCCAGATGCTGAAAAGGTGATCACCGCGGCCAAGAAGGCCGCTGCCCATGATATGATCGTCAACCTGCCCGAAGGTTATGATACCCGGATCTCGGCCGGCGGTGGGCGATTGTCTGGCGGGCAGATGCAGCGGGTGGCATTGGCGCGGGCGCTCTATGATGCGCCGGTCATTGTGATCCTGGATGAACCGAATTCCAATCTCGACAACGAAGGCTCCATCGCGCTGAATCAGGCGATCAAATCTCTGAAGGCGGCGGGGCAGTCGGTGCTTATCATGGCGCATCGTCCGGCGGCGATCCAGGAATGTGACATGCTGCTTGTGATCGACAAGGGCAGCCAGGCCGCCTTTGGTCCGAAAGACAAGGTTCTGCAGGATATGGTGGCGAACCATCAGACCATCCGCCAGTCTTCTGGTGCGGGGGGGGTACGATGAACCATGACGCCGCACAAACCGATGCCGAATGGTCAGCCCGCCGCCCGCTTTGGCTGGGAGTCTGGGGGCTTGTGATCCTGCTAGGCGGCTTTGGCACCTGGGCGGTGATGTCCTCGATTGCTGGGGCGGTTGTTGCCTCGGGGCGGATTGAAGTCGATCAAAATCGCCAGGTGGTGCAGCATCTGGATGGCGGTATCGTTGCTGAAATCCTGGTGGAGGAAGGCGACAGCGTCGCGCGCGGTGAGATGCTCTTGCGGCTGGACGCCAAAGAACTGCGCTCGCAACTGGCCATCACCGAAGGCCAATTGTTTGAGATGATGGCGCGGCGCGGGCGCCTTGAGGCTGAGCGGGACGGCGCCGCCGGGATCAGTTTTGCCGCAGAGCTGCTGACGCTGGCGCAGGCGCGCCCGGCGGTGGCGGATCTGGTCGAGGGCCAGCGCCGCCTGTTTGTGGCGCGCGGCGAATCCATCGCGCGCGAGATCGAACAGCTTGGCAAGCGCAGTGCGCAGACGCGGGATCAGATTACCGGGGTCAAAGCGCAGCAGGACTCGATGGAGTTGCAGCTGGAACTGATCGCTGAAGAGTTGAAAAACCAGGTGACCCTGCTGGAACGTGGATTGGCCCAGGCGGGAACGGTGCTCAACCTGCGCCGTACCCAAGCGGACCTGAGCGGTCGTCTGGGGGAACTCATCGCCACCGAGGCCCAGGCCTTGGGGCGCATCACCGAAACTGAGATCGAGATCCTGAAACTGGGCTCTGCCCGGCGCGAAGAGGCCATTACCCAGCTGCGTGACCTGCGCTATCAGGAGCTGGAACTGGCCGAGAACCGCGCGACCCTGCTGGAACGACTGGACCGGCTGGATATCACCGCGCCTGTTTCGGGGGTTGTCTATGATATGCAGGTGCACACGCCGCGCTCTGTTATTCGGGCGGCGGATCCGGTGCTCTTTCTGGTGCCGCAGGACCGGCCACTGGTGATTGCCGCGCAGGTGGCGCCCACCGATATCGACCAGATCTATGTCGGCCAGGATGTGACCCTGCGGTTTTCGGCCCTGGACCAGCGCAATACGCCGGATCTGTTTGGCACGGTGACGCAGGTTTCGGCGGACGCCTTTGAGGACGAAGGCACAGGGGTGTCCTATTACCGGGCCGAGATTGAGCTGAACCCCGGTGAGGTCCAGCGCCTGCCAGCCGGTGCGGTCCTGATCCCTGGCATGCCGGTAGAAAGCTACATCCGCACCCAGGACCGATCACCGATGGCCTATCTGGTGAAGCCGCTGGCTGATTATTTTGTCAAAGCCTTCCGCGAGGACTGACGCAAGACGCAAGGCGGCTTGTTGCGTTTTTTCCCTTTTCGGCAGCGCCCATCGGCGCTAGCGTCGCCGCGAAACATGGCCGTTGAAGGAGCGTGGCAATGAACATCGAAGCGAAACTGAAAGATCTGGGTGTTACCCTGCCAGAGGCGCCGGCTCCGGCGGCCAATTACGTGCCCTATGTCGTTGCTGGCGACATGGTCTATGTCTCGGGGCAGATTTCCTCTGACGAAAACGGACTGATTACCGGCACCCTGGGCGCTGACATGGATGTGGCGGCGGGGCAGCTGGCGGCCAAGCGCTGTGCCATTTCCCTTCTGGCGCAGTTGAAAGCCGCCTGTGGTGGTGATCTCGACCGTCTGGTGCAGGTGGTGAAACTGGGGGCGTTTGTCAATTCCACCGCCGATTTCACCCAGCAGCCGCAGGTTGTGAACGGGGCCTCTGATTTTCTTGTGGCAGCGCTAGGCGATGCCGGGCGTCATGCGCGCGCCGCGGTGAGTGCGCCATCGTTGCCGATGGGTGTCGCCGTTGAAATTGATGCGGTGTTCCAGATCAAATGAAGCCAGAGCTGCCTGCCGCGTTCCTGACGTTGCCTGTCGCGCATCGGGCGCTGCACGATCTGCGGCATGGCCGCCCGGAAAACAGCCGTGCAGCTATTCGGGCTGCGATGGCGGCGGGCTATGCCATTGAAATTGATCTGCAGGCAGCCAGTGATGGCTGCCCGATGGTGTTTCACGATGACCTGCTGGATCGGGTGACACCAGCCCAGGGCCGGGTGCGCGACCGCAGCCGGGCCGAGCTGGAGGCGATCCCGCTAAGCGGCGGCAATGGGGAAACCATTCCCACCCTGCAAGAGGTGCTGGACCTGGTTGCGGGGCAGGTGCCCTTGCTGATCGAGATCAAGGATCAGGATGGCCAGCTTGGTGCCAACACCGGTGCGTTGGAAGCGGCCACCGCCCGCGCCCTGGCCGGTTATACCGGACCGGTGGCGGTGATGTCCTTTAATCCGCATGCCGTTGCGGCACTGGCCAAATATGCGCCCGACATCCCCCGTGGTCTGGTGACCAGCGCCTATGATCCCAAAGACTGGGAGGGTCTGCCTGTGGATGTCTGCGATCGCCTGCGCGAGATCCCCGACTTTGACAGCAGCCAGGCCTGTTTCATCAGCCATGAGGTCGGCGATCTGTCGCGCGAACGGGTGCAGGCGCTGCGGGTCGCCGGGGTTCCGGTTCTAGCCTGGACGCTGAAAACGCCCGAGGCAGAAGCCGAGGCGCGCAAATGGGTCGATAATATTACCTTCGAGCAATATCTTTCGCCGCTGCCGGGTTGATCCGCCCAAGACATTGACCAAATAAGAGCAGGGCAGGGAGAGCAAATGAACCAAGAACCGGTTGAAATTCGCGTGCTTGCCTCGTTGTCGCAGATCGCGCCAGAAGCCTGGGATGCCTGTGCTTGCCCCGAAAGCGTCGGCGGGCAACGTGCTGTTGATCCCTTTACCACCTATCGGTTTCTTGCCGCACTAGAGCAAAGCGGCTCTGTCGGGGCAGGCACGGGCTGGCAGCCGCAATATCTGACCGCCTATAGTGGTGGCCAGCTGATCGCCTGCGCACCGCTTTACGCCAAATCCCACAGCCAGGGCGAATATATCTTTGATCACAACTGGGCCCATGCCTATGAGCAGGCTGGCGGGCGCTACTACCCCAAGCTGCAGATCGCGGTGCCCTTTACCCCCGCCACCGGGCGGCGGCTGCTGGTGCGTCCCGGCTTTGAGCGGATCGGCCAGTCGGCGCTGGTGCAGGGGGCGGTGCAGCTGGCGCGCGACAATCAGTTGTCCTCGCTGCATCTGACCTTTTGCACCGAAGCAGAGGCCGAGTCGGGTAAGCAAATGGGGCTGCTGCGGCGCACCAGTCAGCAATTTCACTGGGTCAATGACGGCTACCCCGATTTTGACGGGTTTCTGGCGGCGCTGTCATCGCGCAAGCGCAAGATGATCCGCAAGGAACGGGCCCAGGCGCAGGGCTTTGGTGGCACCATCCGCAGCTATACCGGCGATCAGATCCGGCCCGAACACTGGGATGCCTTCTGGGCGTTTTATCAAGACACCGGCAGCCGGAAATGGGGCACGCCCTATCTGACGCGGGATTTCTTTTCGATCCTGCAGGACACCATGGTGGAGGACATGCATCTGGTCCTGGCCGAGCGGGAGGGCGCGTTTGTTGCCGGGGCGCTGAATTTTATCGGGCGTGATGCGCTTTTTGGCCGATACTGGGGCTGTTTGGAACATCACCCCTGCCTGCATTTTGAAATGTGTTACTATCAAGCGATTGAGTTTGCCATTGCGCAACGGTTGCAGCGGGTCGAGGCCGGCGCGCAGGGAGACCACAAGCTGGCGCGCGGCTATCTTCCGGTTGAAACCCATAGCCTGCACTGGCTGGGGGATCCCGGTTTCGCCGAAGCCGTCAGTCGCTATCTCGATGCAGAACGCGATGCCATCGCTGAAGAAATCGAAGTGCTGACCAGCTATGGCCCGTTTCGGCGCGCCAATGTGGAGGAACAGGAATGAACGAAAAACTATCAGACGCCACCCGAGGGCCTTTGCTGGATCCGTTGTTTCAAAACGGATGGGAGATGGTCGAGGGCCGCGATGCCATCACCAAGTCCTTTGAATTTGACAGTTTTGTCGAGGCCTTTGGCTGGATGACCCGTGCGGCCCTTTGGGCCGAAAAATGGAACCATCACCCAGAGTGGAGCAACATCTACAACCGGGTGGTGGTGGTGCTGACCACCCATGATGTGGGGGGGATTTCAGCGCAGGATGCCAAACTGGCGCGCAAGATGGAAAGCCTGGCCTGAAGGGGCGTCCCCCATGCCATGGGCTGCGCAGGGGTGGCATCCCTCGCGCAGCCAGAAGGCCGGGTTAGCCCATTGCGTCCAGCAGGCCTTCACCAGCCGAAAGTTCGCACTGGCCAGGGTTTTCTTCCATGTTCAGCACGCTGACCACGCCGTCTTCAACCAGCATGGCATAGCGCAGCGAGCGGCCGATCAACCCGGCAGGGGGGGCATCAAACCGCATGCCGATGGCATCGGTGAAGCTGCTCTCGGCATCGGCCAGCATGGTAATCCCTGCAGCGGTGGCGCCAGTGGCTTCGCCCCAGGCCTGCATCACAAAGGGATCATTGGCCGAGATGCAGATGATTTCATCCACGCCCTTGGCCATGAACTGATCCTTGGTGCGAATAAAGCTGGGCACATGGGCTGAATGGCAGGTGGGGGTAAAGGCTCCGGGCACCGCAAAGATTGCAACTTTCCGTCCCTTGACCTTGTCGGTGATCTTCACTTGTTCCGGGCCTTCGGCGCCCATCTGGGTCAGCGTGGCGTCGGGCAGTTTCTCTCCGGCAGAAATCATTGCGGCTTTCCTCTGTTGTGGTGATTGCGTTTTGGTTCTTGGCCCCTGTAGGGTCACCGCGACAAGAGACCAGAATATCTGCGAAAGGCAAAGGGTGAAATGAGCCATATCGTTGTAATCGGTGCAGGGCAGGCCGGATCGTCCCTGGTGGCAAAGCTGCGCAATGATGGGTTTGACGGGGATATCACCCTGATTGGTGCCGAAACTGCCCTGCCTTATCAGCGGCCTCCCCTGTCCAAGGCCTATCTGCTGGGGGAGCTTGCGCTGGAACGGCTGTTTCTGCGCCCTGAGAGTTTTTATAGCGACAACAACATCACACTGCGTCTGGGCTGTCGGGTGACGGCAATCGATCCTGCGGCCAAAACCGTTTCCATCGGGGATGAAGTGATTGCCTATGATCAGCTGGCCCTTACCACCGGGTCCGACCCACGGCATCTGCCTGCCGCCATTGGCGGCGACCTTGGCGGCGTCTTTGTGGTGCGTAGCCTGGCGGATGTGGATGCAATGGCGCCGCATGTGGTCGAGGGTAAGCGGGCGCTGATCGTCGGTGGCGGCTATATCGGGCTAGAGGCGGCTGCGGTCTGCGCCAAGCGCGGCGTCAAGGTCACTCTGGTAGAGATGGCCGAGCGCATTCTGCAACGTGTTGCCGCGCCGGAAACATCCGACTATTTTCGCGACCTGCACGAAAACCATGGTGTCGATATTCTGGAAGGGGTCGGGCTGCAACAGTTGCACGGGGCTGCGGGCAAGGTCAGCCGGGCAGAGCTGAGCAACGGTTCCGTGCTGGATGTTGATTTTGTCGTTGTTGGCGCAGGCATCACGCCGAGCACCCAACTGGCCGAGATGGCCGGGCTGGCGCTGGATAACGGCATCAAGACCGATGCGCAGGGGCGGACCTCTGATCCGGCGATCTGGTCGGCGGGCGATTGTGCTTCTTTCCCCTACAAGGGGGGGCGCATCCGATTGGAAAGCGTGCCCAATGCCATTGATCAGGCCGAAGTGGTGGCGCAAAATATGATGGGCGCTGCCAAGACCTATGTTGCGACGCCCTGGTTCTGGTCTGATCAATATGATGTCAAACTGCAGATTGCCGGGTTGAACACCGGTTATGATTCAGTGGTGACGCGGGCTGGTGAGGGGCGCACAACCTCATTCTGGTATTACCGGGGCGATCAGTTGGTTGCGGTGGATGCGATGAATGATCCACGCGCCTATATGGTTGGCAAGCGGTTGATTGACATGGGCAAAACCGCTGACAAAGCGGTGGTGGCAGATCCCGCGGCAGACTTGAAGCCGCTGCTGAAAGCATGAGGATCATCGCAGGTGATTTTCGCGGGCGCGCACTGACCGCGCTGGGCAAGGGCGATGCGGGCGCGCATCTGCGCCCCACCACCGACCGGGTGCGCGAAAGCCTGTTTAACGTGCTGGCGCATCAGGTCGATTTCGCGGGCATGCGGGTGCTGGATCTTTTTGCCGGCACTGGCGCGCTGGGGCTAGAGGCCCTGTCGCGCGGGGCCGAGAGCGTGACATTTGTCGATGATGGTCGGGTGTCGCAGGGATTGATCCGCAAGAATATCACGCTGTGCCGCGCTGCAGATCAATGTAGCTTGATCAGTCGCAATGCGCTGAAATTGGGTGCAAACCCGGATGCGCCCTTTGATGTGGTGTTCCTTGATCCGCCCTATGGCAAGGGCCTGGGGGAAAAGGCGCTGCAGGTGGCCGAAGCCGGTGGCTGGATCGCCGAGGATGCGCTGATCATCTGGGAAGAAAACGCGCCGATGTCGCCGCCTGCGGGCTATGATTTACGGGATGCCCGCAAATATGGTGATAGCCATATCACCCTGATGCTGCGCAGAATGGTAGTGTAAAGCAGCAGGCCGGGCCAGGACGGGCAGGCGCTGTGACAGGACCGTATCAATATGCCCACAACCTTTCCGACGCCAAAACTGATTATCTTTGATTGTGACGGCGTCTTGGTCGATAGCGAGCGGGTCTCTAACCAGGCGTTGATCGACAATCTTGCACGGCACGGGCTGCATCTGACGCTAGAGCGATCGTTGGAATTGTTTGTCGGTGGCACCATGCCGGGGGTGATGCAGCGGGCCATCGCCCTGGGGGCTGATTTGCACGTGGACTGGGTGGACGAAATATATCGCGAAATCTATGCGGCCTTGGAAACGGGTGTGGCGCTGATGCCGGGCGTGGCGGATCTGCTGGCCCGGCTGGAGGAGCAGCGCATCCCAATCTGCGTGGCGTCCAATGGCAGCGAGGACAAGATGCGCATCACCCTGGGACAGAACGGGCTGTGGGAACGGTTTCATCCCAGCGCGATGTTCTCGGCGCATTCCTTGGGCGTGTCCAAGCCCGATCCGGGGCTGTTTCTGGCGGCGGCCAGCCATTTTGGTGTCCAGGCACGAGACTGTCTGGTGATTGAGGATAGCGCAACCGGCGCCCTGGCGGCAGCGCGCGCCGGGATGCGCTGTCTGGGCTTTGTCCCAGACGGGGACGGCCGGACCCTTGCAGCGCAGGGCGGCGAGATCTTTACCGATATGGCACAGGTTCCGGCGCTGATCGGCCTGTGATCCGACGGCACCAGAAAACAGTAAAGCCCCAACCACAACAGTCGGGGCCTTGCGATGGGGCGCACAGGGCGCTGTGTCAGCCGTAGGTCGGGTGAAACTTGCCGCCGGGCGACAGTGTAAAGATGTCAAACCCATCTGCGGTTACGCCGATGGAATGTTCAAACTGCGCGGTCAGCGATTTGTCGCGGGTGACGGCGGTCCATTCATCGGCCAGGATCTTGGTTTCCGGGCGGCCCAGATTGATCATGGGTTCGATGGTGAAGAACATGCCCTCTTCCAGTGTGGGGCCTGTGCCGGGGCGGCCATAGTGCAGCACGTTGGGCGGTGCATGAAAGACCTGCCCCAGGCCATGACCGCAGAAATCGCGTACCACGCTCATGCGCTGGCTTTCGGCGTAGGACTGGATGGCATGGCCAATATCGCCAAAGGTATTGCCGGGCTTTACCGCCTCGATCCCCTTCATCAGGCTGTCATGGGTGACCTGGATCAGGCGTTCGGCCTTGCGCGACAGTTTGCCGGCCACAAACATCCGTGAGGTATCACCAAACCAGCCATCGACAATCACGGTGACATCAATGTTGAGAATATCGCCGTCTTTCAGCTTTTTCTCGCTTGGGATGCCGTGGCAGACCACGTGGTTCACCGAGATGCAGCTGGCGTGCTGATAGCCCTTGTATCCTATGGTGGCGGATTTTGCACCGGCCTCTTCGACCATATTGGTGATGATGCGGTCGATTTCCCCGGTGGTCTGACCGGGCACAACATACACGGCGATGTCATCAAGGATCTGCGCGGCCAGCTTTCCGGCCACATGCATGCCGGCAAAATCGGCCTCTTGGTAAATGCGAATGCCGTCTTTGGTGGTGCGGCCGTCTTTTGATCTCATCAAGCTGGGCTCCGTAGGCTCGTGTCTTGCAGGGCTATGTAAGCGGATTTGGTGAAAAGAACCAGAGGGCGCGCGGCAAATCCGAAATCTGCGGCCAAATCCTGCAGCCAGTTTGTAAGAACACTTGGCAAAAGCCAAGGGACCAGGTGGCGGGCGGTCTGGTCACGCAGTTTGTTCAGACGCCGGGCAGTGCCTTGCCGATGGTGATGGCCTGCGGGGAAATCTCGGTGGCGTAGATCAGCCGTTCCACCCCTGCCGCCTGGGCGCGCTTGAAGGTTGCCGCATAGGCCGGATCGATATCTGCCGCTAGGGCGAACCGGTCGCAATCGGTGCGCTGTACCAGATAGAACATCACGGCGCGATAGCCTTGGTTAGCCATGTTTGCCAGTTCGTTCAGATGTTTGGTGCCGCGCGCCGTGACGCTGTCGGGGAACTCTGCCAGCCCCGGTTGGCGCGACAGGGTGACGCTTTTGACCTCGACATAACAATCGGGCAGACCGGGCTGGGACAGCAGAAAGTCTATCCGGCTGTTATCGCCATATTTTACTTCGGGGCGCACCGTCTTGTAGGCGGCTAACGCGGGGATTTCGCCAGCCATCAGGGCGGCCTTCAGGGCACGATTAGGCACCGAGGTATCAACGCCGGTAAAAGTCCCATCATCATGCTCCACCAGCCGCCAGCCGTATTTCAGCTTTTTCTTTGGATCATCATTGGGTTCCAGCCAGACCACCATGCCCGGTTCGGCCAGCCCCATCATAGAGCCGGGGTTGGCGCAGTGGGCGGTGATTTCGCGACCATCCGCCAGGCGGCAATCGGCAAGAAAGCGTTTGTAACGACGCAGCAGGGTGGCGCGGATCAGCGGTGTGGTAAAGTCCATGCGCCTTTGGGTAACGCAGGCGGCGGGGATGTCAATCTATCACGGGAAAACTATCAGTAGGCCGGGTGGATCTGCACCGGGTCTTTGCGGGCAATTCGGCGCAATTGCCGACTGGGGCAGGATGGCGTCTTGCTCTCAAGGCAGGAGAAGCTATCCTGCAGAACAGGCCAGACTCAGAGCCGCAACATGGAGCGAACGAATGCCCAACCCCAGTGCAGCGATGCTGGTCATCGGAGATGAAATCCTGTCCGGGCGCACCCGCGATACCAACACACATTTTCTCGCCACCGAACTGACCAAGCAGGGCATCGACCTGAAGGAAGTGCGCGTGGTCAGCGACGAGGCATCGGCAATTGTTGCGGCAGTTCAGGCGCTTAGCGCTGGATACGATCACGTGTTCACCAGCGGCGGCATTGGGCCCACCCACGATGATATTACCGCCGACTGTATTGCCCAGGCCTTTGAGGCGCATCTGGATGTGCGCGAGGATGCCCGCGCGATCCTGGCGGCCCATTATGCCAACTCTGGCCAGGAGTTGAACGCCGCCCGCCTGCGCATGGCGCGGATCCCTGACGGCGCGCTTCTCATTGACAACCCGGTGTCTTCGGCGCCGGGGTTCAGCCTAGGCAATGTGCATGTAATGGCCGGGGTGCCAATGGTGTTTCAGGCCATGGTGGCCAGCGTGCTGCCAGGGCTGAGCGGCGGCGCGCCGCTCTTGTCGCAGAGCCTGCGCCTGATGCGCGGTGAGGGCGATATCGCGGCCTTCCTGTCGGATCTCGCGGCGCGCCACAGTGATGTTTCGATCGGGTGCTATCCGTTTCAGCACAATGGGGCCTATGGTGCCAATGTGGTGATCCGGGGCCAGGAGGGCGCGGCGGTTGATGCCGCCATGAGCGAACTGGCACAGGAGATGGGCCTATGACCGATGCATCGGCTGATGCTGACAGGGATGCCCTGACAGATCCCAAATACTACGAGGTGGTCGAGGCCACCTGGCCGCCTGCGAGCAAACGCCGCCTGGGTCCTGTTACGCTGCGCGAAGGGCAGGGGGCGGGCAGCCGGGTTTCGGCCGCCAGCGTCGAGGGTCCGGCCACTGAGGCCGAGATTACAGAGGCAGAACAGGCGATGCGTGCCATGGGGCAAAGCTGCCTTTTCATGATCCGCGATGGCCAGGCAGAGCTGGACGCCCAACTGGCGGATCGTGGCTATGCGATCAAGGATCCGGTCAACCTCTGGACCTGCCCGATTTCCCTGTTGACGCAGGTTGAAATCCCCCGCGTCACCACCTTTGCGCTTTGGTCGCCGTTGGAAATCCAGCGCGAGATCTGGATTGCCGGCGGGATCGGGATGGAACGGCAGGCGGTGATGGAGCGGGTATCCGGCCCCAAGGCTGCCTTGCTGGGGCGCTATGATGACAAGCCGGCCGGCGCCGGGTTTGTTGCGGTGCATGATGATGTGGCCATGGTGCATGCGCTTGAAATCCTGCCCCACCAGCGCCGCCGTGGCATGGGGGTCTGGATGATGCGGCAGGCCGGGTTCTGGGCCGCCGAGGCTGGCGCGCAGGAAATGGCGGTGCTCTGCACCAAAGCCAATACCGGCGCAAACAAGCTCTACGCATCCCTCGGCATGACCTGCTGCGGACAGTATCACTATCGCCATTTGCCAACAGGAGAGTAATTGACCATGACCGAGGAAACCGCCCCCACCGCACTGGACCTGCCGCCGCTAGATCCGCTGCCTGCTGGCATGCAGAAATATTTCAATGTCTGCCAGGATAAGCTGGGCATGGTGCCCAATGTGCTGCGCGCCCATTCTTTTGATGAAAACAAACTGAATACATTCAGTGCGCTCTATAACGAGCTAATGCTGGGTGACAGCGCATTAAGCAAGCTGGAGCGCGAGATGATCGCGGTGGTGGTTTCGGCCGTAAATAGCTGTTTTTATTGTCTCGCAGCCCATGGCGCGGCGGTGCGCCAACTGTCGGGCGACCCCAAGCTGGGGGAAATGCTGGTGATGAATTACCGGGTGGCCCCGCTGGACGCCCGGCAGCGGGCGATGCTGGATTTTGCCGTCAAGGTGACCAAGGCCAGCGCCGAGATCGAAGAAAGCGACCGTGCCGCCCTGCGCCAGGTTGGTTTCACGGATCGTGATATCTGGGACATTGCCAATGTGACCGGTTTTTATAACATGTCCAATCGGGTTGCCTCAGCCACGGGGATGGCGCCGAACGACGCCTATCACGCCCAGTCTAGATGACATCTGGCCAGATCACGCCAGGCCAGGCTGGCTTTGGCCCGTCAAAGCAACGCCCTGTCGGCCTTGTGTCCCTTGTTCTTGCTGCTGTGCTGGGCGGGGGGCTTTGGGTGGTGGCACCCCCGGTTCTGGCAGAGGGCGACGCGGCAGTGGCAGAGATGGATTTGCAACTGCCCGCAGGGGCCAGCCTCAGATCGCGGCGGGAAACGGCATTGGGCAGCTATGCCCTGCCGATAGGCCCCTATTCCGAGCAGGGCATCCCGCAGCGCCTGGCCGAAGGACGAATTCTGCGGCGTAGTTGGCAGCTGGAGGGTGAAGCCACGGTGCTGCAGGTGCTGGATCTTTTGCGCAGCCAACTGGTGGCGCAGGGCTACGAGATCCTGTTCCAATGCGCCGCGCGCCAGTGCGGCGGTTTTGATTTCCGCTTTGGCATCGAGGTGATGCCAGCCCCTGATATGGTGGTCAGCCTGTCGGACTATCACTTTCTGGCCGCGCAGATCCCGGACAGCCCCGAACCGCAGCTGGTTTCCGTTCTGGTGTCGCACAGTGGTGAGGCCAGCTATATTCAGCTGATCGAACTTGGCCCGCCAACCGAACCACCGCTGGCGGTTGCAGGCGCAGAACAACCCGCGCCCAAGGCGCCCCTGCAGCTGCGGCAGCAATTGTTGCAACAGGGTCATGCGGTGCTCAAGGGGATGGCCTTTAATACCGGGGCGGTCACCCTGGGGCAGGGCGCAGGTCCCAGCCTGGAACGGCTGGTGGCATTCTTGACAGGCCAGCCAGAGGCCAGAATTCTGATTGTCGGCCATACGGATACGGTTGGCGGGCTGGCGGATAATGTCGCGCTATCGCAACGCCGTGCTGCATCGGTGAAAGAGGCCCTGGTGCAGGAATACGGTATTGAGGCTGATCGCATTGAGGCCGCAGGTGCCGGCTATATGGCGCCTTTGGCCAGCAATCTGACGGTTGAGGGGCGCGAGACAAACCGCCGGGTCGAAGTGGTGCTGCTGTCCAACTAGGCTGGGCCCGACTGCCCCTGCTGCTGCGGCGGGCTGAAGGTGGCACAGCCCCTGCCTGGGCAGGGGCTGTTGCACGCTGGGCGGTGCCAAGGGAAACGTCAGATCCCGCCCGGCAATTTGTCCCCGATGTCGGCAAGCTATCTCGCCATACGGGGCCTAGTTCGACTGGGACCAGTTCATTGCGTCCTTGTCGGCAAAGGCATGTGCCAGAAAATCAATGAAGGCGCGCACTTTGGGCTGGGTAAACTTTCCGGGCGGGTAGACCGCATAGATGCCCTGGGTTTCCATTGGCAGGCTGGGCATGACGTCTTCGACCAATCCTTCGGCCATCGCCTCGGAATAGAGATAGCTGGGCAGATAGGCGATCCCAAGCCCGGAAATCGCCGCGTTAAGCAGGGATTGTCCGTCATTCACCGATAGCCAGCCGGAGGTGCGCACCTGGCGTTTTTCGCCGGATGGCGCGGTGATTTTCCAGACATTGCCGCTGGACTGGTTGGAATAATGCAAAAGCTTGTGACTGTTCAGATCGTCAATCTTTTGCGGGCGGCCAAATTGTTCCAGATAGCTGGGCGAGGCGATCATGCGCTTGTTGGTTTCGGTCAGCTTGCGTGCCTTCAGGGAGCTGTCTTCCAGCTCGCCAATCCGAAGGGCCATGTCGAACCCTTCCGAGATCAGCTCGACATAGCGGTTGTTGAGCACCATGTTGACGGTGATATCGGGAAAATCGCGCAGAAAGTTGGACAGAACCGGCGACAGGTGATTGACGCCAAAATCGGTGGCCACTGAAATACGCAGCAGGCCTGATGGCGCGGATTGCATGGAAGAGACCAGGGCGTCGGCTTCTCCGGCATCATTCAGCACCCGGCGGGCACGATCATAATAGGCGAGACCAATTTCTGTTGGCGATACCCGTCGGGTGGTGCGGTTCAGCAGTCGTGCACCCAATCGGGTTTCGAGGCTGGAGACATGTTTGGAAACGGCGGATTTGGAAATCCCCATCTTTTTTGCCGCATCCGTGAACCCGCCTTGGTCCACGACATTGGCAAAGGCCTCCATTTCGGTCAGTCGATCCATTTGCGGGGTCCTTGTTGTGCATTCTCTGAGCCTTGGTTTGGCGCCGAATTCTGGCAAGAACGCGGCGGGGGTGGGATAATTGCAGGGTTTTTGCCGGATCGTTTGCATTGTGGAAACGGTGGCGACCGGTTGGGCCATGGGCAGTACATGGCTTACACAACCGCTTAGCTGCGCAGTGGGGCATGATCAGGCTGCAGGCCCTGCGGGGAGATAGGGGGCTGCGTAGATTAAAATGTGAACGAAAAGGTAGGAGTATTCGTCCAGTTGTGCCCAAGAAGTAGGCGGAAAATAACTGAATCTATACCTGTCCCCGGCACAGTAGTTCCCAACTGGACATCATGGTCCCGGCACTAATTCTTGAGGGTAAGCTAAATGCATCGTTTCTCTTTGCGGACACAGATTTTTATTTTGGGGGGCATCTTTGTCGTAATGCTTTCTGCAATTGCGGCAACATCCTGGCTGGTTAGCAATCGTTTGACCGATAGCATCTATCAATCCCGCGTGGTGGTGGCACAACTCAAGAGCCTCGATGACATGAAGGAAGATATCGAGCAGGGTCTGGCGGATCTGCTGGCGTATACCGGGGGCGATGCCAAGGGACTTGCCGGGCTGCGTGGCAACATCGAAGAGGTGGTTGCGGAGGTCGCCGCCGCCGAAGGTCGTTTCGTTTCAGTCTCTATCGAGAGTGCAAAGCAGCAAGATGTCTTTGATGCGGTAATGGCGCTGCAGCCCACTCTGGATGGGTTTGCAGCCACAACCGCACGGCTGGAACAGGCCGAACCAGAGGCCCGCCGCGATATTGCATATGGTGAGATTATTCCTGCGATCTCTTCGCTGCGTGATGGGGTTGATGTGCTGCAAGACACGATGGGGCAACGCAAGCAGCTGGTTGAGGATCATATCACGGCCTTGATCGCGCGCAGTGAGGCGATTCAATTGGGGACCAGTCTGGCGGCGATGATTGGCTCTCTGGTCATGGCGCTGGTCTTTGGTCAGTTGCTAAGCCGTCCGGTGGTTGAGGCTGCAAATGCGGTCAGCCGATTGGCCGAGGAAGACTATAGCAGCGAGATCGAAGATACCCACCGGCGTGATGAGTTGGGCGCAATTGCCCGCAATCTTGCTGCGCTGCGCGACAGGCTGGGCGAGGCGCAGACCATCGAGGTGCGCAATCAGGAAGAAAACAAGCGCCGGGTAGAGCTGTTTCAGACCCTCAGCAGTGCTATGGCGCATCTGAAATCTGGCGATATGCAGCAGCGTATCACCGCAGGAGACTGGAGCGATCTGGGCGAGAGCTATGAGATGCTTTGCATTGATTTCAATGATCTGGCCAATGCCATTGGTGGGTTGGTTGATGAATTGCGCACCAGCTCCCGTGCAGTAGACGAAAACGCACGTGGCCTGTCGACCATGTCTGATGAGATGTCACACCGGGCAGAGACTCAGGCCGCAACCCTGGAAGAATCTGCTGCTGCACTTGAACAGCTGTCAGCCAGCGTTCAATCCGCTGCAGAACAGGCCCAGGCCGCAGATCAGCAGGCCGCCGAAGGCCGCAGACGTGCCGAACAGGGCGGTGAGGTGATGCAAGAGGCGATGCAGGCGATGACTTCGATTGCGGAATCGTCGGAAAGCATCAGCAAGATCATCACCGTAATTGACGATATAGCCTTTCAAACCAGCCTTCTGGCGTTGAATGCAGGGGTAGAGGCCGCCCGCGCAGGTGAGGCCGGTCGCGGCTTTGCTGTTGTTGCCTCGGAAGTGCGTAGCCTGGCCCATTTGGCAGCGAAATCTGCCAGTGACATCAAGGGGCTGGTCACCAACAGTTCGACGCAAGTGTCCGAAGGCGAGCGCCTGGTGCAGGCCACCAGTGAAACTCTGGCTCAGATCGTTGAGAGTGTGACTAGCGTTTCTGGCTTGGTATCTTCCATAGCGTCTTCTGCGACGGAACAGGCGTCGGGTCTGCGCGAAATCAACGTTGGCGTTGCCCAGCTGGACAAGGTCACCCAAGAAAATGCAGCCATGGTTCAAGATACCAGCAACGCCAGTCAGACGATGCGGAACGAAGCCTCGCGGCTGACGGATCTGTTGCAAAAGTTTGCCGGCGAATCAGGGGGCGACAAGCCCGAACGCCTGATCGCCTGATCTTGCCACCACTGGAAACAAAATGGGGGCACCGCGCCAGTATGCGGTGCCCCCGCCTTATGTTGCGGGGCTTGTTGTCCGCGTTACAGCGTGGCTGCCAGGCGAGTGCCCTGATTGATTGCGCGTTTGGCATCCAGCTCGGCAGCAACATCGGCACCGCCGATGACATGGCAGGAAACTCCCTTGGCCTCTAGCGCATCCGCAAGGCTGCGGTCGGGCACCTGCCCGGCACAAAGTACATAGGTTTCAGCGGCGATCACCGTGGGGTTTTCCCGCGCCTCGCCAAAGCTGACATGCAGGCCCTCGTCGTCGATGCGTTCATAGTTGACGCCGCCGACAAAGTTTACCCCCTTCATTTTCAGCGTTGCACGGTGGATCCAGCCGGTGGTCTTGCCAAGCCCCTTGCCATGGGCCTGCTTCTTTCGCTGCAACAGGGTGATGTCGCGGGCTGGTGCCTCGGGCTGTGGTCCTTCGGGGGCGAGGCCGGCGCGGTGTTCTGCCGGGTCGGTAACGCCCCATTCCTTCATCCACAAGGGCAGGTCTTTGGTTGGGCTGGTGCCTTCGTGCAGCAGGTATTCGCTGACGTCAAAGCCAATGCCGCCAGCGCCAATCACCGCAACCGTCTTGCCGACGGGTTTCTTGTGGCGCAGCACGTCGATGTAGCTCAGCACTTCGGGCCGGTCCTGGCCAGGAATGGTCGGGTCGCGGGGAATGACACCGGTGGCAATGATCACCTCATCAAATCCGGTCAGATCATCAGCTGTGACGCTGCGCCCCAGTTCCAGGGTGATCCCGGCCTCGGACACCATGGTGCGATACCAATCTACAAACCCCCAGAATTCTTCCTTGCCGGGCACCTGTTTTGCCATGTTGAGCTGGCCGCCGATCTCATCCGCCCTGTCAAAGAGGGTGACCCGGTGGCCGCGCTCGGCCGCCGCCAGCGCGGTTGACAACCCGGCAGGACCGGCGCCCACAATCGCCACGGATTTGATGACATCCGCCTTGCCAAGCACCAGCTCGGTCTCGTGGCAGGCCATGGGGTTGACCAGGCATGAGGTCAGCTTGCCGCCAAAAGTATGGTCGAGGCAGGCCTGATTGCAGCCGATGCAGGGAGCAATCTGATTGCCCTTGCCGGCCTTGGCCTTGGCAACAAAATGCGCATCCGCCAACATCGGTCGCGCCATTGACACCATATCGGCGCAGCCGGTGGCCAGCACCTCTTCGCCCACTTCCGGCGTGTTGATCCGGTTCGAGGTGATCACCGGGATCGAGACCTTGCCCATCAGTTTCTTGGTGACCCAGGCAAAGGCCGCGCGCGGAACGGATGTGGCGATTGTTGGAATGCGCGCTTCGTGCCAGCCAATGCCGGTGTTGATGATGGTGGCACCAGCCTTTTCGACCTCTTGCGCCAGTTGCACCACCTCATCATGGGTCGAGCCATTGGGCACCAGGTCGATCATCGACAGGCGATAAATGATAATGAAGTTGGTCCCAACGGCCTCGCGGGTGCGGCGGACCACTTCGATGGGCAGGCGCATGCGGTTTTCATAGGATCCGCCCCAGCGGTCGGTGCGCTTGTTGGTATGGGTGACCAGGAACTGGTTGAGAAAATAACCCTCGGAGCCCATGATCTCCACCCCGTCATAGCCCGCTTGCTGGGCAAGCACGGCAGCATTGACGATATCGGCGATTTGCTTCTCGATGCCTGCTTCGTCCAGCTCATGTGGCGGAAAGGGGGAGATTGGCGATTTCACCGGGCTGGGGGCAACGCATTTTGGCCCATAGGAATAGCGGCCTGCGTGCAGGATCTGCATGGCGATCTTGCCGCCAGCCTCATGCACGCGCTGGGTGACAATGGCGTGGTTGGCAGCGTCTTCTTCCGTGGTCATCATTGCCGCGCCGGGCAGGACAGAACCTTCAAGGTTGGGGCCAATGCCGCCGGTGACCATCAGCGCGACATCGCCGCGGGCACGTTCCGCGTAGAATTCGGCCACCCGGTTCCAGTCCTTGGTTTCTTCCAGCCCCGTGTGCATAGAGCCCATAAGCACGCGGTTCTTTAGTGTGGTAAATCCAAGATCCAGCGGCGCCAGAAGATTTGGGTACGCAGTCATGACACTCTCCCTTGCAGTTGCGGTGAAATTGCCCTGCGGGCGGGCGCTTGTCACGCCTCAACGCGGCGTCACCCCCTTGCCTGCCCCGGCGACACCGGGTCTAAAGGGGCGAAATCACTTTCCTGCATCGGCACCTTCGAACGCCGCCCCTAGCCAAGGACCCCCAGATGACGCCGCAAGAGATCGCAAAGCTGCCCTACCGCCCCAATGTCGGTATCATGCTTATCAATGCCAAGAATGAGGTTTTTGTGGCGCAGCGCAAAGACCGGTTTCAGGATGCCTGGCAAATGCCGCAAGGTGGGATCGACCGGGGCGAAGACGCCCGCCTTGCGGCCCTGCGGGAGCTGGAAGAAGAAACCGGAGTGACCCAGGATCTGGTTGAAATCATCGCCGAAAGCGACGGTTGGCTGCCCTATGAACTGCCGCATGACGTGGTGCCAAAGTTCTGGGGCGGCAAGTATCGCGGCCAGGAACAGAAATGGTATCTGATGCGCTTTCTTGGCCGTGACGAGCAGATCAATATCGAGACCGAGCACCCCGAATTTTCGGCTTGGTGCTGGCAGCCGGTGGATCAGCTGGTGGAAAAGATCGTCCCCTTCAAACGCGAGGTCTATGCCCGCGTTGTTCAGGAATTTGAGGCGCATCTGTAAGCGCCCCATATCCTGGTGGGGCACTAGGGCTGCGGTGCGGTTTTGGCACGAAAGAGGCGTAGCTTCGTCTGCCCCAGCCAAAGGCTGAACAGGGTCAGCGCCGCGCCTGCGATTTGCAGCGGGGTCAGGTGTTCCGCCAGGATGATCCAGCCCAAGAGCACCGCGGACAGAGGGCTGAGCACGCCCAGCAGGGAGACCTTGGCAGGTTCAATCCGCGACAAGCCGCGAAACCACAAGATATAGGTCAGTGCGCCGCCAATCAGGCTCATGTAGGCCAGGCCGATCACATTGGCACTGGTGAAACTGGGAACGGTGTCCAGCCCGAACAGGGCAAAGGGGATCAGCAGCAGCCCGCCGGCGGTCAGCTGCCAGGCGGTAAAGGTAAGCGGTGGCACCGGCGGCTGCCATTTGCGGGTCAAGACCACACCCGCTGCCATCGAGGCCGCGCCGCCCAATCCTGCCAGAATACCCCAGAGATCAAGGGTTGCCGCCGGAGACAGCACCAGAAGCGCCACGCCGACAATGCTAAGTCCTGCAGCGAGCAACGCGGCGGGGCGGATGGGGGTGTTCAACATATAGGCCGAGAAGAACACCACCAGAAGCGGCTGCGCTGCGCCCAGCGTTGCGGCAACTCCGCCGGGCAGACGATAGGCAGACACAAACAACAGGGTCCAGAACAGCGAAAAGTTCAGGGCCCCCAGTACCAAGAGCCGGGGGATCCAGTTCAGCGGTGGCAATTGCCGCACGACAAGCAGCAGTAACAGCCCGGCGGGCAGGGCCCTCAGCAGCGCCACCAACAGCGGGGACTGGCCGGGCAGTAGGCTGGTGGTGACGATGTAGCTGCTGCCCCAGATAGCCGGGGCAAGCGCGGTAAGGATGAGATCCAGTCTGGGCATTGGGGGCTCCTGCGAGTTATCTTGATGTCGAGATAATTGATTTTATCTTGACGTCAAGATAAAAGATGCCCAGAGATCGATCATGGACCATGTAGATTTTATCACTGACCAATGGGCGCAAGAGCGGCCCGACCTGGATGTCAGCGCCATGGCGATCATCGGACGGGTGGCCCGGCTGTACCTTGCCTATCAAGAGGGGATGCAGGTGACCTTTGGCCGGTTTGGTCTGAATGCGGCGAAATTTGATGTGCTTGCCACGCTGCGCCGCTCTGGCGCGCCATATCGGCTGTCACCGGGGGCTTTGCTGTCTGCAACGATGGTGGCCTCGGGGACCATGACCAACCGCATTGCCCGGCTAGAGGCCGACGGCCTGGTGCTGCGCCAGATCAATCCGGGTGACAGTCGCAGTTTTCTGATTGAACTCAGCCCCGAGGGGCTGGCCCTGATTGACCAGGTGGTCGAAGAACATGTGGCCACGCAAGAGCGCCTGCTTGCGGCGATGTCCCAAGACGAACGCAGCACATTTAAGACTTTGCTGTCCCGGGCGCTGGTTGCTGCGGAACAGGCCTAACGCGCTGGCTAGGCCTGTTCCGCAGGCATCTTGGGGTTACAGAAGCCCTGCGTCGCGCAGAAGTTCCGTCATATTGGCCTCTGGCCGCGGGCCGATATGGCTGATGACTTCGGCGGCGCAGAGGTTGCCGATCTTGGCGCAGGTTTCCAGATCACGCTCGGTCGCCAGGCCAAACAAGAAACCAGCGGCAAATTGATCGCCTGCGCCGGTTGCATCCACAGGCACCACGGTTTTTACCGGTACATCCAGGCGCGTCTCGCCGCTGATCACAGTGACGCCATCGCCTGATCGGGTGCAGATCACCAGCGGACAGATCGCGCTGGTCTTGGCCAGGGCCGTCTCCAGATCATCGGTTTCAAACAGAGATTTGATTTCGTCCTGATTGCCGATGACAAAATCCAGATCATGTTCGATCAGTTGCAGGAAATCTGCGCGGTGGCGTTCAACACAAAACGGATCCGAGATGGCAATGCCGGATTTGCCGCCGCTCTTGCGGCAATCGCGCGCAGCTTCCAAAAAGGCTGACTTGCCCTTGTCTTTGTCAAAGAGATAGCCTTCCAGGAACATGATCTGGGCATTGCCGGCCACCGCGTCGGGCACATCGGCGCTGCTCAGCTCGGAAGAGATGCCAAGATAGGTGTTCATCGACCGTTCCCCATCGGGGGAGACAAAGATCATCGAGCGCGAGGTCGGCAGCTCTCCTCCGGTGACTGGCGGATTGACGAAATCGACGCCCTCTTCATTCATCGCATTGGCATAGAAATGTCCCAGGGCATCGTCGTGTACCCGGCCAATAAAGGCCGCATCCAGGCCCAGGGTGCCGGCGCCAGCGATGGTATTTGCTACGGATCCACCTGGCGTCTGTACCCGACCTTCCATCGCGCCATAAAGCACCTCGCCCCGCTCCCGCTCGATCAGCTGCATGATGCCTTTCTCAATGCCCATATGGGCCAAAAAACTGTCATCGCTTTGCGAGATTACGTCGACAACAGCATTGCCGATGCCAACGATCTGGTAGGTTTTCATAGGTTCTTGTCCTCATATTGACAGAGATCGCGGATCAGACAGGTGCCGCAAAGCGGTTTGCGTGCTTTGCAGTGATAGCGGCCGTGCAGGATCAGCCAATGATGTGCATGTTGCTGAAAGTCAGCGGGAATATTATCTTCGACGGCGCGTTCCACCGCATCGACGTCCTTGCCTGGCGCAATGCCGGACCGGTTGCCAACGCGAAAGATATGGGTGTCCACCGCCTGGGCAGGCTGATGCCACCACATGTTCAGCACTACATTGGCGGTCTTGCGGCCAACTCCCGGCAGCGACTGCAGTGCGGCGCGCGAATTTGGCACCTCACCGCCGTAGTCATCTACCAAAATCTGGCTGAGCTTGATGACGTTCTTGGCTTTTTGCCGAAACAGGCCAATGGTCTTGATATGTTCGGTGACGCCTTCCAGTCCCAGATCCAGCATTTTCTGCGGAGTGTCCGCGATTTTGAACAGGGCGCGGGTGGCTTTGTTGACGCCAGCATCGGTTGCCTGCGCCGACAGGGCCACAGCCACCACCAACGTATAGACATTGACATGCTCCAGCTCGCCCTTTGGCTCTGGTTCTGCTGCCTGAAACCGCGAGAATATCTCGCGGATGGTATGATAATCGAGTTGTTTTGCCATCGCGGGTCTTAATGCCTTTTGGCGTGGCCCTGCGCAAACAAAAAAGGCGTACAGGGTTTCGAAGTCCTTGCCTTGCAACGGTCTGGCCTGCGATTTTGTGCTTCGCGCAGGTTTCGGGTCGCCGGGGTTGGTGGCCAGCCGCTATGCTGGGGCAGAAGGCGACAGGGGAAAGCAGATGACCATCCAGCCAAACGAAGAAAGCTATCACTATGGTGTGATGCGCCGCGCCATCGAATTGATTGATGCCGGTGGCGATGAACTGCCCCTGGAAGATCTGGCGCGGCAGATGGGGATGAGCCCGGCGCATTTTCAGCGCCTGTTTTCGGCCTGGGTGGGGGTCTCTCCCAAACGCTATCAACAATATCTGCGGCTGGGTCATGCCAAGACCCTGTTGCGCGACCGCTTTTCCACCCTTGATACCGCCCATGCGGTTGGGCTGTCGGGATCTGGCCGGTTGCACGATCTGTTTCTGCGCTGGGAAGCCATGAGCCCGGGCGAATACGCCCGCAAAGGCGCCGGGTTGGAGATCTTGTGGGGCTGGTTTGACAGCCCCTTTGGGCTGGCCCTGGTGATGGGCACTGACAAGGGTATCTGCGGGCTGGGTTTTGCGGCGGAAACCGGGGCAGAGCCAACCCTTGCAGATCTGCGTGGGCGCTGGCCGCAGGCCCGCTTTGTCGAAGACCCCACGGCGCTGCGCCCGCTGGTGGATACGGCCTTTGCCCAGAAGGGCGAAACCAAGCTGCATCTGATTGGCGCGCCACTGCAGATAAAGGTCTGGGAGGCGCTGCTAGCGATCCCCGACGGCCATGTTACCAGCTATTCGGAAATTGCCAGGTCCATTGGCGCTCCCAAAGCCGTGCGCGCCGTTGGCACTGCCGTTGGCCGTAATCCGGTCAGCTGGTTGATCCCCTGCCATCGCGCCCTGAAGAAATCCGGTGAACTGGGCGGCTATCATTGGGGGCAGCCAGTGAAACGCGCGATCCTGGCCTATGAAAGCGCTCGCAGCGAGGATACGGCCCGTCCCCGCATGCCCGCGCAGAGCTGAAAGCGCGGCACTTGCGCAGGTTTCCGCCCAGATTCCTGCTAGGGAGGTTGAGCCAATTGCCACCAGGCATGATATAACGGCGTGATGGCGCAAACCCTGTGTCAATTGAGCAGAAAAATAGGTGTCGAAATGACCATTTTGAAAATTTCCAGCGCGGGCCTTCTGGCCGTGACCCTTGGGCTCTCGGCCTGCACCGATACGGGCGATATCCGTCAGCCCGGCAATAAAGAGCGCACTGGCTTGATCGCGGGGGCGCTTGTGGGGGCCGGTCTTGCGGGGATTTCCAATTCCAGCAACAAGGGCGCGGCTGTGGCGGGTGGTGCTGTCGCCGGGGCGCTGGTCGGCGGCCTGATCGGCAACCAGCTGGACAAGCAAGAGGCAGAGCTGCGCCAGAACCTGTCCAATTCTGACATCAGCATCGTCAATACTGGCGATCGGCTGATCGTTTCCCTGCCCAATGATCTGACCTTTGCCACCGATAGTTCGGCCATTTCCCCCGCCGTTCAGGGCGATCTGCGTCAGGTTTCGCAGAGCCTGGTGAAATATCCCAACAGCGCGGTGCAGGTGATTGGCCATACTGATAGCGACGGTGACGCGACCTATAACCAGGCCCTGTCAGAGCGGCGGGCAAATACCGTGGCCGATCAGGTGCAGGCGGGCGGCGTGCCCTATAACCGGCTGCAGATCTTTGGCCGCGGCGAAGAGCAGCCGGTGGCCAGCAATCTGACGACCGAGGGCAAGGCGCAGAACCGCCGGGTTGAAATTGTCATTGTCCCCACCTCTGGGTGAACCCGCGCCTTTGGGCGAGGGGCTGAAAGCCCAAGCGAGGGGTCGCATGTGATGCGGCCCTTTTTCATTGCCCTTTCTGCAGTTGCGCAGGTGCTGCCCGACGCTAAGATGGCTTCATGACTGACAAACAAGCTCCCGCCGCGCCGCCAGGCGCCGAAGATTTTCCAGGGACAGCGCAGATCCTGTGCGCCTGTGATGTGATGGATCCAGCCCGTGCCGCCGCATTGCAGGTGGCACTGGGCCTGACGCCGGACATCACATCCGGGTCCGCGCTGCCGCCGTTCTTTCATCAACTGTATTTCTGGACCCCCGTCGCGCCAGAGCAGCTGGGCAGGGATGGGCATCCGGGGCGCGGCGCATCCGGGTTGATCCCGGACCTTGGCCTGCCCCGGCGTATGTGGGCAGGGGGGCGCTTGCGTTTTGAACGCCCGCTGCTGGCCGGACAAGAGGCGGAAAAACGTTCCTGCGTTGAACACGTGGGGCGCAAACAGGGGCGCACTGGCCCGCTGGGTTTTGTCACGCTGCGGCATGAGATCTGGCAGGCAGGGGTACTGTGCGTGCAGGAATGGCACGATCTCGTCTACCGCGAAGACCCGGATCCATCCGCTGCCAAACCAGTCCCACCGCAGGCGCGTGCCGATGAAGAGGTGGCTCGCAGCGTGCAGTTCAGCTCGACCCTGTTGTTTCGCTATTCAGCTCTGACCTTCAATGGCCATCGGATCCACTATGATCAGGACTATGCCCGCGACGTGGAAGGCTATGCCGGATTGGTGGTGCATGGTCCGCTTTTGGCACAGCAGTTGATGCTTTTGGCAGAGGATCTGATGGGGCCGTTGGCAGAGTTCTCATTCCGTGCCACCGCGCCATTGATGCATTTTGAAGCGGCGACCCTGTGCTGCAACGGGACAGACCTGTGGGTGCGGGCACCGGATGGGCGCCAATGTATGCAGGCCAGTGCGGTCCCGGCCAGTGCTGTTGGATAAGGCTGCCGGACAGCGCCTACAGATTATCGCTGACGGCAAAGCCTGCCGGGATTGCATCCACCCCATCCAGCATCAGATCTGCCATGACGCTGGCGACCTTTGGGGCCATGCCAAAGCCAATCTTGAAGCCGCCATTGGCGATGAAATGTCCGGGTCGATCCGGCCACTGCCCCAGCATGGGGGCGCGGCTCTTGGCTCTGGGGCGCAGCCCGGCCCAGCGTTCGATCACGGCCGCATCTGCCAGCACCGGAACTGCCGCCCGCGCCCGTGCGATCACCGCATCGAGCTGGGCATCGGTGCTGGTCGGGTCGTCATAATCGCGCTCGCTGGTTGATCCTATCGCCACCGTGCCATCCGCATGCGGGATGATATGCAGCCCATCCGCATAGAGCTGGGGCACCGCACCCGCATCATAGCGCAGCAGTGCCGCCTGCCCCTTGACCCCATTGCCCAGGGGGCGGTCAAAGGCGATGTTCAATTCTTGCAGCCCTGCATGGCCCTTGGCATGCAGCACCAGCCCGGCATCGGGGGCATCGCGCAGGATGGGAACTCTATGCGCGGTCAGTGCGGCCACCAGCGCGGCGCAGGATTGGCGCGGATGCAGCCGACCGCTCAGACTGTCCTGTACCACCAGGCCGGTGGGGCTGGGCGGGCACCAGGGGCCCAGGTCCGTGACCGGACGGACCTGCCATTGCGCCTGCCCTTGCCAGAGATCCTTGGCCGAAATGGCGCGCTGATGGGCCAGCTCTACCGCGCGCGCGTCTTTCAGCGGCTGCAGCCGACCGCAGCGCCCATAGCCAGCCGAGAGATGGCCTGCGGCCTCGACCTCGGCCCAGAACGTGGTGGCCATCAGCAGGCTTTCCAGCTGAAACTGTTTCTTTGGGTTCCAGTTCTCTGGCACATGTGGGGCCAGCGCCCCTACGATCCCACCGCTGGCCCCGGCGCCGGGGCCTTGCGGGTCGACCACCTGAACGCGGGCACCGCGCTGGGTGCAGGCCCAGGCAATCGCAAGCCCAAAGGCGCCAGCGCCGCGCACTGTGATATCTGCCATTGCCATTTTTCCGACCTTTCGCCAGTGTCACGTCAGCTGCACGGAGCTGCGATTCAGCGCGCACCAGCTTCAGATATCACTTAGGGGAAAATGGCATGACAGACCAGCAGGCCCGGCTCAGCTGGCGGGACGAACGTATTCCCGTCTCGGATCAGTTTGATGACCCCTATTTTTCGATACACAACGGGCTGGCTGAAACCGCCCATGTCTTTTTGGGCGGCAATGATCTGCCAGGGCGGTTTGCGCCGGATTTCCATGTCGCGGAACTGGGCTTTGGCACCGGGCTGAACATGCTGGCGACTTGGCGCGCCTGGGAAGAAAGCGGCCAGAGCGGCGCGCTGCGCTTTACCAGTTTCGAGGCCTATCCCATGCTGCCTGCGGATATGGCGCGGGCGCTGGCGGCCTTTCCCGAAATCGCGCCCTGGGCCAGCCGTTTCCTGGATCACTGGCAGGGCAGCGGTCGCTGTGATCTTGGCACACTGAGGCTGGAAATGATCAAGGGCGACGCCCGCAGGTCGCTGCCAGAGTGGACAGGACGGGCAAATGCTTGGTTTCTGGATGGGTTCTCTCCGGCGAAAAACCCAGAGTTGTGGCAAGAGGATCTGCTGCAACAGGTGGCCAAGCATACAGCAGCTGGTGGATCGCTGGCCACCTATACGGCGGCAGGCTTTGTGCGGCGCGGACTGGAGACGGCAGGCTTCAGCGTGACACGGGTGCCAGGATTTGGCCGCAAAAGACATATGACAAAGGCAACGCTTGCATGAGCTCAATCGCAACGGACCCCAAACCGCAGAGCAACAATGTGCCAGCGGGCATTCTGCTGATGATTGCCGCCACGATTGTTTTTGCCCTGCAGGATGGCATGTCCCGCCATCTGGCGGGCACTTATAACACCTATATGGTGGTCATGGTGCGGTATTGGTTTTTTGCCGCCTTTGTCCTGTGCCTGGCCCTGCGTGCGCCCGGCGGCATTCGCGCGGTTGCCCGTACCCGCCAACTGGGTTTGCAGGTGTTTCGCGGGGTGCTTCTCGTGGCGGAGATATGCATTGCTGTCTATGGCTTTACCCTGTTGGGCCTGGTGGAAAGCCAAGCGGTCTTTATCTGCTATCCACTCTTGGTGGCGGCGCTAAGCGGCCCGGTCCTGGGCGAAACCGTCGGCTGGCGTCGTTGGGCCGCGATCGGGGTAGGGCTGATTGGGGTCCTGATCATTCTGCAGCCGGGGGGCGGGGTCTTCAACCCGGCGGCGGTCATTCCCTTTGTCGCGGCCCTGATGTTTGCGCTTTATGGGTTGATCACCCGCTATGTCGCGCGCCAGGACAGTACCGCCACCAGCTTTTTCTGGACCGGAACCGCTGGCATGGTCTTTATGACCTCGATCGGGGTCTGGTTCTGGGAACCGATGAGCCAGCAAGACTGGCTCTGGATGGCGTTGCTCTGCGTCTCTGGGGTTGCGGGCCATTGGTTGTTGATCAAATGCTACGAGATGGCCGAGGCCAGCGCGGTGCAGCCCTTTGCCTATTTTCACCTGATCTGGGCCGCGATCCTTGGGGTCAGCATCTTTGGCGAAGTTATTCGCCTCAATGTGGCCACCGGCGCGGCCCTGATCATGGTGGCAGGCCTATTCACCCTTTGGCGCGAAAGCCGCAAGGCTCGCGCCTGATAGCTCTTGTGAGAAGGGGATGGGCAGCGGGGTTTTGCCCAGCCGGGCGCGATAGACGGGCAGGCTCTCGGTGACGCGCATCACGTAGTTGCGCGTCTCGTTAAAGGGGATGTGCTCGATCCAATCAATTATATCAGGGTCGCCGTCACGCGGATCGCCGTAGCGTTCCATCCAGGCGGTGGGGCGATGGGGGCCGGCGTTATACCCGGCGGCCATCAGCACCACATTGCCATTGAACCTGCCTGCCAGCCCAGCAAGGTACTGGCTGCCCAGTCTGGCGTTATAATCCCATTCTGCGGTCAGGCGGCTGGTGTTGTGCTTGTCCAGAATGTCCAGTTCGCCTGCCACCAGCTTGGCCGTGGCAGGCATCACCTGCATCAATCCGCGCGCCCCGGCATGGCTGATGACCCTTGGGTCAAACTCGCTCTCACGGCGGGCGATGGCCAGGGTCATTTCCGGTGCCATTGGCAGAGTTTTTGTCGCAACCGGGTGCAGCGGATAATAGGCCCCGTGCAGTTCTATGCCGACCTGCGCTGCACGCTTGGCAATCATCACTGCTAGATGGGGTTCGTTGATATCCACCGCCATCTGGCCCAATTGACGCGCCTGATCGGCGGGCAGGCTTTCCACCTGATGGGTGAAAAAACGCTCAGCCAGGGAAAGGTCGCCCGCCTGCATCAGCAGAAATCCAGCCTCGATAACGGAGGAGTCCATAAACGCAGCGCTGCGCCAGGGAGGCTGTTGCGGTGGCGCAGCAAGCGCCGGATCAAAGCCGCGCCCCAGAGCCTGCGCTGCCAAAAGCCCATAGAATGAACTCTGATAATTGGCGGCCTTGGCATAGGCCGCATGCGCCTTGTCCACCTTGCCTTGGGCCGCATGGGCGCGTCCCAGCCAATAGCCGCCACGCCCGACAGAAATCGGTGTCTCAACCGAGGCTAGGAAACGTTCAAAATGATAGGCTGCCAATTCGGCATCCTTGAGTTTGCGCAGTGCAATATAACCGGCCAGCCATTCGCAATCGGAATAACCATAGCCCGCGTCAGGCGCGGCAAAATGATGCGCCGCCAGTTGATAGGCCCGCTCGTTTTCGCCATCGCGCATCAACTGACGGGCCAGATCGCGGCGCCGACGCAGCCATTTTTCCGGCTGCCCCAGGGCCTCGGTGCTGGTACTGCGATCCATCATCAGGGTAATCGCGTCCTCTTGCCGCCGTTTTTGATCGCGCCAGGCAAAGCGATCATAGGCCAGGCCCGGATCGCCTTGCTGCTGGGCGGGGATGGCTTCGATCTTGGCATCAACCCCGGCGGCCTGCTTTTGCAGGGCAATGCGGGCCTCTGCCAGGGCGCGCGGCCCCTCTGCGACCAGGGGCAACATGCGACTGGCGCTGACATCATGGCCATCCCACAACAGCTGACTGATCCGTGCCGCGTGATGTGGTTGCAACAGCGCGGCGTGATCGGCCAGATAGGCGGTCTGGGTTTCCTCGCTCATCGGCATTTTCTGCCAGGCGCGGATCAGCTCTGCCTCGCCCTCCGCCTGATTGCCCTTGGCAAAATGCGCCCGCGCCAGGCTGGCGGCCCCTTCCGGTGTCTGGGGGGGCTGATCGGCAAAAAATGCGCGCACCCGGGCGTGGGATTTCTCGATGATCAGCTCTTCGTTGCGCCGCCGCAGATAGGGCAGGCCGGGCCAGTCAGGACGGCGCACCAGAAATGCCTCCACATCCGCCGCCGTGCCTTCCTTGGCCCGCAGCCGGTGCCATTCAACGATGTCATGCGCCACCGTGGTCTGCATCCCAACGGCAGTCAGGGCCTCTGGCCATTTCTCCGCACGGACCAACTCCAATGCGCGCTGCAAGGGGGTTGCCTGAGCTTTTGTAACAGATCCAAAGGAAAGGATCAGCGATATCATGAGGAGAATGCGTGTCATGGCTTGCTTTTATAGTAGATCCGAGGATAGAGCCATTGACGATAATCCGTGTGTGGTTGGGATCAACTCGAAAACCAATCACGCGTACACTGATGGCGGGCCTCCGCCTGCCAGACCCAACTCAAAGGGAGCGCACCCATGTTTAAAGGCTCTATGCCAGCCCTCGTCACCCCGTTGCAAAACGGCGCGTTGGATCTGGATGCGCTTAAACGCTTGGTAGACTGGCACATTGCTGAAGGCTCCAGCGGGCTTGTCCCGGTTGGAACCACCGGTGAAAGCCCGACGCTCACCCATGAAGAACACGAGGCAGTGATCGCCGAGGTGGTCAAGGCCGCCGCAGGCCGGGTGCCGGTAATCGCCGGTGCCGGCTCCAACAACACGGTTGAGACGATTCGCTTCGTTGAATTTGCACACAAGGTCGGCGCAGACGCGGCGCTGGTGGTCACCCCCTACTACAACAAGCCAACACAGCGCGGGTTGCTGGCGCATTTTCAGGCGGCTCATGACTGCGCCGATGTACCGATCATCATCTACAACATCCCCGGCCGTTCCGTCGTCGATATGACGCCCGCCACCATGGGCACCCTAGCAAAACTGCCTCGGATCATCGGTGTCAAGGATGCCACAGGCGATATCGCGCGGGTCAGCCAGCAGCGCGCTTCTTGTGGGGCCGATTTTGTGCAGCTCTCGGGCGAAGATGCCACTGCGCTGGGCTTTAACGCCCATGGTGGTGTTGGCTGTATTTCGGTCACCGCCAACGTGGCGCCACGCCTCTGTGCAGAATTTCAGGCAGCAACGCTCGCTGGTGATTATTCCAAGGCACTTGAATATCAGGATAAACTGATGCCCCTGCATGAGGCGATCTTTATTGAGCCGGGCCTTGTTGGTGCCAAATATGGCCTCAGCAAGCTCGGCCTGTGCAGCGAAGACGTCCGCTCGCCCCTGACTGGCCTGGAAGATGCCACCAAGGCTGCAATCGACGCTGCCATGGTGCACGCCGGCCTGCTGTAAGTCTCAGCCCGGATTATTCTAAAATAGAACAGGCCCTGCAGCTCTGCAGGGCCTGTTTCGTTTGCGCAGTCCCCAGTACCGCGACCCCATCTTCATCTTACGCAAAATACCTCGGGGTGAATGCGCCGTAGGCGCAGAGGGGTTGACCCCTAAAGGTATCGCCTATGATCATCCCGCTTGAATTTGGGGCGCAGTCAAAGCGCCGTTCAGGTGTTGCGTCTTGTCTGGCATGCGGGGCTTGCAGATCCGCTGCAGCCTCCCAACTTTGATCGCTGACGCCTTTGGCGAGGGCCACATGAGGGGTTATGGATGCTGCAGGCGCAGGTTTACCAGCGCGATCAGACTGTGTCCCTGGTTCATGCATGCAATGGTTTCTTCCATTGCCTGCATGGGATTTATCCGATCAGGGGTAGTGCTGCGGGGCTGCGCC
Organism: Pseudophaeobacter sp.; assembly: GCF_048267565.1. NCBI lineage: Bacteria > Pseudomonadati > Pseudomonadota > Alphaproteobacteria > Rhodobacterales > Roseobacteraceae > Pseudophaeobacter > Pseudophaeobacter sp. The sequence continues at coordinate 311,849 of NZ_JBLWXG010000003.1, read as the reverse complement.
TAGCGTTTGCCGTAATACAGGCCAACCACATGTTCGGCCTGGGCAAAGAATAGCCAACGAGACACCGCAACCCCGCCCATATGGGCCACGACGGCTAGGGCTGCCATCAGATGTTTCACCAGGGTGGACTCGACCGGCAGCACGAGCAACAGAACCGGCAGGATAAAGCCGATAACCAGTGCAATGGCGCGCAGTTTTTGCGCGTGTTTGCGCCCGACTACATGGACAAATTCGCGCAGCAGATAGTTGCTGCCCGTATGGGGCGGCTCAAACGCACGCAGGGTTGCGCCGGCTCCGCCCAGCCCGGTGGCACTGGCCATGGTAGTGCCAGAGGCAGCAAAGGCCTTGTCGCCCTGCCACCAGTAGGCCAGCTGTATCGCTGCGGCCGTCAGCAAGAGCCAGGTGGCGAGGCTCTCTTGCCCAGCCAGCAGCGCTCCCCCGGCAAGAGAAAAGCTGAGGAACATCACCGGTGTCAGCGGCATGTTCCAACGTGGAATGGTCTTGAGCTGGGTGTAGATCATTGAGGTGGTAAAGACCGTGCCGAGGCTGAGCCCTGCGCCGATCATGCCCAGAACAGGCCAGTGGTTTTCAAAAAAGATAGCACCAATGGCATAGAGCCCCATCACCAGCAGCGCCGCCACGGCGCATATGCCTTCGCGGCTGAGCCAGCTTGTACGCCATTGGCTAAAGGCCTTGAGCGCGCGTTCAGGGCGGCCAAGATGGAAGGTCGAGGCCAGCAAGCCGCCAACCGCCAGCCCGTAGGCAATGGCGTAAAAGACAAAGGCCACCCAACCGGTAACTCCGGGATAGCCTAGCCCCAGAAAGGCCAGCAGGCCAAAGCCAAGGCCGGACAGGGTGGTGAAAAGAATGACAGATGGTGCCGGATGCATCAGGCGTTCCCTCCTGGAAGTTTGTCCAGCGCCTTGTCCAGCCAGCCCAAGAAGCCGCCGGGATCTTCTATCGCGGGGGCCAGCAGCGGTGCAAGAATGTCGACTTGATCCTCCAGTGTGTCCTTGGGGCGCGGCGGCAGATATTTGTTCACCGGCTTGGTGCCCATTTCTGGCATCAGATCCATGCCGCCGCGCTCAACCACCAACTGGCTGACCGCGCTGTCTGGGTCTCCAAGATCGCCAAAGTGGCGTGCCCCGGCGGGGCAGGTGCGCACGCAGGAGGGCACGCGGTCCACTTCCGGCAGGTTTTCATTGTAAATCCGATCGACGCAAAGGGTGCATTTCTTCATCACCCCGGCGGCCAGGTCGAGTTCACGTGCGCCGTAAGGGCAGGACCAGGCGCAGAGGCCGCAGCCGATGCAGTCGCTTTCGTTGACCAAGACGATGCCGTCTTCGACCCGTTTGTAGCTGGCGCCGGTGGGGCAGACGGTGACGCAGGGGGCGTCTTCGCAGTGCAGGCAGGATTTGGGGAAATGGATCAGCTGCGCTGCCGGGGCGGGCTGCGCCGCTGTGGCAGCGGGCTGTACCTCGAAACTGTGAACCCGGTTGAGGAAGGTGCCGACAGGGTCGGCGCCATAGGCATCCTGATCTGACAGCGGCGCGCCATAGTTTTCGGTGTTCCAGCCTTTGCAGGAAATCACGCAGGCATGGCAGCCAACGCAGGTGTCCAGGTCGATGACCAGGCCCATCTTGCGGGTGGTCGTGGTCGGGAGTTCAGTCATCAGAACAGGCCTTCGGTTTTGGGCTGGGACGGACCGGGGCGCTGCCCCGGACCCCGGGATATTTGGGGCCAAATGAAGGGGCGGGGAGCCAGAGAAGGAGCTTGGTCATTTTCCCACCTTCCATGCCAGATTTTTGGGGCCGGTGCCGACAGGAGATTTGATCGACGCCAGTGTCGGCTGGCTTTCGGTGAAATCCTGTGGTGCGCCGGCTTTTTCGATTTTCACCTTGAGGTCGAACCAAGCGGCCTGGCCGGTAATGGGATCGCTGTTGGCCCAGCGCAGCCCGTCGCCTTTGGCGGGCATGAGCTCGTGGATAAGGTGGTTGAGCAGGAAGCCCTTGGTGGCTTCGGGGGCGTCTTCCTGCAGGCCCCAGGTACCTTTGCGTTTGCCGATGGCGTTCCAGGTCCAGACCGTGTTGTCGTTGAGCGCGGCCATCTCCATCACCGGCACAGTGATTTCACCATGGGGAGAGGAGACGCGGGCCCAGTCGCCATCCGCCAAACCGTGCTGTCGCATCAGTTTTGTCGGCAGATAGAGCGGGTTGTACCCATGCAGCTGGCGGAGCCAGGCGTTTTGACTGCCCCAGGAGTGATACATCGCCATGGGGCGTTGGGTCAGGGCGTTGACGGTGAAACCCTCGTTGCCCTGCTGGTCGGTCTGATACCAGATCGGCAGCGGGTCCATGGTGTCTTTGATGCGCTGACGCAGGTGTTCGGGGGGCTGGCGTTCACCGTGGCCTTCGGCGGCCAGCTGGAATTTGCGCATTGGCTCTACATAGAGTTGAAACAGATAGGGCTGGGGGCTGTCATACAGCCCAAGGTCCACCGCCCAGTCCTGATAGGCCATGTTCCAGGGTTTGAAGTAGCTGGCCTCGGTGGGGATATGTTCGACAAAGAAGCCGCCGTTTTTGATGTAGTTGTCCAGCTGCTGCGGGTTTGGCGCACCGCGTCCGGATTTGTCGCCATCGGGGCCTCGAAAACCTGCCAGCGGGCCGATGCCGGGTTTACGCTCGTGGTTGATGATATAATCGGCGTAGTCCTGCCATTTGGCGCTGCCGTCCTCATGGGTGAAGCCGGGCAGTTTCATTTTGTTGGCCAATTGCACCAGCACGGTCTGAAACCCCCGCACGTCCCGGTCAGGTTCGATCACTGGCCAGCGGATTGCGTCGGCGGCGCCGTCGGCTTCGCAGATCGGGCGATCCAGCATGGAAATACAGTCGTGGCGCTCCAGATAGGTGGTATCGGGCAGGATCAGATCGGCATAGGCCACCATTTCCGAAGAATAGGCATCGGAATAGATAATGCGGGGGATCTTGTAGTCGCCGTCGGCGTCCTTGTCTGTCAGCATCTCGATCACGCCGCCGGTATTCATCGAGGAGTTCCACGACATATTGGCCATATACATGAACAGGGTGTCGATCTTGTAGGGGTCGCCTGCATGGGCGTTGGAGATCACCATATGCATCAGCCCGTGGCTGGACATCGGGTTTTCCCAGGTGAAGGCCTTGTCGATGCGCGCCGGGCTGCCATCACTTTTCAGCGCCAGATGTTCGGGGCCATGCACAAAGCCCAGGTGCGGGCCATCCAGCGGTTTGTTGGGGGTGACGCGACAATGCGGGGCCGGGTGGGCCTCAACCGGTTTGGGATAGGGTGGTTTGAAGCGAAAGCCGCCGGGGGCCTCGACCGTGCCAAGCAGGATCTGCAACACATGCAGGGCGCGACAGGTCTGAAAGCCATTGGCATGGGCTGAGACACCGCGCATGGCGTGCATGGCCACGGGGCGGCCGATCATCTTGTCGTGTTTTTCGCCGCGAAAATCTGTCCACTCCTGGTCCAGCTCAAAGGCTTCGTCAAAGGCGACGCGGGCCAGTTCGGCGGCGATGGCACGGATGCGGTTGGCCGGGATGCCGCAGCGCTCGGCCACGGCTTCGGGGGCGTATTCGTCTTTCAGGTAACGCTGGGCCATCAGTTGGAAGACCGAGACATGGGTGACATCACCCAGCTTGAAACTGCCGCCCAGGTCGGGGCGCACGCCGTGCATGTCAAAAGGGGCCAGTTTGCTGGTCTTGCGGTTGATCACCAGCGGGGTGCCGTGGTCGTCGCGCAGGAACAGGCCCTTGTCTGGTGAATTGGGGTCCTGGTTCACCAGCACCGGCGCATTGGTGTAGCGGCTGAGGTAATCGAGATCGATCTTGCCGGCCTTCATCAGCTCATGCACCAGTGCCAGAATGAACAACCCATCGGTGCCGGGGGTGATGCCAACCCAGTCATCTGCGATGGCGTTATAGCCCGAGCGGATCGGATTGACGCCGATTACCCGCGCGCCGCGGGCCTTGATCTTGCCGAGGCCCATTTTGATCGGGTTGCTGTCGTGATCTTCGGCCACGCCAAACAGCATGAACAATTTGGTGTGGTCCCAGTCGGGCTGGCCGAACTCCCAAAAGGCACCGCCCATGGTGTAGATGCCGGCCGTCGCCATATTGACCGAGCAGAAGCCGCCATGTGCTGCGTAGTTACAGGTGCCAAAGTTCTGCGCCCAGAAGCCGGTGAAAGACTGCGACTGATCCCGGCCAGTGAAAAAGGCCAGCTTGGAGGGATCATCGCGGCGGATCGGCTCCAGCCAGCCCGCGGCGATCTCCAGCGCCTCGTCCCAGGAGATTTCCTCAAACTCGCCTGATCCGCGCGGCCCCACCCGTTTCAGCGGTGCGCGCAGTCGCGAGGGGGCGTTGTGCTGCATGATCCCGGCGGAGCCCTTGGCACAAAGTACGCCTTTGTTGACCGGATGATCGCGGTTGCCTTCGATATAGGCGACCTCTTTCTTGCCATCCTCATTAGTCTTCATATGGACATTGATGCCACAGCGACAGGCGCACATGTAGCAGGTGGTCTGGCGGATTTCGTCTGATACCTTGGGGGATGTCTCCACCTGGGGTTGCTGGAATGTCATCTGGCCTCCCTTAACCTGTTGGCTTGCCTGTGTGCAGGCTTGTCTGAGTATCGGATCAGGTCAGAACCATGATCCCCGCCAGGATAAACCCGGCAATAAAGAGTGTTTCAATGATCAGCAGGGCAATGGCGGCGCCTCCGACGGCCAGCACCTGTTTCAGGTTGCTTTTCATGCCCACCGCCGCAATCGCGGTCAGCAACAGCCAGCGTGAGGCCTGGCTTAGGAAGCTGCTTACCGCAGCGGGGACCAGCCCGGCAGAGCTGAGCCCGGCGAGCAGCAGAAAGGCGATGACAAAGCCGGGCAGCAGCGGCGGGCGGGGGCCGTCTGCGGGTAGCTTTGCATAGGCGCGGATCAGCAAAGAGGCGACCAGAACGATGGGGGCCAGCATGGCCACCCGGATCAGCTTGACCAGGGTGGCGCTGTCGCCGGTCTGTTCTGAAATGGAAAAGCCGGCACCGACCACCTGGGCGACATCGTGGATGGTGCCGCCCAGGAAAACACCGGCCTGATTGGCGTCTAGTTCCAGAAGGTTGACCAGAATGGGATAGGCTATCATCGCAATGGTCGACAAGACCGTCACCCCCATCACGGTGAAGATCAGCCGCTCCTCCGAGCGCTCATCCCGGGGCAGGATGGCGCTGATGGCCATGGCCGCCGAGGCACCGCAGATGGCGACGGAACCCGCAGTTAACAGGGCAAACCGCCATTTGTGGCCAAAGGCACGGGCCACCAGCAAACCAAAGCAGATGGTGGCCACAACGCCCCCCGCCACCAGGGCGATCAACTGCCAGCCCAGCCCCATCATCACCCCCATCGAGACCCGCACCCCCAGAAAGGCGATGCCAAGGCGCAGCAATGTGCGGGCCGAAAAGGCGATCCCTGGAACGGTCTTGCCCTCTTCGCCCAGAAAGCTGACGGCGATGCCCAGCAGCAGTGCCAGCAACATTGCAGGGGTGTCATAGTGTTCGGCAAGAAACTGTGCCGTGACCGCAACGATGATCGAGACCGCAACGCCGGGAAACAGTTCCTTCGCATGGCTGCGCAGGGCCTGGGCTGTCAGCGTTATGCGGGTGGGCAGGGCGGTGTCAGTCAAGGCAGGGCTTTCGCGGCAGAGCTGCAAAACGCAGGCGTGGAATTTCAGTCGTCATTTGCGCATACCCCACGATGCAAAGCAATTTTTCTATTTCACCATCAAAAACAGGAAGCGCGTTCCGATTATGTGGAAAAATCAGGGCGTTTGTCTTTCGTGTCATTGCTGCGCCTCGATCAGGGTGCGGGTATCCATGGCGATCTGGCGCTCTTCCTCGGCGGGGATGATCCAGGCGGCTGGTGTATCGGCTTGGCGCGTCAGGCAGGCGGCGTTTTGAGCGTTGCGCTCTGGGTCGATGGCACAGCCAAGCCAGGCAAAGCCATCCAGAATGCGGGCGCGGATGTTGCGGGCGTTCTCGCCGATACCGCCGGTAAAGGCGATGGCATCACAGCCGCCCATGGCGCCAATCAGGCTGTGGCCATGGCGGATGGCCCAGTAGCAAAAATGATCAATGGCAAAATCCGCCGCTGCCGTGCCCGCTTGTTCCAGTGCCCGCATATCCGACAGGCCGCCAGACAGGCCGGCAAGGCCGGAGTGGCTGTTCAGCAGAAGCTTGGTTTCGCGCAGGCCGATTTCTTCCACCAGGCGCAGGGTCGCATTGGGATCAAGCGTGCCGACACGCGTGCCCATGGTCAGCCCTTCTAGCGGCGAATATCCCATGGTTGTGGCGACGGATTGACCCGCATGGATGGCGCAGATGGATGCCCCATTGCCCAGGTGAAAGGCAAGCAGCCGCGAGGGGAGCGGCCGCCCCGAGATTTCTGGCAGGCGGCGGCAGAGGGCGGCGTAGGACAGCCCGTGAAAACCGTAGCGACGCAGCCCCAGAGCCTCTGCCTTCGGGGGCAGGGCGTAGCGCTGCGCCACCTCGGGGGCGGTGGCGTGAAAGGCGGTGTCGAAACTGGCATATTGCGCCAGATCGGGGGCCAGGTGGTCCAGTGCATCAATCGCCGCAAGCGCATGTGGATTGTGCAGAGGTGCCAGTGGTACGCAGGCGTCGATCCCGGCCCGCACCGCGTCTGTGATAGGCGTGGGGCGGGTAAGGCTGGTGCCGCCATGGACCACCCGATGCGCCACCGCGCGCAGGCTGGCCGGGCCGGTGCCTGCCTCGGTAAGCTCTTGCAGAACCGCCGCCAGCGCGGCGCTGTGATCCGGCAGATCCAAGGCCCTGTCGGTGTTTGCGATCCGCAGATGCCCCCCGCCGCCAATGCCCTCGGCCACCCCGCTGAGCCGTTCTTGCAGGGTCGCGTCGAACAGGGCGAACTTCACCGAAGAAGAGCCTGTGTTCAGGACCAGGATGTCGGCTGGGGTGCTCATAGCGCCACCTTCACGATGTTGAGGCCCGCAAGCGCGGCAAGCAGCAGAACGACCTTGCGGCGAAACCCGGCGGGATCAGCGCGGGCAAAGCCCTGACTGCCAAGCCAGACGCCAGCGCCAAGGATGGGAAAGGCCAGCAGGGCTGCAATAACCGTTTCGCCCGTGACCAGCCCATGCGCGGACATCGCGGGCAGCGCCATCAGGTCGATCCCGGTCAGAAATACAATCATTGTGGCGCGAAAGGTGGCGGGCGCGATCACCTGCGCCGATAGAAAGGCTGCGGTGGGCAGGCCCCCGACGCCAGCCGCATTGGCAGTGCCAGAGATCATGCCAATGCCGGTGTGGCCCAGTATGCCGATGGGGCGGGTGAACTGCCAGCCGCTCAGCAGGATCAGGCTTAGCACCAGGATCAACCCCGAGACCGCAAGCCGCGCCTGCAGGGGATCAAGCCGCGCCATCAGCGCCACCGCCGGGATCACCGTAAGCACTGCGCCTAGCAGCAGCCCGCTGGCCCGGCGCCAATCGACATGGGCCCGGATGCCGCGCGCCTGAAACAGCGTCATGGTGATTTCGCAGGTAAAGATCACCGGGATCAGCGGCAGCGGATTGGTGGTAAGGGCCGCCAGAATGATAAAGATCGCGGAAAACCCAAAACCGGAATAACCACGAATCCCGGCCGCCGCAAACAAGGCGGCGGCCAGATATGCCCCTTGGCCAGATGTCAGATCAAAGGGCAGGTTCATGTGGGTCAGACCTGCTGTTCGCGCATGTCTGCCGGGTCAATCCCTGCCACGGATACGGGCTTTTTCATCGCGTCGCGGCGGAAAGGCTCGCCCAGTTCCTGGTTGATCATCGCCTCGATCAGGGTGGTGATACCATTCTTCTGGTCTGTAACCGCCTGGGCCAGGGCTGCGGTCAGCTCGTCCATGGTGCGGGCGACAACGCCTTTCAGGCCGCAGGCGCTGGCGATACCGGCGTAGGACACCTGCTGGTCCAGTTCGGTGCCAACGAAGTTGTCGTCAAACCACAGGGTCGAATTGCGCTTTTCCGCGCCCCACTGGTAATTGCGGAACACCACCTGGGTGACGGCGGGCCATTCTCCGCGGCCAATGGCTGTCAGCTCGTTCACCGCGATACCAAAGGCGCCATCGCCAGAAAAGCCGACAACCGGCACATCGGGGCAGCCGATCTTGGCGCCGACAACCGCAGGCAGGCCATAGCCACAGGGACCAAACAGGCCCGGTGCCAGATATTTGCGGCTGTCATCGAACGAGGGGTAGGCATTGCCGATGGCGCAGTTGTTGCCGATGTCGGACGAGATGATCGCTTCTTTTGGCAGGGCCGCCTGAATTGCCCGCCAAGCCATGCGGGGGCTCATCCATTCGGGTTTGTCAGCGCGGGCGCGTTCGTTCCAGGTGGTGCCGGGATCGTCGTCTTCATGATCCATCGAGGACAGCTGCTGCGCCCAGGTGGATTTCGCTGTCGAGATCAGCGCAATCCGTTCATCACGGCCCGCATCGCCTGCGCTGTCCGACAGCCGCGCCAGGATCGAGGTGGCAACTTTTTTGGCGTCGCCGACAATGCCCACAGTGACCTTTTTGGTCAGGCCAATGCGGTCGGGGTTGATATCAACCTGGATGATCTTGGCCTCGGTTGGCCAGTAGTCGATACCATAGCCGGGCAGGGTGGAAAACGGGTTCAACCGGGTGCCAAGGGCCAGAACAACGTCGGCCTTGGCAATCAGTTCCATCCCTGCCTTTGACCCGTTGTAGCCCAAGGGCCCGGCAAACAGCGGGTGGGAACCGGGGAAGGCATCGTTGTGCTGGTAGCCAACGCAGACCGGCGCGCCAAGCCGTTCAGCCAGTTCTTTCGAGGCCTCGATACCGCCGGCCAGCACCACGCCTGCGCCGTTCAGAATGACGGGAAACTTGGCGCTGGACAGCAGATCGGCAGCTTCTTGCAGCGAGGTCTCGCCGCCACCGGGGCGTTCGAATTCGACGATCTGTGGCAGGGCAATGTCGATCACCTGGGTCCACATATCGCGGGGAATGTTCAGCTGAGCGGGGGCTGATGCGCGTTTGGCCTGCATGATCACCCGGTTCAGCACCTCGGCCACGCGGGATGGGTCGCGCACTTCTTCCTGGTAGCAGACGCAGTCGGCAAACATGCGCATCTGCTCCATTTCCTGGAAACCGCCCTGGCCGATGGTCTTGTTGGCGGCCTGCGGGGTCACCAGCAAGAGTGGTGTGTGGTTCCAGTAGGCGGTTTTCACAGCTGTCACAAAGTTGGTGATGCCGGGGCCGTTCTGGGCGATCATCATCGACATCTTGCCGGTGGCGCGGGTGTAGCCATCCGCCATCATGCCGCCCGATCCTTCATGGGCGCAGTCCCAGAAGGTGATGCCGGCCTTGGGGAAGATATCGGAAATCGGCATCATGGCCGACCCGATAATGCCAAAGGCATGCTGAATACCGTGCATTTGCAGGGTTTTGACAAAGGCTTCCTCGGTGGTCATTTTCATGGCGGGTGCTCCTGGGTGAAACATGAAGATCCCCGGTCTGATACCGGGGGTTCCCACTGGTTTAGGCCAGAGAGGACGCGTGCAGATAGGGCCAGTTTCAGAGGCGGATATAGCCAAGGATTTGCGCCATGATGCCCCCCGATGCAAAAGCCCTGTTTTGGCGGCTCGTCGCGGTGCTGCCGACGCCTTTCACCCCGGGCGCAGAAGATCGGACTTCAGCCCTGCTTCAGTGCCTTTGCCAAGAGCGCCAGCCCTGGTGCGATGCGATTGGCAGCAATCGAGGAATAGCCCAGCCGAAAGTAATTGTGCTGGCGGTTCTGGGCGGAAAAGAACGGCGCGCCGGGTTCGATAATCACGCTCTCGGGTTTCAGCCTGGCTGCGACCTCAGCCATATCAACACCGTCGGGCGCGTGCATCCATAGGGACGAGCCGCCATAAACGCCAACCCCAGAGACCGTCAGCCCATGGGTATTCACGGCTTCTTCGATGACATGGCGGCGGTCATGCAGCACCTTGGCGGTGCGACGGATCTGGGAATCGTAGTGGCCCAGCGACAGGAAGTAGGCGACGGTGCGCTGGATATGGCCGGGCGGGTGGCGCAGAACATTGGCGCGCAGGGCGCGGGCCTGGCGGATAAAGGCTTCGGAACCGACCATGTAGCCCAGGCGCAGGCCCGGAAACAGCGATTTGGAAAAGCTGCCAACATAGATGACACGGCCATCGGCATCGAGGGATTTCAGCGCGGGCGAGGGGGCACCAAGAAAGGACATTTCGAATTCGTAGTCGTCTTCGACAATCACCGCGTCGATATCATGGGCCCGTTGCAACAGGGCCTTGCGGCGGGCCATCGGCATGGTTGCGGTGGTCGGGCTCTGGTGGCTGGGGGTGCAAAAGATCACGTCGGTGTCTTCTGCGATGTCTTGCGGCGGCAGGCCATCGCCATCCACCGGAATGCAATCCACCTGGCAGCGCAGATGCGAAAGCTGGTCGCGCAGGGTGTAATAGGTCGGGTCTTCGATGGTGGCCTTGCGGCCGCGGTTCAGTAACAACTGACTGGCCAACCACAGGGCATTCTGGGCACCAAGGGTGATCAGGATCTGTTCCGGGCGTGCAATCACCCCGCGCCGGGGCAGGGTGTGACGGGCGATATATTCGATCAACAGCGGGTCGTCCTGATCAAAGTAATCATCCGTCAGCGCGGCAAAGTCCTTTTGCCCCAGAGCGCGCAGTGAACACAGCCGCCAGTTGGCATGGTCAAACAGCGATGGATCCGCCTGCCCATAGATAAAGGGATAGCGATAGCTGCGCCAGTCGCGGGCCTTGCGCGGGGTGTCACCGCCAGTGAAGGTGCGCACCAGCGCCTGGCTCCAGTCCACCGCTTCTTCGGATTTCACCGGGGGCGTATAGCTGGGGGGCACAGGCGCATTTTCCGAGACAAAATATCCCGACCGCCCGCGCGAGGTCAGATAGTCATTTGCCAATAGTTCGGTATAGGCCAGCGTCACGGTGATACGGCTGATGCCAAGGTGCACCGCCAGCTTGCGCGAGGAGGGCAGCTTTTCTCCGACGCGGAAGCGCCCCGAAAGAATGCCTTCGGCGATCATTTCCTGGATCTGCGCCTGCAGGGTGCCCTGGGCGTCCGAGTTCAAAAAGAAGGTATCAACAGAAATTGCCATGGGGCACCTTAGGGTGGACATAACTGTGGCGCAATCTGGACTTACGCCGCTGGATGAAAATTCCTTGGCCTGCGTCTGTCGCGGCGGGACCACGCAACGCCTTTGCTGGATTTTTGGGCGGGACGGACGGGTCAGGGAAGATACGGCGCATGGGCTCTCAGTTTGATCCCGGCGACGGCATTGGTTTGGCGGCTATTGCCACAGGACTGAGGATGCGGGTTTTCAGGCGGTTTTCAGGCGGGGCTCCCGCCCGGTGTTGGCCTTCAAAGAAGACCTGCCACCCGTTGGGCCCGGCGCCGCGCTTGCGCGCGGCGCAGTGGCGTTTGTGGCACCCACTTTGCACTATGGGCGGGGGTTTAGGCTGAAAATGACAGGTTTATTGCTGAGATGGCCCTGCAGAGCCGGTTTTGAGTGTATTTTGCAAGGCGCCTCAAGGACAAGCCGCCATTCGGCGGGGCCTTTGGCCTCCTTGACCCGCCGGTGGATTGAATCAGCGCTGTATCAGGTGTTGCAGATGAGCCTGGATCATGGGCCATTCAGCGGCTGTGATCGAATAGACAGCGGTGTCGCGAATAGTGCCATTGGCCATTTTCATATGGGCGCGCAGGATGCCGTCCAGCCTGGCACCGAGCCGTTCGATGGCGCGTCGGCTTTGATGGTTGATCACATGGGTGCGAAATTCCACGGCGATGGCATCAAGAGCCTCAAAGGCATGGCGCAGCATCAGTAGTTTGCATTCAGTGTTCACCCCCGAGCGCTGTACCGATTTGCGATACCATGTAGAGCCAATTTCGAGCCGCTGATTGGCAGCGTCGATGTTCATATAGGTGGTCATGCCAACGGCCTGCCCTGTGGCGTCGAGGATCGCAAAGGGCAGCATGCTGCCTGTGTCTTGCAGCGCCAGACGGCGTTCGATCTCGGCTGGAACCGCGTCCGGTGCCGGGATCATCGTGTACCAAAGCGCGGAGAGGTTTCCATCGGCGCTGGCCTTGGCCAGATCGGCGGCATGGTCCTGCGAGAGCTGGACAAGGGTGACCTTTTGGCCTGTGAGCGTGACGGGCTGTGCCCACATGGGACGATCCTTTGAGCTGTTGCGGTTGGTTGTCCCAACAGAAATGCCAAAAAGGCGGCCCCATAGACAGGGCCGCCTTTCTATAATTTCACCAGTCCAATTGGCCAGGGTGTTGCCTCTGGTTCATGGCTTGGCCTGCGGGGATCTGCCCTAGCCAAAGACCTTGGTGAGGGCCTTGTCGACCGCATTGGTGATGGCGTCGATGTCATCTGCCGTGGCGATCAGCGCCGGGCTGAAGCAGAGGGTGTTGTTCTTGCCGGGGATCGACCGGTTGGTGACGCCAATCAGTACGCCCTGAGCCCCACAGTCGGCCACGACCTGCTGGGCCAGCTTTTCATCCACCGGCTCTTTGGTTTCGCGATCGGTGACCAGTTCGGCGCCAAGGAACAGGCCCTTGCCACGGACATCGCCAATTACGGCGTGCTTTTCCTTTAGCGCCCGCAGGTTGTTCATCATCCGCTCGCCCATGGCGGTGCAGTTTTCCAACAGGCCTTCGTCTTCGATGATGCGCATGTTTTCCAGCGCCGCCGCAGGGCCGGCGGTGCAGCCGCCAAAGGTGGAGATGTCGCGGAAATAGTTCAGCGGATCCGAAGCGTCATCCTTGAACATGTCAAAGACTTCTTCGGTGGTGACCAGCACAGCAATGGCCGCGTAACCGGAGGCCACGCCTTTTGCCATGGTGACAAAATCGGGCTTGATGCCGTAGTGCTGATAGCCAAACCAGGTGCCAGTGCGGCCGACGCCGCAGACAACTTCGTCGATGTGCAGCAGAATGTCATATTGGGTGCAGATTTCCTGCACGCGTTCCCAATAGCCTTCGGGGGCTTCAATCACGCCGCCACCGGCGGTCACCGGTTCAAGGCAAAGCGCGCCGACGGTTTCGGGACCTTCGCGCAGGATCACCTCTTCGATGGCGTTTGCTGCGGCAATGCCGAACTCACGCCCCGACAGATGCTCCAGACCCAGCTCGTGCTTGCGGTATTCCATGCAGTGGGGCACGCGGATGAAATCGGGTGCAAAGGGACCATACTGCGCGTTGCGTTCATCCTGGCCGCCAGCGGACATCGCCGCCAGGGTGGAGCCGTGATAATCGCGGTCGCGGTACAGAATCTTGGTTTTCTTGCCGCCGTATTTCTTATGGGCGATCTGGCGCACCATCTTAAAGGCTTTCTCATTCGCCTCAGAGCCGGAGTTGTTGTAGTAAACGCGGCTCATGCCGGGCATTTTTTCGATCAGCTTTTCGGCAAACAAGGCACCGGGGATCGAGCCTGCAGACTGGGCAAAATAGCACAGCTTCATCATCTGGTTGTAGACGGCCTTGCAGATGTCTTCGCGGCCATAGCCGACATTGACAGTCCAGACGCCGCCCGACACCCCATCAAGGAATTCCTTGCCGTTCTGGTCCCAGACGCGCATGCCTTTGCCTTCGACGATGATGCGGGGATCGTTTTCTTCAAAGGGTTTATGCTGAATCAGGTGGTGCCAGACATGGGCCTTGTCAGCCGCAACTACCCGGCTGAGATCGTTTTCGTTGAACGTGCCGTCCATGACATGTCCTTCCATAAATATAAAAGTGGGGGTGTCTGCCAGCTGCCTGTCAGCCGGAGTCGTTGTATTTTGACGAAACGCCAAAATCGCCAGATACTCTAGGTCCAGGTGGTGGGGTGTTTTATGTCCAGTTTTGCGCTGCAGGCTGTGCCTAGGGGGCGCGGGTGGCTGCTTTTCATACCGTAATTTTTTAACCGATTGGTAAAATTGACTTTTTTCCCAATCGCGTTGAAACGGTCACATAGCGCGCAGTGGTCGGCGCTGACAATTGTGGAATAAAAGATGCAAAGACCGGCCGGTCTTTGCCGCAAGGGATCGTGAAAGAGCAAATGATCTTATTTTAAGGTGTTGAGATCAAATGGTTGCTGGGCCCATCCTGTGCCTGAACAACATCAAGGCAGAAGGTCAGCTATGGCACCCTATCAGGTCATGGTGGCCCCCAATGGGGCGCGCCGTCAGAAAAACGATCACCCGGCTTTGCCCCTGACAGAGGCAGAGCTGGCACGGGTTGCGCAGCGCTGTCAGGCCGCCGGGGCAACGGCGTTGCACCTGCATGTGCGGGATGACCAGGGGCGGCATTCGCTGGATGCCGGTCGCTATCGGGGCGCACTGGCAGCAGTGGCCGAAACCGCGCCCGGCATGGCGGTGCAGATCACAACCGAAAGCGCCGGGATCTATACCCCCGATGACCAGTTTGCCTGCCTGCAGGCGCTGTGCCCCTCTGCGGCCTCGATCTCTATTCGTGAAATGGCCCAGGCCCCCGAGGTTGCGGCTCGGGTCTATGCCCATTGTGCCGAAGCTGGCACAGAGGTGCAGCATATCCTTTATGGGCCGGGCTGCCTTGCGCAGCTAAAGATTTGGTACGACACTGGGGTGGTGGCCGCGACGATGCGGGACGCGATCTTTGTTCTTGGGCAATATGTGCCGCCGGTACTGGCCCGACCGGATGCGGTGACCGGGGTGGCGGTTGATGCCGCAGCGCTGAATCTGAGCTGGAGCCTCTGTGCTTTTGGCCGGGCCGAGCAGGCCTGTCTGCTGGCGGCAATTGCCGCCGGGGGGAACGTCCGGGTTGGGTTTGAAAACAACATTGAAACCCCGGATGGCCGCGTGCTGGCAGATAATGCGGCATCGGTTGCCGCCCTGATCAAAGCTGCCAGCGCAGCCGGTCACACCCTACAAAGGAGCCCAGCATGAGCCATGTATTTCCCCGCCATACCAAGGCCGACCTGCCCACCGCCGTTGCCGGTGATGGATGCTATCTCATTGATGCCAATGGGAAACGATACTTCGATGGTTCGGGCGGTGCGGCGGTGTCCTGCCTTGGACATTCTGATGCGGCGGTGATCCGCGCGGTGCAGGATCAGGTCGGCAAACTGGCCTTTGCCCATACCGGGTTCATGACCTCGGAACCGGCCGAGGCGCTGGCGGATTTGCTGATTTCCCAGGCACCGGGTGATCTGGACCGGGTCTATTTTGTTTCGGGCGGTTCTGAAGCGACCGAGGCGGCGATCAAGCTGGCGCGGCAGTATCATCTGGAACGCGGCGAGCCTGCGCGCCGCCATCTGATTGCGCGCCGCCAGAGCTATCACGGCAATACCCTTGGGGCCTTGGCGGCGGGTGGCAATGCCTGGCGGCGGCAGCAATTTGACCCGCTGTTGATCGGCGTCTCGCATATCGCCCCTTGTTATGAATACGCCGAGCGCAAACCGGATGAGAGCGCCTTTGACTATGGGCAGCGGGTTGCCAATGAGCTGGAGGCGGAGATCCTGCGGCTTGGCCCGGAAACGGTCATGGCCTTCATGGCTGAACCGGTGGTTGGGGCCACATCGGGTGCCGTGGCCCCGGTAGCAGGATATTTCAAACGTATCCGCGAGATCTGCGATCAATATGGTGTCCTGCTGATCCTGGATGAAGTCATGTGCGGCATGGGGCGCACCGGGCATCTGTTTGCCTGCGATGCAGATGGCATCGCGCCGGATATTCTCTGCATCGCCAAGGGACTGGGGGCGGGGTATCAGCCCATCGGTGCCATGCTGTGCAGTGGCCAGATCTATGACGCTGTGGCAAAAGGGAGCGGCTTTTTTCAGCACGGACATACCTATATTGGCCACCCGGTTGCCACGGCGGCGGGGCTTGCAGTGGTGGAACAGATGCTAAGCCGGGATCTGGTCAGCCGCTGTGCCAGCATGGGAGAGCAGCTGCAAGCGGCGCTGGTCGACCGCTTTGGCGATCACCCTCACGTCGGGGATATCCGCGGCCGGGGCTTGTTTCGCGGTATAGAGCTGGTGGCGGACCGTGGCACCAAGTCCCCCTTTGATCCGGTCCTCGGGTTGGCGGCCAGGATAAAGCGCGCATCGTTCGACGGTGGGCTGATCTGCTATCCGATGTCTGGCACCCGCGACGGGCGGCAGGGCGATCACATCCTGCTGGCACCGCCGTTCATTATTTCGCAACCCCAGATCACTGAGGTGGTGGATAAGCTTGACCTGGCAATCACCCAGGCCCTGGCAACGGTGTAGCCGCCCCCGCCCAGCAGGCGGGGGCAATACATTATTTCAGATCAAAGCGATCTGCATTCATTACCTTGACCCAAGCCGCGACAAAGTCCTGTACGAATGCTGCATTGGCATCTTGCTGAGCATAGCGTTCGGCCAGGGCGCGCAGCTGGGCATTAGAGCCAAAGATCAAGTCTACGCGGGTGGCGCGCCATTTTTCGGTGCCAGTGGCGCGATCACTGCCGATATAGGTGCCATCGTCTTGTGGTGCCCATTTCACCCCCATATCCAGCAGATTCACAAAGAAATCAGCGTTCAGAACACCCGGAGTCTGGGTGAAACGCCCCAGATCTGTGCCATTGTGGTTCGCCCCGAGCACACGCAGGCCACCGATCAGCACCGTCATTTCAGGTGCCGTCAGGGTTAGCAACTGCGCTTTGTCCAGCAGCATTTCTTCCGGTGCGATCCGGTAGTGCTTCTTCTGATAGTTGCGGAACCCGTCTGCTTCTGGTTCCAGCACGGCAAAGCTCTCTACATCGGTCTGTTCCTGACTGGCATCGGTGCGACCCGGCGCAAAGGGCACCTCGATCGGGTGACCAGCCTTGTCGGCGGCCTGTTCCACGGCGGCAGACCCGGCCAGCACAATCAGATCTGCCATGGAGATCCGCGTATCCCCTGCGGCAGCGTTGAAGCTGGTCTGGATCGCTTCCAGCGCGGTCAGCACCTTTGACAATTGCGCTGGCTGGTTGACGGGCCAGTCCTTTTGCGGGCTGAGCCGGATATGTGCCCCATTGGCACCGCCGCGCTTGTCCGATCCACGGAAGGTCGAGGCCGAGGCCCAGGCGGTCGAGATCAGCTCGGCGCTCGTCAGCTCAGAGGCAAGGATCTGCGCCTTCAGGGCGGCAATGTCATCCGGGCCCACCAGCGGGTGGTCGACGGCTGGCACATTGTCTTGCCAGATCAGTTCTTCCTCGGGGACTTCTTCGCCGAGATAGAGCGAGCGCGGCCCCATGTCGCGGTGGGTCAGTTTGAACCAGGCGCGGGCAAAGGCTTCGGCCAGTTCTTCCGGGTTTTCGTGAAAGCGTTTCGAGATCGGGCCATAGATCGGATCCATGCGCATCGCCATATCGGCGGTGGTCATCATGGTCTTGACCTTCTGGCTGGCATCATGCGCCGCCGGGGCGAGATCTTCGTCGCGCACATTCACAGGTTCCCAGATCCAGGCACCAGCGGGCGATTTTGTCAGGTTCCAGTCATAGCCGAACAGCAGGTCAAAATAGCCATTGTCCCATTGGGTGGGATTGGCGGTCCAGGCACCTTCAATGCCGCTGGTGGTGGTATCACCGCCTTTGCCGCTGCCATAGGCGTTGATCCAGCCTAAACCCATTTCCTCGATCGGGGCGGCCTCTGGCTCTGGGCCAACCATTGCGGGGTCACCGGCGCCATGCGCCTTGCCAAAGGTATGACCGCCGGCCACCAGGGCCACGGTTTCTTCGTCGTTCATCGCCATGCGGGCAAAGGTTTCGCGGATGTCGCGGCCGGATGCCAGGGCATCTGGCTGGCCGTCCGGGCCTTCGGGGTTCACATAGATCAGGCCCATCTGTACCGCAGCCAGCGGGTTTTCCAGATCGCGCTCGCCAGAGTAGCGGCTGTTTGGCGCGCTGCTGTCGGCCAGCCATTCGTCTTCGCGTCCCCAGTAGACATCCTCTTCCGGTTCCCAGACATCGGCGCGTCCGCCAGCAAAGCCAAAGGTGCGCCCGCCCATGCTCTCGATGGCGCAGTTGCCGGCCAGGATCATCAGATCCGCCCAGGAAATCTTGTTGCCGTATTTCTGTTTGATCGGCCACAGCAGGCGACGGGCCTTGTCGAGGTTGCCATTGTCGGGCCAGCTGTTCAGCGGTGCAAAGCGCTGTTGCCCGGTGCTGCCGCCGCCCCGGCCATCCGAGGTCCGATAGGTGCCGGCGCTGTGCCAGGCCATGCGGATGAACAGCCCACCATAGTGGCCATAATCCGCAGGCCACCAGTCCTGGCTGTCGGTCATCAGGGCAAACAAGTCCTGTTTCAGCGCCTTATAATCCAGTGACTTAAAGGCTTCGGCATAGTCGAAATCTGCTGCCATCGGATTCGACTTTTCAGAATTCTGATGCAGTAGCTTCAGGTTGAGCTGATTGGGCCACCAGTCCTTGTTGGAACGCGCAGCATGGGTGGCATTTTGTGCGCCACCGTGCATCACCGGGCAACCGCCTGTCTCTGGGGTGTCGTTTCCGTCCATCTGTGCTCTCCTATCTGGTTGTTTTGCTGGTGTGTTTTCACCGGCCCGGCGCGGGGTCAGCAACAAATACACCACTACACGTGCTGAGATGCCCAGAGGGTAGCAGGGGTAACTGATAAAATGAAATCGTACTTTTGTATATATTTGATAGGGAAAGATTATGGGTTGGGCGCGGATCTGATGGCGCGGCAGTTGGCCCAAGGCGCGCATCGCCCTATCGACAGTTGCGTCTGCCGGTACTGGCAGGCCAGCCTGGATAGCCCGAATTGGACTGGCCCTCGCAATCCTGTGCGAGGGCCAGCATATGTATCTTAGAAGAAACCCAGCTTGTTGGGATTGTAGCTGACCAGCAGGTTCTTGGTCTGTTGGTAGTGATCCAACATCATTTTGTGGTTTTCACGCCCGATGCCGGATTGCTTATAGCCGCCAAAGGCTGCGTGGGCAGGGTAGGCGTGATAGTTGTTGATCCAGACCCGGCCGGCTTCGATCGCGCGGCCCATGCGGTAGCAGGTGTTCATATCCCGTGACCAGACGCCGGCACCAAGCCCATACATCGTGTCATTGGCAATCGCCAAAGCCTCGGCTTCGTCCTTGAAGGTCGTGACAGAGACAACCGGGCCAAAGATTTCCTCTTGGAACACGCGCATCTTGTTGTGACCCTTGAGGATGGTGGGCTGGATGTAGTTGCCGCCTGCCAGCTCACCGCTGAAATTCGCCGCATCGCCGCCGATCAGAACCTCGGCCCCTTCTTCCGCCCCAATGGTGAAATAGGACAGGATTTTTTCCTGCTGTGCCTTGCTGGCCTGTGCGCCGACCATGGTTTCCGGGTCACGCGGGTCGCCGTGTTTGATGGCTTTCACCCGTTCGATCACCCGTTCCATGAAGGCCTCATAGATGTCTTCCTGCACCAGCGCACGCGAAGGGCATGTGCAGACCTCACCCTGATTGAAGGCAAACAGGACAAAGCCTTCGATAGCCTTGTCAAAGAAGGCGTCATCTTCGCGCATGATGTCCGAGAAAAAGACATTCGGGCTTTTGCCGCCCAGTTCCAGGGTTACCGGGATCAGGTTTTCCGTCGCCGCCTTCATGATGGTGCGGCCGGTTTCCGTGGAACCGGTAAAGGCGATCTTGGCGATGCGTTTTGATGTGGCCAGCGCGGCTCCGACTTCGGCGCCAAAGCCGTTGACGATGTTCAGCACCCCGGCTGGCAGCAGCTCATTGATGATCTCGGCAAAGACCATAATCGCGGCCGGGGTCTGCTCGGCGGGTTTCAGGACGATGCAATTGCCTGCAGCCAGGGCGGGGGCCAATTTCCATGCAGCCATCAGGATAGAGAAATTCCACGGGATGATTTGGCCGACAACGCCCAGCGGCTCGTGGTAGTGGTAGGCAACCGTATCCGCGTCGAGCTCGCTCATCGAGCCTTCCTGGCCGCGCAAGACACTAGAGAAATAGCGGAAATGATCGGCGGCAAGCGGGATATCCGCCGCCATGGTTTCGCGGATCGGTTTGCCGTTGTCCCAGGTTTCTGCCTGCGCCAGAAGCTCCAGGTTGTCGTCAATCAGATCGGCAATTTTCAACAACAGGTTTGCGCGATCCGTGGCAGAGGTGCTGCCCCATGCGGCCTTGGCCCCATGCGCCGCGTCCAGCGCCAATTCGACATCAGCCGCATCCGAACGGGCGATATCGTTTATTTTCTCATTGGTGATTGGTGTCACATTTTCAAAATACCGACCGTTCACCGGGGGAACAAACTGGCCGCCGATAAAGTTGTCATACCGGGTTTTGAAGGGCGACGTATAGGTGCCGGGTGCGGTGTGTGCTAGATCTTTCATGGTATCTCCTCCTATATGCCCAAGTCCTCCACCCGGGCTGACACCATGACTGCCGCAGCAAGACACAGCCGTCATCAGCGTGGATCAGATTGTTCAGGAAAAGTGTCTCAGCCCTGAGACAGGTTGGATCAGGTTTCGTTCAACCCGAGCCGCTTCATGCGCCGATAGAGCGTCGCACGCGCCACTCCAAGCTGCCGCGCAGCCTGCGAGACATTGCCATCCGCCCGCGCAAGGGCCCTGATGACAGCGGCCCGTTCGGCCCGTTCGAATCCCGTAGGACCGTCCTCGCGCCCCAGAAGATCCGATGCCGGACGGGCACTGAGCGGCCCGGTCCCTGCCAGGCCAAACGCGCGGCGGGCTTCGCGTGTGGCCCCCACGACCAGATCATTGCCATCAACAGCCAAAAGGGTTGCCGATTCTCCATCATCACAGTCTGCGACGATGATCCGCGAGGTTGCAAAGGCCGCCCGAAAGTTGGCTTCTTCGATCGCCCGCGCCGTGTGCGCCACCTGTGCTGCGATCAGCCTGTTGAAGGCTTCGGTCTGATCGGCCCGCGCAGATGACACATCAAGGGCGGCGACGATCTGGCCGTCAACACCAAAGATTGGCGCGTCGATGCAGCTCATCCCGGTGTTGCGCGCGTGAAAATGTTCATCTTGGTGAATGATGACATTCCGGCGCTCTGTCAGGCAGGTGCCAATCCCGTTGGTTCCTTCGCGTTCTTCGCTCCAATCCGCACCGGCACGCAGGCCCCAGCCTTCGAAGGTTGGCTTATCCGCATCCGATACCCGTTGATCCAGGATGACCCCCTCTGCATCCGTCAGTAAAACGGCACACCCGGACTGGCCAACCAGAGAATAGAGCGCGTCCAGCCGGGGGGCGGCGACCATCATGAATTGCTCATGGATGTTCAGCCGATCACGCAGCGCCGAGTGTTCGATCAATTCCGGCGCGCTTGTGTTATCGGGATTCAACCCATGTTTCAGGGCAGAACGATGCCAGCTTGCCGCCACTTGCGAACGCGCCGCCGCAGAAGCGGAACTGGCCGCTTCGAGCACCTTTTCGGCATGTGAGGTTTTGGGTGACATCAGCGCCCCGGCTTGGATTTGTTCGCCATACTCTACCATATCCGACTCAATTGGAAGTTTGTCTGGCTGAGGCGCAATATTCAGTTTGCGATGTTTGATGGTCTGGTCACAGCCCAGCCAAGGTACTAGCCGGACTTCATGACAGGATAGGGCTAGGGGTCGCTTTGCTTTGGGGGATATTTTCTTTGCAACCACAGGTGTTGTGCTGCAGGGTGGCAGCCATGTTAACCGTTAGGCTTGGGCCGTCGGCGGCTGCTTGAAACCTATTGCTTTGGCGCTCATGTTGTTGCGGGCAGGGCAGGGCGGTGGCACCGTGCACAGGAGGCACAGCACAACATGAGGCTGGAACAGTGGCATGAATATGGATAGCCTGTTGCTCTCACTTTTGCTGTCGCTGCTGGCCGGCGCAACAATTCCCCTCGGAGCCTATGTCGCAAGCATTGAGCATATCCGACCGCTCTGGTTGGAAAGCGAATTTCGCCACGGGGTGATCGCCTTTGGCGGCGGTGCGTTGCTGGCGGCTGTGTCGCTGGTGCTGGTGCCGGAAGGGGTCGCAGAGCTGTCGCTGTTCTGGATTGTTACCTGCTTTTCCGCCGGTGGCGTTGTCTTCTTTCTTATCGATCGGTTGATTGCAAGACGCGGCGGTGCAGGCGGGCAGGTCATGGCAATGTTGCTTGACTTCATCCCCGAAGCCATAGCGTTGGGCGCGGCGCTTGCGACCGGAAAACCAGTCGGGTTTTTATTGGCCTTGCTGATTGCCATGCAGAATTTCCCCGAAGGGTTTAACGCCTACCGGGAGATTAGCGCCGGTAGTAATCATAAGCCAAAGGCGCTTTTGGCGTGTTTCTTTGCCCTGGCGTTGTTCGGGCCTGCTGCCGCGTTTCTGGGCCATCAATTTCTTGCCGACAGTCCCGCCCTTATTGGTGGGGTGATGCTGTTCGCCGCAAGTGGCATCATCTATCTGACCTTTGAAGACATTGCACCGCAGGCCGTCCTGCAAGCCCATTGGGCGCCTCCGCTGGGCGCGGTTGCCGGTTTTCTGCTCGGCTTGGTTGGCTCTATCGTCATTTCGTGAATGGGCGGCGGCGTACCTCAGGACCGGAGGGGGCAGGCGCAGCCGTGCAGATCACAAAATCGGACCCACGGTTGCGATAACATTGTTCCAGATTCGATGCTGTGGTGACCAGGCCAATACATCGGCGAGACCAACCGATTGCGATTTGGCGATATAGGATTGTTGTCTTGCGTGAATACGGTCTGTCATGGCTTGATCCTGAAACAGGATATTGTTTTCGTAGTTCAGGTCGAAACTGCGCAGATCTAGATTTGTTGACCCAATAACAGAGACCTTCCCATCCATTGTGAAGGTCTTGGCGTGCAGCAATCCGCCCTGAAATTCGTGAATGATGCAGCCTGCTTCCAGCAATCGGCGGTAAAAGCTGCGGCTTGCGGCTGCTACAATCCAGCTGTCGTTCCGCGCCGGGAATATCAGGGTCACGCGAATGCCGCGGTATGCCGCCGCGCAAAGCGATTCCAGCAATGTCGCATCCGGCACAAAGTAGGGCGTTGAAATTGTAATCTCGCTGCGAGCACAGGCGATCAGGCTGGAAAAGAGCTGCGGCGTCGCGCTGCGGCGCACTGTCGGGCCGTCGCCGACAACCAGAGCGGGGAACCCGTCTGACTGGGCGGTTTCACCGGATGGGATCTTGTCGAATTTCTCACCTGTTGCTGCCGTCCAGTCGCTTATAAACAACAATTGGTTCTGGGCAACAACGGGCCCTTTGAACCGCAGCATGATATCAACCCAGGGCGCATACTTCGGCTTTACCAGAAATTCCGGGTCGGCTGAATTGCGGCTGCCGCAATAGGTTATGCTGCCATCAATCACGGTAATCTTCCGGTGGTTGCGCATGTCGATGCGGCTGGTCAGTACCGTACGAACCGGATTGCCAAGCGAGAGCGACACGGCAAGCCGCACGCCGGCCTTCTCCATTCGTTGCCACAACTGCGATGCGATGAGCCTGCGTGAGCCAAGCCCGTCGGCCATGGCACGGCAGGTCACGCCACGGGCGCTGGCGCGCATCAGCGCTTCGGCAAGGCGGGTTCCGGTCCGGTCACCCAGCCAGATGTAGTAGAGCACATGAACATGATCGGTTGCGCCGTCGATGTCCTGCACCATCCGGTTGATCGTTTCTTCGGGCGTCTCCAGCAGTTCCGCCTGATTGTTTGGCAGGGGGTAAAGACCGTTTATCGAGGCGGCATATTGAAAGGCCGGAATATAGGCCGGGTCAATCAGGTTGGTGCCGGTCTCCGGATCCCCGGCCACCGCGCTGGTCAGTGCGTCGAGTTCTGCGCGTATCTCACGGCGTTTTTTACTGGCGCGATGGCCAATATCGACTTCCCCAAAGAGAAAATATGCAGAGCTACCAAAGTAGGGGATGACATTGATCACGATAAACCAGGCAAGCCGTGCAGGCGGCGACAGGTCATCTCGCAGCAGGATCCGGATGGTAAATGCCAGGACCAGAAGTGCGTGGCCGGTGGTCAGGACGATCAGCACGTCGGGTGCCCCCTTGAGATTTCAAAGTCGAGCAACACCGGTAGATGGTCCGATGCGCGGCGCGCTTTCAGTGATGTGTGAACGCTGGATGCAATCGCGGATATATCTCCGCATAGGATAAACCTGTCCAATGCAGCAACCCTGCGGCTGGCGTGAAAGCTGAAGCCGGGGGTGATCACCTCATGCCCATGCACTGGCAGCTTTCGGCCCCAGTGGTTAAAGTCGCCGGCGATAATCGTGGGAATGCCGGAATTGCCGACATGGGCACAGAGCGCCTTGAACTGCTGCTTTCTTATGCCGCTGGTGAGGGCGAGATGCGCGCCGACAACGGCGAATCCCGTCATCTTGAAATACGCGGCAATCGCGCCGCGCGGTTCACGCGCAGGCAGGGCGATACGTTCGGTGCCCGGAGTCGGGAAATGCCCGACCCGATACAAAATAGCATTCCCGTGCCAGCCGTGGCTCTGACTGTTTAACGAATGCCGCGCCAGAACAAGGCCATGCTCTTTTTGCAGGCGGTCAAGCGGCAGAACGCCGGGGCGCTGGCCAAGGCGTTTGTCTGCCTCTTGCAGCACCACGATATCTGCATCAAGTTCGCCGATAACATCCACAATCCGGTGCGGATCTCGCCGCCAGTCAAGCCCAAAGGCCTTGCGGATATTGTAGCTTGCCAGTCTCATTGGCTACCTGCTGCCTCAAGTCATCATATAGGTTGCATACTGGCAGGAGGTTCAGAGACATGAAAGCGGGAACCTGAAGACCACAGCGATGCTGCATGGAAGGCGCTTCATTCATCTATCGCGGATGCGTTGCAGCTGCGTTCAGTCGGTCAGGCGCGCCAAGTAGTCTGAATGGGTAGCAAAGAAAGAGCGGATAAGGGTTGCAACCCGGTGATCCAGGCTGCGTAGCCGAGGCAATTCTTCCAGCACCTGATCCAGCCCGGTCAGCGCATTTTTGTCCTGGTCGCCCAGATCCTCGGGGCGTGCGAAACCCATCGACCAGGCGGGAAACAGGCGGTCGGATACCTCGCCTTGAACCAGCCGTAGAAATTGTTTGTGGTTGGGGTTTGCGGCGATACGGGTGACACAGGCCTCGACCGCTTCACGCTCTCCCTCCAGCACCTGCAAGAATGACCCGTCATGGTACATTAATAAGCCACTGATATGATCGCGTTGGTTATTTCGGCGGGCCACGGCCAGCAGGGCCTCAAGCTGCGCGTCTGAAAACAGGTTCATCGCGGCACTAATATAGACTGTCCTGTACATGATCGGCCCCTGATCGTTTTAAGGCGACTCTACCCCAGGCGCGCCGATCAGGCTATAAATTTGGTTGACGCAGGGGGTCATACCACCAGCCCCTCGCGCTTGAGGTTCTCGATCTCGTCGGCGATGGCCGTTGCAAAGGCCTGCCCCACTGGGCTGAGCGGGCGGCCGCGCGGTACGAATTGGGCAATGTCCCAGGTGATTTCAGGGATCAGCTGATGCGCTGTGACCTTGTTGGTGTCGATCAGACGTAGCGCCACCGGGTCGACGATGGCCAGGCCAACGCCGCGCTCGACCAGCCGCACAACCCCCTGCAGGGTGCGCAGTTCGGCGGCGATGGTGCGCCGCACGTCAATCGTGTCCATCATATTGTCAACGCGCTGGCGCAGCGGGCTGTCCGGAGAGAGGTCGATAAACCATTCCTTGCGTAGTCTGGGCAGGGGGATTTCCTCGACCGTGCCAAGCGGGTGTCCCCGAGGCATGATGCAGCGCGCGGCACAATGGCCCAGTGGCTTGGCATCACCGCCAAAGGCCTCGGCGTTGAGGGTGATGCCAAAAGCAAGGTCGCAGCGCTGTTCAGAGATCATCCGCAGCAGCTCGGCCATGCCGACATCAACGATCTGCACCGTCGCCTGCGGGTGGGTTTCACGAAATCTTTGCAGCGCATCGAGCAGAAATGTGTCGCAGAACACCGGCTGCGCGGCAATCACGAGGTGGCCGACTTGGCCATTGGCTATGGCCACGGCCTCTTGCTCTAGATCATGCAGCCCGGCGAGGTGACGCACCACTGTCTGGTGAAATCGAAAGGCCTCTGGCGTGGGGGCCAAGCGATTGCGTTTACGCAAGAAAAGCGTAAATCCGACTTTGTCCTCAAGCCCGGATAAAAGCCGACTGATCATCGGCTGGCTGGTCTCCAAATACTCGGCCGCGAGCTTGCCGCCGCCCAGCCGCATGTAGGCGTCGAAGGCCTCCAGTTCTTTGAGTTTGTACATGATCGCCTCTCAGTATGCATTTTATGCAACTCACGGCATGCCATTGTCAACAATCGCATACTGTGGATGGTGTCGCCAATCCAACAGCTCCGGATTTTCCGGACCAGACGTGAGGTGAACATGAAAAAACTACTCGGATCGATTGCTCTTGCTATGATCGCCATGACCGGCCCGCTTGCGGCTCAAACCTATCCGGAACAGGCGGTGACGCTGGTTGTTCCCTATGGCCCCGGCGGTGCCTCTGATCTTGCCGGGCGCGCCCTGGCAGAGACCGCGCAGCCCGCATTGGGCCAGCCTCTGACTGTGATGAACCGGCCCGGTGCTGGTGGCATGAACGGCGCCCGCTCGGTTGCGGCTGCTGATGCTGATGGCTACACGCTGCTGTTGGCCCGCGTTGGCATGGCGCTGTCACCCGCCGTGATGCCGGGCTCTGCCGTTCCGTGGGATTCCTATACCTTCCTTGGCATGCTGGAAGCCACGCCAATGATTCTCGCCGTGCGCAGCGATGCCCCATATGATTCTGTCGAGGCGCTGATTGCCGCTATCGAAGGCGACAAGGGAAGCATGACTTATGCCGCGTCGGGCGCCACTGCGATTGACGGTTTCACCACCCAGGCTCTGCTGGCCGACAACGATCTTGACCCCCTGACAGCCGCGACCCTGGTGCCCTACAAAGGTGGCGGTGCGTTGGCCACGGCGCTGCTGGGCGGTCACGTGGATTTTGTTGCCATGTCCGCAGGATCGCTGATGCCGCATATCGAAAGCGGAGATCTCAAGGCGCTGATGGTCTTTGCGCCCAAGCGTATGGAGAGCCTGCCCGAAGTCGCCACCGCGCAAGAACTGGGGTATGAAACCGCTGGCCAGATCGCTGGCTGGAGCGCGCTTTACGGTCCCAAGGACCTGCCCGAAGCGGTTGTCGCCAAATGGAACACCGTCCTGTCTGACGTGGCCACCAATGAACAGTGGCTGGAACTCGCGCGCCGTCGTGGGTCTATCTCGACAATCGGTGACGTCGACATGACCGAGTTTGCCAAGCAGCAGTATGAACTGTTCCACGGTCTGGCGAAGGACTTCGGTTACCTGCCCAACTAAGGGCGCGCCGCACCGGCCGCTTGACGACCTACTGGCGTGGCCCGGATCGGGCCGCGCCGCTCTCCTCATACGAGGACCTTTTTCCCCCAGGAGTCCCGCCATGTCCAAGCCCGTCCTGCGGGGGCTGGTAATTGCTGCTTTCTTCGCGCTTACCGCCTTCGCCCTGGTCCCTACATTTGTGCCCCGTCCCGCGTTCATTCCCGGTTTTGCGCCGCCGCCGGACATGTGGCCACGCGCTGTTTCACTGATCGGGATTGCACTTGGCCTGCTGGCGTTGTGCCTGGCGCTGACCCGGCCCGCAGCACAGGAAGAGCCCGTCGAAACCGATGGCAGCAGCCCATGGCGCATGGGGTTGCGGTTCGCTGGGTTGGTGGGCGTTTTCGGCCTGTTCCTGCTGCTGATACCGTACCTTGGCTTTTTGCTCTCGACCATGGCCTTGACGCTGGTTGTGGTGCTGATGACCGGAGAGCGCGACCACAAGCTGTGGATCTTTTTGCTGTCTTTTGTCGGGCCAGGGCTGCTGCTTCTTTTCTTCACCTACTCGCTCGGCACCCAGTTTCCCAAGGGCGCGCTGACCAAGCCCTTTGGCTTCTGATAGGAGATATCCATGCTCAACGAAATTCTATCGGCGCTGCAATCGGTTGCCACGCTTCAGAACCTGCTGATCATGATCGCAGGTATCTGGGGTGGGGTCATTGTTGGCGCCATTCCCGGCATGACCGGAACTATGGCGGTGACCTTGGCACTGCCCTTCACCTTCTACATGGATCCGGTGCCATCGATTCTCCTGTTGGTCGCCCTGTACAAGGGCTCGACCTATGGGGGGTCGGTCTCGGCCATCCTGATCAAGACACCGGGCACTGCCTCGGCTGCCTGTACCGCGCTTGACGGCTATCCGCTGGCTCAACAGGGCAAGGCGGGCAAGGCGCTGAACATGGCGCTGTATTCTTCGGTGATTGGTGATTTTATCTCCAATCTTTCGCTGATCTTCTTTGCCGCGCCGCTTGCCATCCTGGCGCTGCGGATCGGTCCGCCTGAGTTCTTTATGCTGATGTTGTTTGCGCTGACCACCGTGGCTGGCGTGTCCGGCAATTCACTACTGCTTGGCCTGGTGTCCGCGGCCCTTGGGCTGCTGTTGGCGACGGTGGGCGAAGACATGTACGGCTCGTTCCGTTTCGCCTTTACCCCTGACATGCAGGCGGGGCTGTCGATTGCGCCAGTGCTGATTGGCCTGTTTGCGCTGCCTGAGTTGATAAAGCTGGTGGTGATGCGGGTGGCCAAGAAGGAAAAGGCCGCGACACTTGGCGCACAGCATGTGACGCGAGAAGAGTTCATGGGCTCGTTGCGCAGCATTCTCAAAGGCTCTGTGATCGGCTCTGTTCTGGGGGCAATCCCCGGTATTGGCCCATCATCGGCGGCGTTCTTTTCCTATGGCGAGGCGCAGCGCAGCTCCAAGCGCGGCAGCAATTTTGGCAAGGGAGAGCTGGAGGGCATCGCGGCGTCGGAATCGGCCAACAACGGTGCCTGTGGCGCAACAATGATCCCATTGCTGGCGCTTGGGGTGCCGGGTGACGTGATCACTGGCGTCATGCTGGGAGCCTTTATGATTCAGGGCCTGACGCCCGGCCCGCTGCTGTTCCAGACCAACATGCACGAGGTCTATATGCTGCTGATCGGCATGTTGATATCCTCTGTTCTGCTGTTCTTTGCAGGCAAGGCAACCATGCGTATGTTTGCCAAGGTTTCGTATATCCCGCAGACGCTGCTGACACCGCTGGTGCTGCTGTTGTGCATCTTTGGGATCTATTCGATTGCCTCAAGCACCTTTGATGTGGCGGTACTGCTGGTCATGGGCGTGGTCGGCTTTGGCATGTTCCTGCTGAACATCCCGGCCGCGCCATTCCTGATCGCCTTTATCCTTGGCCCGATGCTGGAAGAAAACCTGCGCCGTGCGATGGCGATTTCACGCGGGGATCCATCGGTCCTGCTCTCCACCCCGATTACCTGGATCTTTGCTGCACTCATCGTGTTTGCGCTTGGCTTTACGCTGCGCCGTGAAATCCGGAAAACCAAGACAGAAAGACAAGTTGCACAATGACACACCAGAGCGAGACCCTCTGCGCCGAGGACCGGCTGAAACGCGCAGGTCAACATCTTTGCGATCTGATCGCCTTTGATACGGTGTCGTGCAATGGCAACCGGGCCCTGATCGACCATATGGCGGCCTATTTCGGGGATCTAGGCGCACGCATCACCATCCTGCCCGACGAAACCGGTGCCAAGGCCAACCTCGTCGCGGCCTTCGGTCCCGAAGATGTGGCTGGCCTGGTCTGGTCCGGTCATACCGATGTGGTGCCCGCAGTTGAGCCAGAGTGGCAAAGCGATCCCTTCGTCGCAGAGCTGCGGGACGGTAAGCTCTATGGACGGGGGGCCTGCGACATGAAGGGCTTTGCGGCCTGCGCCATGGCAGTTGCCCCCGATTTGGCTGCTGCAAAGCTGACGCGGCCCGTTTACCTGTGCTTTTCCTATGACGAAGAGGTGGGCTGCCTGGGGGCGCCTGCGATTGCGCGGTATCTGGCGGCACTGCCCACCCCGCCAGAGTTCGCGATCATTGGTGAGCCTTCGATGATGCAGCTGGTGACCGGCCAGAAGGGCAAGATTGCCATGCGGGCACAGGTCAACGGCACCTCGGGGCATTCCTCATTTGCACCAGAGCACGTGAACGCCATCGAATACGCTGCCCAGGCCATCGCGCGTATCTCTGAACGCGGCCGCCGCTACGAGCAGGAAGGGCCATTTGATGCGGATTTTACGGTGCCACATGCGACCATGCTGGCAACCATGATCAAAGGGGGCGTCGCCACCAATGTTACCCCTGAAAGCTGCGGTTTCACCTTCGAGCTGCGCGCGATCCCCGAGATGGACCCCGAGGCTGACATGGCCGCGCTACTGGCCCAGATCGAGACAGAGGTGAGTGCGGCCATGGCCGCGAAGGTTGAAGGCACCGGCATCACCTTTGAACGCATTTTTGCCTATCCCGCGATGGGTGAGGCGCGCAACACCGCTGGGTTTACCCGCTACGCATCTCTGTTGCCGGCCTGGGGCGGCAAGGTTTCCTACGGATCCGAAGGCGGCGTGTTCGAGCAACTGGGCGGCATTCCCTCAGTCATCATCGGGCCAGGTTCGATCGCGCAGGCGCACAGGCCGAACGAGTTTGTCTCGCTCGAGCAGTTGGGCCTTTGCGTCGACTTTCTGGGCAGCCTCATATCGCACCTGTCGCAACAGGCTGGCGCAGGGCGCACCTGATCTGAAGTGCCAAGGGCAGGGCGCCACCACACGACCTGCCCCTGACAAATCCGACTCGCTGCTTGGTGTCCGGGTCGAGGAAGGCGACGGCGTCTACATCTGTGCGCAATGCGCGACCGAGACCTCTGGAACCTACGACGTGCCGACAGGCTGGTGATGGGCAACGGTGCCCCCGCGTAAGTGATGTCTATGGCGAAGAAACCGAATGCAAAATTCAAGGGTGCGGTCGGGCCGCTATCTGTGGCGATATCTCCGTCCCCTAGGATTCCGTTGACCCTGACGGTGACAGGATCAACATTGCGTTCAATCTTTACAGAGCGCACATCCCTTCACCAAAGCTGATCTCGTGATCTACCTGCACGGCGTTGGTCAAGCGGCATGCGCTCATGCGGGGTCGTGTTGAACGGGGGGGGCGGCAAGGAAAATTGGATATTGGCCACTTCGAAAAGGGCATGCAGGGTTCGCGTTCCATGTGAAACACTCACCTGGGGCTATTCGATCCGTTTCACTGCACGCGCCTGCGCGTTGCGCCACTTGCGCGGCGGCATGCCCATCTTCTTGCGAAATGCGTAGGTGAAACTGCTGACACTTGCATAGCCGAGCTGGCTGGCGACCAATTTGATGGGGGTTCCATCGAGTATCGCATCACATGCGGAGCGCAATCTGGCCTGTTCGGTATCCTGCGCCACGGTGCAGCCGAACACTTCGCGGTAGGCCAGCGCCAATCGGTTGGCCGCCAGCCCAAGTCGGGCCGCCAGTTCGCCCAATCCGGGCGGTGCCATCGCTTCGGCCTGTAGCATGACGTGGGCCTCATGCGCAGCCTGCACCTCACGTGGTGCAACGCCGGGGGGCCTGTCGGTGGACAGGGTCTCTAGTTGATAACAGAGGATCTGCAGGGCGGCTGCCTCGATCAACTGAGTGCGAAGTGGCAAACGGCTGTGCAGTGCCTGCTCAAGCGATATCCTGAGGTAGCTGGGCAGCGGCGCTTTGGTAAGAAAAGACGGTCCACCCATCCCGTCCAGAAGCCTCTGAACTGCCTTGGGGACCTTACCCGCAAACCATCTCTCGACCATTTCCAGCGGCGCGTTTACCCCAAAGATATCGGCTTCACGCCGGTTCAGCCGAAACAAAGCGCCGGATTCACGGGGACGGATCAGACCGACCGTTTCGCTTTGATAAAGGGCACCACAGGTCAACTCGGCGGCAAAGCTGCCTCCCAAAGGCACCTGCGTAAAAACAAAATCTGCAGGCCGGTTGCTGACGACTTCTACCGTGTCCGGGCCGTTGGAGCGAAACCGCGTCTTGGTCCAGGCGATGCCGGTATCCGGGGCGGCCTTTGCCCGCTGGACCTCGATATCCACCGCTGGGGTCTTCACCGCTACGGTCTCCACCCCCGACAAGCAGAGCTCAACCGGTTGAGAGGCGTCAGAAGAAGATGAATCAAGAGACATTCAGAGATAAAGGCTATCAGAAACAACGGGCAAGCATAGGCTAGGTGAACGACGCCTCCCGTGCAAGAGGCGGGGCACCTTTCAGTATTGCAGGCTGAGATTCGACAAAAAAAGCCGCTATCTCGACAAACACGTTCCCTACACGACCCGTGCGAATTGGATATGATTTGCCTGATGCCGCGCATGTCTAAGACGGGCGGCCCTTAAGACAGACAATAACTGGATTCCTCCTGATCGCGCTCTCACCGGCAGCGGCATGTTTTGGCGTGCTTTTGCGCTGGAGACGCAAGGCAGGGGAACCGGATGGGAGGCGGAGCATGGTGACATTGGGGGGAAACGCAGCGGCGGGGCTGAGGGGAGCTGAAATGCTCTGTGGCAGATCGGTGATGGGGGCCGCGATGCTCTTAGCGCTTTTCGCCGTAGGCGGCGAACCTGCGCTGGCATTGGACAGATGGAATGGAGGCAGCATGAGAAACGAAGGTTTCGGCACTTGCCGCATCGAAATGCAGAGCAGCGGCACGGGGGCTCAAGTTCGTGCTGCGGGGCGCGACGCTGGTGGCTACATGTACAGTTATTATGATGGCAGTATGATCAGTCGCCCTGCCATCACAGAAACGATCTTGGAAGACTATTGCAGTTTTACATCCGTCAGAAATCTCGTGCAGAGTACGCCCGCCGCGTCTTATGCAGCCGAGGATTGGTTTGGGTTCGAGTTCGAGTTCGTCAGGCCCGGGGATGGCCTCTACCGCGGTAGGCACGGGCTGACGGGGGCCACAGGCACCCAGCTGGTCTCAGAAGAAACCTTGCTTGATCCGGTTCCGACCGTCACCCTTTCGGGGCTAAGCGGCACTTTTATCAATCCACAGATCGTCACCGCCACCTTTAGCGAGACAGTCGACGGCTTTGGCGCGTCGGACATCCAGGTGACAAATGCCACCATTTCCAGCTTCGCCGGGTCGGGTGCCACCTATACGTTCACGGTTGCACCCGATGGACCGGGTACCGTGACGGTCCAGGTGCCTGCACATAGCGTCACCGACAGTGTATCCCTGCCCAATCCTGTTTCCAACACGCTGAGCGGCACAGCGGAAACGGTCAGCGTTACAGCGGATTTCACTGCTAACCCTGGATTTGGAATTTCGGTGCCGCATACCGTTTTCTTCACAGACCAATCCTCATCTACTCCACCGGCGTTGAAGACTTGGAACTGGGACTTTGGCGACGGCGATTCAAGCACGTCACAGAACCCGATTCACACTTACATGACCTTCGGTACTTTTTCCGCAACGCTGGAAACCTGCGTCTACACGACCTGCGACACCAAGAGCATGACCATCGAAGTGGTGGATGTTCCTGCCACCATGACGCCAACGCTGTCAGGGTTTAGTGGCAATGTGGTAGGCGCGCAGACCGTGACGGTGGAATTCAATGCGGGCGTGGATACTTCGGATGCGCTGAAATTGTCGGATTTTGACGCAACCAATCTGACGCTCTCGAACCTGTCTGCAGGGTCGCCGACGCCTGCCTATGACCAGACGCAGAGCTATACGCTGACCGCGACGCCGGATGGGGACGGCGCCATATCGCTGACCCTGCCAGCAGGTGTGGTGTCCAACTATCGCAGCGTAGCAAACACGGCCTCCAACACGCTCTCTGGTGTTGTGGACACCACTGCGCCCACCATCACGCTGGTGGATGCGGGCGCCAGTACCACCCCTTATGTTGGCTATCGTTCTGTTGTCGAATACCCATCTGGCACGATATTTGTACTCGGATACTCAGCCACGTTTCCCGATACAGTTGTGCGCATGGGCAGGAGCATTCTTCCTGACAACAAAATGCGCTATACGATTGTCCCGCAACGTGACGGCCCGGTCCATGTGACCTTCCCTGCCGGGATGTTCAGGGATGTCGCCGGAAACCTCAGCGCCGAGACCCGGATAGATCTTGGTTATGCGGATGTGGACGAGCCACGACCGGAGATTACTGGTATGCCCACATCGGTTGGTGGTGCGTTCGATGCAACCATCACGTTTTCCAAAACCGTCGAAGGGTTCACCGGGTCGGACATTCAGATCAGCGGTGGTACGCTCTCGTCCCTTGCGGGGAGCGGTGCGAATTATACCGCCCGGATTACCCCGGACGGCAGTGCCTCCATCACAATTTCTATCCCTGCGGATGCCGCACAACATGTGGCAGTCGCAGGGGTGCCCGGTGTTTTCTCTGTCGCCGCAGCCCCCGTGAGCACAGTCTATAACACCACGCCGGTGGCCAACGCAGGGCCAGATCAGGTGGTGCAAAGCGGCGCAGACGTCACATTGGACGGCAGCGCGAGTGCCGACCCCAATGGCGATGCGCTCACCTATCACTGGAGCGCGCCCGCAGGGGTTACGCTGAGCGACGCGACGATGGCACAGCCCAGCTTTGCCGCGCCGACCCTGTCGCCCGGTGATCCGGATAAGGTGCTGTCGATCACGCTGACGGTCGATGATGGCACAGAGACGCATCAAGACACCGTTGGCGTGACGGTAATGGCGCAGGTTGCCGCCACGCTTTCGGGGCTGCCGTCCGACATTCGTGGGACCGAGACGATAACTGTAAGTTTCAGCCGCGATGTGACCGGCTTTGATGAGGCGGATCTACAGCTTCAGAACCTCACCCTCAGTGCCTTTTCGGCGAGCTCACCCAGTTCTTATCAGTTTGATGTTACCCCGGTGGCGCGTGGTCCGGTTTCGATCACCCTGCCCGCAGGCGTCGCGCAGGACAGCAGAGGAAACACCAATGCGGTTGCCACACTCTCGGCCACAGGTTTCACCAATGAGGCCCCCTTAGCGGACGCCGGGTCGGACCAGGTTGCTGGTGGTGGTGTGCTCGTCACTTTGGATGGATCAGGGTCGACCGATCCCGATGGCGACAGCCTGAGCTACCGCTGGACGCCCCCTGCGGGCATCAGCCTGAGCGACCCGGCTGCGGCACAACCCAGCTTTACCACCCCCGGCATTTCCCCCGGAGATCCAGATCAGGAGCTGGATTTCACCCTTACCGTAGATGATGGCACCGAAACCCATAGTGATCAGGTCAGGATCATCCTGCGTACGGATGTAAGCGTAACCCTCGCAGGGCTTCCCAATAGCTTCAGCGGTCCGGGGCAGCATCAGATCAACATTCAGTTCTCGCGTGCGGTCACCGGGCTGACGGCCAGTGATCTGGTGATCTCTGGCGGAGAGGTACAGTCGCTCAGCGGCAACGGTGCGACCTATCAGGCACAACTGCGGGCCAGTGGTCAGGGGGATCTTGCGGTTTCCCTCCCGGCGGGTGTGGCACAGGACAGCAACGGCATTCCCAATGCGGCGTCAAACGAGATGACGGCGGTGAACCGGATTGTGGAACAAACCAGCCAGTTGATTGCAGGCTTCATGCAGGCCCGGACCAACAATCTGATCAGCAACCAGCCGCGCGTGGCTGATTTCTTGCTTGGGCGCAGCACAGGCAACCAGATGAATGCTGCCGTCACCCGTGGTCGGTTCAACATGGATATGGCAATCGCCCCGCAAGGCGGAGCATGGGGCACCTTCCGCGCTGCCGTCAGCGAGAGCGATGGTCAAGACAGTGGCTACGCGCTTGCGACCATTGGGCGGCATATCGAGGTAAAGCCAAATCTGCTGCTGGGGGCGATGCTGCAACTGGACTATGCCGAAACCACCGAAGGCCCCGCCGAGGTCGACGGCTATGGCTGGCTGGTCGGACCATATGCGGTGTATCGCTTGCCCGATCAGCCGGTGATTTTCAGCGCGCGTATTCTTTATGGGCAATCCAACAACGATATCGCACCGCTTGGCACGTATCGCGATCAGTTCAAAACCGAACGCTGGCTCGCCCAACTCGGTATCACCGGAGAGGTCATCAGCGGCGGATGGAGCGTCTTTCCCTTCCTGACGGCCAGTCATGCCCGCGATGATCAGCATGCCTATACCGACAGCCTCGGCAACACGATCCCGGCTCAGGGGTTTCAGTTGACCAATCTGGAGCTGGGCGCGGATTTCGAACTGCAACTGACGCGCGAGACCGGCCAGCGGGTTCTGACGGGCGGTCTTTCGGGGATTTGGTCGGCAACCTCAGGATCCGGTGCTGCCGCCCTGCGCGAGCCCGCCTATGAAGGTGGACGCCTGCGGTTGGAACTGGGCTACGGCGGTGTGTTGCCCGGTGGTGGCCGGTTCCAATTCAACGCGTTCGGCGACGGCATCGGCGCCCGTGGCTACGCCAGCTACGGTGTGGAGGGAACCTATTCCTTTGCATTCTAACGGTTTGCCTTGGCCGCCTCGGCGATGTGGGGCGGCCATGGGAGTGGAGCAAAGCATCAGTTCGCCCAGGATGTCGGGAATGCCGCGGTCGACGATAAGGGGGGGGCGGAGATGGCCTGTGCCGCACCGTAGGCGATCAGGTCCTACGGCCGGTTTCGGGGATTGTGTGCAGGCCATGGTGGGCGAGTTCTTCAATGAGTCTGGTCCTGCCCGCACCCGGACCACCCGTCACGACGAAGACGTGGTCGCTCATGGGCGATCCTCGAGTTTTATCGCGGGAGAGGGCTGCACGGCGGTTTTTACGCCATTGGCGTGAAACGCAGTTGCATTGATTTTCCAGTGGAAAACATTACGCGCCCACGCGTTAGCTGAAAAGCCTATGACCAAACTCTATACTGTCGTGGGATTTTCAAAGGGTGATTTGGTGGAGCCTAGGAGGATCGAACTCCTGACCTCCTGCATGCCATGCAGGCGCTCTCCCAGCTGAGCTAAGGCCCCAAATCACTCCGCTAGATGTCTGGGCCGTAGGCCTGTCCGTCTTGCGGTGTGAGGGTGATTTAAGGGACGATGGAGCGGGCCGCAAGAGGAAAATGCACCATCGTCACGAGTTTTTTTGCCAAGGCTTCTTGCCTGATCCCCAGGCAGCCGGTGGGCTGCTTGGGAGAGGTTGCGCAGCCTGGGCTGGCCTTAGGTATCGTCGTCTTCAGACGCGACATCGGCGATCTCTTCGAGCGGCACGGTATCATCGTCGTCGTCGTCGTCGTCCAGAACGTCATCGCCCAGATCCAGATCGACGTCTGTGTCGTCATCGTCCAGAACATCGCTGTCATCGGCGTCGTTTTCTTTGGCTTTGTTGCTGGCGGCATCCGCTGCGTCGGCTTCGATCATCCGGCTTTTGCCAGTGCTGAGTTCAACAACTTCGCCCGTGTAGGGGCTGACGATCGGATTTTTGTTCAGGTCATAAAACCGCTTGCCGGTGGTTGGGCAGACGCGCTTTACGCCCCATTCTTCGTTGGGCATGTGGGTCCCCTTGATTTACTGGTGAGTCGTATCGACGATTCAGTTGCCTTGCCATATGAGGTAGGCACTGTCAAAGCCTTTGCCATAAAGGGACACCGCCATGAGCGCATATCACCTGCCCGGAGATCCACCGGTCCCGCTGATTCTGCGGCGCTCGGCGCGGGCGAAACGGATCAGCCTGCGCATATCGGCGCTGGACGGGCGGGTGACGCTGACGCTGCCCAAGCGGCTGGCGGCGCGCGAAGCCCTGGACTTCGCCGCTGAAAAAGAGGCCTGGATCCGCGATCATCTGGCGCGCCATCCAGTGCCGGTTGCGGTTGGTTTTGGCAGTATACTTCCCGTTGAAGGAGTGCCGCGTCGCATCGTGCCCGGGTCGGCGCGCGGGGTGAAACTGGCCGAGGACACAGTTGCCATTGGCGGTAGCAACCCGGCAAAGTCACTGCAACGCTACCTGAAAGAACTGGCCCGGGATCGGCTGGCAGAGCGTTCCGATCACTATGCGGCGCAGGTCGGGCGCGATTATGCCAAGCTGAGCCTGCGCGACACCCGCTCGCGCTGGGGGTCTTGTTCCTCTGCCGGGACGCTGATGTATTCCTGGCGTCTGATTCTGGCCCCGCGTGAGGTGCTGTCTTATGTCGCCGCCCATGAGGTGGCGCATCTGGTCGAGATGAACCATTCGGCTGATTTCTGGGCCGTGGTGGCGCGGCTCTATGGCGACAGCACGGCACCGCGCCGCTGGCTGCGCCAAGAGGGGGGCGGGCTGCATCGCTACCGGTTTGAGCCTGTTTAGGCGGGCCTCGGCCGAAATCTGGGCTGGCTGGTTGCAGCAAATGGCGCGGCATGCATTCGGCGCTTGACCTGCGCTATGTTTGTGATCACAGACATGCACCATGTCGATACCAGTCAAACCCATTGCAGCGCCCGCCACCGATACCAGTGCTTCGGCCCATGATAGGGTTTACCGGGCGCTGCGGGCGCGGATCATGTATGGTGACATTGCCCCGGGCGAGGCGCTGACCCTGCGCGGTATTGGCCGCGAATATGGGGTTTCGATGACCCCGGCGCGCGAATCCCTGCGCCGTCTGGTGGCCGAGGGGGCGCTGTCGCTGTCCTCCTCGGGGCGAGTTGCCACGCCTGAGCTGAGCAATGAGCGGATCGAAGAACTGGCGGCCCTGCGGGCGTTGATCGAGGTCGAGCTGTCCAGCCGTGCCCTGCCACGGGCGCATATGGCGCTGATTGATCGGCTGCAAGCCATCAATATGACCATCGCCGAGAAGGTCTCTAAACGGGACGCGGTTGGCTATATTCGCACCAATCTTGAATTTCACCGCACGCTTTATCTGCGGGCGCAGGCGCCGGCTATGCTGGCCATGGCAGAAACGGTCTGGCTGCAGCTTGGGCCTACCATGCGGGCGCTCTATGGGCGGCTGCGGCGCACCGATCCGCCGCAGAACCACCGGCTGATCATTGCCGCCCTCAAGGCTGGTGACGAACCGGGCCTGCGTCTGGCGGTGCGATCCGACGTGACACAGGGCCTGCGGCTGCTGGTGGTCTAGGCCCAAACAAGTGAACGTGGAAAGAGATTTGGAACAGATGCCTAGAGAAATACGAAAGGCAAATGCTGCAGATGCAGAGGCTCTGACCGCCTGCATTGATGCAGCCTATGCTAAATATGCCAGCCGTATTTCCGACCTGCCACCCGTCTCCTCTGGGATTTCAGAGGAAATTGAGCAGAGCCAAGTCTGGGTCGCGACCGAAAGCGGTCAAGTGATTGCGGGCTTGTTTCTCTCTGCCCATGAGGGGGTCTTGAAGCTAGCCAACATCGCGGTTCACCCCGATCACGCGGGCAAGGGCTTGGGTCGTGCGCTGATGGAATACGCGGAAAACGAGGCCAAGCGGCAGGGGGTTAGCGAAATGCGTCTCAGCACACATGTTGATATGCCTGAGAACGTGCGGTTGTACCAATACCTTGGCTGGCAAGAATACGAACGCAAAGGCAATCGCGTTTCGATGCGCAAAAATCTGGGAACCGCCAAGAGAACCGTGTGAGCAAGCCAGCCCTGAAAAAGCCGACGCATTCGCCGACTTTTTTGTTGGTTGGGATAGCCTTAGGCTGCCAGCCCTTTGGAGCCGATGTCGAGGAACTTTTGACGACGGTCCTTGATCAGCTCTGCGCCATCCAGGTCCTTCAACTCGTCGAGCATGTCCTGAATGGCAAGCCCAACCGAAGCCATCGTGGTCTTGGCGTCGCGATGTGCACCGCCCAGGGGTTCGGGGATGATCCGGTTGATCACCGCGAGTTCATGCAGGTTTTGCGCGGTGAGACGCAGGGCTTCGGCGGCTTCGCGCATCTTTTCGGCGTCTTTCCACAGAATAGAGGCGCAGCCTTCTGGCGAAATCACCGAATAGACCGCATGTTCCAGCATCGCGACACGGTTGGCGGTGGCAAAGGCCACAGCGCCGCCGGACCCGCCTTCGCCGATGATAACTGAAACCACCGGCACGCCGATTTTCAGGCTCATCTCGGTTGAACGGGCAATGGCCTCGGATTGGCCGCGTTCTTCGGCACCCTTGCCGGGATAGGCCCCGGTGGTATCCACCAGTGTGACCACGGGCAGGCCAAAGCGGCCGGCCATTTCCATCAGCCGCACGGCCTTGCGATAGCCTTCGGGGCGGGCCATGCCAAAGTTGTGCAGGATGCGCGCCTTGGTGTTGGATCCCTTTTCATGGCCGATCACCATCACGGGCTGATCATTGAACCGGGCCAATCCGCCCATGACCGCGAGGTCATCGGCAAAGTTCCGGTCGCCGGCCAGCGGTGTGTATTCTGTAAAGAGCGCGTCGATATAGTCGCGGCAATGGGGCCGTTCCGGATGACGCGCTACCTGGCATTTGCGCCAGGGGGTCAGCTCTTTATAAAGATCCTTCAGCAGCTGCTCGGCTTTGACGTCCAGCGCTGCGGCCTCATCGGCCATATCCATCTCTTCATTGGCCCGTGCCAGGGCGCGAAGTTCTTCTGCTTTGCCTTCGATTTCGGCCAGCGGTTTTTCAAATTCCAGATACTGTGTCATATCGCCTCGCTCTCGCGTTTTGCCGTATATGGCCCTCTGCGCGCCCAGATGCAACTGTTGCCCGACTGCGCCGTCAATTTGTGCCCTGCCGGGGTATAGACTGTGGGCGGCAAAAGAATGTGATGCGGGCATCGGTTCCGCAAGATTGGTAGATTGCAACCGTGCCAAATCTGTTCGGACACCACAAAGGGAACCCCAAGGTCAGGGTCTCTGCCT
Source organism: Pseudophaeobacter sp. (assembly GCF_048267565.1). Lineage (NCBI taxonomy): Bacteria > Pseudomonadati > Pseudomonadota > Alphaproteobacteria > Rhodobacterales > Roseobacteraceae > Pseudophaeobacter > Pseudophaeobacter sp. The sequence goes on along the minus strand of NZ_JBLWXG010000003.1, from coordinate 271,049 downwards.
ACGAAAAGCGCATTCTGCGCGTCCTCGACTATATCCATGATAACCGGCTGGAGACCTGTCCTAGATCAGTTGTCTGATATGGCGGCGATGTCGCGATTCCATTGGCACCGAGTGTTTCATGCTGTCACCGGCGAGACCAGGCTGGCACAGATCGGTGCCTCGGTGGCGATTAATTACGACAACCCCGATGCAACGCCAGAGGCGCAGTTGCGCAGCTTTGCTGGCGGCGAACTTCAAGGCGGCCCAACGCCAGACGGTCTGGAGGATGCGACCATAGCTGCGGCAGGGTTGCGGTGCTGACCTACAAGGGACCCTATGCCGGGATTTCGGCAGCCTATCATAGCCTGTTTGGCAATTGGTTGCCGGAAGCAGGTGAAGAACCGGCAGAGGCCCCCTGTTGCGAGATCTATCTTAACAATTCGCGTGAGGTCGCCCCGGAAGAGCTGCTGACCGAGATCTGCCTGCCGTTGAAGTAGGAGAGGGCTGGCCGCAGTTATTGCGGCCAGATCACCGGATAGAGCGAGGCCACGAGCAGCCCGGCCATCAACCAGTTGAACTGTGTCAGGCGGCGCGGATTGGTCAGGAAACGTGCCATCTGCTGGCCCAGGATGGTCCAGGATCCCACCGAAGGCAGGTTGATCGCGCCAAAGACCGCACCGACCAGAAAGATCGCCCATAGGGTTTGGTCGGGGGTGTAGGCCGTGATCGCGGTCAGCGCCATGGCCCAGGCCTTTGGGTTGACCCATTGAAAGGCCGCTGCCTGTAGAAATGTCATCGGCGTTCCGGTCGCACCGCTGGCCTGCGCGGGGCCGGCATTGGCAATTTTCCACGCCAGGTACAGCAGGTAGACCACTGAACAGATCTTGAGCAGGGTATAGGTCAGCGGTATCGCATCAAAGATCTGCACCAGCCCTGCGCCCACCAGAACCACCATGAAGACAAAGCCAAGCGCCACCCCAAGCATATGCGGGATGGTGCGGCGAAAGCCAAAGTTGGCCCCCGAGGCCATCAGCATCAGATTGTTCGGTCCCGGCGTGATCGAGGACACAAAGGCAAAAAGCGCAAGCGCCAGAAAGAGTTCATATGTCATTGAGTGAATTTGCTGCGTATTGCCCCAAATGAAATTGCGTTTTCGTGTGTGTTCTGCGTATTTTTGCAATCAATGGCAAAGAATGATCAGATAAACCAACATATATTGCGTGAGCTCACCCGCGATGGCCGCATCAGCAATCTTGAATTGGCTGATCGCGTTGGGCTGTCGCCCTCGGCCTGTCTGCGCCGGGTGCAGGATCTGGAACAGGCTGGGGTGATTACCGGTTACCGTGCCGTGTTGGACCGCGATGCCATGGGCGCGGGGTTTGTTACCTATATTGGGGTTGGCCTGGGCGAACACACCAAAGAGGCGCAGACGGCCTTTGAACGCGCCATGCAAGAGGCCCCGGAGGTGGTGGAATGCCACAATATCACCGGCACCATCGAGTACCTGTTGCGGATCGAATGCGCTGATCTGCCCAGCTACAAACGGTTTCACACTGATATTCTGGGCACCTCTCCCTTTGTGACTGCTATCACTACCTATGTGGTGATGGGCTCTCCCAAGGATCTACGGGCCTAGCTGCGGAGGGGCAGCAGTGTTGCAATCGCAATCGCCGGGGACGCAAGAACGGGCAGGGCGGTGCAGTGCTGCAGCAGGTCCTTTGCCCCCGCCATGGAAGCCTGTGCAAGCACCACGCAAGAGGTGTCAGGCGCCAGGGCTAGGCTTGTTTCGACCTGGGTTGCGATTTTTGCGTGGAACAGCGGGGTGTCGCCCTCGATAAAATGGGGCCAGAGGTCGGGAAGCGGCAGGGGGCGGATCTCGGCGGCTCTGCCCCGCTCTGCAAAGGCGCGCTCTAACAGGGCAGTCGAAGGGGCGCGGGTGCTGTCCAGGCAATAGACCATCATCACCGGCCCGCCGATCTCTGCGGCGCGCTGCATCATCGGCCAGTCAATGCGGGTGGCACCGGCCATTTCGGCCACTGCGCCGATGGTGGTGCAACTGCACAGCACAGGCCCCGGTGTTGCCTCAATGGCGGCAGAGATTTCCTGCCGCAGCTCTGCCGTCATGCCGGTCTGCGCCCGTGTGAGCCAGTCTGGACGCACCACATGCGCCAGCAGTGCCTGCGGGGCTAGTGCATCAAAGCTCGCCACATGGACTTCGGCGGTATGAAACAGGGTCAAATCGGGCATGACATCACCTTCAGGCGCGCGTGATTGCAAAAAAAAGGGCACCCAAGAGGCGCCCTTTGATCTTTGCGGGTAGAGTGCTTTGCGTCAAAGGCTTTAGCTATTGGCGATCAGCTCTGACTGGGCCACGATGACTTCGGCCTGTTTGATCGAGGCGATATCGACCAGGCGGCCCTTGTAGACGGTTGCACCTTCGCCATTGGCCTTTGCCTGTTCCATCGCGGCCAGAATTTCGCGGGCCTCTGCGACGGCGGTTTCAGAGGGGGTGAAGACCTCATTGGCAAGGCTGATCTGCTTGGGGTGGATAGCCCATTTTCCCACCATACCCAGCGTGGCCGAACGTTTTGCTTGTGCGATATAGCCCTCATCATCTGAGAAATCGCCAAAGGGACCATCCACCGGCAGCACCCCGTGGGTGCGACAGGCGGCGACAATGGCGGCCTGGGCCCAGTGCCAAGGGTCGGACCAGTGTTTTTCGCCGCCGTGCAGCATGTAATAGTTTTCCTGGGTGCCACCGATCCCAGTGGTCTGCATTCCCATCGAGGCGGCAAAATCGGCCGCGCCCAGCGACATGGCCTGCATCCGGGGCGAGGCGGCGGCGATCTCTTCCACATGGGCGATGCCCGCAGCCGATTCGATGATGACTTCAAAAGAAACCGGTTTGCTACGGCCCTTGGCGCGTTCAACCGCAGTGACCAGCGCATCCACCGCATAGACATCTTCGGCACAGCCCACCTTGGGGATCATGATCTGGTCCAGCCGATCACCGGCCTGTTCCAGCAGGTCAACCACATCGCGATACCAGTAGGGCGTATCCAGTCCATTGATCCGCACCGACATGCATTTATTGCCCCAGTCAATGGTGTTCAGGGCCTCGATGATATTGGCGCGGGCAATATCCTTGTCGGAAGGGGCAACCGAATCTTCCAGGTCCAGGTTGATGACATCCGCCGCCGAGGCCGCCATTTTGGGGAACAGTTTGGTGTTGGAGCCGGGGCCAAACAACTGGCAGCGGTTTGGGCGGGCGACTGGGCTGGGCTGAATGCGAAAGCTCATAGAGGCAATCCTTTGGGTAAGGAAATTACGATTTGATCCCGCAAAGTGGTAAGAAATTGCGCGCGGCCTTGCAACCCTTACTTTGCAGGCGCAGCATTTTCTGTGCGGCATGTGCGCAATAATCGGCAGTGGGGCGCAGGGATCGGCGGTATTTTGAATAATGATCGAATATTCTTCGATTATTTACATCGATTGTGCTGTATTCTCCCAAAACTACTACGCTGCAAAAGCAAAAACGGGACCGCATCGCTTTGCCCTTCAACTAGAATCGCCCAGAACTAGAAATCCTTTGGAGGGCCCGAGATGATCGAGACACCATATCTGTTGTTCCTGGGCGATGCGCCCGACATGCTGGCTGCCAAGGTTGCGATTGGCATCCGTGACTGGCGCCCTGACCATGCGGTGGGCCAGATCCGTCTGCCCGGCTGTGGCGCGGATCTTGGCCTGACCGAGATGACCCTTGCCGAGGCCAAGGCGGCCGGCGCCAAGACTCTGGTGATTGGCGTTGCCAACCGGGGTGGGCTGATTTCTGCGGCCTGGAAAGAAGTGCTGATCCAGGCGCTGGAAATGGGCTATGATCTGGCATCTGGCCTGCACAACTTGCTGCGCGATGAAGGCGATCTTGTCGCTGCAGCGCAGACCTATGGCGGTACCCTTCACGATGTGCGTGTGCCCACCGTTGGCTATCCGATTGCCAATGGCGTCAAGCGCCGGGGCAAACGCTGTCTTGCGGTTGGCACCGATTGTTCTGTTGGCAAGATGTACACCGCCCTGGCGATGGACGCCGAAATGCAGGAACGCGGCATGAAGTCGACCTTCCGCGCCACTGGCCAGACCGGCATCCTGATCACCGGTCACGGCGTGCCGCTGGATGCGGTGGTTGCCGATTTCATGGCGGGATCAGTAGAATATCTGACACCCGACAATGACGACGATCACTGGGATCTGATCGAAGGGCAGGGCTCTTTGTTCCACATCTCCTATTCGGGGGTCACCATGGCGCTGGTGCATGGCGGTCAGGCTGATGCGCTGATCCTGTGCCATGAGCCAACCCGCGCGCACATGCGCGGCCTGCCGGATTACTCGGTGCCGAGCCTGGAAGAGCTGCGCGATGTGGCCCTGCCTCTGGCGCTGCGGGCCAATGCCGATTGCAAGGTTGTTGGTATTTCTGTCAACACCCAGCATCTGACCGAAGAAGACGCGGTGGCATATCTTTCCGAAGTCGAAGCACGTATGGGCATCCCGGCGGTTGACCCCTATCGCCACGGCGCTGGGCGTTTGGTAGACGCGCTCGCCGCGATCTGATCTTTACACGGGGGCGTCTGGGAACAGGCGCCCTTTTTCTGCCTGCTGTTTGGCTCTGCCTACCCTTTGAAAGGATGCGACATGCATATCTCTGTGACGCCCGATGTTTTTAAATTGGCGCAGGTCTTTACCATCTCTCGTGGGTCGCGCACCGAGGCCAAGGTGCTGACGGTTAGGGTTGAACAGGATGGCGTCACTGGCTGGGGCGAATGCGTGCCCTATGCCCGCTATGATGAAACGCTGGAAAGCGTCACCGCCGAGATCGAGGGCCTGCCCGCCGATTTCACCCGCGCCGAACTGCAAGACCTGCTGCCCGCCGGGGCAGCCCGTAACGCGGTGGATTGCGCCCTTTGGGACCTGGAGGCCAAGCAGGCAGGAAAACCCGTCTGGGAACTGGCCGGTCTGCCCGCGCCCGGCCCGGAAATTACCGCCTATACCCTGTCGCTGGCCAGCCCGGACGAGATGCGCAAACAGGCGGCTGAAAACGCACATCGCCCGCTGTTGAAGATCAAGCTGGGCACCCCGGACGACATGCCCCGGCTAGAGGCCGTGCGCGCCGGTGCGCCAGAGGCCAAGATTATTATCGATGCCAATGAAGGTTGGTCGGCCGAAGTCTATGCCGCGTTGGCCCCGCATCTGGTGCGCCTTGGTGTGGAACTGGTGGAACAGCCGCTGCCAGCTGGTGAAGATGACGCGCTGATCGGTCTGGACCGCCCGGTGCCTGTCTGCGCCGATGAGAGCTGCCATGACCGTGCCAGCCTGCCCAAGCTGAAAGGCAAATATGATGTGGTCAACATCAAGCTGGACAAGACCGGTGGGCTGACCGAAGCTTTGAAGCTGCGCCAAGAGGCCCTGGCACTGGGCTATGATGTCATGGTGGGCTGCATGGTGGGATCGTCATTGGCGATGGCCCCTGCGACCTTGCTGGCGCAGGGGGTTTTGGTGACAGATCTTGACGGGCCGCTGCTACTGGCCGAAGACCGCGAGGTCCCATTGAAATTTGACGCCGAGGGTGTACACCCACCGCAGACCGCGCTTTGGGGATAGAACGACCATATAGGCGATCCGGTGGATCCTCTTTGGTGAGGACGGGCAAGGCCCGCAGAGACAAGGAAAATGACATGACCCGCACTGTTTATGTAAACGGCGAATACCTGCCCGAAACCGAAGCCAAGATTTCGATCTTCGACCGTGGCTTTCTGATGGCCGATGGCGTCTACGAAGTGACCAGCGTGCTGAATGGCAAGCTGATTGATTTTGACGGCCACGCGGTGCGTCTGGCGCGGTCGCTGGATGAGCTCGACATGCAGGCACCCTGCACCAAGGAAGAACTGCTGGAGATCCACCGCGAGCTAGTCGCCCGCAACGAGATCGTCGAAGGTCTGGTCTATTTGCAGGTTACCCGTGGGTCGGACGGGGATCGTGACTTTGTCTTTCCCGATCCCGAAACCACCAAGCCGACAATCGTTTTGTTCACCCAGAACAAACCCGGCCTGGCCGACAACCCTGCCGCCAAGAAGGGCGCCAAGATCATCTCTATCGAAGATATCCGCTGGGGGCGTCGCGACATCAAGACCGTGCAGCTGCTCTACCCTTCGATGGGCAAGATGATGGCCAAGAAGGCGGGCGCCGATGATGCCTGGCTGATCGAAGATGGTTATGTCACCGAAGGCACCTCGAACAACGCCTATTTCGTCAAGGATGGCAAGATCGTCACCCGCCCGCTGAGCAACGACATCCTGCATGGTATCACCCGCAAGGCGGTGTTGCGCATGGCAGCTGAGGCCCAGATGGTGGTGGAAGAGCGTCTCTTTACCATTGATGAGGCCAAAGAGGCCGACGAGGCCTTCACCACATCGGCCAGCGCCTTTGTGATGCCGGTGATCGAAATCGACGGCGTCGCGCTGGGCGATGGCACCCCAGGCCCAATCGCCAAGCGCTTGCGGGAAATCTATCTGGAAGAGAGCCTGAACGCGGCGATCTGAATTTCCCTTTGGGAAAACCAATAAGACCAATAAAAGGCCAGGCTCCGACGGAGTCTGGCCTTTAGTCATGTCGCCATCTGGTGCAGGTCAAAGGCGGGACGCTTTAGTGACAGTGCACGCGGCCTGTGCTGGTTTGTTTGTGACAACACTGCCCCGGCGGTGATGATTTGCGGCAGCCTCCGCCGTGTTCCAGAATGGTCCCCTCGCCGAGCGTCACTATCGCTGTGTATGAAGAGGGGCTTTGACTAAGGCCGGAGCTGGCCGAAAAACAGAAGGCGGCACAGGCGGCCAGAAAAATGCGCATCTCGTTATCCTTGATAAATATGTAGCGGATGTTCGCGCGATTTAAGGGCTTGTTCAAGCATGGCCACCCGAAACGCGAGCCTTCTGTCAGGCTACCCCTTATCGGTCACGTTTTCCTTGAAGGCGACCTCGAACTTTGCCTGTTTTTCAGGGCTGGCATCAGTCTGGTAGTTGGCTTTCCACTCGTCCATGGTCATGCCGTAGTAGGCCTCGCGGGCTTCTGTCTTGCTCATCTCTATGCCGCGTTCATTGGCGGCTTCCTGATACCAGCGGCTTAGGCAATTGCGACAAAACCCGGTCAGGTTCATCATGTCGATGTTCTGCACATCGGTGCGGTCTTTCATCAGGTGCCTTTGCAGGCGACGAAAAGCGGCGGCCTGAAGTTCGATCTCTGTCTGCGGGTCCATGGTGGGGTCCTCAACTCTGTGCATGCGTCTGCCCCCATTCTAGCAACCCCGATCTGTCGGCACAACGAAGCGTGCCTGGGAAGCGTGCCTGGCGGGCTACATAAGTTTAAGCGCCAGATAGGGCATCAGCGATGTGACAAAGATAAGGATCTTGTAATTGGCCAGATAGGAAAAGTAGCCTCGCTTGACCTCAGCTTCATTCAGCCCCAGCAGGCTGGCGTGCAGGGCTGCCAGCGGATCACGGAAAACCATCAGGATCAAGGTGGTGACCGTCAGAAAACCAAGGTGCAAAACCGTTGTCCAACCAAAGAAGGTGGTCAGAATTTCTGTGAGCGCTGTTCCAGTCATGACGTGCTCCTTTGCAAAAATTGGTGCTCTTGCTCCGTTCAGTCTGGGGGAAACTGCCTGTAGATACAAGGCGGGGCGGGTGTCGTGGATCTGTTACCTGTTGTTGCGAATACCATCACGGCAGTTGCAGCAGAATGGGAATTGGGCGATAAGCCCCACAAAAGCTGTTTGCGGTAACATTTTGTCTGTGTTGCCAGACTATTTTGACAGTGATCATCAAAACCCCTTGAGGAGAAGCCTGATGAAACGCTCGCGCAACGTAAAGATTGTCGCCACTCTGGGTCCCGCATCGGAAACCTATGATACCATTCGGGCCCTGTTCGAGGCGGGCGCCGATGTGTTCCGGCTGAACATGTCCCATGGCACCCAGCCCGAGATTGCAGAAAAACACGCGATCATTCGACAGGTTGAACAGGATCTGGGCCGCTCTATCGGGATCCTGGCTGATTTGCAGGGGCCGAAACTGCGGGTGGGTGTCTTTGCCAATGGCTCGGAGGAGTTGGTGCCAGGGGCTGTTTTCCGCATGGACCTGGATGAAGCCGAGGGCGACCTGACACGGGTCTGCCTGCCGCATCCTGAAATTTTTGCCGCGCTGGAACCCGGCGCGCATCTCTTGGTCAATGATGGTAAGATCCGGCTGAAAGTGCTGTCTTGTGGCACTGATTTTGCCGATTGCGAAGTAATCATCGGCGGCACCATTTCCAACCGCAAGGGCGTGAATGTCCCGGATGTAGAGCTGCCGCTGGCGGCGCTGTCGGAAAAAGACCGGGACGATCTGGAATTTGCCTGCAACCTGGGCGTTGACTGGCTGGCGCTGTCATTTGTGCAGCGCGCCAAGGATGTGTTCGAGGCCAAGGGCCTGGCAGATGGCCGCGCTGCGGTGCTGTCCAAAATCGAAAAACCCTCAGCGATAGAACGCTTTAGCGAAATCCTTGATGCTTCGGACGGGATCATGGTGGCGCGCGGCGATCTTGGGGTTGAACTGCCTGTGGCTGCGGTGCCGCCAATCCAGAAACGCCTGGTGCGCAAATGCCGTGCGGCAGCCAAGCCGGTGATCGTGGCGACGCAGATGCTGGAGAGCATGATTGAAAGCCCGATGCCCACCCGCGCTGAAGTGTCTGATGTGGCCACCGCAATCTATGAGGGCGCGGATGCCATCATGCTGAGCGCGGAGAGCGCGGCGGGCAGCTATCCGATCGAGGCGGTGCAGACCATGGACCGGGTGGCCGTCGAGGTCGAGGCCGACCCAACCTATAGCCAGATCATTTCCGCGTCTCGCTCGGCCAAGGGCGATACCGTTGCCGATGCCATCGTTGCGGCGGCGCGCGAGATCGCCGAGAAAACCGAAATCAAGGCGATCTGCTGCTATACCCAAAGCGGCACCACTGCCCTGCTGACGGCGCGTGAACGTCCAGGTGTCCCGATCATTGCATTGACGCCTTTGGCGCGCACCGCACGACGCCTGGCGCTGAGCTGGGGCTGCTACTGTGTGCTGACCCCGGATCAGTCGCGTTTCAAAGGCGCGGTTGTCGGCGCGGCGCGGGCTGCACGGGCAGGCGGTTTCGCCAATGAGACCGATCAGATCGTGGTGACTGCGGGTGTGCCCTTCAACGTGCCCGGCACCACCAATATCCTGCGGGTTGCGCCCTGTGATGAACGTTTGATTTACAGCACAGACCCAGAGTAGGCTTCACCTTTCGGGGTTTGGTGTTTCGTAGGGGGTGGAATGGATAGTGATCTGGCTTTGATCTTGGGGATCATTCTTGGCGGCCTGTCCATTCCCGCTATTCTTTCAAATCTGAGCGAGAATCGCCCGCCCCGCAGTTCAGCATTCTTGTTGCTGTCAGGGGCGGGCCTTATTGTCTATGCCGTGCTGTCCCATCCCGGTGGCTATCGTATTGAACAGATCCCGGATGTGTTTTTCTCGGTTCTGGGGCGTTTTTTGGGATAATTCGCTTGCCCTTTGCCGGCAGCTTTCGTACATGGCCATCCTGTTCGCGTGGCCGGCCGGAAGTGGCATGCCGAGTCGCGCATAGACCGAACCCGCATTGAAGGAGACGGAAATGCCCAAAATGAAGACGAAGTCGAGCGCCAAAAAGCGCTTCAAGGTGACCGCGACCGGTAAGGTCATGGCTGCTCAGGCCGGCAAACAGCACGGCATGATCAAACGCACCAAGAAATTCATCCGCAACGCCCGCGGTACGGCGGAGCTGTCTGCTCCCGATGCAAAAATCGTCAAGGGCTATATGCCCTACGATCGCTAAGAGGAGTTTGAGACATGTCCCGCGTTAAAGGTGGTACCGTAACCCACGCCCGTCACAAGAAGGTCATCAAGGCAGCCAAAGGTTATTACGGTCGCCGTAAGAACACCTTCAAGGTCGCCCGTCAGGCCGTCGACAAGGCAAATCAATACGCAACCCGTGACCGGAAGCAGCGTAAGCGCAATTTCCGCGCCCTGTGGATCCAGCGTATCAACGCCGCCGTCCGCAGCCATGACGAAGCGCTGACATACAGCCGCTTCATCAATGGTCTGACCCTGGCCGGTATTGAAGTTGACCGTAAGGTTCTGGCCGACCTGGCCGTGCACGAGCCCGAAGCCTTTGGTGCCATCGTGCGCCAGGCCCAGTCTGCACTGGCAGCCTAAGGCTTTCTTGAGCTTCGCAGATCTGAAAGGCCGCTCCTTTGGGGCGGCCTTTTGTTATGGTCGCTGCTCATATGTCCTGTATCTCTGCCTGATGCATCTGCGTGTTGGGTAGGGCCAATCAGCCATAGTCTTCTGGCATCTGGATTGGTCCCAACGCCAGCACTTGCTTTCGCGCGCTCTTGTGGTAGCAGAGCCTAAGCCAAAATTCAGGGGACCGTCATGGACGATCTTAAAGCAAAATACCTCGGGCAGATTGCCGATGCTGCCGATGAAAACGCGCTAGAGACCATTCGGGTCGCCGCCGTCGGCAAAAAAGGCGAAGTTGCACTGAAGATGCGCGAGCTGGGCAAGATGACGCCCGAAGAGCGCCAGGTGGCCGGCCCGGCGCTGAACGCGCTGAAGGATGAGATCAATTCCGCCCTCGCCGCTAAAAAGGTCGGCCTTGCCGATGCGGCGCTGGACGAACGTCTGCGCACCGAATGGCTGGATGTGACCCTGCCGGTCCGCCCCTCGCGTCAGGGCAGTCTGCATCCGATCAGCCAGGCCCAGGAAGAGCTGACCGCAATCTTTGCCGAGCTGGGCTTTTCCGTTGCCGAAGGGCCGCGCATTGATACCGACTGGTATAACTTTGACGCGCTGAATATCCCCGGCCATCACCCCGCACGGGCCGAGATGGACACGTTCTACATGCACCGCGCGACAGGCGACGACCGCCCGCCGCATGTGCTGCGCACCCATACCAGCCCGGTGCAGATCCGTTCGATGGAAAAGATGGGCGCGCCCCTGCGCATCATCTGCCCCGGCGGTGTCTATCGCGCCGACTATGACCAGACCCACACGCCGATGTTCCACCAGGTCGAAGGCCTCGCCCTGGACAAGGATATCTCTATGGCGAACCTCAAGTGGGTGCTGGAGGAATTTGTCAAAAGCTTCTTTGAAGTGGACGATGTCGAGCTGCGCTTCCGCGCGTCACATTTCCCCTTCACCGAACCATCGGCCGAGGTCGATATTCGCTGTTCCTGGGACAATGGCCAGCTGAAGATCGGTGAAGGCGACGACTGGATGGAGATCCTCGGCTCTGGCATGGTGCACCCCAAGGTGATCGCCGCTGGTGGCATCGACCCCGATGTCTATCAGGGCTTTGCCTTTGGCATCGGCATCGACCGTCTGGCGATGCTGAAATACGGCATCCCCGACCTGCGCGCCTTCTTCGATTCCGACCTGCGCTGGCTGCGCCACTACGGTTTCCAATGCCTGGACGTGCCAACGCTGCATGGTGGTTTGAGCCGCTAATATTACTTGTTTCGCGGGGCGTCAGCCCCGCGTCGCGCCCGACCCGCCCCATGGGCGGGCGCGATTGCGTCCACCCCGGTTCGGGCGCTATGCTCTCCTCAAAATTGCACTGCATTGATTTGAGGATTTGAGCGAATGGCTTCTGTTGAAGTGATGACGGCTTGTGAAAATGTCTGCCGGGATTTTGGGTGGGTGGGCGATTTTTCTGATTGGGGACCAACACTGCTGGCAAGCGCAACAGCATTCATCATCGCGTTCTATGCTTATCCTTGGCAAAAGGAGCGTGATCGAAAGCTACAGATAGCGCTGGAGCAACGGGTCGCATACAAAGAAGTGTTTGATTTAATTTACGATTTGCAGAAAGCAGTTTCTCGTATTCGAGCTGGGAACCCTAATGACATGCGTTCGGGCATAGATGAATGCTTCAAGGCTAAGGAAAAGCTGGAGAGAGGAGCCTTGAAGGCTTCAATGCTAATAGATTTGACGATTTTGCACATGTTGTCAGATTTTATCGAGGAGGCACATGAAATGCTCAAGACTCTGGCGATGGATCTTACAGAGCTTTTTGGCGAAGCGGATAGCGTTCCTGCAGCGGAGGTTTCAAAGGTATTGGAGGAACGACAAAAGAAGGCTGCAGAGGGTATGGACGCCATTGTGAATCGGCTCCTGAATGCGATCCGAAAGGGGGCGTTTAACTTACAGGGACAGATCCGTTTTCGTAACCGCCGATTTGAGGGCTCAAGCAGTATATGAGGCACGATCTGGCGCGCTAGTTGGCTTTTACCCCGGCCGATAGGCCGGGCAGCGCCCGACCCTCCCCACGGGAGGGCGCTTTGCACCCACCCAGGGTCAGGCGCTGCCCTTTGCGATGATCTGCAACGCAGTCGCAGGGCCCCGCCCAACGCATTTGCGCCGCAGTCTCCCACTGACGTGCCGGGTAGGGCCAGCAAGACTTGCGCCGGGCGTCAATCTTTGTCATTGCCTATGCCTGTATACGCATGGCTTGCCATAGGACTCTTGACCGATGAAATTCACTCTTTCCTGGCTGAAAGATCACCTCGACACTGACGCATCAGTGGATGAGATCGCTGAAACCCTGACTGACCTTGGCCTTGAGGTCGAAGAGATCAGCAACCCCGGCGATCGGCTCAAGGATTTTACCCTGGGCTATGTGAAACACGCCGAAAAGCACCCGGATGCGGACAAGCTGCGGGTCTGCAAGGTGGACACGGATGAGGGCGAGATGCAGATCATCTGCGGCGCGCCCAACGCCCGCGAAGGCATCACCGTGGTGGTCTGCAAGCCGGGCATGTATATCCCCGGTCTCGACATCACCATTGGCGTCGGCAAGATCCGCGGCGTGGAAAGCTTTGGCATGATGGCGTCCGAGCGCGAGCTGGAGCTGTCGGATGAACATGACGGCATTATCGAACTGCCCTCGGGCGAAGTGGGCGACCGCTTTGTCGACTGGCTGGCGGAAAACCAGCCCGCCAAGGTGGACCCGGTGATCGAGATTGCCATTACCCCCAACCGCCCCGATGCGCTGGGAATCTATGGCATCGCCCGCGATCTGGCCGCGCGCGGTCTTGGCACCTTGAAGACCAAGGATTACGCCCCGGTTGCAGGCAGCTTTGAAAGCCCGATCAAGATCAGCATTGACGAAGACACCCGCGATGGCTGCCCGCTGTTCTCTGGGCGTCTGATCCGGGGCGTCAAGAATGGCCCAAGCCCGCAGTGGCTGCAGGATCGCCTAAAGGCGATTGGTCTGCGGCCGATTTCGGCGCTGGTCGATATCACCAACTTCTTTACCTATGATCAGAACCGCCCGCTGCATGTCTTTGATGCCGCCAAGGTCAGTGGCAATCTGCGGGTGCACCGCGCGGCTGGCGGCGAGATGCTCAAGGCGTTGGACGAGAAGGAATATACCTTCTCGGCCGGACAGATGGTGATCTCGGATGACAAGGCGATAGAAAGCATCGGTGGTATCATGGGCGGCGAAGAGACCGGCTGCACCGACGAGACCGTGGATGTCTTTGTCGAGAGCGCCTTTTGGGATCACGTACAGATTGCGCTCACCGGTCGTGCGCTCAAGATCAATTCGGACGCGCGCTATCGGTTTGAACGCGGTGTCGACCCTGAATTCACCATTCAGGGGCTGCATATGGCAACCCAGATGATCCTGGATCTTTGCGGTGGCGAAGCCTCTGATGTGGTGATCGCGGGCGACGCGCCCGACCACAGCCGCGCCTATAAGCTGGATGCAGAGCGGGTGCAGTCGCTGGTTGGTATGGAAATCCCCGAAAGCGACCAGCGTCAGACCCTGACCCGCCTTGGCTTCCGTCTGGAAGGCAACATGGCCCATGTGCCCAGCTGGCGCCCTGATGTGCAGGGAGAAGCCGACCTGGTGGAAGAGGTGGCGCGCATTGCCTCGCTGACCAAACTGCAGGGCAAACCCTTGCCCCGTATCACCGATGGCATTCCAAAGGCGGTGATGACACCGCAGCAGCGCCGCCAGCAGATGGCGCGGCGCACGGCTGCCAGCCTCGGCTATAACGAAGTGGTCAGCTATACCTTCATCGACCAGCCCTCGGCGGCCCTGTTTGGCGGCGGTGATGACGCGACCATGCTGGCCAATCCGATCTCGTCCGAGATGTCGCATATGCGCCCTGCCTTGCTGCCAGGCCTGTTGCAGGCGGCGGCGCGCAATCAGGCGCGTGGCTTTATGGATCTGGCCCTGTTCGAGGTTGGTCCGGCCTTTCATGGTGGTGAACCGGGCGAGCAGCATAACCTGATTTCGGGCATCCTGGTGGGGCGTACCGGTCCCAAGGATGTGCATGGCAGCGCCCGCGCGGTGGATACCTTTGATGCCAAGGCCGATATCGAAGCCATTCTTGCGGCCATCGGTGCCCCGGCCAAAGTGCAGATCCTGCGCGGCGCGCAGAGCTGGTGGCACCCTGGGCGTCATGGCAAGATTTGCCTTGGCCCGAAAAAAGTGCTGGGTATCTTTGGTGAATTGCACCCCAAGGTGATCGCCGAGATGGGCGTCAAAGGACCAGTCGTTGCCTTTAGCATCTGGCCCGATGAGGTGCCGTTGCCACGCAAAAGCGGCACCACCCGCGCCGCGCTGGCGCAAAGCGACCTGCAGGCGGTTGAACGCGATTTCGCCTTTGTGGTGGATGCCGAGGTCGAGGCGCTGACACTGGTCAATGCGGCCTCTGGTGCCGATAAGGCGCTGATCTCCGAGGTGCGCATCTTTGATGAATTCATCGGCGGCGCCCTGGGCGAGGGTAAAAAGAGCCTCGCCGTGACCGTGCGCCTGCAGCCCAGTGACAAGACGCTGAAGGAAAAGGACATCGAGGCGGTGAGCGAGAAGATCATTGCCAAGGTGACCAAGGCCACTGGCGGCACTCTGCGGGGCTAGAGCGTGTCGCTCGAAAGTGGTTTCCGGTTTCGAGTTATTTGACATGCGAAATCAATAGACGAGAGCCTGTCGCCTGAATGTGAATGATTGCGACAGGCTCTCCTGCCGGTTTGGCGATACCAGATCCAATGCAGTAAAGCGTGCCCTTCGGGGCGCGTTTTATTTTGCCGCAAAGAATTCGGCCAGCAGATCATAGACCAGGCGTATGCGCCGACTGCTGTGCAGCTCACGGTGGGTTGTCAGCCAGACCGGAAAACGGATGGGGGGCTGATCCGTCAACAGCCGTTCGACGCCGCTGGAGTGTTCGACAACATCATCTGCCATGGCTCCGATGCCAAAGCCCTGCCGGACCAGCTCCCAGGCTGCGAGCCCGCTGTTGGATCCGATGCGAAAATTATCGTGTGTCAGGTGAATGCCAAGCGGCGCAAGAAATTCGATAGAACGCTGGATATCTCCGAAATTTACAAATTCATGAGAAGACAGAGCAGCGAGTGAGCCGGGATGCCCCCGGCGAGCCAGGTAACTGGGCGCGGCGTAAAAATGCGCCGTGGCCTCTTGGACCAGACGTGTGATCAGCTCTGGTTGGTCGGGGCGCACATGGCGAATGGCAATATCAGCCTCGCGCCGCATCAAGTCACGGATGTCATTGGCGGCCACGATATCAATGGTCAGGCGTGGGGCCTGTTGCCGTAGCGTCTGCAACACAGGTGGCAACACGAAGGCCGACATCATGTCGCTGGCGGTGATGCGGATTGTGCCTTCGATGGACTGGGCCTGCGCACTGGCGGCAAGGCTGAGCCCATCGGCACCGTCTGACATCTTGCGCCCATGTGGTAAAAGCTCACGCCCGGCATCTGTCAAGGCAAGGCTGCGCCCAAGGCGTTCAAACAGCATGACCCCCAGATCGGCCTCCAGCGCAGAGACCTGTCGGGACAGCGTTGGCTGGGTCAGGCCAAGTTGGCGCGCCGCCGCAGACAGCGAGCCGGTTTCAGCAGTGGCGAGAAAGGCGCGGATATGGGTCCAGTCAGGTTTGTTCATGCAAATATGTATAAGTTATCCCCGAATTTTGGCAATTTATATGTGGTTTCCGTATGGATAAGCTGTGGCCAAATCAGGAGAGACAGAATGAAAACCGACGCGCCGTTCTGGGATAAAATTGCCGCCAAATATGCTGAAGACCCCATCCGTGATGAGGCGGCCTATCGGCAGGCGCTGGCGCGGACCTGCAGCTATCTGAAACCTGATGATCGGGTTTTGGAATTGGGCTGCGGCACGGGCTCGACAGCAATTGAACTGGCGAGCCAAGTGGCCGAGATTACCGTTTCGGATCTGTCACAGGGCATGCTTGCCATTGCGCGGGACCGGGCAGCCGCCGCCGGGGTCGGCAATATCCATTTTCATCAGGGCAGCGTTGCGCAGGCCCCAGAGGGCACATTTGATGTGGTCTTGGCACATAACCTTTTACACCTGCTGCCAGATTTGCAGGCCGCATTGGCGCTGGTCTCTGCGCGCCTGCCAAAGGGCGCTTTGTTCATATCCAAGACACCCTGCCTGGGGGAGACGCGAGGCAGTGCCAAATATTGGTTGTTCAAGGCCATGATCCCGGTGATGCGCTTTCTTGGCAAAGCGCCAACCAGTCCGGTGCATTTTTTCGATATCACCTCGCTTGAAGCCGTGATCAAGGCCGCCGGGTTTGAACTGGTCGAGACCGGCAATTACCCGGTTTCAACGCCGGGGCGCTATATCGTGGCGCGTCGTCTTTGATTTGTGCTCTGGTGTGGTCGGGCGATCCGACATAGGTCTGGGACAAACCAACTGGAGCAGGAGCGCAACATGACACTGAATGTATATCTATCCGGTGAGATCCACACTGATTGGCGTGAACAGATCATCGACGGCGCCAAGGGGCTGGATGTGACCTTTCAAAGCCCTGTGACTGATCACGGGGCCAGCGACGATTGCGGCGTGGCGATCCTGGGCGCCGAGGACAGCAAATTCTGGCATGACCATAAGGGCGCCAAGCTGAATGCGATCCGCACCCGTAAAGGCCTGGAAGAGGCCGATGTGGTGGTGGTGCGCTTTGGTGAAAAATACAAACAGTGGAACGCCGCCTTTGATGCCGGCTATGCGGCGGCGCTGGGGAAATCCATCATCGTGCTTAGCCAGCCAGACCATCAGCATGCCTTGAAAGAAGTCCATGCTGCGGCCCTTGCCGTAGCGGAAGAGCCGCGCCAGGTGGTTGAGATCCTGACCTATGTCCTGGACGGCAGCCTGCCAAACTAATGGGGCTGCAATGATGGAGGTTGCGATGAAGGTGCCAATTCTGGAAACCGAACGCTTGGTCCTGCGGCCACATGCCAGCGCGGATTTTGCCGATCTGGCGGCGCTATGGGCCGATCCCGAGGTGGTGAAATACATCGGGGGCAGCCCCTGCACGCAAGAGATGTCCTGGGCGCGATTGCTGCGCTACATTGGCCATTGGCAGGCCCTGGGCTTTGGCTATTGGGCGATCTGTGATCGCAGTGATGGCCGTTTTCTGGGCGAAGCCGGATTTGCCATCTATCACCGCGAGGTGACGCCAGCCCTGCCTGTGGTGCCCGAGGCAGGATGGCTGCTGTCCCCTGTCGCGCAGGGGCGTGGGCTGGCACGTGAAGCCCTGGCCTGCCTTCACCAATGGGCGGATGAAAACAAGGATTGGGACCAAGCCATTGCGATCATTGATCCGGATCACAAGGCCTCGCTGCGGCTGGCTTCGGGCTTGGGCTATCAGCCAACGGGGATGGCCCGGTATCAGGGCGCGGAGATGCAGGTTTTGACACGCCCTGGACCGACTGCCACATCTGTCTGAAGGCATAGCCCCCAGATATGTCACAAAGATCTGCACCTAGGGTGGCGGTTTTGGTTTTGTGAAAACTTATCTTTAACGGCCAACCTCTAGGTTGCTTGGCAGATATCTCTCTTTCAGTCATTTAGGGGCTTCGCCTGTGGGGCTCTTGTGGAAAATACCTATGCAGAACCGTCGCAGCGCGCTCAAAGACATTACGCCCAAAGTCGAGGACAGGGGGCTGTTCAAAAAAGACCTGGGCCAGTTCCGGGTGGCCCTGGTGCCTCATATCAAGCGCAGCAGCCGGGGCGATCTGGTGATCCGTGGCTATCTCAATGGGACCGCCGAAGTCTTTGTCATCTTTGCCGGGCGTCGCACAAAAGAGGCCTTGGGGATCGAAAGCCGCCTGAAGACCATGTATGCACGCCTGAACCATGCGGCGGCAAAATCTGGCACCGAGCCACCGCAGATCAACAGTGTTCGCCTGGGCATTCGTGTGGAAGGATCTTGGCGGCCCCGGTTCCAAAGGGATACCTCTGGCTGGGAACACCGCAGCTATCAACTGCTGGCCGCGCGCTGGGCCTATGCCGATTTAGATGGGATGACAAACTTGGGCGGGCGGTCGCCCTTTACCTGACCGGGGGTGTGTGACCGCGCGGACAGATGCAAGATCCGCTGCTCTGTCCACCAGGTCGTAATACAGAACACCCCGCCATTGGCGGGGTGTTGGGGCGCATAGGTAGAAGGGTGATTACCCTTATGCGTTGCGTTTGATTTCCACTGTATGTGGATAGGGGATGGAAATACCTTTCTTGTCAAAGGCTTCCTTGACAGCCTGGGTCATGGCGAATTTCACCTCCCAATAGTCTGCCGCGTCGCACCACAGGCGGGTGGTCAAATCCACAGAGCTATCGCCGAGATTGGTGACCCGCACCCAGGGTTCCGGGTCTGTCTTGATGCGGCTGTCGGCTGCGGCCAGCTCAAGGATGACAGCCTTGGCAGCATCGGCACTATCGCCATAGTCAATGCCAAAGACCAGATCCACCCGGCGCGTGGCGTGATGCGAGAAGTTGGTGATGATTGATCCCCAGGCCTGACCATTGGGTACAATGATCTGCACGTTGTCAGGGGTGGTCAGTTCGGTCACAAACAGGTTGAGATCCTTGACGGTCCCGCTGGTGCCGCCAATATCCACATATTGGCCAATCTTATAGGGGCGAAACAGGATCAGCATAAAGCCTGCTGCCAGGTCGCTCAGGGTGCCCTGCAGGGCCAGGCCAATGGCCAGGGTGGCAGCACCCATCATGGCAACCAGGCTGGTGGCCTCGATGCCAAAGATCCCCAGCACGGCAATCAGCACCACCGCCAGCAGGGCCCAACGCAGCATACTTGCGATGAAATTGCCCAAAGTGGCGTCAATCTCCGGGGTGGAATTGATCCGCTTGCGCACGGTTTCGCTGATCATGCCGACGGCAATCCAGCCGATGATTAGCACCACCAGCGCCTTGATGCCGCTTAATACCAGGGGCCAGTAGGCCAGTCCTTGTTCCATAACACCGTTCATCTCTGTCTCACTCTTTTTGGTTTGTTTAAGGCCTATCTTTTGTGAAACACGTCTTGGCCCAGTCCCGCAAGGGGAGTTACACGGCAAAAAGCCCCCAAACGGATTTGGGGGCTTGCGAATGGTATGCGGGCCAGCGGGCCTGGCTGGCGCGTTCTGCGACCCTACGACTTCAGCGCGATGGCCGGAGAGATCACATCTAGCCCCAGGGCTTTGCCAACCGCGTAATAGGTCAGCTTGCCGGCATGGACATTCAGACCGTTCAGCAGATGCGGATCATCTTCGCAGGCCTGCCGCCAGCCCTTGTTCGCCAGGTTCAGCATAAAGGGCAGGGTGGCATTCCCCAGCGCCTGGGTCGAGGTGCGGGCAACTGCACCGGGCATGTTGGCCACGCAGTAATGCATGATGCCGTCGACCTCATAGATCGGGTCGGCATGGGTGGTGGCCCGAGAGGTTTCAAAGCAGCCACCCTGGTCGATGGCCACATCCACCAGCGCAGCGCCAGGTTTCATTTCGCTTAGCATGGCGCGCGAAACGAGCTTTGGGGCTTCGGCGCCGGGGATCAGCACTGCGCCGATCACCATGTCTGCATCGCGCACCAGATCGGCAGTGGCGCCAACGGTAGAATATTGGTTTTTGAAATCGCGGCCGAAGACATCATCCAGATATTTCAGCCGGGTCAGGGAACGATCCAGAATGGTGACATCCGCGCCCATGCCTGCGGCGATCTTGGCCGCATGGGTGCCGACAACGCCGCCACCAATCACCGCGACCTTGGCCGGGGCCACGCCGGGCACGCCGCCCATCAGAATGCCGCGCCCGCCATTGGCTTTTTGCAGGGTCCAGGCGCCGACCTGTGGGGCCAGCCGACCGGCCACTTCGGACATTGGCGCCAGCAGCGGCAGGCCGCCATGGGCATCTGTCACTGTTTCATAGGCAATGGCTGTACAGCCGGATTCCAACAGATCGGTGGTCTGGGCCGGATCTGGGGCCAGGTGCAGATAGGTGAACAGCAATTGGCCTTCGCGCAGCATCTTGCGCTCAACGGCCTGGGGTTCCTTCACTTTGACGATCATGTCTGCGGTGGCAAAGATTTCTTCTGCGGTGTCGATCACCACAGCGCCAGAGGTAAGATAGTCAGCATCGGTAAAGCCTGCGCCCAGGCCTGCGCCTTTTTGTATAAGCACCTGATGGCCATGCTGAACGGCCTCTCGGGCGGCGTCAGGGCTAATGCCGACGCGAAATTCCTGTGGCTTGATCTCTGTAGGGCAGCCGATTTTCATGATCTCTCCTCCATATTATTGCGTCAGTCTGACGCAGCTGGCGGGGAAAGTGCTGCTTTTCTGTGCGTAATAAAAACATGACATTCGAAGATTCTTCGAATACACCAGCGGAAAGTAGCAAGGATCTTTGAAAAAATGTCTCTGGATGGCACGGATCGTCGGATTTTGCAGGTGTTGCAACGGCGGGGCCGGATCTCTAACGCAGAGCTAAGCGAGCGGGTCAACCTGTCGGCATCAGCCTGTCACCGAAGGGTACAGCGGTTGGAAGGCGATGGCTATATCAAAGATTACGTCGCGCTGCTGGATGCCCGCAAGATGGCAGTTTCAACGACGGTGTTTGTTGAGATCACCCTGCAAAGCCAGGCGGATGAGCTGTTGGATGCCTTTGAACGCGCCGTGGCGCGGATCCCGGATGTGCTGGAATGCCACCTGATGGCGGGAACGGCGGATTATTTGCTCAAGGTGGTGGCGGAAAACACGGATGATTTTGCGCGCATCCACCGCCAGCACCTGACCCGGCTGCCGGGGGTGGCGCAGATGCAATCCAGTTTTGCCCTGCGCACCGTCTTCAAGACCACAGCGCTGCCGGTTTAGGGTGAATTGTACAAGCTGTTGATGGCAAATGGGTTTTGCAGATTTGCCTCTGTCTTGCGGCGCCGAACTGTGCTCTGCTGCGGGGGATTGAGAGCGGGAGGCAGGCCATGGAGTGGGACTATATCGTGGTGGGCGCAGGCAGCGCCGGATGTGTTATTGCCAAACGACTGAGCGAGGCAGGCCATCGGGTCCTGCTGCTGGAGGCCGGCGGCAAGGACAATTACCACTGGGTCCATATCCCAATGGGCTATCTCTATTGCATCGACAACCCGCGTACCGACTGGATGTATCGCACCGCCGCTGAACCCGGACTGAACGGGCGCAGCCTGCTTTATCCGCGTGGCAAGGTGCTGGGGGGCTGCTCGTCGATCAATGGGATGCTCTATCTGCGTGGTCAGGCGGCGGATTATGATGGCTGGCGTCAGCGTGGGCTGGTGGGCTGGGGCTGGGACGATGTGCTGCCCTATTTCAAGAAATCCGAAGACTATGTCGAAGGTGCCTCGGACATGCACGGCGAAGGCGGCGAATGGCGGGTGGAAAACCAGCGGCTGCGCTGGGATGTGCTGGACGACTGGATGGAGGCCGCTGCCAGTTGGGGGCTGCCCAAGGTCACCGATTTCAACACCGGCAACAACGAAGGCGTTGGGTATTTTCGGGTCAACCAGCGTGGTGGCTGGCGGATGAATACCGCCAAGGCGTTCTTGCGCACGGTGACCGGCAGCAATCTGAAGGTCGAGACCCAGGCCCATACCCGCCGCATCCTGATTAAGGAAGGTCGCGCGGTTGGAGTGGAATATGACAAGGGCGGTGTCACTCATCAGGCGCGGGCGCGCGGCGAGGTGGTGCTTTCGGCTGGGGCAGTGAACTCGCCGCAGATCCTGCAACTGTCCGGCCTGGGGCCAGGGGAGCTGTTGCAGCAGCACGGCATCGAGGTGCGGCGCGACATGCCGGCCGTTGGGGCCAATCTGCAGGATCACCTGCAACTACGCTGTGCCTGGCGGTTGGAACAGGGGCGCACGCTGAACACATTGGCAAACTCTGTGTTGGGCAAGGCCCGTATTGGCCTGGAGTATGTGCTGAAACGTTCGGGGCCGATGTCGATGGCACCCAGTCAACTGGGGGCCTTTGCGCGTTCGCGTCCAGATCTGGCGACGCCGGATCTGGAATATCATGTGCAGCCCCTGACGCTGGAGGCCTTTGGTCAGCCGCTGCATGACTTTCCCGGCCTGACTGCCAGTGTCTGCAACCTGCGCCCCGAAAGCCGGGGTACGGTGCAGATCGCCTCGGGGGATCCGCATCAGGCACCGGTGATTGCGCCCAATTACCTGTCCACCGAAGGCGACCGGCAGGTGGCGGTTGCGGCGATTCGGCAGGCGCGGGCGATCATGGCGCAACCTGCCATGCGCGCCTATGGCCCGCAAGAAATGAAGCCGGGCGGCGGGTCTGACGATGCGGCGGATCTGATGCGGGCGGCGGGCGACATTGGCACCACGATCTTTCACCCCACCTGCACCGTGCATATGGGGACAGATGAGGCTGCGCCGCTGGATGGCGATTTGCGGCTGCGCGGGGTCCGGGGGCTGCGGGTGGCGGATGCCAGTGCCATGCCCACCATCCCCAGCGGCAATACCAATGCGCCCAGCATCATGATTGGCGAAAAAGCCGCTGATCTGATCCTGGCCACAGCAAAGGCTGCGGCTGCCTAAACTCCGGGCTCCCGGTGCTACCGCAATGCTGCAAAGCGGGCAAAGATGGTTGCACCCGGTGGCGATCTCGCATTCATTGAGGCAAAGGTGTCTTGTGTTGCGCTGGGCGCGTGGCCCGGCGCTGAGCTGACTGCGATGTGAACGCTGTTTGGTTTCAAGACTGACATCAAAGGATTACACTGGCGTGTTAGTGGCATCCGCAACAGATAACACAGTAAAGGAATAGGCCTGTGACCAGCGATATCGAACCCGACTCCTTTGATTGGCTTGAAGCCGAGCTTCAGGACACATTGGACGAGGATATCGAAATTGAATTCGCAGAACCGATGCTGTCGATGGAGCTGCGCAAGATCTACCGCGAGCAGCACCCCGAGATGCTGGATCGGCAGGTCTATTTCCGCAACCTGCTGCGCCTGCAGGCTGAGCTGATCAAACTGCAGGATTGGGTGGTCGAAACCGGGGCCAAGGTTCTGGTCATCATGGAAGGGCGCGACAGCGCCGGCAAAGGCGGAGTAATCAAGCGGATTACCCAACGGCTCAACCCGCGGGTGGCGCGGGTCGTCGCCCTGCCAGCGCCCAGCCGCCGCGAGCAAAGCCAGTGGTATTTCCAGCGCTACGTGCCGCATCTGCCTTCGGGGGGCGAAATCGTGCTGTTTGACCGATCCTGGTACAACCGCGCCGGGGTTGAACGGGTGATGGGCTTTGCCGATGACGACCAGGTCGAGACATTTTTCCGCGATGTGCCCGAGTTTGAGCGTATGCTGGTGCGCTCCAATACCATCGTGCTGAAATACTGGTTCTCTATCACCGACGAAGAACAGCAGCTGCGCTTTATGATGCGTATTCACGATCCGATGAAACAGTGGAAGCTGTCACCAATGGATCTGGAAAGCCGCATTCGCTGGGAGCAATATACCAAAGCCAAGGAAGAGATGTTCGAACGTACCAACATCCCCGAGGCCCCTTGGTATATCGTTGAAGGTAATGATAAAAAGCGCGAACGCCTGAACTGTATCGAACACCTTTTGAGCAAGATCCCCTATCAGGACGTCCCCAGCGAAAAAGTCACGCTGCCGGACCGGGAATATAACCCTGATTACGAACGCCGGGTGCTGCCGGATGAACTCTATGTGCCAAAGGTCTACTGACCGCGAGAGGGTCTAGTCCAGGGCATTGGCATTATCGAGAAAGCGTTGCAGATACTGCGTGAAACTGACGGTTTCCGCCTCGGTGAAACCCTTCAGCAGGTCTCTTTGGCGTTCTAGTGCGCGGGGCAGGATGCGGGCGTGCAGGGCCTGCCCCTCTGGGGTCAGGTACCAGGCCTTTCGCCGTTCATCGCCGCCCGTCGTGGCAAGGGCACGCGCCAGACCGTTGGTCTCTAACCGCTGCAAAGAGCGGCTAACGGCCGCCTTGTCGATGCCCGTGACGCGCGTGGCTTCGGCCACGGGGCAGCCGGGGCTGCGGGTCAGCATCACCAGCATACGCCAATCCATCACGCCGATGCCAAATTCCGCCTGATAGGCGCGCGTTGCCTCTCGGGTCAGGCGGTTGCCGGCAAAGGTAACCAGAACAACGGGGCTGTTGCGATAGCTGAGGGTCGTCGCAGCAGGATCATCCGGGGCACCTGTGGCGGTGACCAGGAATAAATCATCCCTCAGCGCTGACGGGTCGTCGGCATCTTGCGCCTCGTGGGGCAGGCCGGGCAAGTCAGATGGGGGCGGCACGATTGATGGGGGCTGTGTCATGGCGGCATCTTATGGCTGTCGTGTTGACAGATCAACACACGCTGACCTGCCGGTAGCATGGCTTTGCCCAAGGCGCGCCGCCTTTGATCTGTCTTGGATGCATCAGGGGAAGGCCCCGAGATGACAATTGCCTGTGCGCAGGGGGAAGGCGCGCGCCGCTATCGTACCAAAAGCCGCGCATTGTCATCTCGGGCAGAGCCGGGCGTTCCAAATCCGGCTGCAAGCACATGGGCGGACACCCTTGGGTGTGTTGCCCCGTAAGAGAACCATACGGCAAGCTGTGCAGGAATACACGCTAAAGTTTAGTGGTGAGCGGATTTTCGCGCTAACGGGGCCAAGGGCGCGCTACACATGGTTTCAAGGCCCTCAAAATGACAAACCCCCGAGCCAGGGCGCGGGGGTCATCAACTTTGTGTCCAGAAGAAAACTGGAAGCCCAAAAGGCGGATAGAAGGAGCTTAGAGCATACCTTCGCGCTGTGCTTTCTTACGCGCCAGTTTACGGGCACGACGGATAGCTTCAGCTTTCTCGCGCGCTTTTTTCTCGGACGGCTTCTCGAAATGTTGCTTGAGCTTCATTTCACGGAAGACGCCTTCACGCTGCAGCTTTTTCTTCAGAGCGCGGAGCGCCTGATCGACATTGTTGTCACGAACACTAACCTGCATGTGGTTTTCACCACCTTTCTAGATAGAGTTGCAAGGATTTGCAGGAAGTGGCCATATAGCAAAGCCCCTGCATCTTGTCTAGTACTGTGATATGTCGCTGTCAGACCCTATTTATCAGGGCGCGGGCAATTGCGATCCGATCTCGCACCAATAACCTGGAGAGGCCAAGATGAGCACCGAGGAAAATCAAGACACCCCCGCTGGCAATGACGGTCTGATGGATCAGCTGCTGGATGCGGCCCTGCTGCATGTGGTATTTGATGGCTGGTCCAAGGCGAGTTTTGACGCAGCGATTGCCGATGCCGATGTAAATCCGGTGCTGGCGCAGGCGCTGTGCCCGCGCGGTGCCCTGGATCTGGCGGTGGCCTATCACCAGCGCGGCGATCAGGCGATGCTGGCGCGTCTGGCGGCGTCAGATCTGTCGGGGCTGCGGTTTCGTGACAAGATTGCCGCCCTTGTGCGCTATCGCCTGGACGCGGCCGAGGACAAGGACGCGGTGCGGCGCGGTGTGACGCTCTTTGCGCTGCCCAACCACGCCGCCGAAGGTGCCAAGCTGGTCTGGGGAACCTGCGATGCCATCTGGACAGCGCTGGGCGACACATCGGACGACCTGAACTGGTACAGCAAGCGCACCATACTGTCGGGGGTCTATTCTTCGACGCTGCTGTATTGGCTGGGCGATGACAGTCCTGATCATCAGGCAACCTGGGAGTTTCTGGATCGGCGCATCGATAATGTGATGCAGTTTGAAAAGGTCAAGGCGGACCTGAACAAGAATCCCTTGCTCAAGCCGTTCCTGGCCGGCCCTGCTTGGCTGTCGGCCCAGATCAGACGCCCGGCCCCGCATGACGATTTGCCGGGGCAGTCTCGCGGTTCGTGACTGCGGGTTGTGACCCAGGGCAGGTTGCGTAACACTGTGCATCGGTTACGTGCTCCTGCAGCATGATAGATTACCAAGTAAGAGCAAATCGCGTGACGGTAAAGGAACGCGACAGGCTTTCGCATCAGGCTGGGCAATGCCCGGCGCCCGTGACAAGCTGGTGCCAAAGAAGACAAGAAGCTCAGACCTGACGGCTGGGCCGGAACAAGAGGATCCCCCGCATGAGCGATACGATGCGTGCCGTTGAAATCTCGATCCCAGGCGGGCCAGAGGTGCTGACCCTGACCCAGCGGCCCATGCCGCAGCCGACCCATGGTCAGGTGGTGCTGAAGGTGGCCTATGCCGGGGTCAATCGCCCCGATGCGCTGCAACGCGCCGGCGCCTACAATCCGCCCCCCGGTGCCAGTGATCTACCGGGGCTAGAGGCATCTGGCGAAGTGGTGGCGCTGGGCGCCGGTGTCACGGGGCTGGAAATTGGCGATCGGGTCTGTGCCCTGCTGCCCGGTGGTGGCTACGCCGAATATGTCGCAACCCCGGCGGCCCATTGCCTGCCCATTCCAGATGGCCTGAGCCTTAAGCAGGCGGCCTGCCTGCCCGAGACCTGTTTCACTGTCTGGTCGAATGTTTTCACCCGTGGCGGGCTGAAAGCGGGCGAGCGTTTCTTGGTGCATGGTGGATCCTCCGGCATTGGTACAACAGCGATCCAGCTGGCGACGGCGCTGGGCGCGCGGGTCTTTACCACCGCTGGGTCGGATGAGAAATGCCAGGCCTGCCTGGATCTCGGGGCGGAACGTGCGATCAACTACAAGGATGAGGATTTTGTCGAGGTGCTGCGCGCCGAGGGCGGGGCTGACCTGATCCTTGATATGGTTGGCGGAGATTATATTCCCCGCAATATCAAAACTCTCGCGGATGATGGCCGCATGGTACATATCGCGTTCCTGTCCGGTCCCAAGGCCGAGCTGAACTTTGCCCAGATCATGGCGCGCCGCCTGACGGTGACAGGATCAACCCTGCGGCCGCAAAGCGATCTGGCCAAGGCCCGCATCGCGCAGGATCTGTTCGAAGTGGTCTGGCCCCTTATCGAGGCTGGCAAGCTGGCTCCGGTGATGGATAGTGAATTTGCGCTGGAAGAGGCCGCCGCCGCCCATGCTCGCATGGAAAGTTCGGGCCATATCGGCAAGATCGTTCTGAAAGTTTCCGACATCTAGCCGGACAGGTGCGGTGCAGGTCGCCGCACCGAAGCCGCAGGGCACCTGCAGAAGGTTGGGAAAACGCGCCTGACCCCGGGGGACGGTGGGGACGGCCAAGCGCCGCCCGGTGGGCGCCGGGCGATACCTCCTCGGCTGTCCCCAGCAGCGTAAGAGGAGGAAGCTGTCAGCGCACCGCGCGCCGATAGAGATGCCAACTGGCATGTCCCAGGATTGGGATCACCAACACCAGCCCGGCAAAGGCAGGCAGGGAGCCGAGAAAAACCGCCAGCGCCACAAAGGCCCCCCAGGTCAGGGTCACGCGCGGGTTGCGCCGCACCAGTCTGACCGAGGTGATGACGGCGACGGGCAGACCGACATTACGTTCCAGCAGCAGCGGAAAAGAGACCAGGCTGACGGCCAGGGCAGTGATTGCAAAGATTGCGCCAGTCAGCCCGCCCCAAAAGATCATTTGCCAGCCCTCGGGCTGTTGCACGATGGAAAGCAGGAAAGAGCTGAGAGAGCTTGGCGCCTCGGGGCCGAGGGTGTGGTTGTAGATTGCATTCGCCACCATCAGCCAAGCCGTGAATAGCACCGCTAGGTAAAATCCGAGGGCCAGGACCGACAGCAGCGCCGGAGAGCGCAGCACCTCAAAGGCATCGCCCCAGCGCGGGGTGAAGCCGGCAGCCCGACGCGCCGACATCATGTACAGCCCGACAGAAGCTGCGGGGCCCAGCAGGGCAAAGCCCAGAATCAGCGGAAAGATCAGCGGCAGCATGTTGACGTGCAGGCTCATGATCACCAGACCAAGGCCGATCAGCGGGTAGCACAGGATCAGAAACATTGCATCGCTGCGGCAGGCGGCAAAATCCTCGACCCCGGCCTTCAGCGCGGCACGCAGATCCGACATTTCCAGGTGGTTCAACTCGGGTCGGGCCGTGGTCTCATCGCTGCCCAGGTGTGCCACTGAATCCGAGACATGTGCCGAGGTTAAGCCCAGATGCTGTGCCAGCCAACTGAGCGGGTTTCCGATTGTGTGTGCCATGTGCGTGCTCCCTTTCATCCCATAAGAGGGCCCGGATCAAGGATGCCGCAAAGCCGCGCCAGGGGGCAGAGCCGTCTCGCGCTGCAGAGTCGGGCCAATGCGGCACAGGACCCATATTATCAAGATCTAGCGCATAGCGTGATCACATCCAGCCCACCGACCTTCACAAGCCCGCGACAGGGGCGCGAGTGCGAGATATCAGCTTTGGTACAAAAGGGGCCAATAGACCAAGCTGGGGAAGCTCGGGATCGCAGTTGCCAATGAAACGGCGCCAAGTGGAAGCATAAGGATATTGGCGGTCGAGATGCCCCAGAACGTCCACCGCCAGGAGTGCCATTGGCGTGCTGCCAATTGGTTTGCGGTGAAAAGAACAATCACGATCAGCCAGAAGAGGAGCTGCCTTTGCCGCCCCTCTGCCAAGGCATCTATCAGGCCCCTGACGCCCCAAGGGGCAGCTAGGTTGAGTGCGGCAAAGGTGACGACCGGTCCGATTCTCATGTCACCTAATTGGTGTGAAATGCGCATCCTTTAGCGAACAATCCTTGATCACGTCACGCCCGCAGGGCACGGGTTGCAGGTCGCGGGACAGGCACAGGCGGACCTCTTGGATGTGATGATCGCGGCAGGTCACGGTGACGCTGTCGGCATCAAACTGCGGGTTGGCCTGCAAAAACGCCTGTTCGACCAGTGTGGCGGGCAGGGTCACGGCGCGCTCCAGCTTGCGAAAGATCGCCGGGCGGGTGACGCTGTCATAGGCCGCGCGCGACAGATCAAGATAGGAGCGGGCGCCTAGACCGGAACAGGTGCCGTGCTTTTTCCACTGATGCCAGGCGAGACCGGGAGTCCCCATGATATCAGCCATTTTCGCTGTATCACTGCGCCGGGGCGGGGCCTGGGTTGTGCGGCAATAGCTGGGCCAGCCGCGATGAAACTGCGGCCAAAGCCCATGTAGGGTCCAGCCATGGTCGTGACGCGGATCACATTGGTCGGACCCCTTGGCGTCGCCTTCGATCTCGCACCAGTTGGGCGACCAGCTAAGCGCCAGAACGTAATAGTCAAATTCACCGGCGACCTCTCCATCTGCCCAAGCGGCAAGGGTGAAAGGCCCGGTCAGGGCGAGAAATATTGCTAAAAAGAACCTGCGCATCGCCTCTTTCCTTATGAAATCAGCACGACTATATAGAATGGAAGTTCCCCGACAATGGATACCGACCCCAAATGACCGGGGCAGCCTAATTCAGGCGACGGGAAAGTTGTATTTCGGGACAGGACGCCAGGTTTAGGAGATGAGCACATGGCAAAACCATTGATGACCAAAGCTACCGCCGTGTGGCTGGTGGACAATACAACGATCAGCTTCAAGCAGATCGCGGATTTCGTCGGCATGCACGAGCTGGAAATTCAGGGCATTGCCGATGGTGATGTGGCGGCCGGCGTCAAAGGTTTTGATCCGGTGACCAACAATCAGCTGACCCAGGATGAAATTGACAAGGCCGAAGCCAACCCCTTGTACAAGCTGAAGCTCAAATTCAACGCGGCAGCGGCCGGCGAGGAAAAGCGCCGTGGCCCGCGCTACACGCCGCTGTCCAAACGTCAGGACCGGCCCAATTCGATTCTCTGGCTGGTCAAGTTCCACCCAGAGCTGTCGGATGGCCAGATCGCCAAGCTGGTCGGCACCACCAAACCAACAATTCAGTCGATCCGCGAACGCACCCACTGGAATATTTCCAACATGCAGCCGATTGATCCGGTTGCTCTGGGCCTGTGCAAGCAGTCCGAACTGGACGCGATCGTGCAGAAGGCAGCAGCCAAGAAAGCGGCTGAAGGCGGCGTGATGAGCGATGATGAACGGCGCAAGCTGGTTTCGACCGAGCAATCGCTGGAAATGGAAACCGAATCCAAGATCCCCGCCGGGATCGAAGGCCTGGAGAGCTTTACCCTTGGCGGTGGCAGTTCGCGCCCCTCGGCCGATCCGGTTGTTGACGCGGATAGCTTTTTCAACCTGCCCGATGTAGCGGATGACGACGAAGACGAAGAAGGCGGCGAGACCTCGCGCAGCTGATCGTTTCGCGGGCAGCGCCGTTGCCCCGCGCTGGAAAAATTTCAGACCATGCTCTTCCGGGCATGGTCTTTTTTTGTGCTGCGGCCGCCGTATCCTATAGTTGTTTGCGGGCCTTGAGGGCGGCGCTGATGGTGCCATCGTCCAGGTAATCCAGCTCGCCGCCGATGGGGACGCCCTGGGCCAGGGTGGTGATCTGCACCTGATCGTCCAACTGGTCGGCAATGTAGTGGGCCGTGGTTTGGCCGTCTATGGTGACGTTTAGCGCCAAAATCACCTCGCGGAGGCCCTCGCTTGCGACCCGGTCCACCAGGCGCGGAATGCGCAAATCGTCCGGACCGACGGCATCCAGCGCCGACAATGTGCCGCCAAGCACGTGATACCGCCCCTTGAAAACCTGCGCCCGCTCCATCGCCCAAAGGTCGGAAACGGTTTCCACCACGCAGATTTCGCCATTGGCGCGCCGCTCGTCGCTGCAAATACCGCAGATATCGCTGGTGCCGACATTGCCACAGTTCAGACATTCGCGGGCGGTGGCTGCCACCGCGCCAAGGCTATCGGCCAGCGGCGTCAGCAGCAGTGCGCGTTTGCGAATCAGATGCAGCACCGCCCGGCGGGCAGAGCGAGGCCCCATGCCGGGAAGTTTCGCCATAAGGGCAATCAGGTGCTCGATCTCGCTGAGGCTGTCGTCGGTCATATAGGATCCTTTGCGCTTGTCCGCATATAGGCGCAAAGCGGCGGGGCGCTGCAAGGCCCATGGGAACGTCGGGCGGGCTTTGTTTCTGGTTGCGGGTCTTTTACTAGGCTATGGTACGCGTGATGTGGCCTCACCTTGGCGTCTTATGCCGTCTGAATGATATTACCTCTTGAAAAATAATCGTAGCCCGCGCATACAGGCAGGGCTAACGTTTTTCTTTTTCGACCCACTGTCTCCCGTTTACGGCGTTCAGTCTTCGATCCAGACCTACCACGCCGGGCTGCCGCACCAACGCGGGCAGCATTTAATAGGAGATTACGGACATGGCTTCAGGCACCGTAAAATGGTTTAACTCGACCAAAGGCTTCGGCTTCATTGCACCCGATGGCGGCAGCAAAGACGTATTTGTTCACATTTCTGCTGTTGAGCGTTCCGGTCTGACCGGTCTGGCCGACAACCAGAAAGTAACATTCGACATCGAACCCGGCCGCGACGGTCGTGAGTCCGCTGTGAACCTCGAACTGGCGTAAGCCTTTTCCGAGCCAGAATTTGAAACGCGGTCTCCCCAGTGGAGGCCGCGTTTTTCTTTGGCCGATGTCCTGCCGAAATCTGTGATTCGCCTAAATGGGCCATTAAAAAAGGCGACCCCTAAGGACCGCCTTTGCTGTTTTGATCTGCCGTCCCCCCTTAGAAGGGCAGCTTGATATCCTTGGGCAGGCCCATGCTTTCGGTCAGGCGGGTCATTTCTTCCTGCGCCTTCACGGTGGCCTTGGCCTGGGCATCCTTGATAGCGGCCAGGATCAGATCCTCGACAACTTCCTTGTCGTCGCCAGAAAAGATCGAGGGATCAATGTTGAGCTCTTTCAGCTCTCCCTTGGCAGAGGCGGTGGCTTTCACCAGGCCGGCGCCGGCCTCGCCAACCACCATGACATTGTGCAGCTCTTCCTGCATCTCTGCCATTTTGGTTTGCAGTTCCTGTGCCGATTTCATCATCTTGGCCATATCGCCAAGACCACCAAGGCCTTTGAGCATCTGTCTTCTCCTGAAGTGTTCTGTTGTGCCTTAAATACGGGCGGTGCGGCTGTGGTACAAGGGGCAGGGCAGGATCAATATCCGGCCCTACGGTGCATATCCGGGCGGGGTCAGTCTTCCTCGAAGGGGTCCCATTCGTCTTCTACTTCCGGCAGGGCTTCGGCCTCGACCTCGGCGGCGAGCTCTTCTGCGGTGCGGATGCGGGTGATCTTCGCCTTGGGAAAGCTCTCCATGACTGCCTGTACCAGCGGGTGTTCGCTTGCCTTGGCGCGCAGGGCGTTTTCGACCGCATTCTCGCGTTCGGTGATGGTTTCACCACCGCCGTCGTTTTCCAGCGAGATGATCCAGCGGGCCTGGGTCCAGGTTTGCAGCTGTTGTCCCAGCCGGGCGGCAAGGTCCCTGGGGGCGTCCCGGGTTGGCTGGATGGTGATCCGGCCCGGCTGATAGGCCACAAGGCGCAGGTAGGTTTTCACATATTCCAGCAGCAGCCCGTCGCGGCGCAGCCGAATCAGATCAACCACATGTTCAAAGCTGGGATACTGGGCCAGCGCCTGGGCTGTTTCTGGCGCCAGCGCGGTGGCCGGGCCGCTGCCGACTCCGCTATGCGAGACCGCCGCTGATGCCATGGGTGCGTTGCCAGAGGGGGCCGTGTTGCCCCCGGCCATATGACCGCCCATGGCCTGTACCGGCGTGCCCGCCGATGCGCCGATATTTGCCCCGCCACCGGGGCCAATGGGTGGCGGTGGGGTGTCTTGCAGCTTGCGGATCAGCTCTTCCGGGCTGGGCAGGTCGGCCACATGGGTCAGGCGGATCACCGCCATTTCAGCCGCCATCATGGCGTTTGGCGCGGCGGCGACCTCTTCCAGGGCCTTCAGCAGCATCTGCCACATGCGGGTCAGCACCCGCATCGCCAGGGTCTCGGCCATCTGTTGGCCGCGGGTGCGTTCATCCGGGCTGACGGTGGGATCTTCGGCGGCATCGGGGGTGATCTTCACCACCGATACCCAATGGGTGATTTCGGCCAGATCGCGCAGCACTGCCAGGGGATCGGCACCCTCGGCATATTGCGCGCTCAGCTCGGTCAGTGCCGCCGCAGCATCGCCGCGCAGGATCATATCCATCAGATCCAGCACCCGACCGCGATCGGCTAGCCCCAGCATGGCGCGCACCTGATCGGCGGTGGTTTCGCCAGCCCCGTGGGAAATGGCCTGATCCAGCAATGAGGTCGCGTCTCGGGCCGACCCTTCGGCTGCGCGGGTGATCAGGGCCAGAGCGTCTTCGCTGATCTCGGCACCTTCGGCTGATGCGATCTTGCGCATCAGCGTAATCATCACTTCGGGTTCGATCCGGCGCAGGTCAAAGCGCTGACAGCGCGACAGGACCGTCACCGGCACCTTGCGGATTTCGGTGGTGGCAAAGATGAATTTCACATGTGCTGGCGGTTCTTCCAGCGTCTTCAGCAGCGCGTTGAAGGCGCTGGTGGACAGCATGTGGACCTCATCAATGATATAGATCTTATAACGGGCTGAGGCGGCGCGGTATTGGACCGAATCAATGATTTCGCGAATATCGCCAACCCCGGTACGGCTTGCGGCATCCATTTCCATCACATCGACATGGCGGCCTTCCATGATGGCGGTGCAGTGTTCACACTGGCCACAGGGCTCTGTGGTGGGTTGGCCGGAGCCATCGGGACCGATGCAGTTCATGCCCTTGGCAATGATGCGCGCGGTGGTTGTTTTGCCGGTGCCGCGAATACCCGTCATAATAAAGGCTTGGGCGATCCGGTTGGTTTCAAACGCATTTTTCAGCGTTCTGACCATGGCATCCTGGCCGACCAGATCGGCAAATGTCTCGGGGCGGTATTTGCGCGCCAAGACTTGATACTGGGATTGGCTGCTGTCGCTTGTGCTATCGTTCATAGGTCTCTTGCCGGATTCGGATGGGCGGGATCGCGCGTGGGGCAAGGTACGCGGGCAGAGGGGCTTCGTCCACCGCTGTTGACCAATGCCGGGACGCAGGCCAGTCTTTTGGTTCAGATCGTTGTGATCTGCTTGTGCAGCTGCCCGCCCGACAGGAGGCCCGGCCATGGATGACGAAATCAGTTGCCGTGATGTGACGCCGCTGACCCTGCACGCGCTCAGCGTGGGTGAGGGTATTCTTGCGCTCTGTCCTTTGCCGGGGGCGGGAGGTGATTTTCAGGGGGATATGGCGCATCTGCATGACTGGCAGCCGGGGTTGGTGATTTCGATGACCACCGATGTGGAACATCTTGCCGCAGGTGCCGCGAGTCTGGGGCAGGATATTCAGGCCATGGGTTGCCGCTGGCAGCATTTGCCGGTGCCGGACTATGCACCACCAACGCCGGATATGCTGAACCAGTGGCCCGGGATCAGCACCCTTGCACGCCAGGCACTGCGCGGCGGAGGGCGGGTTCTGGTACATTGCCGGGGTGGCTGCGGCCGGTCGGGGATGGTGGTGCTGCGGCTGATGATTGAGGCGGGCGAGCCGCCGGATCAAGCGTTGCAGCGGTTGCGGGCGGTGCGGCCCTGTGCTGTCGAGACAGAGCCGCAGATGCATTGGGCGGTGACCGGCGCTGGCCCCTAGGCCGGTTCGGGAACCATAGGATTTGTCAGCACTTGCGCCAAGGCGCAGGGACGGTGTGGCAATGTGCTTGCGACAAGGGGAAAGTCCGCTTGGGCTGGGGCCAGAAAGGCATCGGCAAATCTGTCCAGCGCCGAGATTTCTGCCGCAGGGGGCACGTCGCAAAAGACGCGAATGCGGTGATGGCTGGCGACAAAACGTGCATCGCAGGTCCGGGGGCAGCCCTCTAGCTTGCTTTCACCGCTGAGCTCAAATTCAGGTGTGGTTACCGGGCGGGCCTTGTCCAGCGCCCCGGTGAGGGCGGTGACCATACGGGCCAGGGCCGGGCAGGGGCCCCCTGTATGCAGGCAAAGGCTTTGGCTGGTGTGATCGGCATGGCCTTGGCCGATATCGCTGGGTGTTTTGCTGCGGGCCGGTTGCACGGCCGCTTTGGTTGATGTCGCTGTCATAATGCGCCCTCCGCGCGGGGCAGGAAGGCGCGAGAGGGTCAGCATTTTCCCTAGGCGATGATCGCCTAGCCAACGCTGACACCCGCCCGGACTCCCCGTCCAGTTTCGAGTTTCCATGCGATGGCAGGTCTCCTGACTTGCGGGTCGTTGCGGGTTCGGTCCTTCCCGGCTGGGGCGTGCCCCGTGCCAGTGGTTTATCCGAAGCGCTCACCGCCTACAGTTGCGGGGGCAGTCGTGGAATTGGCAAAGGTATAAAACCCATGCCGCACCACGTTCCCTTTTCATCCCGGACACAAAATCATGCGCCTCGAGAACCATCCCTTCACCGCTAACGCCGTCAGGGATGAGTCGTCAATCGCCATTTGCAGCGGGGCAGGAATTGGCGGCGCTGACAGGATGGCAGAGCTGACGTAATTGGACCTAGGCGGTATGGTTCAGCCGGTCTTCGGTAAGGCTGGCAAATTCCGCCACCCGGTGGCGAAAACGGCGGTTGACCTTGGCGCGGGCCAGTTTCAGGGATTGCAGCAGCAGTCGCCCTGACAGGGTCTTGGCCTTTAGCTTCACCTTGACCGAAATGCGGGTGCGCTTTGGTGACAGCGCCATAAGTTCGATCTGGCCCTGACCTGTCAGGCTGTTGCTGTCGCCGTTCAGGCCAATCAGTGTTGCTGGCTCATAGGTGGCAAGTTCCAGGTGGACTTCGCGTGGCTTGCCGCGAAAATCTGCCCGCAGATCCCAGGCCAGGCCAACCTGCGGCGTGCTGTCGTTGCTCAGCCGCTGGACTTCGATGCCACGCCGGATCGCCGAGCGTTCGAAATTGCCAAAATCAGAAAGTGCGTCAAAGACGTCAGAGAGGGGCGCATCGACGTCCTCATTGCTTGATAATTCCATGCTATGCCTTCTGGCGCTTGGCCAGCCCTCAGGGTGTCTTGTCGAATTTTGATGGTAGAATCATCTTCTTAATCCAAGGTGTCTGCAAGCCAGTTTTCCAGAAGAAAATGCGCAATTGAACCTTTTCTCGCGGCATGCATCTTTGGGTGGTCGCCAGCGAAGACCGTCATCATCTCTTGGCGGCTGACCCAGAGCGCATCTTCGATCTCTT
The DNA here is from genome assembly GCF_048267565.1 of Pseudophaeobacter sp. Classification (NCBI taxonomy): domain Bacteria; kingdom Pseudomonadati; phylum Pseudomonadota; class Alphaproteobacteria; order Rhodobacterales; family Roseobacteraceae; genus Pseudophaeobacter; species Pseudophaeobacter sp. Next base: position 234,632 of record NZ_JBLWXG010000003.1, on the reverse strand, counting down.
TGGGGTCAATGGTGATGTCGCGGCTGGTGGCGCGCCCCTGGCAGCCAAACATCAGGGACATGGGAAAGGGCCAGGGCTGGCTGGACAGATAGCCAACCTCGGCCACGGTGACGCCGGTCTCCTCCAGGACTTCGCGCCGCACGGCAGCCTCTAGCGTTTCGCCGGGTTCAACAAATCCGGCCAGCAGTGAATACATCCCGGCAGGCCAGCCCGGAGAACGGCCCATCAACACCTCTTCGCCCTGGGTGATCAACATGATGACAACCGGGTCGGTACGGGGGAAATGTAGCGCCTTGCAGTCCGGGCATTGGCGTTGCCAGCCGCTCTGGGTGATCTGGGTTTTGCTGCCGCAGCGGGCGCAGAACGGGTGCGATTGATGCCAGGACAGCAGCGCCTTGGCGGTGGCGGCCAGTTCGGCCTCCAGCGGGGTGAGCCGGGCCATGATCCGGCGCAGCTCGGCAAAGACATGGCCGGTTGGCAGGTCGGGATGCTGCTGCTCGCTGAGATCGGCAAAACTGGCCAGTGCCATTTCGTCCAGTGCATCAGGATGCCAGTTGCCCAGATCGCAGGCAAATAGATCAGCGCCGCTGGGATCCGCCCCCAAATAAAGGGCGCTGTCTTGGTAGGCCGCAGCCACAGGGTGGTCTGTGTCAACCCAGGCCAGGCCGTCCGGGCCGCGCGCCGGATCCGAACGCTGGCTCAGAACCTTGCCGCGCCAGGTTAACAGAACCTGCGTGGTTGCAGCGCCCCAGGCCAGGGCCAACGCGGTGGGGTCTTCGCGCAGCTGTGCCTTGCGATCTAACCCGCCGCCACCCCCAAAGGTTACCTGTTCTGCACGTTTCATTCCTTGCCCCCTGTGCTGGCCTGTTGTGCATTGTGATGCCCCCTTGCGGCGCGAAAGGCCAGCCGATCTGACAGAAAATTCGCGCAGGTTCCGCGTTTTGGGCGGTTCTTGCCCGTTCCGGTCTGTCTTGACTTTGGGTGTTTGGCGGCTAGCTGACCTGCAACTTGGCGACATTTTATCTAAGATGGGGCATTTGGTGCCTTTGCAAACCTGCGAAACGCTGATTCAAAGGTGAGACCCCTCAGCGGGGGGCGGATAAAGCACGGATTGGAGCGGGCAGTGACAGCTGCGAATTCAGCGGTATGACAGCGTTTACGGCATCTACATCTGTAGGTTCTGACCTCTTGGATGAAGGGGCAGAGGAAGGCTCTGGCCTATTGCGCATCCTTGCGACAACCGATCTGCACTGCAACCTGCTGAGCCATGACTATTTTGCTGATCGCCCCGATCCGGGTGTTGGCCTGTCCCGGATTTCCAGCCTGATTGGCGAGGCGCGCCGCGAAGCAGAGGCCTGCGGCGGGGTCGCATTGCTGCTGGACAACGGTGATGCCCTGCAGGGCTCTCCGTTGGGTGAGGCAGCGATGCCGGCGCCGGATGGCAGCTCGGGGGATGTAACCACTGGGCCCCATCCTTTGATGGCGGCGTTTGCAGCGCTGGATTACGATGTGCTTGGTCTGGGCAACCATGATTTCAACTTTGGCCTGCCTGTCTTGAAGGCCATCTTGCGCGATGCCCCCTGTGCGGTGGTCTGCTCCAATATGCACCCGGTTGTGCCGGGCCAAGACCTGCCCTTTGTCAAAACATGCATACTGGAGCGCCGGTTTGCGGCCCTGCCGGATGCGCCACCGGTGCGGGTGGGCGTATTGTCGGTGCTGCCGCCCCAGACGATGATCTGGGACGCGCATTTGTTGCAGGGGCAGGTCCGGGTGCAGGATATGGTCCAGGCTGCCACCGTAAGCGCGGCCGAGCTGCGCGCGCAGGGCTGTGATCTGGTCGTTGCCCTGGCCCATACCGGGGTGGGGGGGGCGGATGCGGTGCCGCAGATGGAAAACGCCCTGCGCCCCATTGTGGCCACCGCAGGCATTGATGCGGTAATTGGTGGACATACCCATCTGGTCCTGCCGGACCCGGCGCAGGCCTTTGCCAAGCCGGTGGTGATGCCGGGCGCGCATGGCTCGCATCTGGGGCAGATTGATCTGCAGCTGACCCATGGGCGGGATGGGTGGAAGATCAAGACCTGGAGCGCCTGCGCCAAACCGATTTCGCGCCGCGATGCCTGGGGCAAGCTGACGCCGAAGGTGCCCGAGGACGCAGAGTTTGTCGCGACCCTGGCGGAGGCCCATACCCAGACACAGGCCCGCATGAAAGAGCCGGTTGGCCATAGTGCCGAAGCCTTGCATTCGTATTTTACCTTCTTTGCCAAGGACCACGGGCTGGCGCTGTTGTCCTGCGCCCAGATGGCGGCGGTGCGGCCGATGTTGCAGGGCACTCCGGCGGGCGAATTTCCGCTGTTGTCAGCGGTGGCGCCGGGTAAATTTGGCGGTCGTTCGGGGCCGGAAAGCTATACCGATATTGCTGCCGGGGATCTGTGTATGCGCAACGTCGCGGATTTGCAGGTGTTTCACAATGCCATCTGGGTGGTGCAGGTCAGCGGTGATCAGCTGCGCGATTGGTTGGAGATGTCGGCCGGGTTGTTCAATCAGGTCGCTCAGGGGGCGCGCAATGTGGACCTGGTCAACCTCGACCGGGCCGGGCATAATTTTGATGTGATCTTTGGTCTGGAATATGAAATTGACCTGTCTCAGCCGCCGCGCTTTTCGTCGTCCGGGGTGTTGATCAACCCGGAAGCGCGCCGCATCCGCAGGCTGCGGTGGAACGGTGAACCCGTCACTGGCGCGCAACAATTTGTAGTTGCTACAAGTAGTTATCGGGTCAGCGGCGGTGGGAATTACAAGATGGTGCAAGAGGCGCAGCAACTGCATCTGCCCACGGTCAAGATCCGCGATGCCATCTGTGATTATGTGTCGGGCCGCCTGCCAAAAGACGCGCTGGAGCAGGCCCCCTATCCCTGGCGGCTGGCGCCGATGCCGGGGGCGCGGGTGGTTGTCTTCACCGGGCCGGTTGCCCGCAATCACCTGGCAGAGTTGCCTGCCGATCAGGTGGAAGATCAGGGCGTGACGCCAAATGGTTTTCTGAAACTGCGCCTCAAGCTTTAGCGTCAGTACCCTTGTCATTGCTGGGATCTCCGCCTATATCGGGATTCGAGAGGTTGGCGCGGGCAAGCGCCTCGCCAACCTGGTCAGGTCCGGAAGGAAGCAGCCACAACGAGCCCCGCTTGGGTCGATGTCCAACCTCTCACCTTATCCCCCCTTTTTAACGTCTCGATACCATATGGACCCTTGCGCGCAGGGGTAGTGACATGACCTGCGCAGGGCCCAGTATTGGCGCGGGGCCTTGACCATCGTCCAATCACGCCAAGGCCGCAGATGCCTTGAAGCGTGCAGACAAGGCAATGGACATGGCAGTTGCGGCTGTGAAGAAGTGTCGCAAATCAATAAAGGCCGAAAAGGCAACCTGGTAGCCCTGGCATGGTATCAGGGGGACGGCAGTGGCTAAAACAGGGCGAGCCAAATGCCGATGAACATCAAAATGCCGCCGATATTCACCCAGCCGTGCCAGATGGCATAGCGGAACGGCAGGCGCTTGCGGGCGTAAAAGCCGGTGCCGATCACATAGCTGGCGGCCCCGGCGACGACGCACCACAGGGCAGAGCTTGGCAGTCCCTGCAAATCCGGCAGCGCTGACATGCCCAGAGCCCCCAAGGCCAGATAAGAGGCGGTAGACCAGCGGGTTTTTACGGTTTCACTGGTGATCTTGTTCCAGATCGCCACGCCGGTCAGCCCCCAGCACAGCCAAAGCAGGGTAAAGGTCCAGGGAGTGCCTGCCTGTAAAAAGAAGGGCGTGAAGGTCCCTGTGATACTGGGATAAATCGCCGCATGGTCGATCCGGCGCAGCAAGAGGCGGCGATGGTGCCAGGGCGAAAAGTGATAGCAGCTGGAGGCGATATTCGAGGTCAGCGCACAGAGCACATAGACCGCCAGGGCGAGAACCAGGGTGAGGTCTAGCCCGGTATTTGCCTTGAGCGCGAGAACCGTACCGGCGGTGAGGATCAGCACCAGACCAAAGATGTGCACCGCGATATCCGCGCGCCGCTGCAGCGGAACCGGGGTGGGGTAGTTTGACACGGTGGCGCTGTCAGTCTGGGGATCAGGCCGAGCGCCCGACTTGGGCTCAAACATCGGCTCCGACGTTGGCTCAGAGGTTGGTTCAGACATGGGCAGGTCTCGCTGTGCTCTGGTTTCAGGCGCTGGTTATTTGGTTCAGCGATAAGCGCGGGATCTGCCGCTGTCCAGATTTCCGGGGCGTCAGATCACCGGGGCGTCAGGATTGCCTGAAATGGCATCTGTCCCCAGAGCAGCTGTCCGAATAGCGTGCCGGTCATGCCCTTGGCAGGCGGTGATTGCGGACCGGGTGCGAAACTGCGCTTTAGTAGCGGCCGTTATCTGCCGGATAAACGCCCAGGATTTCGACATTGGTGGTGAAATATGCCAATTCATCCATGGCAAGTTGCACATTGGCATCATCCGGGTGGCCTTCGATATCCGCATAAAACTGCGTCGCGGTGAAGGAACCATCGACCATATAGCTCTCAAGCTTGGTCATGTTGATGCCATTGGTGGCAAACCCGCCCAGCCCTTTGTAGAGCGCGGCCGGGATGTTGCGGACCTGAAAGACAAAGCTGGTGATCATCCCGTGCGCGCCGCGGCGGCTGGTGTCAGCGTCGCGTGACATGATAAGGAAGCGCGTCGTGTTGTCGCCGTTATCCTCGATCTTTTTCTCCAGGATATCCAGCCCGTAGATCTCTCCGGCCAATTCGCTGGCCAGCGCCGCTGTATGGATGTCGCCTGCGGCCGCGACATCGCGCGCTGCCCGCGCATTATCGGGGCTGACGCGGCCCATGATATTGTTTTTGCGCAGGAATTTACCGCATTGTGGCAGCAGGACCAGATGCGATTTTGCCTCGCGGATGTCTTCCAGTTTGGCACCGGGCACCACCAAGAGATTGATGTGGACCCGCACAAAGGCCTCGTCGATGATGTGCAGCCCGCTATGGGGCAGCAGGCGGTGGCTGTCGGCAACCCGGCCATAGGTCGAATTCTCAACCGGCAGCATCGCCTGCTCTGCCTCGCCTGAGCGTACCGCCTCGATGACATCCTCGAATGTGGCGCAGGGCAGCACCTCCATATTGTGGCGCGCATTGCGACAGGCCTCATGGCTGTAAGAGCCGAGCTCTCCCTGAATGGCGATTTTTCCGGTCATGAGTGCGACTTTCCTGCAAAACTTCAGCAAACGGGCATTTCGTCGCGTTGTCTATACCTTGCCACTGACGAGTGGAAGCCTTAGACAACGACGCAGACAGCTAAAACGGACACGCGATTCATGTTTGACACGATGACCCTAACCAAAGCGACCGCAGGTGTCTGCGGATCGTTCCTGGTGCTTCTTCTGGGCCAGTGGGCCGCGGATGTGCTCTACTCGGCGGAAGCACACGGTGAGCAATCTTATACAATTGAGGTTGCCAGCGCAGAAGCGGCCCCTGAGGTCGAAGAGGTCAGCTTTGAAGAGCTGATGGCCTCGGCTGATGTTGGCAAAGGCGCCAAGGTCTTTAAGAAATGCGCAGCCTGCCACAAGATTGAGGAGGGCGTGAATTCCACCGGTCCTTCGCTTTATGGCGTTGTAGACCGCGCCCAGGCCGGCGTGGATGGCTTTGGCTATTCCGACGCTTTGACAGGGCTGGGCGGTACCTGGACAGCAGAACAGCTGGATGCCTTCCTGACCAAACCATCTGGCTATGCCTCTGGCACCACGATGTCGTTCTCTGGCCTGCGCAAAGCAAAAGACCGAGTGAACCTCATTGCCTATCTGGACAGTCTCGACAACTGATCCCAATCGGGATCCGGGTGAACAGATTGTTCTATCTTTCGGATGACCAAGGGTCGCGGCATGTGCTGCGGCCCTTTTTATGTGTTGCGTGGCGTTCGGGTTTGAAATTGCGCCTGATCACGCGCTTGCGATCTGCACAGGCCCGCGCGGGTGCAATCTCAACTTGAATGTTACCGCCTGCCAGCTTTAGCTTGAGGCACAGGAAATAAGTCGGGCCAGTGCAAGGCCAGACAATGGAGGTTGTGGCGAATGGCATCCCGTATGGCAGAGAAACAAACAGGCTATCAGCAGGGGCGGCGATCGCAGATTCGCGCCGGTCAGGCCAATCCCGTGGCCAAAGCGGTGGAGGCATCACATGCGTCAATCCGCGCCGTCTTGCTGTTGATCCTGGGCTTTGCCCTTGCGCTGGTCCATGCCTTGCCGCTGCGGGCCGAGGGCGAGACTGTCAAAAGTCACGGCTTTGCCGAATTTGGCACGCTGAAATACCCCGAAGGCTTTGCCCATTTTGAATATGTGAACCCCGAGGCCCCCAAGGGCGGCGAGCTGTCGATTTCAGCGGTGGGTACCTTTGACAGTATGAACCCTTTTACCCGCAATGGTCGCGCCGGGGCTTTGGCCTCAAACCATTTTGAGAGCCTTCTGGTGGAATCCTATGATGAGCCGGGGTCTTATTACGGATTGATCGCCGAAAGCCTGGAATACCCGCCGAGCCAGGATTGGGTGGTTTTCAATCTGCGCCCCGAGGCGCGTTTTTCCGATGGTAGCCCGGTAACGGCGGATGATGTTGTGTTTTCCCACAACATCCTGTTGGATCAGGGCTTGCAGTCCTATGCCGAAGCCGTGCGCAAGCGGATCCCCAAGGCCGAAGCGCTGGGCCCGCATCAGGTGAAATTCTACTTCTCGCCCGATTTTCCGCGCCGCGCCATGATCAGTCAGGTGGCAGGTACGCCAGTGTTTTCCAAGGCCTGGTTTGAGGCTGATCCCGAAAACCGTCGCCTGGACGAACCGCGCCTTGATCCCGGTATCGGATCAGGCCCCTATATTCTGGAAAAGGCTGAAATCAATCAGCGCATTACCTATCGCCGCAATCCCGACTATTGGGGCAAGGATCTGAACGTCAATATTGGTCGCCACAACTATGATACCATCCGGGTAGAGTATTTTGGCGACAGCATCGCCGCGATGGAGGGCTTCAAGGCCGGCGTTTATACTCTGCGCCCGGAAAACAGCTCCAAAAGCTGGGCCACGTCTTATGATTTCGAGGCAGTTGCCAATGGCAATGTAATCAAGGACGAAATCCCCGACGGCAATGTACCCGCCGCCAATGGCTTTGTGATGAACCTGCTGCGGCCCAAATTCCAGGACATCCGTGTCCGTGAAGCCGTGCAGCTGGCCTTCAACTTTGAATGGACCAATGAGAGCCTGCAATACGGGCTGTTCCGTCACCGCAGTTCATTCTGGCAGGATAGCGCGCTAGAGGCGAAAGGCATCCCCCAGGGGCGTGAACTGGAAGTGTTGACCGCGCTGGCGGATCAGATTGATCCTGCCATCCTGACGTCGGAACCGGTGATGGCGCATAGCTCCAAGCCGAAACGGCCCAATGATCGCCGCAACCTGCGCCGCGCCATGCAGCTGCTGGATGAGGCCGGCTGGGCCGTCAACGGTGAAGGGCTGCGCCAGAACGCAGAGGGCGAGGTGCTGAAGATCGAATTCCTGCTCGACAGTCCAACGCTGGAACGCATTGTTGGCCCCTATGTGTCAAACCTGCGCGCCATGGGCATTGATGCGGTGCTGAACCGGGTGGATTACGCGCAATATACCAGCCGCCGCCGGGAAAAGGAGTTCGATATGATCTCGACGGCTTATCCCATGTCGTTGGAGCCTTCGACTGGCCTTTATCAGTATTTTGGGTCTGAAGCGCATAAGTTTTCGGTCTTCAACCCAGCGGGTCTGGCGGATCCGGCGGTTGATGCGCTTATTGACAATATTGTTGATGCCAAGACACCAGAAGAGCTGCACGCCAATGCGCAGGCGCTGGACCGGGTGTTGCGGGCCAAGCGGTTCATGGTGCCAACCTGGTATCTGGATGTCAGCTGGGTGGCCTACTGGAAGCAATATGCATACCCTGAAAACCTGCCGCCCTATGATACCGGTCTTCTGGATCTGTGGTGGGTGGATGCGGACCGCGAGGCTGAATTGAAAGCCTCGGGCGCCTTGCGGTAAGGGCGCGACATGGCAGCCTATATCCTGCGCCGGCTGTTGCTGGTGATCCCAACCCTGTTTGGCATTATGGTGGTGAACTTTACCCTGGTGCAATTTGTCCCCGGCGGCCCGGTAGAACAGGTGATCGCGCAGCTGCAAGGCGGTGGTGATGTTTTCGAAGGCTTTGCCGGCGGCGGAGGTGATTCTGGTGGATCATCGGTGATCGAAGCTAATGACAGCTATGCAGGCCGTCAGGGCCTGCCGCCGGAACTCATCGAGGAGCTGAAAGAGCAGTTTGGCCTGGATAAGCCACCGCTGGAGCGCTTTGGTCTGATGCTGTGGAATTACATGCAGTTCGATTTCGGCGAGAGCTATTTTCGCAAGATCGATGTGACCGAGCTGGTGTTGGAAAAGATGCCGGTCTCGATCTCGTTGGGGCTGTGGTCGACCTTGATCGCCTATATGATCTCGATCCCCATGGGCATCCGCAAGGCGCTGCGCGATGGCTCGCGGTTTGATACCTGGACCAGCGGCGTGATCATTGCCGCCTATGCGATCCCGTCGTTTCTGTTCGCCATCATGCTGTTGGTTCTGTTCGCCGGCGGCTCTTACTGGCAGATTTTTCCGCTGCGCGGCCTGACCTCTGACAACTGGGAAAGCCTGAGCCTGTTTGGCAAGATCGCAGACTATGCCTGGCATATCGCGCTGCCGGTAATGGCCTCGACCATTGGTGCCTTTGCGACGCTGACGCTGTTGACCAAGAATTCCTTTTTGGATGAGATCAAAAAGCAATATGTTATCACCGCCCGCGCCAAGGGGTTGAGCGAGCATCGGGTGCTTTATGGTCATGTCTTTCGCAATGCCATGTTGATTGTCATTGCCGGCTTTCCGGCGGTGTTTATTGGCGTGTTCTTTTCCGGCAGCCTGATCATTGAAACGATCTTCTCGCTTGATGGATTGGGCCGTCTGGGCTTTGAGGCCGCCGTGGCACGGGATTACCCGGTGATTTTTGGCACCCTGTTCATTTTTGGTTTGATGAGTCTGGTTGTCGGCATTCTGTCGGACATCATGTATGTGCTGGTTGATCCGCGCATCGACTTTGAAAAGCGCGAGGGCTGATCCATGGCACTATCTCCGCTCAACCAGCGCCGCTGGAACACCTTTCGCCGCAACAAGCGGGCCTATTGGTCGATGTGGATCTTTGCGGTGCTCTTTGGTCTGTCGCTCTTTGCCGAGTTTCTGGCCAATGACAAACCGATCCTGGTGAGCTATCGCGGCGAGATCTACACGCCGATTTTCAAGTTCTATCCCGAGACCAGTTTTGGCGGGGATTTCAGAACCGAAGCGATCTACCGCGATCCCGAAGTGCAGTGCCTTATCCGCTCTGGTGGGGTGGAAGACTGTTTTGACGAACCAGAAGAGATTCTCGAGCAGATCCGCGCCGAGACGTTTGATCATGCAGAGTTCCATAAGGGGTGGAGCCTCTGGCCGCTGATTCCTTATTCCTTCAACACCACCGTGGATCGCCCCGGCGCGGCACCCTTGCCGCCGAATAGGCAGAACCTACTGGGCACCGATGATACCAAACGCGATGTATTGGCACGGGTTATCCATGGCTTTCGTCTGTCGATCCTGTTCACATTGATGGTGACTGGCGCGGCCACGGTGATTGGCATTCTGGCCGGTGCGGTGCAGGGCTATTTCGGGGGCTGGCTCGATTTGGTGTTCCAGCGGGTGATCGAGATCTGGAGCTCTACCCCAACGCTCTATGTGATCATCATCATGTTTGCCATTCTCGGCCGCAGTTTCTGGCTGCTGGTGGGGCTGATGATCCTGTTCAGCTGGACCTCGCTTGTGGGCGTGGTGCGGGCAGAATTCCTGAGGGCGCGAAATCTGGAGTATGTTCGCGCGGCCAAGGCCCTGGGCGTGGGTAACATGACCATCATGCTGCGCCACATGCTGCCCAATGCCATGGTGGCGACGCTGACCATGCTGCCGTTCATCATCACCGGCACCATCAGCGCCCTGGCAGGGCTGGATTTCCTTGGCTTCGGCCTACCATCTTCGGCACCCTCCTTGGGTGAGCTGACCCTGCAGGCAAAACAAAACCTGGAGGCCCCCTGGCTGGCCTTTACTGCCTTTTTCACCTTTGCCCTGATGCTGTCGCTGCTGATCTTCATCTTTGAAGGGATCCGCGACGCCTTTGATCCCAGAAAGACCTTTTCATGAGTGCCATACTTGAGGTTCGCGACCTGCGTGTGTCTTTCCGCCAGGATGGCCAGGTCACCCAAGCCGTGAAGGGCGTGTCCTTTTCCGTAGGGCGCGGTGAAACCGTGGCCCTGGTGGGCGAGTCCGGATCTGGTAAATCCGTCTCGGCCCTCTCGACGGTTTCGCTGCTGGGAGATAGCGCCATCGTTGAGGGCTCTGTCACCTATGATGGGGTTGAAATGGTCGGCGCCTCGGAAAAGCACCTGATGCAGGTGCGCGGCAATGACATCAGCTTTATCTTCCAAGAGCCGATGACATCGCTCAACCCGCTGCACACCATTGAAAAACAATTGGAGGAATCGCTGGCGCTGCATCAGGGGCTACAGGGTGCCCCCGCGCGGGCACGCATTCTGGAATTGATGCAAAAGGTGGGCATCCGCGACGCTGAAAGCCGCCTTGGGGCCTATCCGCACGAACTGTCCGGTGGTCAACGTCAGCGGGTGATGATCGCCATGGCCCTGGCCAATAAGCCTGAGGTGCTGATCGCGGATGAACCCACAACGGCGCTGGATGTGACCATTCAGGCGCAGATCCTGGAACTGTTGGCCGAGCTGAAGAAAAGCGAAGGCATGGGCCTGCTGTTCATTACCCATGATCTGAATGTGGTGCGCCGCATTGCCGATCGGGTCTGCGTGATGAAGGGCGGCGAAATCGTCGAGGAAGGCCCGGCGGTTGAGGTCTTTGACAACCCGCAACATGCCTATACCCGGAAACTCTTGGCGGCAGAGCCGTCGGGCCAGCCGGCGCCTGTTTCATCGGATGCGGCCAAGCTGATTGAGACCCGCGATCTGAAGGTCTGGTTTCCGATCAAAAAGGGGCTGCTGAAGCGCACCGTTGGCCATGTGAAGGCGGTGAATCCATGTTCCATTTCGGTACGGGCTGGCGAAACGCTTGGCATCGTTGGCGAATCTGGGTCGGGCAAGACCACCATGGCGCTGGCGATCATGCGGCTGATCGCATCCGAAGGCGCCGTGCAGTTTTGTGGTGATGACCTGCGCCAATGGTCAACGCGCGATCTGCGAAGCCTGCGCAAGGATATGCAGATCGTGTTTCAAGATCCCTTTGGCTCGCTCAGCCCGCGCATGACCTGCGCCCAGATCATTGCCGAAGGGTTGGCCATTCATAAGGTCGATCAACACCGCGCCCCGCGAGATCTGGTGGCCGAGGTAATGGCAGAGGTCGGGTTGGATCCTGCCAGCATGGACCGCTATCCGCATGAATTTTCCGGCGGCCAGCGCCAGCGCATTGCCATCGCCCGCGCCATGGTGCTGCGTCCAAAACTGGTGGTGCTGGATGAACCTACCTCGGCGCTGGATATGACCGTGCAGGTGCAGATCGTCGAACTGCTGCGCGATCTGCAAGCGCGGTATGGTCTGGCCTATCTTTTCATCAGTCACGATCTGAACGTGGTGCGCGCCATGTCGCATCAGGTGGTGGTGATGAAACAGGGCGATATCGTCGAAGCGGGGACCGCCGACGCGCTGTTTGAAAACCCACAGCAGGACTACACCCGACAGTTGCTGGCCGCGACCCGCTAGAGCCTGTTGCGCAAAAGTGGGTGCCGGTTTCGCGCATCTGAAGCATACAAAATCAATCAGCCAGAGTGTGGTCGCCTGCATGCGAATGCCGCGACAGGCTCTAGGCTGCAGGTATGCGCTGGGGTGGGGTGTCGGCGTAGGCGTCAAAGGCCTGCGCGACCACCCGTGCCAGAGGGCGCGCGTCAGGCGGCAGATCAACGCCTTCGGCGGTGCGGATCAATACACCGGGAAAGGCTGCGCAAGCCTTGTCGAGCAGGGCATTGACCTGTGGCGCCGCCTCTGGGAATTCGGCCACGAGATCGGCACTGCGGATTGTGAAATGACACAACAGTGCCTCTATCATGCGCCCCCGCAGGCGATCATCGCCCTGAAAGGCATGCCCCCGCGCCGAGGCGAAGGTACCGCGATCAATCACGTCCATATAATGCGCGGTGCCGGGTGCGTTCTGCACATAGCCCTGCGGCAGCCGCGATATGGCCGAGGCACCAAGCCCAATCAAGATATCCGTCGGCGCATCGCTATAATCTTGAAACTCCCGCCGCAGATTCCGACTGTCGCGGGCGCGGATCAGGCTGTCACCGGGACGCACGAAACTCTCTAGCCCGATTTGTTGATAGCCTGCCTGCAGACAGCAGTGTCTTGCACTCTCAAACAGGGCCAGCCGCGCCTCTGGTGTGGGCAGGGTTTCCGAAGGAATCATCGCCTGGCGACGGATCTGAGCCGGGAGGTGCTTGTACCCATAAAGAGCCACGCGGTCTGGCGAGAGCGACAGCAGGTCTGTGATGTCTTGGGTGATCTGCGCCTGGCTTTGATGGGGCAGGCCAAACAGAAGATCGGTGCTGAGCGCACGAATTCCACCACGCCGCAGCATTTCGACGCAGTTTTGCAGCGTTTCAAACGGCAGAGATCGCCCAATTGCCTGCTGGGTCTCTGCGCCAAAGCCCTGAACCCCAATCGAGGCCCGCGTCATCCCGGCCTTCATCAGGGCATCGCAGCGGGGCTGGTCAAAATCATTCGGGTCTATTTCAACAGAAAACTCGGCCTTTGGTGCCAGCGGAGCAAGCCCGGCAATCGCGGTTGACAGTGTCGCTATTAATTCAGGTGGTAAGATGGTCGGTGTGCCGCCGCCCCAGTGGAGCCGGGCCAGTTGAACCCTGTTTGGCAGATGCGGTTTCAGCAGGGCGATTTCCTGCTGCAATGCTGTGACATAGGCTTCGACCTGCGCAATAGAGCGCGCCCCTTGGGTGCGGCACATGCAAAACCAACAGAGATTCTGGCAGTAGGGTATATGGAGATACAGCCCGATCTGACTGCCCTCAGGAATTTGCTCCAGCCAGGATGCAAAGTGTTCGGGGCCTAGGCTGAGGCTGAAATTCTCTGGTATTGGATAACTGGTGTATCGCGGCACTTTGGCGCGAAACAATCCGAGCTTGGCCAATTGTGATTCCTGAGACATATCCCTATTCTAGGGGGCGATGGCACGACTGAAATTGACCTGGATCAAATGGGATTACTTATGACCGTCGATACCCTCGCCCATGTCAGCTGCGCTGATTGCCCGATTCGCCACCGCGCCGTTTGCGCCCGCTGCGAAGAAGATGAACTGGCGGCGCTGGATGGTATCAAATACTACCGTAGCTATGAGGCGGGGCAATCGATCATCTGGTCTGGGGACGTGATGAACTTTGTTGGTTCTGTGGTCTCTGGCATCGCGACGTTGACCCAGACAATGGAGGATGGCCGCACCCAGATGGTGGGGCTGTTGTTGCCAAGCGACTTTGTCGGCCGTCCGGGGCGCAGTGGTGCCGCCTATAATGTGGTGGCCACCACCGATCTTGTGATGTGCTGTTTCCGCAAGAAACCCTTTGAAGACCTGATGGCGCGGACGCCGCATATTGCGCAACGCTTGCTTGAAATGACCCTGGATGAGCTGGACGCTGCGCGAGAATGGATGCTGGTGCTGGGCCGGAAAACCGCGCGGGAAAAAATCGCCAGCCTGCTGACGATCATTGCCCGCCGAGATGCCTCGCTGACGCCACAGGGGGTGGTCAATACGCTTACCTTTGATCTGCCGCTCACCCGTGAGGCCATGGCAGATTATCTGGGGCTCACGTTGGAAACGGTCAGCCGTCAGATGTCTGCGTTGAAAAAAGACGGGGTAATTACCCTGGAAGGCAAGCGCCGTATTCATGTGCCGAATATGGCCCGCCTGTTTGAAGAAGCCGGCGATGACAGCGATGGTGGTTTCCTTAGCTGATCGTCTTTGGTTTGGCTTGTCCCGGCTGGGTAGAGACTGCGCCGGGCAGGTCGCCAGATGATGGTCTAGCCAGGGTTTTCGCGTAGCCAAGCGGCAACCTGGCGACTGGCAGAATCGGCGCTGCGCCCGGACATGTGCCACAGGCGCAGGGCGCGTGGCAGCTGTGCGCGATGGGCAAAGGGCGCGACGAGGCGGCCGCTGGCCAGATGCGGGGCCAACAGGGCCTGGTGCCCGATCAGGATCCCGGCTCCGTTCAGTGCCTCTTCCACCGCCAGCGCATAGAGCGAATAGAGCGGCCCACGCGGCGTGATTTGGTGCTGCGGAGCGGCACTCTCAAGCCAGTGGTGCCAGTCGCCCTCCCAGGTGGTGTCGAACAGGCAGGGGTGATCTGTTAGAGCCTGGGGGCTGCGCAGTCGGGCTGCCAGCTGCGGCGTACAGACCGGAAAGATCACATCCTCGGCCAGTACATCCCCGCGATCCGCATCAAAGAACAGGCACAGATCATAGGGTGTGCGCTTGAGATTCGGCGGCTGCTCCAGCGCGGTGATTGAGATTTCGGTATTGGGGAGGGCGGCGCGCAGCTGCGGCAGACGTGGCGAAAGCCAGAATTGCGCAATCGCGGGCAGGGTGGCGATATGCACCACCCGCGGTGCGGCCTTGTCGCGCATCATTTGCACCGCCCGTCCCAGTTGGTCAAACGCCTGGCTGAACTCTGGCAGCGCCTGCGCCCCCAGCGGGGTAAGCGCCACCCCCTTGGCGCTGCGTTGAAACAGCGGCGCCCCCAGGGCGCTTTCCAATGTCTTGATCTGGGCTGAAATTGCGCCGGGGGTAACGCCCAGCTCATCCGCCGCAGCGGCAAACCCGCCCAGTCGCGCGGCAGCTTCAAAGGCCCGCAGAGAGGTCATGGCAAAGGATTTGGGCCGGGGAGGGGAAACGGGCATGAATTAGCCTTAATTTTTCTGACCCTAGATTTTCAGAAAACTGATTTGCGCACAAGCCCGCCCAGGGCGCAACTGATGCAAAGCCCCCCTGCAGCGGACGCTGCCCTATTGGAGACCGTGAAATGACAAGATTAGGCAACCGCGCCTGGGTGCCCGCCCACTGTGAGGCCCGCGTTCAGGAGATTGACGCCGCTACGGATGGCCTGCCCAGCAGCGCCGTCGCCGCGCGCATAGAGGCCCTGATCCAGCGCAACAGTCAGATCCACGATCATGACTGTTTCAATCTGAACCCAGCGACCAATGTGATGAACCCCGCCGCCGAGGCCGTTCTGGCGCGGGGCTTGGGCAGCCGTCCGTCTCTGGGCTATCCGGGTGACAAATACGAAATGGGGCTGGAGGCGATCGAAGAGATAGAGGTCATGGCGGCGGCTCTGGCCGCGCAGGTCTTTGGGGCGAAATACGCTGAAATCCGGGTGGGTTCCGGGGCGCTGGCCAATCTCTATGGTTTTATGGCGCTCACCAGCCCCGGCGATATCATCATCGCGCCGCCTGCGACGGTGGGTGGCCATGTGACCCACCACAGCGATGGCTGCGCCGGTCTTTATGGGCTGGTGCCACATTCCGCGCCGGTCAATGCCGATGGCTACACGGTGGATCTGGCGGCGCTGCATGACCAGGTGCAGCAGTTGCGGCCCCGGCTGATCACCATCGGCGGCAGTCTCAACCTTTTTGCGCATCCGGTGGCCGAAATTCGTGCCATTGCCGATGAGGTCGGTGCCAAGGTGCTGTTTGATGCGGCGCATCAATGCGGCATGATTGCGGGGGGCGTATGGGCCAACCCTCTGGAACAGGGCGCGCATCTGATGACCATGAGCACCTACAAAAGCCTCGGTGGTCCGGCTGGCGGGCTGATTGTCACCAATGACAGCGCGATTGCCGAGCGGCTGGATGCTATCGCCTTTCCAGGCATGACGGCAAATTTTGATGCGGCAAAATCCGCCTCTCTAGCGTTGAGCCTGCTGGACTGGGTTGATCACGGCGCGGATTATGCTGATGCGATGGTCGCTTTGGCCCAGGCCCTGGCGACAGAGCTGGAAGCGCTGGGGATGCCGGTCTACAAGCCGGGCGGCGGCAGGGATGCGCAGGCTACCAGCTCGCATCAGTTTGCGCTGGAGGCTGCGCGATTTGGCGGCGGGCAGGCGGCGTCAAAACGGCTGCGCCAGGCCGGTTTCCTGGCCTGCGGGATTGGTCTGCCGATTGATCCGGTGGCGGGTGATATGAACGGGCTGCGCATTGGCACCCCGGAATTGGTGCGCCGTGGCGTCACCCCGCAGGATGCCCCGGCCTTGGCCCGTCTGATTGCAGCGGGGCTGGCTGGAAATGATCCGGCTGCGGTTGCGCAATCCGTGCAGCAGATGCGGGCGCAATTCCAAGGTCTGCACTTTATGCGTTGCTGAGCAGCCACCATGGCGCCTGCCGCGATCTGCAACGTAAAAGGCCTGCCAGATTTGGCAGGCCTTTGGTGTCGCGGATGAGAAACGCCTAGTGCGCCATGAGCACCGGAACGGTCGCCTTTTCCAGCATGTTGCGGGTGGCACCGCCCAGGATTGCCTCGCGAAAGCGCGAATGGCCATAGGCCCCCATCACGATCAAATCGGCCTGGGTGTCGGTCGCGTGCCGGATCAGCACATCCGAGACCCGCGGCAGGGTTTTGCTAAGCACGTCAATTTCACAGGCCACCCCGTGGCGCGCCAGCATCTGTGCCAGCAAGCCGCCAGGGTCAGAGCGGTCAGGCCCGTGTTGCGGCGGGTCGATCACCACGATGCGCACCAAATCCGCGCCGGTCAAGAACGGCAGAGATTTGCGAATGGCGGCCATGGCCTCGGTGCTTTCATTCCAGGCGACCAGCACGGTTTTGGGCTGGCCAATCAGCGGCGCATCATCCGGCACGACGAGCACTGGCGCGCGCCCTTCAAACAGTGCAGATTCGACCACTGGCTCGGCCTCTACGCCCTTGTTCTTGCCGTAGGGCTGCCCCAGAACCACCAGATCCGAGAACCGCGCCTGCTGTGCAACATGGCGGCCCATATCGGCAATCTGCGCGATGCCGGCATCGCTGGAAAACGGAATACCGGCCTTTTGCAGTTCTGCGTCGGCATAGGCCTGCAAGTCAGCGGCATCTGTTTTTGCGCGGGTCATGGTTTCTTGCAGGATCATCGCATTGGTTCCGGCGTAGTAATAACCGGTCTGGGTGTGGTCGACCCCCAGACAGAGCGCTTCCACATGGCCGTCAAAGATTGCGGCCAGTTCCGCCGCCTGTGCCAGAGGCGTCGCTGCGGTGTCCTGCGATGTCAGAACCGTGAGAATGGTTTTATAGGTCATGTTTCCCCTCATCTGGCTATGGATTTCACCCCGCAAAGGTTAGGGTTGCAGTGGTTGATCGCTTTCTGATGTGTCACAATTGAAATGGGATTGTCTTGATGCAGATCAATGTATTCGCGGCATATGTTTTGCATTTAGAGTATCGAATAGATGGGTTTCACGCGACTGCAAGAATCGCGGAGACATGGTGAAGGGACGTAATATGTCTAATTATATCAAGCTGATAGCGCTTGGCTTGGTCACGCTTTTTGCGATGATCGGGACCAATTATGCGCGGGATTTAGCCTATCAGGTGCATGCGATTATCGTCATGCTCGTGGCGGGTGGTCTGTTTTTGTACACGCTGCGCCATACGGGCGAAGCCAAACCAGCCGGGGGAAGCCCGCAAAACGAATATTTTGACAGTGTCGTCCGGGCTGGCGTGATCGCCACCGCATTCTGGGGGGTCGTGGGCTTTTTGGCCGGCACCTTTATCGCCTTTCAGCTGGCCTTTCCGGGCTTGAACTTTGAATGGGCGCAGGGCTTTGCCAACTTTGGTCGGCTGCGTCCTCTGCATACCTCGGCGGTGATTTTCGCCTTTGGTGGCAACGCGCTGATTGCGACATCTTTCTACGTCGTGCAGCGCACCAGCGCCGCGCGCCTCTGGGGGGGCAATCTGGCCTGGTTCGTGTTCTGGGGCTATCAGCTGTTCATCGTGCTGGCGGCAACCGGATACCTGTTTGGCGGCACCCAGTCGAAAGAATACGCCGAGCCCGAATGGCATGTTGACCTGTGGTTGACCATTGTCTGGGTTGCCTATCTGGCGGTTTTCCTTGGCACCGTGATCAAACGCAAAGAACCGCATATCTATGTGGCCAACTGGTTCTACCTGGCCTTTATCGTCACCGTTGCGATGCTGCACCTGGTCAATAACATGACCATTCCGGTGTCGATCTGGGGGTCCAAATCGGTCATCGTCTGGTCTGGCGTGCAGGATGCCATGGTGCAGTGGTGGTATGGCCACAACGCCGTGGGCTTCTTCCTGACTGCGGGCTTCCTTGGCATGATGTACTACTTTGTGCCAAAGCAGGCCGAACGTCCGGTGTTCAGCTACAAACTGTCGATCATCCACTTTTGGGCGCTGATCTTCCTGTATATCTGGGCTGGTCCGCACCATCTGCATTACACTGCGCTGCCTGACTGGGCTTCGACCCTTGGCATGGTGTTCTCGATCGTGCTGTGGATGCCCTCCTGGGGTGGGATGATCAACGGTCTGATGACGCTGTCTGGCGCCTGGGACAAGCTGCGCACCGATCCTGTTATCCGCATGATGGTGATCTCGATCGGCTTTTACGGCATGTCGACCTTTGAAGGCCCGATGATGTCGATCCGCGCCGTGAATTCGCTGTCGCACTACACTGACTGGACCATTGGTCACGTGCACTCCGGTGCGCTGGGTTGGAACGGCATGATCACCTTTGGTGCTCTGTACTTCCTGGTTCCGGTTCTGTGGAAACGTGAGCGTCTCTATAGCCTGAGCCTGGTTTCCTGGCACTTCTGGCTCGCCACAATCGGCATCATTCTCTACGCCGCCTCGATGTGGGTGACCGGGATCATGGAAGGCCTGATGTGGCGCGAAGTTGATGCCAATGGCTTCCTGGTGAACTCTTTCGCTGACACGGTTGCTGCGAAGAAACCGATGAATATCGTGCGTGGTCTTGGTGGGGTGATGTTCCTCTCTGGTGCGCTCATCATGTGCTACAACCTGTGGATGACAGTCCGTCGTGCCCCCGCCAAAGAAGCGAGCCTTACGGTCTCGGTTCCGGCAGAATAAGGAGGGATAGCAAATGTCCATTCTCGACAAACACAAAATCCTCGAGACCAACGCGACGCTTCTGCTGGTTTGCAGCTTTCTGGTTGTGACCATTGGCGGGCTGGTGCAGATCGCACCCTTGTTCTGGCTGGAAAACACCATCGAAGAGGTCGAGGGCATGCGCCCTTACACGCCTCTCGAATTGGCAGGGCGTGACATCTATATCCGCGAAGGCTGTTACACCTGCCACAGCCAGATGATCCGCCCGATGCGGGATGAGGTCGAACGCTACGGCCATTACTCGCTGGCGGCAGAGTCGATGTATGACCACCCCTTCCAGTGGGGGTCAAAACGGACCGGGCCGGATCTGGCCCGTGTGGGTGGTCGCTATTCGGATGAATGGCACGTGGACCACCTGCGCAACCCGCAGGCTGTGGTGCCGGAATCAGTCATGCCTAAATATGGCTTTCTGGAACGTGCCCACGTCGATGGCAAATACATCGGGGATCTTATGGCGGCCAATGCCATGGTCGGCACGCCCTATAGCGATGACATGATCGCCAGTGCCCAGGCCGACTTTAAGGCCCAGGCCGATCCGGATTCCGATTACGATGGCCTGCTTGAACGCTATGGCGACAAGGTCAGCGTGCGCAACTTTGATGGCCAACCAGGTGTATCAGAAGCTGATGCCCTGATCGCCTATCTGCAAATGCTGGGGACTTTGGTTGATTTCTCGACCTTCACCCCCGACGCAAGCCGCTAAGGAGACATACAGATGGAAATCTACACCCTCCTGCGGGAATTCGCAGATAGCTGGATGCTCTTGTTTCTGTTCTCGTTTTTCACCTTGGTTGTGATCTGGGCGTTCCGCCCAGGCAGCACAGCGGTTTATGAGGACACAGCCAGCATTCCCTTTCGCCACGTAGACGCTCCGGCCCCCGACGAGGCCGAGGCGACACCCGCCGCACATAAGGAGGCGCGGACATGAGCAAACCCGTCAAGAAATACGATGACGATCCCAACACCACTGGCCACAGCTGGGACGGGATTGAAGAATTCGACAATCCAATGCCGCGCTGGTGGCTTTGGACCCTCTATGCAACCATTGTCTGGGCGATTGGCTACACCATTCTGTACCCGGCCTGGCCAATGGTGAACTCGGCCACCTCTGGGTTGTTGGGCTGGTCGACACGCGCGGATGTTGCCGCTGAAATCGCGGCGGTCGAAGAGGCCAACGCGCCGATGAACGCCAAACTGGAAGCGGCCGATCTGACTGCCATTTCCGGGGATGCCGATATGGGGCCCTATGCGGTCTCGGCGGGGTCTGCAGTGTTCAAGACCTGGTGCGCCCAGTGCCATGGATCTGGTGCGGCTGGTGCCAAGGGCTATCCCAACCTGTTGGACGATGATTGGCTGTGGGGGGGCTCTATTGAGGAGATCCACACAACCGTTTCACACGGGATCCGGAATGAGGAGAGCGACGATGCGCGCTATTCCGAAATGCCCGCCTTTGGCCGTGATGAACTGCTGGAGAAAGACGAAATCGACCAGGTGGTGAACTTTGTCATGTCGCTTTCGGGTGAACCACAGGACGCATCGGCGGTCGCTGCCGGGGCCGTTGTCTTTGAAGACAACTGTTCTTCCTGCCACATGGAAGACGGTAGCGGTGATCGCAGCCAGGGCGCGCCTAATCTTGCGGATGCGATCTGGCTCTATGGCGGCGATTACGCCACCCTGACCGAGACGGTGACAAATTCCCGCTATGGGGTGATGCCACCTTGGAACACCCGCCTGACCGAGGCAGAGATTCGCGCGGTTTCGGCCTATGTGCACCAGCTGGGTGGCGGCGAATAATCGCAGCCTGGCACGGATGCGCTGATGACAGTTTGGGCCGCCCCCTGGGGCGGCCCTTTTTGTGTGAATGATCTGGCGGAGCGGTAATATTTCTGGCCCCATTTGACAGAGGTCAATTCGCCAGGCGACAAAACCGGCTTTATTGAAAGGCAGGAGGACGCAGGCTGAGACAGCGCGCTGGGGGAATGGCGGGCTGATCAGCCGGAGATCCCAAGGATTCCCTGTAGGATTCTTGGGCGTCGGCGTCGGCTTTTCGATCTGTTCGCGCGTTTCCTGAAAAGCCGACGCCTTTTCCTGCTCTCACCGGATCCACCCAACACCGACCCCTAGCCCGAGGCTGCTAGCCGAATGGCCAAGGCTTTTGCCATAGGGGTCATAGGCTTTTGACCTCACCGCAGCAGGCAGGCTGGCAGACCGGTTGCGCCGGAATGCGGGCTGTCCCCCAGAGCCTGAGGGCACGTAGCAGCGGGACGATTCTGCGCCGGGGCGGGCTGGCCTTGGGAAGATCCCTCAGGGGCACCTGGCTGTGCCGGGTCGCAGTCAACAAGGAGCGGGCGTAGATATCAGTCAGCATCTTGAAACCTCCTATGCTGGTGTTCTGTGTCTTCACTCTGGTCAAACGGCGCGTGACATGCGACTCAGGAAGAATGTAGTTATGTAAGTTGAGGTTACATATGGACTGGCTGTCGCTACCGCCACTCGCGGCCCTTCGGGCCTTTTGCGCCTATGCAGAGCATGGAAATATCGCAAAGGCCGGCATGGCCCTGAATGTCAGCCATGCTGCCATCAGCCAACAGCTGCGCAGCCTGGAGGATCACCTGGGCGCGCCGCTGTTGGATCGCAGCCATCGCAGCCTGGAACTGACACAAGAGGGCGCGCATCTGGCACAGGCATTGTTGCTGGGTTTTGGTGCGGTTCAATCGGCGGTGCAGGATATTAGCGCCCAGGGGGCCGCCCGCCCTTTGCATATCAGCTGCACCCCGATGTTTGCCGCCAATTGGCTGATGCCGCGCCTTGCCGAATTTCGCCTGAAACACCCCGAAATCGACCTGGTTCTCGACCCGCGTGGTGAACTGGTCGAATTGCAGCCTGGTGGCATTGATATTGCCCTGCGCTATGGCGCTGGCCACTGGCCAGGCCTGGAATGTGAACCGCTGCTGCCGACGCCCATGGTGGTGGTGGCCAATCCCAGCCTGTTGCAGGGGCGGCAGGTGCACTGCCCCGAGGATCTGCTTGATTATCCCTGGCTGGAAGAACTGGGCACCACCGAGTCGGATCTCTGGCTGCGTTCGCGCGGGGTGGCAAAGGCGGTTCGGGGGGCCAGCATCAAATTGCCGGGCAATCTGTTGATGCAGGCCGTTCGCGACGGCCAGGGCGTCGCGGTGGGGGTAAAAGCCTTTGTCGCAGAGGATTTGCAGGCGGGGCGGCTGGTGGAATTGTTCACTGAACATCAGGATCGGGGCTACCATATAGTAACCCGCCCCGGGGTGCAGCGGCGCCAGCTGCGCCTGTTCATTTCCTGGCTGCGGCGGCATAAAAATTCAGGCACAATCACCTAGGGCAAACACGGGCTGGCTATAAAGATGCCTGTCTGATGTGCTTTTTTGATCCACGTCAAAGAGCAGCCTCGCAAGATTTGAAAGAACCGCAACACAAGACACAAATTCAGTGGAGTGAGTCCGTGAGTGATTCCGATCCCGCCCCCAGCCTCTATGCCGCCAGAGAACCTATTTTTCCACGGCGCGTCTCTGGGGCTTTTCGCAATCTGAAGTGGTATATCTTGGTGATTACCCTGGGGATTTATTACATAACTCCTTGGATACGCTGGGATCGAGGCACGTCTTTGCCGGATCAGGCAGTGCTGCTGGATCTGGCCAACCGCCGCTTTTACTTCTTCTGGATCGAAATCTGGCCGCATGAATTCTACTTTGTCGCCGGGCTGCTGATCATGGCGGGGCTGGGGCTGTTCCTGTTCACCTCGGCGCTGGGGCGGGTCTGGTGCGGCTATGCCTGCCCGCAGACCGTCTGGACCGACCTTTTTATTCTGGTTGAACGTTGGATCGAAGGCGATCGCAACGCCCGCCTGCGGCTGCACCGGCAGAAAAAGATGGATCTGCGCAAGGCGCGTCTGCGGTTGACCAAATGGCTGTCCTGGCTGCTGATTGGTCTGGCAACGGGCGGTGCCTGGGTGTTCTATTTTGCCGATGCGCCCACGCTGTTTGTTGATCTGGTGACCGGTCAGGCGCATCCCATTGCCTATACCACCATGCTGGTTCTGACCGCGACGACCTTCTTCTTCGGGGGCATCGCCCGCGAACAGATCTGCATCTATGCCTGCCCCTGGCCGCGTATTCAGGCCGCGATGATGGACGAAGACACCCTGGTTGTAGGCTACCGTGACTGGCGTGGCGAACCACGTGGCAAGCTGCACAAGAACAAGGGCAAGGCCGAAATCGCAGAGCCGCCCCAGGGCGATTGCATCGACTGCATGGCCTGCGTCAATGTCTGCCCGGTGGGGATTGATATCCGCGATGGCCAGCAGCTGGAATGTATCACCTGTGCGCTCTGCATTGATGCCTGCGATGATGTGATGGAAAAGATTGGCAAGCCACGCGGGTTGATCGACTATATGGCGCTCTCGGATGAGGCGCATGAACGCGCAGGCCAGCCACCCAAGAACATCTGGAAACATATCCTGCGCCCGCGTACCATCATGTATACCGCGATGTGGGGTTTTGTGGGGCTGGCGCTGGTTTTTGCCCTGTTCATCCGCTCCGATATCGACCTGACCGTGGCGCCGGTGCGTAATCCCACCTTTGTCACCCTCTCGGATGGCTCGGTGCGCAACACCTACGATGTGCGCCTGCGCAACAAACATGGCGAACCACGGCCCTTTGAATTGTCGCTGAAAGGGGACCCAAGCATGCGGATCCAGCTGGAAGGCACGCCCTATGCTTCGGTTGAGGTTCCGGCGGATACCGCCTACCTTCAACGGGTCTATATCGTGACGCCCAAAGGCGCAGCGCCCACCAGCGCGCAGGCGACGCCGGTGCGGATCTGGGTCGAAGATCTGATCACCGGGGATCGGGCCTATAAGGACACCACCTTCAATGGCAAAGGAAACTGACCAGATGGCAAAAACGACACGAGAATTTACTGGTCGACATGCGCTGATGGTCTTTTGCGGTGCCTTTACGGTCATCATTGGGGTCAATCTGGCGCTGGCCTATAATGCGATCAATACCTTTCCGGGGCTGGAGGTGAAAAACTCCTATGTCGCCAGTCAGGAATTTGACGTGCGGCGCTCGGCGCAGCAATCCCTGGGCTGGTCGGTCTATGCCTCGGCACAAGAGGATCAGGTCATGCTGGAAATCACCGATGCCGAAGGGCAGCCGGTTGAGGTGGCAAAGCTTAGCGCGACGCTGGGGCGGGCCACCCATGTCAAGGACGACCAGAAACCCGATTTTCAGTTCAACGGCACCGCCTATGTCGCCCCGGCGGATCTGGGGCCGGGCAACTGGAACATTCGCATGGTGGCACGGGCCAAGAATGGTGTCGAATTCACCCAGCGGGTGATCCTGCATGTAAAGGGATAGGCTTGATATGACAGCTCAGATGCGCCCCGCGATGGCCGTATGCCCCGGCTGCGTCGCAGCCCCGTCAGAGGTGCCGGAACAGGCCCCAAGCGAGGCGCGCCTGGCGCTATCGCTGCCGACGATCCATTGTCAGGCCTGTATCTCGACGGTGGAACGGGGGCTGAATGCCCATCCGGGCATTCATTCCGCGCGGGTCAACCTGACGCTAAAGCGTGCCCTGATCGAGGCAGATCCAGATCTGCGCGCTGCCGATCTGATCCCGGTGCTGGAAGGCCTGGGATTTGAAGCGCATGAGCTGGATCTGGCCAGCCTTGCCGCCACCCAAAGCGACCGGGCCGGGCGGGATCTCTTGATGCGGCTGGCGGTTGCCGGCTTTGCCTCGATGAATGTGATGCTCCTGTCGATCTCGGTCTGGTCCGGGGCATCGGATGCAACCCGCGATATGTTCCACTGGATCTCGGCGGCGATTGCCTTTCCGGCGGTGATATTTGCTGGCAAACCCTTCTTTACCAATGCCTGGAGCGCCCTGCGGGTGGGGCGGCTCAATATGGATGTGCCGATTGTTCTGGCGCTGGCGCTGGCGCTGATCACCTCGCTGTGGGAGACCAGCCTGTCGGGCGAGCATGCCTATTTTGATGCGGCTCTGACGCTAACCTTCTTTTTGCTGGCGGGGCGCTATCTCGACTATCGCACCCGCGCGGTGGCGCGATCCGCAGCAGAGGAACTGGCGGCGTTAGAGGTGCCGCGCGCCCTGCGTATGCAGGATGGTGTGCCGGTCGAAGTGCCAGTGGCGGATCTGGCCCTGAATGATCTGATTCTGGTGCGCCCTGGTGGGCGGATGCCGGTGGATGGCTGCATCACCGAGGGCCAGTCCGAGCTGGACCGCTCTTTGCTGACGGGCGAGACGCTGCCGGTCTTTGTTGAACCGGGGGCGCAGGTTTCTGCCGGTGAGGTAAATCTGACCGGGCCGCTGGTGGTTCGGGCCGAAGCGGTGGGCGAGGACACCTCGCTGCACCGGATGGCGGATCTTGTCGCCATCGCTGAATCTGGGCGCTCGCGCTATACATCCTTGGCGGATCGGGCGGCAAAACTTTATGCGCCGGGGGTGCATATTCTGTCAGCCTTGGCCTTTGTAGGTTGGTATCTGTACACATTCGATCTGCGCATGGCGCTGAATATTGCCGCCGCCGTCTTGATTATCACCTGTCCCTGTGCGCTGGGGCTGGCGGTGCCGGCGGTGACCACGGCTGCCTCGGGACGGCTGTTCAAACGCGGCATGTTGATCAAGGATTCCACCGCGCTGGAACGGCTGGCCGAGGTCGATACCGTTGTTTTTGACAAGACGGGCACCCTGACAGCAGGCACACCGCAGTTGGAAAACCTGGATGATTTTTCGCATGCCGATCTGGCCTTGGCGCTGGCCCTGGCGCAGGGGTCGGCCCATCCCCTGTCGCAGGCCCTTACCGGGGCGGCACAGGCAGTCGGCGTCGATCCGGCCGCGATCAGTGCCCTGCAAGAGCATCCCGGCTATGGTACCGAAGGCCTGTTTCAGGGGCGCCAGGTACGCCTTGGCCGTGCCGGCTGGCTCGGAGCAGAGCAGGGCGGGCAGACGGCGGCTTGGCTGGACAGGGGGGATGGCACGGCTCCGCGTGCTTTTCTGTTTCACGATGCGCTGCGCCCCGGCGCTGCGCAGGCGGTGGCACAGTTGCAGGCGGCAGGCAAAGAGGTGCTGCTGATGTCTGGCGATACCAACGCCGCAGTGGCGGATCTGGCCACCCGTCTCGGGATCAAGACCTGGCAGGGAGAGGCTTTGCCCAAGGATAAGGCAACGCGAATCCAGGCGCTGTCTGATCAAGGGCATCGGGTTTTGATGGTAGGGGATGGGCTGAATGACACGGCGGCGCTGACGGCGGCACATGTGTCGATCTCGCCGGCCTCTGCGCTGGATGCGGCGCGGGTGGCATCGGATATCGTGTTGCTGGGGCAAGATCTTGAACCCATTGCCGAGGCCTGCGTTCTGGCCCGTAAGGCAACAAGACGCATCCGCGAAAACTTTCGCATTGCAACCCTTTACAACGTGGTGGCGGTGCCGCTTGCCATCGCCGGTTTTGCAACGCCCTTGATCGCGGCGCTGGCGATGTCTACCTCTTCCATTACCGTATCCTTGAATGCCCTGCGCCTGAAATAGGGCGGCAGGGCCTGACCGACAGGACCAGACCATGAGCGTTCTTGCCTATCTTATCCCCATATCCCTGCTGCTGGGTGGCGGCGCTTTGGTGGCCTTTATCTATACGGTGCGATCCAATCAGTATGATGATCCGGAAGGCGATTCACGCCGCATCCTAAGTGAAGAATGGGATGATCACCCCAAGCCCTGATGACGACCAACCGGAATGGAACTGGCCTGGGCCAGGAAACACAAAAGGCTCCTTTGTTGAAAAGGAGCCTTTGTTCTTGTGCGTCACGGGCAAAGCCCCGGCGGCGGTGGTATTTCCATGCGCCGGGCGGCTAGGACGATGGGCCTAGGGTGTCGCAGCTGATGTTGCGGGCGCGTAGGCGGCGGCAGGCCAGTTCGGCGCCTTCTTTGCTCATCCCCAGGAAATTGGCGTCAAAGCCAAGGCGCGACTGGGCCACCTTGCGCAGGGTACCATCGAGGGTCTCCATTTCCGACAGGGCGGTGCGCAGCAGCACTTTTTCCGCCTGATAGCGGCTGGTGTAGCGCCCGACATTGATCCCCCAATAGCGTCCGCCAGAGGTGGACAGGCGGGTAATCACGATGGGTTCAGCCGCCGCCGCACTGGCAGATTCTGCGCGGGCCAGCTGGGTTGGGCGGGCCATTGGCCGCAACCCGGTATAGGGGCGCACCTGCACGGCGGGTGCCGCAGCCGGTGTCTCAGCCTGTTCCCCGACCTGCGCGATGGCCAGTGTTGTGGTCGCTTCGCCATCGGCGGAGGGGGCCGATCCTGTTGCGGCGGGCAGAACCTCGGCTTCGGCCATCGCGGCCGAGATGCTGGCCTGCAGCACTGCGGGGTCCAGCGCGATTGTGTCCTCTGCTGCGGTTTCCACCTCGTTTGCGGTTTCCGCACTGGCGACCAAGACTGGTGCTTCGTCTTCTACGACACTTGCGGGGCGGCCCTGGGGACGCAGGCTAGTGGAAACCAGGCCATTGACGCGCACGGTTTTGCCTGCCGTGCCATTGCTGGCCACCTGGGTAGAGACATCCAGGCCCCTATTGCCCACATAGGCCGGCAGGGCAGGGGCGCGTACACGGGCCCGCGATGGGGCACGGCGAAAGCCCAGGTCCAGCAGTTCGGCGATCTTGGCATTGCGCGAGGTAGAGGATTTGCCACCAAAGACGGTCGCAATGACGCGTTCATTGCCCCGTTTGGCCGAAGCCACAAGGTTGGAGCCGGCCGCGCGGGTATAGCCGGTCTTGATCCCATCCGCCCCCCGGTAAGAGGCGAGCAGGCGGCGGTTGGTATTGGGTACAGTCCGCACCCCGGCATCCGCTGTCTTGCGCGAGAACAGGTTATAATATTCGGGATAGTCGTACAGAATGTGGCGGCCCATGGTGGTCATGTCGCGGGCGGTGGACATATGGCCAGATTCAGTCAGCCCATGGGCGTTTTTGAAGGTGGTGCGCGACATGCCTAGCGCCTTGGCGGTGCGGGTCATGCGCCGGGCAAACGCCGCCTCCGAGCCAGAAATTGCCTCGCCGATTGCGGTGGCGGCGTCATTGGCGGATTTCACGGCAGCCGCACGGATCAGATACCGAAAGGCGATGCGCTGGCCGGATTTCAGCCCCAGCTTGGAGGGGGGTTCAGCGGCGGCATTGCGGCTGATGAGGACTTTTTGATCCAGAGAGATTTCACCATTCCGCACGGCTTCAAAGGCAATGTACAGCGTCATCATCTTGGTCAGGGAGGCGGGGTGCAGGCGGGTGTCGGCGTTGCGCGAATGCAAGACCTCGCCGGTCCGGGCATCCACAACCATGGCGGCGTAGGGTGCTGCCTGTGTCGGGGTCGGGGGCAGCAGAACCACCCCAAATGTGAGAAAAACACTCACGATCCACAGCACAAACCGGGCGTGTACCCGCTGTCCGCGAATCAGGTGAGCACACCTGATCTGCTCAAAAACTGCCATTTTTTTGCCTCTATGCCGCCGGTTTTCCGGCTGACGATTTTGCCTGCTATCCATAAACGCTAGCATATTGTGCGGTTGAAATAAACCGTAGTGATCAGCCAGGCAGCGCCCGGTTTCGCTACATGTAGTAAGGCCGGGAGGTGGCGCTTCTAGATCGGCGTTGTCTTAATAAAGTGTGAATAAAATTCCGGCTATCTGAGGTGGTTTATTGGCGGACGCAGGGGCAATTTTTAACAAGCTGGTGCCGATTGGCCACGCATTTTGCCCCTCTCCGGTATCGATTCGCCCAAGCTGCGGCGGTATCGGTCATGTATAGCAGGCTGTTCCAGCCATAGCGCATGCAGTGCGGATGGGGCGGGGTTATGCCGTCAAGCGGCGGGTCACGTAAAACGGGGTGGAATACTGTAGCCCGAGCGAAAATTCGCAAGGCCGTGGCAGCATTGCGCCGATTTCCTGGTTCAGCTGGCTTAGCAGTGCGTTTGAAAAGTCGGTGTCGCGGTGCGCTTTGACCAGCAGGGTCACGCTGATGGTGACATGGCTATGATGGTATTGCGCGATGGGATAGGCGCGGCCCTTGCATAGCCCGGCACCGGCATCATGGTTCTGGATGATCGTCTCGATCCGGGCCAGAATGGCGGCGCTGTCGATCTTCAGATCGTCAGAATATTTGAGCTCGGCATGGGGCATTGGGCCTGTCCTGTCTGATGGGGTTTTGTGTCGGATGATGGGGCGGTGCAATTGGGTGTGCCCGCCAGCGCATCGGGGTGTCGCGCTCAGATGGCATTGATCCTGGCAACCAGGTCTGGCAGCTGGCCCAGGTGTTCTATCGTGTGGTAGCGGGGGCTGTCGCTGGGGGGCTCGGCGTGCTCCACCTCCCAGATCTGGCCATGCGGGACATAGATGCCCCAGCCGCCCGCCGTGATCGGCGGGACCACATCCGAGCGCATGGAATTGCCCACCATCATGGCGCGCTCTGGCCCCTCGGCGTGGCGGGTAAAGATCTCATGGTAGATTTGCGGCGTTTTCTCAGAGACAATTTCGACCGCGTCAAACAGATCGCCCAGGCCAGACTGGGCCAGCTTGCGCTCTTGATCCAGCAGATCGCCCTTGGTGATCAGGATCAACCGGTGGTGATCGGCCAGCTGTTCGACAGCGGCGCGGGCATGGGGCAGCAGCTCGATCGGATAAGTCAGCATCATCTGCCCCGCCACGATCAGCTCCTGGATCACCGCAGCAGGAACCCTCTGGTTGGTCACCTCGATGGCGGTTTCGATCATCGACAGGGTGAAGCCTTTGACGCCGTAGCCATAGCGCCCGAGGTTGCGCTTTTCTGCGGCAAGCAGGCGGCGTTCCAGCCCGGTGCGATCCAGCGACGCCGGGGTGTGATCAAGCAAAAGCGCGGCAAAGCGGTCCTGGGTGACGCGGAAAAACCGCTCGTTGTGCCAAAGGGTATCGTCGGCATCAAAACCAATGGTTGTCAAATTGCATGTCACAGTGCTGCGTCAATCCCTTTTCCTAGGCTGTCTTTACGCTATATAAGCAGGGAATAGAATTCCACTCATGACTGGAACCAAAAGCCGATGCCGTTGCTGCCTGTTAGGATGTCCAAATTTTCGGATGACGATGAGACCGATCTTGGCCTGCTGACCAAGACGCGTCCCAAGACCCAGCGCCCGCCGCGCTATAAGGTGCTGTTGCTGAATGACGATTACACGCCGATGGAATTTGTTGTGCTGGTGCTCGAACGGTTTTTTGGCATGACACACGCGCAATCCTTCGAGATCATGCTGACCGTGCATAAAAAGGGGCTTGCAGTGGTGGGGGTCTTTACCCATGAAATCGCCGAGACCAAGGTTGGTCAGGTGATGGATTTTGCCAGCCGTCATCAGCATCCGCTGCAATGCACGATGGAAAAAGAAGAATAAAATCAAACTGAAAGAGGCACCTGTTATGTCCCTGCGCCTGTCCCTTGCCCTTGAGACGGGTGGCTGCGCCGTGCCCGATGAGGGCCGCATCGCCGTCTTTTCTCCGCATGCTGATCTGGATCTGTCAGCCCTGCCAAAGGAGCGGGTGCTGATCCTGCATCCAAGACGCCCTGAATATGAAAGCCATGAGGCCGCCGGTTTTACCTGCCTGCCTGGACTGGCCGATCTGCCAGAGGCCGAGCGCTTTGCCGCTGCGGTGGTTTTTCTGCCCCGTGCCAAGGCCGAGGCCCGTCTTCTGGTGGCCCAGGCCGCGGCTGTGACCACAGGCCCGGTTCTGGTGGATGGAGCCAAGACGGATGGTATCGATTCGATTCTGAAAAACCTGCGTAAACTCACCGAGACCTCGGCGCCGATATCAAAGGCGCATGGCAAAATCTTCTGGTTCCAGGGCGGCAACAACGCCTTGGCAGACTGGAGCTGTGAAGCTGTGGCAGAGGTCGCAGGTTTCACCACTGCGCCGGGGGTATTTTCTGCCGATGGCATTGATCCGGCTTCGGCGCTGCTGGCAGAGTGCCTGCCGCAAAAGCTGGGGCGCTCAGTTGTCGATCTTGGGGCTGGCTGGGGCTATCTGTCAGCGCAAATTCTGGCCCGCACCGGGGTCGAGCAGCTGCAACTTGTCGAGGCCGATTATACGGCCCTGGGCTGTGCCCGGCAGAATATCAGCGATAGCCGCGCCCAGTTCCACTGGGCGGATGCCCGCAAGTGGAAAGCGGCAGAAGCGGTGAACACCGTGGTGATGAACCCTCCGTTCCATAGCGGACGCAGCGCCGAGCCAGAATTGGGTCAGGCCTTTATTGCGGCGGCGGCGGATATGCTGGTGGCTTCGGGGCATCTGTGGATGGTGGCGAACCGGCACCTGCCCTATGAAACCGTTCTTGAGGCCCGGTTCGCAGCGGTCAGCGAAGTGGCTGGCAATACCCGGTTCAAGGTGCTGCACGCGCAGCGCCCGCGCCGGATCAAGGCCTAGGCCGCGCCGCCGCGCGCGGTTTTGCCCGCGCGGCCAGTTTCAGATAGATCCACGTTGCGGCCAACACTTCTCCGTTTCCAAACCGGGCATCGGGGGCTAGGCTCGCAACCAAAATCAAACCCAGGGAGTATGCCGCGCATGTCCTTTTCCATTTCCGGCAAGACAGCCATCGTTACGGGGGCCTCGACCGGTATTGGCCTGGCCATTGGCCGCCAGTTTGTTGCAGCCGGCGCCAATGTGATGTTCGCCGACACCAACGAGGCCGCACTGGTGAGCGAACTCGGCGCCAAGGTTGAGGATAGCAATATCCGCTATTTCGCGGGGGATCTGCGTGAACGGCTGACCATTGCCAACCTGCTTTCGGCCACTATCGATGCCTTTGATGACGTCGATATCCTGGTCAATGGTGCCCGCCAGGTGGTGCAAAGTGATCCGCTGGACCCCGAGGATGACTCGCTGGAGCTCTTGCTTACAGAGAACCTGTTGCCGACCCTGCGCCTGTCGCAGCAGGTGGCGCGGCGGATGATCAAACAGGGCGAAGAGCGGGATGATCTTGGTCCCCTGGGCGCGATCATCAACCTGTCGTCCATTGCGGCCCGGCGTACCCACCCCGAACTGCTGGCCTATTCTGTGGCCTCGGCGGCGCTGGATCAACTGACCCGCTCGCTCTCGGTGTCTTTGGCACCGCACCGGATCCGGGTGAATTCCATCGCCTTTGGCTCAGTCATGAGCGCCTCTATGCAGTCGACGCTGAAGGACAACCGCGATTATCGGGCAGATATCGAAGAGCACACGCCGCTCTGTCGCATTGCCTCTCCGACCGAATTGACCGAAGCGGCGCAGTTTCTCGCCTCAGAGGCTTCGGGCTTTATGACCGGACAGATCATGACGCTGGATGGCGGTCGCACCCTGCTGGACCCGGTCGCAGCACCAGTTCATTAATTTGCCAGACGACGTCACATTCCTGATCTGGGCTTAAACTTGCCCAGTTGTCCGTATCGCAGAAAGATCCCATGATGCCCGCCGAAACTCTGACCCACGCCGAGATGACCCAGGAAAAGGCCCAGGCCGCCGCCTGGTTCCGACAGTTGCGTGACGAGATCACCGCAGCCTTTGAAGGGCTGGAAGACAGCCATACCCAGGGGCCCTTTGCCGAACTGGAGCCGGGCCGCTTCGAGGTTAGCGAAACACGCCGCGCCGCCGCCGATGGCTCCGATGCGGGCGGCGGTTTGATGAGCGTGATGCGCGGTGGCCGGGTGTTTGAAAAGGTCGGCGTCAATATTTCCGAAGTTTATGGCACCCTGGGCGAGAAGGCGCAAAACGCCATGGCCGCGCGCAAGGGGCTGCCGGGAATGAAAGAGGATCCGCGTTTCTGGGCCTCGGGAATTTCCCTGGTGGCGCATATGCGCAACCCCCATGCGCCTGCGGTTCATATGAACACTCGGATGTTCTGGACGCCGCACGCCTGGTGGTTTGGCGGTGGCTCTGACCTGAATCCATGCCTGGAATACGCCGAGGATACGGCGCATTTTCATGCCACCCAGCAGAAATACCTCGATCCGCATGGGACGGATATCTACCCGCGTCTAAAGGAATGGGCGGATGAATATTTCTACATCCCGCATCGCAACCGGGCGCGGGGCGTTGGCGGTATTTTCATGGATGACCACAATACTGGCGATTGGGCGGCGGATTTTGCCCTGACCCAGGACATTGGTCGCGCCTTTCTACCGGCCTATCTGCCGCTGGTGGAAAAACGCCGCAGCCAGCCATTTGAAGCGACCGACAAGGACGCGCAGCTGGTGCATCGCGGGCTTTATGCCGAATACAACCTCGTCTATGACCGCGGCACCAAATTTGGTCTCGAAACTGGCCATGATGCCAATGCGGTCCTGATGAGCCTGCCGCCAATGGCAAAATGGGTCTGACCTAGGCACGGATCCTGCGGGAAAGCGCCCAAAAGCCTTTGCTGACGGTTTCGCCCTATGCAAGGCAGTGTCTTCGATAGAGATTAACAGAACCAGTGCCACCTGCGCTGGTTCTTTTGATTTTAGTCATTGGGTTTTTGCATGCATAGCAAGGTATTGAGCATTCTGTTGATGGTGGCACTGGCCAGTTGCGGTCAAAAGGCACCGCCGCCGCCTGACAGTGCAACAGCCCAGTCCGCGCCCTCGCAGCGCCCGACCCAGGCGCAGCTGTCGCAGCTGATCCGCTATCCGCGTTTTGACGATACCGACCCGCATGAATGGCAGGGGCGGGGGCCGCGCAGCTATCCGATCCACGGTATTGATGTCTCGCGCTATCAGGGGGATATCGACTGGGGACAGGTCCGCGGCTCTGGCGTGTCCTTTGCCTATGTCAAGGCGACCGAAGGCGGCGATGTGGCTGACCCTGCCTTTGTCGGGAACTGGCGTGGCGCCGCGCGCGCCGGGGTGCCGCGCGGGGCCTATCATTATTACTATTTCTGCCGCAGCGCAGCAGAGCAGGCCCGCTGGTTCATCAAACATGTGCCGCGCGATGCCAATGCGCTGCCGCCGGTGCTGGATATGGAATGGAACCCGCGTTCGCGTACCTGCACAAAACGCCCCGATGGCCGACTGGTGCGGGCCGAGGCGCGCAAATTTCTCGCCCTGCTAGAGGCGCATTACGGCCAACGTCCGGTGGTCTACACCACGGTGGATTTCTTTGCCGAGACCGGTATTGGCCGCCTCCGCGATACCGAGTTCTGGCTGCGTTCTGTCGCAGGCCATCCGCGTCAGATCTATCCCGGAGCCCATTGGCGATTCTGGCAATATACCGGCACCGGGGTGGTGCCGGGGATCAAGGGAAATGTGGATCTGAATGTGTTTCACGACAGCCCCGAAACCTGGCTGCGCTGGTCCGGGCAGCTTTAGGCGGGGCGGTGGGCATGGTGCGCAGCGGGGCGCGGGTTTCAGCCGCGTTTCCAACCTGCCTCGGCCAAGGCCTGTCCATAGCCGGACGCAATCCGCATATCCGGGCCTATTCCCTTGTTCAGCAGGGCCTTGTGCATGTTTTTCAACTGCCAGCAAGGCACATGCATGACCATGTGGTGCTCTAGATGGTAGTTGACCCAATAGGGCGCCACAAATAGCCGCGCGATCGGGCCGGCCTTGGTGGTGCGCACATTCTGCAGCGGATTGTCGGATTGCTCGGTGGCGCCGTGTTCCGCAATATTGCGCACCCGCAGCACAAACTGAAACCAGGTCAGATAGGGCAGCACCCAAAAGGCCAGCCCCCACCACCAGTCGCCAACCAGGCTCATGCCCAGTGCGACGCCGATAAACACTGGCAGGGCGTGCCACAGATGTGATGCCTTGAAGCTCTGGGCAAAATCAGAGGCCGCAGCCTCCATTGCGTCGTCATCCCCGGCAAGCCGAATACTCATGAGGATCTGGCCGATCAGCTGCTTGGTTCCGGTCTGCCCGGTCAGATCACGGGTGAATTTTCGCTGCAACGATGCCTTTGTGGTGGGGAATTTGGAGCTGAGCACCAGATCGGGGTCTTTTTCGGACTGGGTAAAACGATGATGCGTCAGGTGATAGTGGCGATAGGCGGCCAGCTCGGCCAGAATGGGCCGCCCACAGAGCCATTCGCCTATGCGATCATTCCATCTGCGGTTTTTGAAAAGCGCGTTATGGGCTGCCTCATGCATCAGGATCGCCAGGCCCAACTGGCGTGAGCCGATAATCATGATTGTCAGCACAAAGGTCAGCGGATTGGGCCAGAGCGCAAACAGGGTCAATGCGCAGGCAATTGTCCCCCAGCAGTGCAGCACCAGCCAGGCCCCCATGGCATTCGACCTTGCCGCCAGGGGGCGGATTTCTTCCGTACTGAGATAGGATTTTCCGGGTGTCATTTTGCGCTCCTCCTGTGACAGAGGGTCGCCTGCATTGGCGCGGCGGTCAAACAGGGCGTGGCGTCATACCCTTGGGTATGTCGTGCGATCCGGGCCGGGCCATTTGCTGATGGGGCTATTGGCGCCAGCCAAAAAAGCCCGCTCCGGCAGAGGCCAGCAATTTTTCCGCCATCTCGCGTCCCAGATCGGGGCCATCTGCAATGGTGCAGGTCTGGTCGTCAGAAATGGATTCGGATCCATCCGGGCGCAGCACTTCGCCGCGCAGCCGCAGGGTTGTGCCATCCAGTTCTGCCAGCCCCGCAATGGGGGTTTCGCAGGATCCATCCAGCGCCGCCAGAAAGGCCCGCTCTGCCGCCAGCCGCTGGCCGGTGGTCTTGTCATGGATCGCTTCCAGCATCATTGCCACGCGGGTGTCATCGCCGCGGCGTTCAATGCCAATCGCCCCCTGGGCAATCGCAGGCAGCATATCCGTGGTCTCGATTGCGCTGGCCGGTACCTCGGTCATGGCCAGCCGATTCAGTCCCGCCATCGCCAGGAAGGTGCAGTCTGCAACGCCAGCGTGCAGCTTTTTCAGCCGGGTCTGCACATTGCCGCGAAACTCCACCACTTGCAGATCGGGGCGACGGTTCATCAACTGGGCGCGGCGGCGCAGCGAAGAGGTGCCAACCACGGCCCCCGCCGCCAGATCCTGCAGGCGCGACACCCGCGGCGAGACAAAGGCATCCCGCACGTCTTCGCGCGGCAAGTAGCAATCCAGCACCAATCCCGCAGGCTGGGCCACTGGCATGTCCTTCATCGAATGCACCGCAATGTCGATGCCCCCTGACAAAAGACCCTCTTCGATCTCCTTGGTGAACAACCCTTTGCCCCCCAGCTCTTTCAGGGGCTTATCCGCTGCGATCAGCGCCTGATTGTCACCGGTGGTCTTGATCACCACAATTTCGAAGGCCTCTGACGGCAGATCAAAGGCGGCCGCCAGACGGCGGCGTGTCTCGTGGGCCTGGGCCAGCGCCAGCGGTGATCCACGGGTGCCGATTTTCAGCGGAGAAGCGGGGGAGGGCAGGTTCTGTGTCATGCACAAACCACTAGTGCATTTTCCGCATAAGGGGAAAGCGGTTTTGCGCCAGATACGGCTCAATTTACCAGGCCAGCGGCGATTTGCCGTTGCAGCTGTGGCGCGGCTGCCCTTGACAATTCGCTGCTTTGGGTCGACCTGATGGGGCAAGAAAAACGCAAGACAAGCTTGAGGGTGATATGGCCGAACAGAAGAAATTGCTGCGCGCATTGGCAGGCGAAACACAGGATGTACCGCCGATCTGGATGATGCGTCAGGCTGGTCGTTACCTGCCAGAATACCGCGCGACACGGGCCCAGGCCGGGGATTTTCTGTCACTGTGTTACAATCCGGAACTGGCCGCCGAAGTCACCCTGCAACCGATCCGGCGTTACGGATTTGACGCGGCCATCCTGTTTGCCGATATCCTGCTGATCCCCCAGGCGCTGGGCGCGGATCTGTGGTTTGTTACCGGCGAAGGCCCGCGCCTGTCGACCATCACCACAGAGGCGGATTTTGCCAAACTCGGCCCGGTGACAGACATCCACGAGACGCTGAACCCGATCTACGAGACGGTGAAAATCCTGGCGGGTGCGCTGCCAAAAGAAACGACACTGATTGGCTTTGCCGGGGCGCCATGGACCGTGGCAACCTACATGATTGCCGGGCGCGGCACCCCGGACCAAGCTCCGGCCCATGCGCTGCGGCAGGAAAACACACCTCTGTTCGAGGCGCTGCTGGCGCGCATCACCGAGGCAACAATCGATTACCTCTCCAAACAGATCGAGGCCGGTGCCGAGGTGGTCAAGATCTTCGACAGCTGGGCCGGCTCGCTGAAGGGCGATGATTTCCGCAAATACGCGTTGCAGCCCTGCCTGCAGATCACCGCTGCCTTGAAAGAACGCCATCCAGGCATTCCCGTCATCGGCTTCCCCCGTGAGGCGGGCGAAAACTACCTCGGCTTTGCCAAGGAGACGGGCATTGATTGCCTGGCGCTGGACAATTCAGTTGATCCGGTCTGGGCTGCGCAGCATCTGCAGGTCGATGGCTGCGTGCAGGGCAATCTCGCCTCGCGTCACATGGTCACCGGCGGACAGGATCTGGTCGACGAAACCCGCGCTATCGTCAAGGCCTTCAAAAATGGCCCGCATATCTTCAACCTCGGCCATGGGATCACCCCGGATGCGGATCCGGATAATGTGCAGTTAATGATCGACACCCTGCGTGGTGGCTGACAGCGCGGCAGCAAAGATCTCGCTGCGGCCCGCCTGCCAGAGCGATGCCGCCAGCCTGGCCGCCCTCTCGATCGAGGTCTGGCTGGGCACCTATCTGCACCATGGCATCAGCAAGCGCTTTGCCGATTATGTCTTTGAAACGTTGACGCCAGACCGGTTTACACAGCACCTGCAAACCTCAAGCGAGATATTCATCCTGTCGCAGAACCAAGAGGGCATCGATGGCTTCCTGCGCCTGTCACGGGGGGCCGAGCCACCGACAGGCCCTGGCTCGGCGCTTGAAATTGCCACGCTCTACGTGCAGCCCCGTCACCAGGGGCGTGGCATTGGCCAGGCATTGTTGCAGGCCGCAGTGCAGCGCGGGCAGGATCTTGACGCGCCAAGGCCGTGGCTGGCCACAAATGCGCAAAACACCAAGGCCATAGGGTTTTATCAGCGCATGGGCTTTGCCATCACCGGCGAAACCTCTTTTTGCCTCGGCACCGAGAGTTACCCCAACACATTGCTGACCTATTGCCCCGCGCCGGTTTAACCACCGTCATTGCCCTTCCCCTTCATCTTACTTTAAATACCGCGGGGTGAATTGGCCTTTGGGCCAAGAGGGGCAGCGCCCCTCTCTTGTTGCATCCAAAGCGACACCCCTTGCTGAAAGGGGCAAACTATATCATCACCCTTGCAGTCCCTAACCAAAGGCCATCGACATGGATTACAGCAAAAAAGGCGGCCCGCGTATGGGCAGCAACAAACCCCGGCACGCCGAGCACAATGCCAAAGGCAGCCAGAAAAACCCCTATGACAAGCGCGATGATAAATCCGCCTTGTTGGAACGGATGAAGGCTGCGGCGGAAAAAACGAAAAAATCCTGAAGCTTGTCGTGTTCATCTGCATTCACGCGACTGGCTCTCCCTATTGATTTTTCATGTCGCGCGTTCCCGGTCCCCACTTTGCGCAATATGCTCTTTGTGCAGGGGCGGGTGGGCGCGCCTGCTACATGGCAGACCCCGGCGCAGGCCGGGGGCTGCGCGGCGGGTCAGTCGGTCAGGCTGCGGGCGATCAGCTCTTTCATGATCTCATTTGCGCCACCATAGATTTTTTGCACCCGCGCGTCGGCATACATGGTCGAAATCGGATAGTCCGACATATAGCCATAGCCGCCAAAGAGCTGCAGGCATTCATCCATCGTGTCGCATTGCATCTGGGTCACCCACCATTTTGCCATGGATGCCGTGGTGGCATCCAGTTCACCGCGCAGATGTTTGGCGATACAGTCATCCAGAAAGACCCGCGCAATATGGGCCACGGTCTTGACCTCGGCCAGTTTGAAGCGGGTGTTCTGCATCTCCAGCAGCGGCTTGCCAAAGGCGCGGCGCTCGGATGTGTAGGCGACGGTTTCCTCCAGCGCCTTTTCCATCGCGGCAGCGCCGCCCAGGGCCACCACCAGGCGCTCCTGTGGCAGCGATTTCAT
The DNA here is from genome assembly GCF_048267565.1 of Pseudophaeobacter sp. Classification (NCBI taxonomy): domain Bacteria; kingdom Pseudomonadati; phylum Pseudomonadota; class Alphaproteobacteria; order Rhodobacterales; family Roseobacteraceae; genus Pseudophaeobacter; species Pseudophaeobacter sp. The sequence continues at coordinate 195,228 of NZ_JBLWXG010000003.1, read as the reverse complement.
AAGCTGATAAAATCCCTGGCCCTCGCGGCCGCCCAGCAGGTTTTCCGGAGGCACTCGCACAGTGTCAAAGAACAGCTCGGATGTGTCCTGGCTCTTGAGGCCAAGCTTTTCCAGATTGCGCCCGCGGGCAAAACCGGGAGCCTCGGCGGTCTCCACCACAATCAGTGAAATACCTTTGGCGCCCAGTGTCGGGTCTGTCTTGGCGACCACAATGATCAGATCGGCCTGCTGGCCATTGGTGATAAAGGTCTTCGAACCATTGAGGACATATTCATTGCCGTCCAGCTTGGCGGTGGTCTTGATGTTCTGCAGATCGGATCCGGTGCCGGGCTCTGTCATGGCGATGGCGCAGACCATCTCGCCACTGGCCATCTTGGGCAGCCAGCGCTTTTTCTGCGCCTCAGAGCCATAATCGAGGATATAGCCCGCACAGATCTGGCTATGGACCGAATTGCCAAAACCGGAAAAGCCGGCGGCGCGGAATTGTTCGGTGGTAATCACCGCCTCGTGGCGAAAATCGCCGCCCATGCCGCCATATTCTACTGGCACCGACGCGCAGAGAATGCCAAATTCGCCCGCCTTGTACCAGAAGTCGCGGTCGATATGGCCCTGTTCCTGCCAGCGTTTTTCATGCGGGACCATTTCCTTGGCATAAAAATCGCGCAAGGACTCCTGCAGCATGGTCAGTTCGTCATCCATCCAGGGAGAAATATGAGAGGTCATCGTGGGTCTTCCTTGATAAGGCCGAGTTCGGCCAGGATGTTGGTGCTGTCTTGGTCGCGCTCGGGGGGGGCTGTGGGCTGCCACGCCGGGCTGTGATCAAAACGCGGGGCGGGGGCCGCCTGCAACACGCCGTCCTGTTCAACCCAGGTGCCACGGGCATTCATCGGATGTTGCAGGGCCTCATCGGGGCTGAGTACCGGGGCAACGCAGGCATCGGTGCCGTCAAACAGCGCCGCCCAATGGGCGCGGGGCTGGGCGGCAAAGATCCCGGCCAGCCGCGCGGTCAGCACGGGCCAAGTGCTGGTGTCGAACTGATGTTTGAACTCCGCATCCTCTGCCAGCCCCATCAGCGACAAAAACTGCGCGTAGAATTTGGGTTCCAGGCATTGCACCGTCATGTAGCCGCCATCGGCACAGGCGTAAGAGCGGCTCCAATGTGGGCCATCCAGCAGGTTCTGCCCGCGTGTCTCGCCAAAGCCCCCGGCCTGGCGGATGCTCATCAGCAGGTTCATCATATGGGCAGAGCCATCATAGATCGCGGCGTCGACCACAGTGCCGACACCGCTGGTTTTTGCCCGCAGCAACCCGGCCAGCATACCGGCCACCAGATACATCGCACCGCCGCCGATATCACCCACCAGCGTGGCGGGCGTCAGCGGGGCGTCGCCCGGATTGGACGCATACCACAGCGCGCCGGAGAGCGAGATATAATTCAGATCATGTCCGGCAGTCTGCGCCAGCGCACTGTCCTGACCCCAGCCGGTCATCCGGCCAAAGACCAGGCCCGGGTTTACCGCCTGGCAGGCCTTTGGGCCAATACCAAGCCGTTCCATCACGCCGGGGCGAAAGCCTTCGATCAGCCCATCCGCCGTGGCGACCAGCGCCAGAAAGGTTTTGATGTCATTGGGGTCTTTCAGATCCAACTCGATCGAGCGTTTGCCGCGATCCAGCACTGAGCGTTCCGGCATTCCGGGGGTGACGCCACCGCCCTTGCGATGGACGCAGATCACATCGGCGCCCATATCCGCCAGCCACATGGCGGCAAAGGGGCCGGGGCCGAGGCCTTCGACTTCGATAATGCGTATCCCTTGGAGCATCCTGCCCTCCCTGTTGTGCACGTCTTGCGGGGTGGGGGCCGTTGTCGGCCCCGCCCCTGTTGCCTCAGGAGCCGCCGAAACCACCGCCAACGATCAGCGTCTGCCCGGAGACATAGTTGCTTTCGGGAATGCAGAAGAGATAGACGCCACCGGCGGCTTCTTCGGCAGTGCCTGCACGGCCCAGCGGGATCATCATTTCCATGCCCTGCACCAGTTTCTTGGGGATGCCAATCTCGACCTTGTTGCCCTCCACCTCGATGGATTTCTTTTCATCCGTCGCTTCGGTCAGCCGGGTGGAGATCATGCCAAAGGCCACCGCGTTGACGTTGACCTTAAAGCGCCCCCATTCTTTCGCCATGGTCTTGGTCAATCCAATGACGCCGGATTTGGCGGCAGAGTAATTGGCCTGGCCTGCATTGCCGCCGGTGCCCGAGATAGAGGAGATATTCACCACCTTGCGAAACACCTCGCGCCCCTCGGCGGTCTCGATGGCCACCTGTTCGGCAATAAAGGGCGCGGCAGCACGCATGATCTGAAACGGCGCTTTCAGGTGCACGTCGATCATGGCGTCAAACTGTTCGTCGCTCATCTTGCCGATGAAGCCATCCCAGGTGTAGCCGGCATTGTTGACGATAATGTCGAGGCCACCAAACCTGTCGATGCCCGCCTGGATGAAGTCATTGGCAAAGCCGGGGGCGGTGACTGATCCGGCAACGGCCAGGGCCTTGCCGCCCATGGCTTCGATCTCTGCCACCACCTGCTGCGCGGGGTCTGCGTCCAGATCGTTCAGCACCACATTGGCGCCATCCCCGGCCAGTTTCAGCGCAATTGAGCGGCCAATGCCGCGCCCGGCGCCGGTGACATAGGCGGTTTTGCCTGCAAGTTTTGTCATGGTTCAAGTTCCGTTTCATTCTCAGTTGAAGGCCCACCCGGCCTTTGGCCGGGTCGCGCCCGTCCGCCCCCATGGGCGGGCTGCTGTTATCGCTAGGGCAGTTCCACCAGTGCCTGGCCTGCCAGTTTTACGTCACCATTCTGATCTGCGGCCTCGATCTCCAGCGCCACCAGATTGCCCTCGCGTTTCTCCACCACGCGGCCGGTGCAGGTCACCACCGCATGCACCTGGGTGATGGCGACAAACCGGGTAGAGAATTCCCGTACTGCCTGCTGCGGTACCCAGGCCGTCAGCAGGTGGCCCAGATAGGCCATGCCCAGCATGCCATGGGCAAAGACATCCGGCATGCCGGATGTCTTTGCAAAATCAATGTCGATATGGATCGGATTGTGATCGCCCGAGGCGCCGGCAAACAGCGCCAGCGTGGTGCGGCTGATGGGTTTTGAGGTCACGGCAGGCAGGCTGTCGCCCACGTCCACCCCGGCAAAGGTCACGTCATGTGCAAAGATGCTCATTTTGGATCCCTCACGACGATGGTGCCGGTCATGCCGCCCAGATCTTCGCCCAGCTGATTTGTGGCTTGGGTTTTCAGGATAACAAACTCCATGGCGCCGCCCTTTTTGTCGTAGATGTCCATGCAGGTGCAGGTGAGGGTCACGCGGTCCCCGGCGCAGATCGGCGCACCATAGGTAAAGGCCTGTTCGCCATGCAGCACATGGCCCAGTTCAATGCCCATGGCGTTGATGAAATAGAACCGGTCCTCGCGCTCCTGATCCAGCGTGAACAGAAAGGTCAGCGGTGCGGGCAGGGCGCGATAGCCTGCGGCTTTTGCGGCCTCCTCGTCCCAGTAGATCGGGTCGCGCTGGCCGGTGGCGCGGGCAAAGGCGCGCAGCTGGCCTGCCTCTACATCTACATGCAGCGGCGGAAAACTGCGGCCAATGAAAGATCGGTCAATCATGTGGCGCTCCTCAGGCTGCCTGGTACAGGGTGATGACACAGGCGCCGCCCAGACCAAGGTTATGCTGCAGTGCGGTGCGCGCGCCCGCGACCTGGGTGGGGCCGGCAGTGCCGCGCAATTGCCGCGTCAGCTCGTAGCATTGCGCCAGGCCGGTGGCGCCCAGCGGATGCCCCTTGGACAACAGCCCGCCTGATGGGTTGGTCACATATTTGCCGCCATAGGTGTTGTCGCCATCCGCGATGAACTTGCTGGCGCCGCCTTCGGGGCAAAGACCCAGGCCCTCGTAGGTGATCATTTCGTTATGGGCGAAACAGTCGTGCAGCTCGACCACATCCACGTCTTCGATACTGATGCCGGTCTGTTCCTGCACCTGTTTGGCGGCGGCTGCGGTCATGTCATAGCCGACCAGCTGCATCATGTCGTGGGCCTCAAAGGTCGAGGCATAGTCGGTGGTCATCGCCTGACCTTTGATGCGCACCGCCTGATTTAGCCCGTGTTTCCTGGCGTAATCTTCGCTGACCACGATGGCGGCGGCGGCGCCACAGGTGGGGGGGCAGGCCATCAGCCGGGTCATCACGCCTTCCCAGATCATCGGGCTGTCCAGCACGTCCTGAGGCGACAATTCCTGCCGGAACAGCGCCAGCGGGTTGTTCACCGCATGGCGGCTGGCCTTGGCGCGGATACGGGCCAGATCGGTGAGGGAGGAGCCGTGTTTCTCCATGTGGGATTTGCCCGCACCACCAAAATAGCGCAGCGCCAGCGGAATCTCTGGGTGGCCGACCAGATCGTCGGTCTCGGCGTCAAAGGCATCAAAGGGGCTGGGGCGGTCGTCCCAATGCGAGGTCAGCGCGCCGGGTTGCATATGTTCAAACCCCAGTGCCAGCGCCACATCCACCGCGCCGGACTGCACCGCCTGGCGCGCCATGAACAGCGCGGTCGAGCCGGTAGAACAGTTGTTGTTCACATTCATCACCGGAATGCCGGTCATGCCCACCTTATAGAGCACTGCCTGACCGCAGGTGCTGTCGCCATAGACATAGCCCGCATAGGCCTGCTGCACCGCGTCATAGGGCAGGCCCGCATCCGCCAGAGCATCGCGCAGCGCGGCGGCTCCCATTTCGGTATAGGGGGCGTTTTGACCGGGTTTGGCAAATTTGGTCATGCCCACTCCGGCAACCAGTACATCTGATGTCATTGGTGTTCTCCTTGGTGCAGCTCTGCGTCGGGATAAAATTACACTTGCGGGTTACTATTGTATCGGCTGGCAAAAAGGTCAATCTTGATGTAACTGGCAGGTGTAATTACCGCGCGTCATAAACACGGCGGGCCAAACACCAGGGGCAAAGGGAGGCAGGTGTGCGCGACAGTAAAAAGAACGCAGAGCAATCCTGCTGGACCTCCCCCGATGCCAGCGCGGCACCTGACCCGGGTGCCAGCCGCGACGCCAAGCGAGAGGCCAAGCGGCGCGCGGTCTTGCAGGCGGGGGCGCGGTTGTTCAATGATCACGGGTATGAGCAGACATCGCTTGAAGACATCGCAGCGGCCCTGAAAATCACCAAGCGAACAATCTATTACTACGTTGAAAGTAAGGAAGATATCCTGTTTGGCTGTCACCTGTTGGGGCTGGAGTTTCTGGGGCAGACCATGCGGCAGAGCCAGGATGAGAGCCTGCCGGTGGTGGATCGCATTGCATTGCTGATCCGGGGCTATTGTTCCTGGGTGTCCACCGATCTTGGCGCCACGATTGCCATGGTGCGCGAGCAAAGCCTGTCGCCAGCGCGCCGCGCGGCGCTGCGGGCCAGCAAGGCCGAGGTTGATTTTCTACTGCGGGATCTGATCAGCCAAGGTGTTGCCGAGGGCAGTCTGCGGCCCTGCGACCCCCGGCTGGTGGCGGCGGCGGTCTTTGGCGCGCTGAACTGGATCCCCCATTGGAACCGGGTTGCAGACCCGGTGCCGCCCGAAGCCATCGCGGCGCAGTATCTGCAACTGATCTTCAATGGGATGGCGGTGCCAGTTTCCTAGGGTCGGGCCGTGCGCTCTGCGGTGGCTATCGGGACTCGCTGACTTTCTGGCGAAACACTTTGGGCGGCAGGCCCGTGCCCTTGGCAAACACCCGGCTGAAATGCGCCGGATCGGAAAACCCCAGATCATAGGCGATCTCAGCCGCTGTCAGGTTGGTGTAGATCAGCATCCGCCGCGCCTCGCGCAGCATGCGCTCGTTGATCAACCGCGAGGCTGATTGCCCGGCAGAGCGGTGGGTGATGCGGTTCAGGTGGGTGGGTGAGATCGCCAGCTCGCGGGCATAGTCGGCCAGCGGGCGGCGGTTGCGGAAATCACGTTCGATCATCGCCTCGAATCGGTTGAACAACGGGCTGCCGGTCAGCGGTTGATTGGCGCTGTCCGCCTCAAATATGGCCCGTGCCGCCAGGGCGATCAGGGCTCCGGCCAGCGACCGCAGCACCTGGGCGCGGGCAAAATCCTGGCGGTGATATTCGTCAAACAGATGCTCTGCCAGATCCCGCAGGGCCTTGGGCAGGGGCAGCACGGCGGCCTGTTCCAGCGGCGCGCGCAGCCCCTCGCCGGGATGGATGCAATGGTCCAGCAGATCCGAGGTCAGCGTCACCACCCAGCCCCGTGTCTGTGGCGCAAAGTCATAGCCATGCACCACGCCGCGCGGAATATTGACAAAACTGCCCTGCGGGATCGGTTCGGCCCGCCCGTCTATTTCTGCTTTGCCGCTGCCACTGGTCAGGAACAACAGCTGATGCAGCCGCGTATGGCGATGTGCCTTCAGCTGCCAGTCATGCAGCGCCGAGCGCGAGCGAATGGTTTCGACATGCAAAACATCGGCAAGTTCGGCCGTTTCGCCAAATAGATTGTAGCTGCGGATATGAGAGGCGCTGGACATGTGCGAAATGTACAAGAGGCTGCGCGCTCAGTCCATTCGCAAAGTGGTTTTTTTGCTGCACGTTAAGGAACGCTCATGCGGCCACGCCGGGCCGTCGCGCGTTTGTGAAGGGGCCAATCGGGCCAAAGTGCAGGGAGACGCGAACATGTCGCATATTACCACCCAAGTTGCCATCATTGGTGGCGGCCCGTCCGGTCTTTTGCTGTCGCAGCTGCTGCATCGGCAGGGCATCGAAACCGTGGTGCTGGAGCGCCAGACCCGCGCCTATGTGCTGGGGCGCATTCGCGCCGGAGTGCTGGAGCGCGGCTTTGTCGAACTGATGCGCGAGGCCGGCTGTGCAGCGCGGATGGAGGCCGAGGGCGAAGAGCACCACGGCGTCTATCTGGCACATCAGGGGCGGATGGACCGGATTGATCTGGCTGCTTCGGCCGATGGGGCAACCGTCATGGTCTATGGCCAGACTGAGGTGACCCGCGATCTGTACGAGGCCCGTGATGCCATGGGTGGAACTGTCATCCATCAGGTGCAGAATGTTCAACCGCATGATTTAAAATCAGAAAAACCCCATGTAACCTATGAGCTCGACGGCGCAGAACATCGTGTGGATTGTGATTTCATCGTCGGTGCCGATGGCTTTCACGGGGTCAGCCGCAAGTCCATCCCGGCGGATGTGCTACGCGAATATGAAAAGGTCTATCCCTTTGGCTGGCTGGGGGTTCTGTCAGAAACCAAACCCGCCTCGCCCGAGCTGGTCTATGCCCGTCATGAACGTGGCTTTGCCCTGTGTTCGATGCGCAGCCAGGTGCTGAGCCGCTATTACATCCAGGTGCCGCTGACCGACAAGGCCGAAGACTGGTCGGATGAGGCCTTCTGGACAGAGCTGAAGGCGCGCCTGCCGCAGGAGGTGGCCGAGGGGCTGCAAACCGGAGCCTCGATCGAGAAATCCATCGCGCCGCTGCGCAGTTTTGTGGCAGAACCGATGCGATATGGTCAGCTGTTTCTGGCCGGGGATGCGGCGCATATCGTACCACCTACCGGGGCTAAGGGGCTGAATTCGGCGGCGTCCGATATCTACTATCTCTATCATGGCTTCAAGGATCACTATCAGCGCGGCGACAGTGCCGGGTTGGATCAGTATTCCGAAAAAGCCCTGGCGCGGGTCTGGAAAGCAGAACGCTTTAGCTGGTGGATGACCAACCTGCTGCATCGCTTTCCAGATATGGATGAGGTGGATCTGCGGCTGCAATGCGCCGATCTCGACTATTTGTTTTCCTCCAAGGCGGCGCAGGCCTCTATGGCGGAAAACTATGTCGGCCTGCCCTACTAGCAGGGGCGGTTTACCGGGTGGCTGGGGTCTGATCTTTGACCCTACTTTGCCTTTGGCCCGGCAACAGTTGCACCCTCAGCCTGATCTGTTCTGGGCAGGTCTGCTGCGCTTTGGCCGCTGGCGGGTTTGGGCACCATCAAAACTGTGCGATGGGTCAGTTCTTGCCCGCTCTTGCGGTCGATCACGACCGGGTCGACCTCTGCGCCGCTATCGCGGGTGACAAAGGTAAAGGGCGTTGGCGTGGGGCTGGGCAGGTTGTGTTCGGCCCAGCCCTGCATCGCCAGCAACACCGGCGCAAAGCTCTTGCCGCTGGGGGTTAGCCGGTATTCATGCCGCAGCGGTCGCTGCTGATAGGGGCGGCGTTCAAGTACCCCCATTGTTTCCAAACGTTTTAGGCGCTCTGCCAGCAGGTGGCGGGTGACGCCAAGGCGTTTTTGAAACCCGTCAAACCGGCGCACCCCAAGGAAACATTCCCGTAGGATAAGAAGGGTCCAGCGGTCGCCAACCACGCCCATGGCGCGGGCCAGGGGGCAGGCGTCCTCGTTGAGATCATGCCATTTCATAGGCGGAGTCTTATCATGGGTTGACAGAGTTCTCAAATGGAACTGATAATAAGTTCTAAAATAGAACCGACTTGTTCCTGAAGGAGTGCCCCATGGTTACTGCCGTGTCTGCCCGCCCTACTGTCGTCCGCCGATCTGTCGCTGCGCCCCGTCGGCAAGCGCCCAAATGGATGCAGCGTATCACCGGGACGCTCAGCTTCTGCGCGCCGTCTGTCGCGACCCGGCTCTTGGCTTATCTGTTCACCCGGCCAAGACGCCAGAAACTACCGCGGCACGAACGTGACTGGCTGCTGGCGGCGCGGGCGCGGCCGATACGGCTGAGCACCGGCGAGCTGGTGCCCCTGTATGAGTGGCGCGATCAGGCACCGGGGCAGGGCGTTCTGGATGACGCCCCGCTGCCGACAGTGCTATTGGTGCATGGCTTTGGCGGGCGCGCCGGACAGATGGCGGGTTTTGCCGCGCCACTGGTGGCAGCGGGCTACCGGGTGGTGGCCTTTGATGCGCCAGCGCATGGTGCGGCCGCGGGGCGCCGCAGTTCACTGCCCGAAATGCGCCTGGCGGTGCAAGAGGTCGCGGCCCAGCTGGGGCCGCTGGCCGGGGTTGTGGCCCATTCCAATGGCGCGGCGGCAGTGCTTGTCGCGCTCAGCCGTGGCATGCAGGCGCAGCGTCTGGCGTTCCTTGCACCAATGCCCGATGTCGAAGGCTTCTTGCAGCGGCTGGCCGCGCAGCTGGGGTTTTCGCAGCGGGTGGCCAAGGCAACGCAACAGCGGATTGAGGCCCGCTATGGCCTGCCCTTTTCAGCGTTGAAGGCGGTGAACTTGCTGCCGCAGCTTTCCCAGACCGCGCTGATCCTGCAGGACCACGACGACCCGATTGTCCCCCTGGCAGAGATTGAAGACCTGGCGCAGCACTGGCCCGGTGCCAGGTTGCAAGTGACAAGGGGTCTGGGGCACAACCGCCTTCTGCGCGATGCCGCCAGCATTGCCGGTGTGGTTTCCTACCTGGGCGCGCCGCAACAGCCCTAGGGAGAGCAGCTGGTGCTGATCGGGTTTGCCCCTTACGCCTTGGCAGAGCCGGTGCCTGTCGGTTAGGTCTAGAGATGTGAGAGCCAACAGATTTACAACAGGGGCCCAGAGGTCGCGCGTTGCGCCGCCCCCCCGACAGGAGAGCCACCATGCAGATGAGCGATAGCAAAGAAATCGCCGCCCCCCCGGCAGAGGTCTATGCCGCCTTGTTGAATCCAGAGGTGCTGAAGGCCTGCGTGCCCGGCGCCCAAGAGGTCAGCGGTAGCGTAGAGGACGGCTTTGAGGCCTCGGTTACGCAGAAGGTTGGCCCGGTGAAGGCGACGTTCAAAGGCCAGGTCACCCTGTCGGATCTGATCGAGAATGAAAAGCTGACCATCACCGGAGAAGGCAAGGGCGGCGCGGCGGGCTTTGCCAAGGGCGGCGCGGTGGTCAGCCTGACCCCCAGCGAGACCGGAACGCTGCTGTCCTATGAGGTTGAGGCCAAGGTCGGCGGCAAGCTGGCGCAGCTGGGCAGCCGCATTATCGACGGCTTTGCCAAAAAGATGGCTGATCAGTTCTTTGTCAATCTGCAGACCCATCTGGCCCCCGCGGATCCCCCCGAAGCTGCCACCGATCCTGCCGACAGTGACGATGTGGCGGGCGAAGATGCGCCACAGCCAGACAAGAAGGGCTGGTTCAAAAAGATCACTGGCAACTAACCGGCACCCGATCCGTCTGGGTCCAGCCGTTGGGTCAGGCCGCGCAGCCCCCCCCCCCCCGACACTGTATCCCTGCGCAGGCGCACAGGTCCCTGCGCATCCTGTCTCTGGTGGCTGGCCTGCTGCCCCGGTAGGTTGTGCGAAATGAACTCTCAGTCTAGTGGAGGCTCCATGGCGGCGATCCTGTCCATTTCCGATCTGCGCAAATCCTATGAAGGTGGCTTTGAGGCGCTGAAAGGGGTCTCTCTCGAGATCGAAGAGGGGGAAATCCTGGCCCTTCTTGGCCCCAATGGTGCCGGAAAGACCACGCTGATTTCAACCGTTTGCGGTATTACCACTCCCAGCTCTGGCAAGGTGCTGGTGGGCGGCAATTGCATCTTGGAGGATTTTCGCGCCGCGCGCTCGCTGATCGGCTTGGTGCCGCAGGAAATTAACCTGGAACCTTTCGAAAAGGTCATCAACTCGGTCCGGTTCTCGCGCGGGCTTTTTGGCAAGCCAAAAAACGATGCGCTGATCGAAGAAATCCTGAAGAAACTGTCGCTTTGGGACAAACGCAACAGTCAGGTCAAGGAATTGTCCGGCGGCATGAAGCGCCGTGTGCTGATCGCCAAGGCCCTGGCCCATGAACCGCGCGTGCTGTTTCTGGACGAACCCACTGCGGGCGTGGATGTTGAGCTGCGTAAAGACATGTGGGATGTGGTCCGAGAGCTGAAAGCGAATGGCGTTACCATCATCCTGACCACCCACTACATTGAAGAAGCCGAGGCCATCGCCGACCGCGTCGGAGTGATTGCCGATGGTCAGATCCTGCTGGTCAAGGATAAGGATGACCTGATGGCGCAGCTGGGGCAAAAACAACTCTGCGTGCATCTCAGCACTGCTATCGACGCCGTGCCAGAGACGCTGGCGCCGCATGCGCTGGCGCTGAATGGGGCAGGCGATGCCCTGATCTACACCTATGACACCAAGGCAGAGCGCACTGGCATCACCGCCCTGTTGAACGATGTCGCGGCGGCGGGGCTGGTCTTGTCGGATGTCTCGACCCGGCAATCCAGTCTGGAAGATATTTTTGTGGGTCTCGTGTCAGGAGATAAATCATGAACTGGATCGCAATCTGGTCTATCTACCGTTTTGAAATGACACGGTTCTTTCGAACACTATTCCAAAGCTTCCTCTCGCCTGTCCTGTCAACCTCGCTGTATTTTGTGGTCTTTGGTGCCGCCATTGGCAGCCGTATCGACCAGGTGGATGGCATTGATTACGGTGCCTTTATCGTGCCGGGGCTGATCATGCTCAGCGTGATGACACAGAGCATTTCAAACGCGTCCTTTGGCATCTATTTCCCCAAATTCATCGGCACCATTTATGAACTGCTGTCGGCCCCGGTGAATTTTCTGGAGATCGTGCTAGGTTATGTCGGCGCGGCGGCCACCAAGGCGCTGTTCATCGGCTTTGTCATCCTGGCCACAGCAACGCTGTTTGTTGATCTGACCATCGCCCACCCGCTGGCCATGGTGTTGTTCTTGCTGCTGACCTGTCTCAGTTTTGCGCTGATGGGCTTTATCATCGGGATCTGGGCAAAGAACTTTGAACAGCTGCAACTGGTGCCGCTGCTGGTGGTGACGCCATTGGTGTTTCTGGGCGGCTCTTTCTATTCAATATCAATGCTGCCGCCGATCTGGCAGAAGATCACCCTGTTCAATCCGGTAGTCTATCTGATTTCGGGCTTTCGCTGGTCCTTCTTTGGCACCTCGGATGTGCCGGTAGGGGTAAGCTTGCTGGCCATTGGCGGCTTTACGGCGCTGTGCCTTGCGGTGATCTGGTGGATTTTCAAGACCGGTTGGCGCATCCGGTCCTGATCCGGCGCTGCCTGCGGGCGCTGCGGGCGGGAGGCTGTGCAGATAGCGCGCGCCCTGTCGTGGAGCGTTGCAAATATACACAGGCCCCCCCTCAGTTTTGGCCGGAACGGGTTTTGTGAGGGTGGTTCCCTTGTTTCAGCTCCGGTGCGCATCTACATCGGCGCCATGATGCTGCGCATACCCTTTGTGAAAAAACCGCCCCTCGTTTCCGTTGTGCGTCTCTCCGGTGCCATTGGCATGTCAGGCCGTGGCGCCTTAAACGATGTTTCTCTTGCCCCAGTGCTGGAGGCTGCCTTTACCAAGGGCAAGCCTGTCGCCGTTGCGCTTGAAATAAATTCCCCTGGGGGATCGCCAGTGCAAAGCGCCCTGATTGGCGCGCGCATCCGGCGTCTGGCCGAGGAAAAGAACATTCCTGTGCTGGCCTTTGTCGAAGATGTTGCCGCCTCGGGTGGCTATTGGCTGGCGGCCTCGGCGGATGAAATCTGGGCCGACGCCAGCTCTATTCTGGGCTCTATCGGGGTGATTTCGGCCGGCTTTGGTGCCCAAGAGCTGTTGATCCGGCACGGGGTCGAACGCCGCGTCTATACGGCTGGCAAAAGCAAATCCATGCTGGATCCGTTTCAGGCAGAAAATCCTGAAGATGTGGCCCGACTGAAAACTTTGCTGGGCGATATCCATACCAATTTCATTGACTATGTCACCCAACGGCGCGGCACTAAGCTGGACAGCAGTCAGGATCTGTTCACTGGCGAAATCTGGCTGGCCAAACGCGCCAGCGAGTTAGGCCTGATTGATGGTCTTGGCCATCTCAAGCCGCAGCTGGTTGCGCGGTTCGGCGATAAGGTAAAGCTGCGGCGGTATGGGGTCAAAAAACCTTTCCTCAGCCGGTTTGGCCTGCAACTGGCGCAGGATGCCTTGGCCGGGATAGAGGAGCGGGCAGAGTTTGCCCGCTTTGGGCTCTGACGTGATTTTTAAAATCGTTACCCTGTTTCTGGTGGTCATAGCGGTGCTGGCGATGTTCGGGAAATTCACCCTTCCTGGACAAAAACGCCTGCAATCCGCGCGCTGTCCGTCTTGTGGGCGGTTCAAAATTGGAAAAAGCCCCTGTGGGTGCAAACTAAAAGGACCGCGTAAATGATTCCGTGGCTGCTGTGTGGTTTGGGTCTTGTGATCCTGCTTTTGGCTGGGGATGCCTTGGTGCGCGGAGCGGTGAACCTGTCGCTTCGTCTGGGCGTGCCTGCACTGATCGTCAGCCTGACCATTGTTGCCTTTGGCACCTCTGCGCCAGAGCTGCTGATCGCGATCAATGCTGTGGCGGTTGATGCCGACGGGATTGCCCTGGGCAATGTGGTGGGGTCCAACACTGCCAATATCTTGATGGTTCTGGGTATCCCTGCGCTGATTGCCACCCTGCACACCAGCCAATGTGACAGCCGCAAAAGCTATGTCTTTATGCTGGTGGCGTCACTGCTGTTTATTGGCTTGGCCATGTGCGGCACCCTGACCATCTGGTCCGGGCTGATCCTGCTTGCGGCGCTAACCTTCTTTCTTGCGGATGCCTTCCGCGAGGCCCGCGCCCATCGCAAGACCTGTTGTGGTGATGCCGACGAAGACCTGCTGGAAGGGCTGGAGGGCCTGGAAGAAGCGGATCCCGATATGCCCTATTGGCGCATTGGCATCTATCTTGTCCTTGGGCTGATTGGTTTGCCCCTGGGGGCGGATCTCTTGGTGGATAACGCCACGATCATTGCCCGGATGTATCACATCAGTGAAACGGTCATTGGCCTCACACTGGTGGCGATTGGCACCTCGTTGCCAGAGCTATCGACCACGGTGATGGCAACCCTGCGGCGGCAGGCAGATGTCGCGCTGGGGAATGTCATCGGCTCTAACATGTTCAACCTGCTGGCCATTATCGGTCTCGCCACCTTGGTTGGGCCGATCTCGGTTGATCCTGAATTCCTGCGTTTTGACCTTTGGGTTATGCTGGCAGCTTCGCTCCTGATCGTTCCGTTTGTCTTCCTGAAAAAGGATATCACGCGGGCCTGGGGGATTGGTCTGTCCGGGCTTTACATCACCTATCTGGTGGTGCTGTTCTGATCCTGCTTTGAGATGCCCCCCAGCGATCAAACCGGACAGATCGCAGCTGGGGCCAGCCAAACCCTGAGGGAGGGCATGATATGCGCGCATTGGTAACCGGCGCGGGCAAGCGGCTTGGTCGCGCCATGGCGCTCAAGCTGGCCACCGAGGGCTATGACGTGGCGGTGCATTACAACAGCTCTGCCGCTGAAGCTGAGGAGGTGGCCGGGCAGATCCGCGCCATGGGGCGTCAGGCGGTGACCCTAGAGGCCGATCTGTTGTCGCAGGCGGCCAGCGCTGATCTGCTGCCCCGTGCCGCATCTGCGCTTGGCGGGGCAGTGACCTGCCTTGTGAACAATGCTTCCATCTTTGAACCGGATCTGCTGGAAACCGCCACTACCAGCAGCTGGAACCGGCATTTTGATAGCAATCTGCGCGCGCCCTTTGTGCTGATCCAGGCGATGGCGCGGCAAGGTGTTGCGCCGCGATATGACAGCCAGGGCGAAACCCTGGCCTGGGGGCTTGTGGTCAATATGGTCGATCAGCGGGTCCGCAATCTGGCCCCGGATTACATGAGCTACACCTTGGCGAAATCGGCGCTCTGGACGCTGACGCAAACCGCGTCACAGGCGCTGGCACCGGGGATCCGTGTCAATGCGATCGGGCCGGGACCAACCCTTGCCAATATCCACCAAAGCCCGGCGGAATTTGCCCAGGAGCGGGCTGCCACCCCGCTGCAACGGGGGGTACACCCCGAGGATATCACCGCTGCGCTTGGCTATTTGCTCGCCGCGCCTGCAGTGACGGGACAGTTGATCTGCGTTGATGGCGGTGAACATCTGGGTTGATCGCCTCGTAATGGTGCTTGGATAATGCCTTGCCCGATTTAGCTGTTATTTGGATTGACCCCAGAAAAGTTGTGCACCTAGGTCATGGTAGTCACAGATTCGTTACAAAAGAGTCTTTGAATTCAAAAACTTGAAAGAGCTTATAAAATATATCGTTATATTACAGCACTTTATACATTTGCCCAATAATTAAGCATCCGTCAAAACCTGGCCTGAAATAAGGGAAAAGCGCGGATAGCCCAAAGATATCTTCAGCCTTATCCACAGGTGTCGTGGATTTGTTCAACTCTTGAAATTGTCTGGCAGTCATTGCAGCGCGGCGCCGGGAATCATATGACTAACAGCATGACAGACGACAGATCAGAGCCCACTGTAGAACAGCCCAGAACCGGCTACGGCGTCATCCAGGACTATGTCAAAATGCTGGATGCCTCTCCGGGGGTTTATCGCATGCTGGATAGCGAAAGCCGGGTGCTCTATGTCGGCAAGGCGCGCAATCTCAGGGCGCGGGTATCGAATTATACCCGACCGGGGAATTCGCCGCGGATTGAACGGATGATCGCGCTGACCGCGACCATGATGTTTCTTACCACCCGGACAGAAACCGAGGCGCTGCTGCTGGAGCAGAACCTGATCAAGCAGCTGAAGCCCAAATACAACGTGCTGCTGCGCGACGACAAAAGCTTCCCCAATATTCTGGTGGCCAAGGATCACGCCTTTGCCCAGCTCAAGAAGCATCGCGGCGCGCGCAAACAGAAGGGCAGTTATTTTGGCCCCTTTGCCAGTGCTGGCGCGGTGAACCGGACGCTCAACCAGCTGCAAAAGGCGTTTTTGCTGCGCGATTGTTCCAATGCGATGTTTGAAAGCCGCACCCGCCCCTGCCTGCAATATCAGATCAAACGCTGTTCAGCCCCCTGCACCGGCGAGATCTCGCAGGAAGACTATGCCCTGGCGGTGCGCGATGCCGAACGCTTTCTCGCGGGGCGATCGACCAAGATCCAGGAGGAGCTGGGCGAAGAGATGATGAAGGCCTCTGAGGCGATGGAGTTTGAACGTGCGGCCGCGCTGCGCGATCGCATCAAGGCGCTGACCCAAGTGCAATCGGTGCAGGGCATCAACCCGCGCGGCGTTGCCGAGGCCGATATCATCGGCCTGCATATGGAAGGCGGCCAGGCCTGTGTGCAGGTGTTCTTCATTCGCGCCAATCAGAACTGGGGCAATCAGGATTTCTATCCCCGCGTTGAGGCCGACATGTCGGCGGCCGAGGTCATGGAGGCCTTTCTTGGCCAGTTCTATGACAACAAGGAACCGCCCCGGCAGCTGATCCTGTCGGATGCCATCGAAAATACCGATCTGATGGGGGAAGCGCTGAGCGGCAAGGCCGGACGCCGGGTTGAACTGTTGGTGCCACTGCGCGGTGAAAAGACCGAGCTGGTCGCCGGGGCCGTGCGTAATGCCCGCGAAAGCCTGGCGCGGCGCATGGCCGAAAGCGCGACGCAGACCCGGCTGCTGAAAGGGCTGGCCGATGCCTTTGGCCTGAAGGCGCCGCCGCAGCGGATCGAGGTCTACGACAACTCGCATATTCAGGGCACCAATGCGGTGGGCGGCATGATTGTTGCCGGGCCCGAGGGCTTTATGAAAAACGCCTATCGCAAATTCAACATTCGCGGTGACGATCTGGTGCCGGGGGATGACTTTGGCATGATGAAAGAGGTGCTGAACCGACGGTTTTCGCGCCTGAAGAAGGAAGATCCCGATCGTGAAAAGGGCATGTGGCCGGATCTTTTGCTGATCGATGGCGGCGCCGGGCAGGTTTCTGCGGTGGCAGAGATCATGGCCGAACACGGGGTGCAGGATATTCCCATGGTGGGGGTCGCCAAGGGGGTTGATCGCGATCACGGCAAAGAGGAATTCCACCGCCTGGGCGAGGCCGCCTTTGCGCTGCAGCGCAATGACCCGGTTCTGTATTTTGTCCAGCGGATGCGCGATGAGGCGCACCGCTTTGCCATCGGCACCCATCGGGCCAAACGCGCCAAGGCCGTCGGTGCCACGCCCCTGGATGAAGTCCCCGGCGTTGGCGCTAGCCGCAAGCGCGCCCTGCTGGCGCATTTTGGCAGTGCCAAGGCTGTCAGCCGTGCCGATTTACCGGACCTGAAAGCGGTCGATGGTATTTCCCTCGCCCTGGCAGAGCGGATCTATGATCATTTCCACAGTGGAAAATAGCAAGCGCGCCCCAGGCCAGGAATGGGTGGCCCCCCTGGTCGGCCCCGATGCGTTGCACATGTGCGCGTGAGTCACAGCATTCTGAAACCGAAAGTGTCTTATGCGTCTTTTATGTTTGCAGGGCGCATTGTAGGGTCCGCCGCATGAAATGGACCCTGCCCAATATCCTGACCCTGGTGCGCCTGCTGGCGGCTCCCGGTCTCGCCGTTATGTTTCTCTACTTTTCCCGTCCGCTGGCGGATTGGTTTGCCCTGATCCTGTTTGTGGGGGCGGCCGTCACCGATTGGTTTGATGGCTACCTGGCCCGTGCCTGGAAACAGGAAACCAAGATGGGGGCAATGCTGGACCCCATCGCCGACAAGGCCATGGTGGTGATCGCATTGATGATCCTGGTGGGCTATGCTGACGAACACTGGACCCCCTGGCTGGTGCTGCCGGCGACCGTGATTCTGTTCCGCGAGGTTTTTGTGTCCGGCCTGCGAGAATTCCTGGGCGATACGGCGGGGACGCTGAAGGTCACCCAGCTGGCCAAGTGGAAAACAACGGCGCAGATGGTGGCGATTGCCACGCTGTTTTCGCAGGGGGTTTTTGAACATTATCTGGCGATGTCCTCCCTTGGGATGGATCAGGCCTTGATCGAACAGATCCTGAATGGTCAGGTCGAGGATGTGCACGGGTTGCGCTGGAAGCTGGAAGGCATGTTCTGGACCGGGCGGATCGGGCTGTGGCTCTTGTGGATTGCGGCGGCTTTGACCCTGATCACCGGTGCGGATTACATGCGCAAGGCGCTGCCACATCTGAAGGAGAGCCGCTGATGGATATCGTTTATTTTGCCTGGGTGCGCGAGCGCATCGGCCTGGCTCGTGAAGAGGTAGAAACCAGCGCCGCAACAGTTGCCGATCTGGTGACAGAGCTGAGCGGGCGCGAAGAGCGCTACGCCGCTGCCTTTGCCGATCTGTCGGCGCTGCGGGTGGCGCTGGATCAAGAGCTGTCCGATTTTGACGCGCCGCTTGTCGGCGTGCGCGAAGTGGCCTTCTTTCCGCCGATGACGGGGGGCTGATCGGATGCAGGTGCGGGTGCAGGAGGCTGGGTTTGATCCGGGCGCGCAGAGCAATGACTTTGCCGCAGGCTGTTCTGGTGCCGGGGCCATTGTGACCTTTACCGGGGTGGTCCGCGATATCGAGGGTGGAGGTCTGGTCGCGATGGAGATCGAGCACTATCCGGGGATGACGCAAACGGCATTGGAAAAGATCGCTGCCGAGGCCGAGGCCCGCTGGTCCCTGGCAGATGTGCTGGTCATCCACCGCTATGGACGCCTGAAGCCTGGCGCGCAGATCATGATGGTGGCCACCGCAGCCCGTCACCGTAGGGATGCCTTCGAGGCGGCGGAATATATGATGGACTACCTGAAATCGCGTGCGCCGTTCTGGAAAAAGGAAATCCTGCAGGATGGGGCATCTGAATGGGTCGCGGCCAAGGCTGATGACGAAGATGCCCTGACGCGCTGGTAAGCAGCGGGTGGGGATCAGGCGACCGACAAACCAGACGCCTGGAGCGTGACGCGTTCATTTGCAGCCCCAAGGCTGGCTCTGCCCATTTGATTTTGCATATTTGAGATGCGCAAAACCGCTGCTCGGATTGGTGTGACATCTTCTGGTGGCCTGTCCACTGGCGGCGGCGAACGGGTCACGCTGGTCGGTCACGCAGGCTGGTCGGTCATATTGGCCGGTCATACTGGTAAACCACCGGGGGTGCGGTGCCGAAAGGCTTTCAAGACGGTATATTTCAAGACGGTATATGTTGTGCCGCGCATGGCATGCCATGCGCGGAGCAGCCAAGGCAGCGGGGGCTCCCGCCTGTTGCGCCATATTCATAGAATATGGCTGCTCAGTTGGGCCCGGCTCTGCGCGGGGCGCAGAGCAGTCGCGTAGGGTGGCAGCTGGTGTCTGCCCGTTTGCGGGACTGTGTATCCGGTTGGCCAGAAAAGGGGCTGGCGGTTTGGCGCTGCCCGCTGCCCAGGTCAATCCCGGTGCAACTGGCCGCGCATTTCCTCGGCCTCACGGCGGGCATCGCGCAGACCGTCCATGGCAGCGCGCAGTTCCGCTTCGGTTTGGGTTAGCTGGTTGGTCAGCTCTGCCTCGCGCTGTTGCAGATAGGTGATCGCCTGATCGCGGGTTTCCTCGGCCTCGTGCAGCTCTTGGCTCATCCGGTCCAGATCGGCGACGTCGCTTTGACGCACGCGGGTAAAGCGGTGGACCAGCCAGTTTGCAAACCAGCCCAGGGCAAAGGCGGCAAACAGGATGATTGCGGTGGTGAGGATGAACTCTGCTCTGTTCATTGTCCTGAGGTCTCCTGTTCGGTGTTGCTGGGGGGGCTGCTATCCTGATCGGCGGCGGTGTCTTGGGTGTCGCCGGTGTCCGCCTGGTCATCTGTGGCAGCGGCCCCTTCGAGGGTGGTTTCCCCCTCGGCGTTGGTTTCCGGCAGGATCAGGCGGAATTCGATGCGGCGGTTGGCCTCGCGGCCCTCTTCGGTGTCGTTCGTGGCAATGGGCTGGCTTTCACCATAGCCGCTGGCAACAAAGGCAGAGGTGCGAATGCGCCGGGCACGCAATTCGTTGAGGATTGACTGCGCCCGCGCTTGGCTTAGCGTCTGGTTCATCTCCTCACGGCCCTGACTGTCAGTATGGCCTTGAATTTCCAGCCGTACCGGACCGCAGCGTTCCAGAATGGTAGAGATATGATCCAGCACGAGGCTGCTGCCGGCCGCGACGGTGGCAGAGCCGGGTTCAAAGCCGATCTTGCCAGAACTGGCCTGCGCCCCCGCCAACTGTGCGGCGCAGAGTTCGGCTGGCAGCGGCTGGTCCTCGGGGATTGGTGGCTCTTCATAGGTTAGGGCCAGCTCGTAGCTTTCGGCCTCTCCCAGCTTTTCCGCTAGAAACCCCGAGACCACGGCAAGGGTATCTTCCTGGTGGCTCATACCGCGCAGTTGCAGGTTGTCAGGGGTGACAGTGACTGCGCCGCGCTCCAGATGTGACAGGGCCTCTAGCCCGGCGAGAACCCGCACTGGCCAGTCGCTGGGCAGATCCGCGACCACGCGGGTGGCGGTATGTACCGCATCAGAGCCAAAGCGCGCCTGCGCATAGCTGCTGGCGATGTCGCGCGACATCTCATCATTGATACGCCCGCGCAGCTGCACCTGCCCCTCGGGGCTGAGGGTGGCGGTGAATTCCGGCGGTCCGGCGCTGGCATCGCTGCTGGGCGTTGGCAGCACCGCGTGTAGGGCAAAGACTTCGGGAAGGGCGTTTTCCAGCTCTCCGACCACTTTGTCGAACAGGGCAGGTGGGGTGGCTTCGGCGGCGACCAGGGTAATATCGGCATTGGCGATTGTGACGGTGCCCTGGCCCAGGGCCGCCAGGCTGGCGATACTAAGCGCGCTGGCGCGCGACCAGTTGGGTGAGGGCACCCCCATGCCGATGACACAGTCCGCCCGCCCCTCTAACCCGGCGGCGCGGGCCGCACTCAGGATATAGGCGCGGCTCTCGGCGCTTTCGGCAGAGCAGGCGTCAAAGTGGGCGCCGCCCTCGTCGATCAAGAAGCGCAGGGTAAAGGGCGTGATGACCGGCCGGGCGGCGGTGATGTCCAGTACCAGATGCAGCTCTGGTGGGGCCAGCCGGGTCAACTGGTCCTGCAGCATGCCTTTGGCGGCGGCAGATTCCGCCATGGTGGTGATCTTGATGCGTTCGGCATCAACCGAAATCTTTGCCCGCGGTAGCATCTCCAGCGCGGCGATGGCATAGCGCAGCGCAGCCTCCCAGCCCTTGGGGACCGGGTATTCGGCGGTTTCCAGCAGATCGGCAACCTGGCCTGCTTCGCTCAGCCCGTCCAGCTGTTTCACCAGATCGGTGCGAGAGGAAGAGGTCGGGATCAGGCCGATTATGGATATGCCACTGTGATTGCGCAGAATTTCCGCTGAAAAGCGTGGTGGCGCGATCCCCTTTGAGGGGGTGACGGACATCTCGTCGATCACCCGTGAGGCATCGACAATGCCCCCCGCCAGCGACAGCGCCGCAAAGCGTGTGGCCTCGTCCGGGGCGGTGCCCTGCAGGAGAACCCGCAAGCCGTCAGAGGTGACCTCGGCCCAGCCCATATCACCGTCATCCAGGGCGCGGCGCAGGCTGGTTTCGCTGTTTTGTTCTACCGCAGTTACGGCAAAACTGGCGGCAACAAGGCTGATACCAGCTGCTGCGGCAAAGGTCAGGGTCGGGATCAAAAGCGATGACAGGCGCATAAATTGGCTATTCCCCGGAAAAACTGCTCCTTGTTTATATCCCCAAGCCCGGCGGTTCAATCAGGTGAACATGGCAAGGATAAAGAATATAAGCGGAATCAAGCCGGTATCGCGGTTGAGCCGAAACATCTGCAACAGGCGCTGGTTGTTCGAGGCGTCAAAAACCCGTAATTGCCAGGTCATATGCCAGCCCATGGCCCATGGCCCAACCAGGGCCAACCCCAGGGTCCAGTAGTGCTGCTCCAGATCGAGGGCAAGAATGATCGCCAGCGCCATCAGGCTGACGGTGCCGACAATAAAGCGGCGCAGCCAGGCTGGGGTGTCGTCGCCAAACAGCCGGGCGGTGGATTTCACCCCGATCAGCGCGTCATCCTCGGTGTCCTGATGGGCATAGATCGTGTCGTAAAACAGGGTCCAGCTGATCCCGGCGAGATACAGAAACACCGCAGGCCAGTGCAGCGCGCCGGTATGGGCCGTCCAGGCCAAAAGCGCGCCCCAGTTGAAGGCCAGCCCCAGGAATACCTGCGGCCACCAGGTAAAGCGTTTGGCAAAGGGATAGATCGCCACCGGCAGCAGTGCCAGAATCCCCATCGAGATCGCCATCTGATTGAAGGTCAGCAAAATGCAAAAGGACAGCAACGCCTGCGTCACCATCCAGAAGACCGCGCCGCGCACCGTCACCTGTCCCGATGGGATCGGGCGTGAGCGGGTGCGTTCTACCGCGCCGTCGATATTGCGATCAGTGATGTCATTCCAGGTGCAGCCCGCGCCGCGCATCAGCCAGGCCCCAAGGGCGCAGGCCAGGGCGATCCAGGCGTCTTCCCAGCGCGGCGCGCCATCCCAGAGGATCGCCAGCGTCAGCCCCCACCAGCAGGGGATCAGCAGAAGCCAGGTACCAATGGGTCTGTCCGCCCGGCTTAGCCGCAGGTAGGGGCGGCTCCAGGTTGGTGCAAATTGATCAACCCAGTTGTCTTTGACCGCATCTGCGACCTGCCCATCTGGTTTTGGCGCGTCACCTTGCATATGTAGGCCTCATGAGTGCAAAAATCAGACTGTATGTAGAGCACCCCTTGGGGGCAGGGCAATCCATTCCTCTGGAGAAGGAACAGGCGCATTACCTCTTTGGGGTGATGCGGCTGCGTCCGGGCGGGGCTGTGGCGCTGTTCAACGGCCGTGATGGCGAATGGCAGGCCGAGGTGGCAGAGGCGGGGAAACGTACCGGCGTGCTGATCTGTCTTGAACAAAGCAAACCATTGCAGATGCCGCCGGATCTGTGGCTGATCTTTGCCCCGATCAAAAAGGCACGCACCGATTTCATCGTGGAAAAGGCTGCCGAGATGGGGGCCGCGCGCATCCTGCCGGTGGGAACTGATTTCACCAATTCGGAACGGATCCGTCAGGACCGGCTACAGGCCCACGCGGTTGAGGCTGCCGAGCAATGCGGCGGCACCTATGTGCCAGAGGTCGGCGAGTTGCAGAAACTGTCGCGCCTGTTGGATGACTGGCCCGCTGATCGCCAGCTGATGTTCTGCGACGAGGCGGAGGTGGGCAATGCGCTGCAGCTGGCCGCGCAGGATCACAAAGACGCGCCCTGGGCGATTGTGATTGGCCCCGAGGGCGGATTTTCTGACAAGGAACGCAGCCGCCTGCACGCGATGGAACAGGCGCATGTTGTCAGCCTGGGCCCGCGCATCCTGCGCGCGGATACCGCCGCCGTGGCGGCCATGACCCTGTGGCAGCAAACGCTTGGAGATTGGCAATAAACTGAAGACAGGCGGCCTGGCGCTTCGCCAGATCAGCGCCGTACCAACATGAGCTTGCAAAAGATGCCCCTGATGGGAGAAAGCAGATGAGTTTCATTCGGCCCGAGGCCCGCGAAGCGTTGTGGCGCTGGCGTGAATTGATCGTGGCGGCGCTGATGCTGCTGGTGGGGCTGAAATGGGCCTTTACCTCCTATGGGGTGACGGCGGCCACGGGCTGGGCCTTGGTGACGGTGGGCCTGGTGATTGCCGTGATTGGCGCGCAGCGGCTGCGCTTTCGTCTTGGGGCTGGTGGCCCCGGTGTGGTGCGGGTGGACGAGGGTCAGATCGCCTATTTTGGCCCGCTCACCGGGGGCGCTGTTGCCACCTCTGAACTGCAGCGGTTGCGGCTGGATCATACGGCCAAACCGCCGCATTGGGTGCTGGAACAAGACGGGCAGGGGCCTTTGGAAATTCCGGTCAATGCCGAAGGAAACGAGGCCCTGTTTGACGTTTTTGCCGCGCTTCCGGGCCTGCGCACCGAACGGATGCTCAGCGAGCTGCGCCGCAGCGGTTCTCACCAGGTCGTGATCTGGGAGCGCAGCCCATCGCGTCCTGCGCACCAAAG
Source organism: Pseudophaeobacter sp. (assembly GCF_048267565.1). Classification (NCBI taxonomy): domain Bacteria; kingdom Pseudomonadati; phylum Pseudomonadota; class Alphaproteobacteria; order Rhodobacterales; family Roseobacteraceae; genus Pseudophaeobacter; species Pseudophaeobacter sp. The sequence continues at coordinate 171,374 of NZ_JBLWXG010000003.1, read as the reverse complement.
GCTGCATTGACACCGGCATTGATTCCGCTCACCACTGATTTCCCAAGATAACCCTACAGGACGGAGTGCCCGGCATGTCCATTCCCCAGTCCGGCGGCGGACCCATCGAGCGCCACGAACAATTGGCCGAATACCTGGCCAGCGGCTGCAAACCCCGCGATGCCTGGCGCATCGGGACCGAGCATGAAAAGTTCGGCTATTGCAAGGATACGCTCAAACCGCTGCCCTTTGAGGGCGAGCGCTCTATCGTGGCGGTGCTGCAGGGGCTGCGCGACAGCTATGGCTGGTCCGAGGTCACCGAAGGCGGCAATCTGATCGGGTTGGAAAAAGACGGGGCCAATGTCAGCCTGGAACCCGGCGGCGCGCTGGAACTGTCTGGTGCCCCACTGGAAACCATCCACGAGACCTGCGACGAGGTGAACACCCACCTGCGCGAGGTCAAAGACATTTCCGACAAGATCGGCGTTGGCTTTATCGGTCTGGGTGCCGCCCCGATCTGGACCCACGATGAAATGCCGCTGATGCCCAAGGGGCGCTATCGGCTGATGAATGATTACATGGCCAAGGTCGGCACCATGGGGCGCGACATGATGCGCCGTACCACCACGGTGCAGGTCAATATCGACTTTGGCTCCGAGGCAGACATGGTGCAGAAACTGCGCGTTGCCCTGGCGCTGCAGCCGGTGGCCACCGCACTGTTTGCCAATTCGCCCTTCTTTGAGGGTAAGCCCAATGGCCACAAATCCTGGCGCAGCAAGATCTGGCGGCATCTGGACGACAGCCGCACCGGCATGTTGCCCTTTGTCTTTGACGAAGGTTTTGGCTTTGAATCCTATGTGCAATATGCGCTGGATGTGCCGATGTATTTTGTCTACCGCGACGGCGAATACATCAATGCGCTTGGCATGTCTTTCCGCGATTTCCTGCAGGGGAAACTGCCGGCCCTGCCTGGTGTAATCCCCACCCTGTCGGATTGGGCGGACCATTTGACCACCGCCTTTCCCGAGGCGCGGATCAAGAAATACATGGAGATGCGCGGTGCCGACGGCGGCCCCTGGCGGCGTCTTTGTGCGCTGCCGGCCTTCTGGGTGGGCTTGACCTATGACCAGAACGCGCTGGATGCGGCCTGGGATCTGGTCAAGGACTGGGACGCCGAGACCCGCGAAGGGCTGCGGGTTGCGGCGTCCCGCGATGCGCTGCAAGCCGAGGTGAACGGCATCAAGATGCATGACCTGGCCCGCGAAGTGGTAGCGATTTCCGATTCTGGCCTGAAAAACCGCGCCCGTCCGGGGGCTGGTGGCTTGGTGCCCGATGAGACCCATTTCCTCAACGCGCTGAAAGACAGCCTGGACAGTGGCAAAGTGCCGGCGGATGAGTTGCTGGAGCGCTATCACGGTGACTGGGGCGGCGATCTGACCCGGATCTACGCCGACTACAGCTACTAAAGGCAAAGAGATAAAAAGGGGGCGCCGCTGAGACGCCCCTTTTTCTTGCTCGTGGTGTTCATGCGGCGCCGGAAACCGCATCGCCTGTGGGCGCGTTGGGTGGGCGGTGCGGTGACAGGCTGTCACGAATAACGGCCCGCAGGGTGGCGATGGCATGGCCAAAGCCCAGCCCCAGGCAGAGCGCCGCCAGCCCCAGGCTGGGCAGCAGGCCGATGGCCCCCATGTCCAGTAGGGCGCTTGCCGCGCCAATCAGAGCGACGCCGCCAAGTCCGATCATCCCATAGCCGGTGGCAATCGTGACCGACGCAGCCCTGGCGGCGCGACCGGAGGCGGGGCAATCCCCCAGCAGTTTGCCAATCTTCAGGATCATGAGCACCATGGCGGTGACCATGAGCAGGCTGAGGCCGATATAAAGGCTGATGTGGAAAAGCATGATGTGATCCTTCCAAAGTCAGATGGTTTGTTTGTAAAAATCGCGTTCGAAGTGGCCATATATAAAGCCACTGGCCAGGCCCCAAAGGGGCGCAAAGATACTGCCAAGAAAGAGAAACAGACTGGGGCCATCGTGGCTGCCGCCAGTCAAAACAGCGACCATAATGATCGGCAGAAATAGGACCAAATTGGCCACAAAGGCCAGCCCGGCCCAGGCTGCTGGCGTCACCGTGTTCCGAGACATGTAAAACAGCATCACCGGGATACCCAGGGCCAGATAGAGCGGGCCACCAAACACCACGGCAAAAGACGGGACAAGCAGCAGCGGCGCGCCGAGAACGCCAACAAGAATTGGGCCGCCAGCCATGGCAAGGGCAAATGCTGTCGGATCAACCAGATGCCGTGTTGAGATGGCCTTCCAAAAGGGCAGGCTTGGGATTACATTCATTTCTGTCATTTGAGAAATCCCTGTGTAAGTTTTTTCCTGATGTAGGTGTGTGTTGCTGTAAAAGGGTTTAGTCCTTGGGTTTGCCACCAGGCAGGAAGCGCACCAGCTTGGCGCCCAGCTTCAGCACTGCCAGATGCACGGATCGGGGCAGGCGGGCAAAATCGACATACCAGTCGTCAAACATCTGCATCACCCGCAGGGTCTCGCCCATGCGGGCCTTGACCACGGCGGGGGTCTTATCGGTTTCGGCCTCTTGCATCACCGCATCCAGGGCGCGCAGGGTCGGGGCAAATTCACGTTCACGCCGGGCGGCAATCACCGCATCAACCAGATCAAACATGTCGCGGATCGAGGTAAAGTGATCCCGCCGGTCGCCCAATTGCCGCGAGGCTTTGACCAGCCCCTGGGATTGCAGTTCTTTCAACCCGTTAGAGACGTTTGACCGCGCCAGGTTCAGCGTCTCGCAAATGTCATCCGCCGTCATGGCATCGGGGGAGATATGCAGCAGCGCATGGATCTGCGCCACCGAGCGGTTGACCCCCCATTTGGAGCCCATCTCCCCCCAGTGGAGGATAAAGTTCTGCATAGCGGGGGTGAGGTTCATTTCGAATATCCTGTAATTTCTGTAATGACAGAAATTCATGAAAATTAGTCAGTGTCAAGATAATTTCCTTGTCAGGACACAGCAGAGGCGCGACAAATGTGGCCTTTGAAACTGGGAGGATAAAATGCGCGATACATTTATTGGACTATTTGAAAAACTGGTTGGGGTCTTTGTTATCCTGCTCTGTATCGGTGTCCTGGTCGGCAGCGCCGCTGCCTTTCTGGCCCCTGCGCCAAACGGCGGCCTGTTGCCAGCCCTGGGCATCCTGGTGATGGGGTCCATCTACGCCATTTTCATGGGGGGGATGATGTATCTCTTTCTGGGAGTATATCACAACACCAAGCGCACGGCTGAGGCTATTGAAGAGCTAGCGAAGCGGTAGGCTAATACCCATAGTAACAACCGGCGAAACCTGCTGGCTCCGCCGGTTGTTGAATTCACAGCAGCTCAGGAAGAAGCTGAGACTGGCTTACTGCTGCAGCGCTGCGGGCTCTACATCCGCGATGTTTTCCCAATGGCCATCAGCATCTTCAACAAAGCCTGGGATATTGCCTTCCCAACGGGTCTGAATGTCCTTGGACAGGTTCAGATACAGCGTGTTGTCGACGATTTTCCAATATGTTGGGTCGCCATCGAACTTGAACCCCATGGCGGTGCCAAAGGCGCAGTATCCGCCATAGGCGGGCAGATAGGCTTCGGGGTTGGCCTCAAACTGGGCTTTGTGCTCTTCCGAGGCAAAGCGGTATGTTGCGTCGTCAAATACAGTTGTGATTTTATAGCTTCCCTTTGTTGGGGCACCGTCGGTGAAATAGGCTACGGGGTCATAGCCCTGCAGCGCAAGCCCGGTCGAAGAGGCGTTGATCTCGACGCCAGCGGCCAGGGCAGAAGTGGCCATTGCAACCGAAAGCGCCACGCCGCCCAGCAGAGTTTTGAATGTGTTCATGGGTCTTTTCCTTTCCATATCGTGCCGGGGCTGTCATCCTGCCCGGGACCGATGTTTCATCACTATCCGTGCTGACCAGTCCGCTGTGGGCTTTGCAGTCTGGCTGTCACCACCCCGATGTGGCGCAGGCCCTGTTCACGTTCAATCAAACTGTTTTTGATTGCGCGCTTGCCCAAAGGGGATGTGCAGTAATGCACACAATTGCCAATCACGATGTGATGAGGTGCAAAATTGTGCGGTCGCTGGCGCAAGGGAAGTTGCTGAAAATATTACTTATTACAGTATGACAGGACGATATTTTGCGTGACCGATACCGTAGTAAGGGCGGCGCGGGAAGGATCCCAATTCCCGGCAGTAGGGCGGGCAAAACCAATGCTTGCAGACGAAGACTTATCCAAACAGGAGAACGAAGCATGGCACATCTATCTACCCGACGCAGTGTTATGGGCGGCCTGTCCGTGCTCTTGACGCTCTCTCTGCTGTCTTGGCCCGATTTGGCGCGCGCCCAAAGCGTTACAGGCAGCTACCGCGCCGAGGGGCGCAATCCCGATGGCAGCGCCTACAGCGGCAGGGTGCAGATAAGCGGCACTGCCGAGGCGCTGGTTGTGGAATGGCAGGTGGCCAATCAGCGCTATACGGGCAAGGGCAGTCGCAACGGTGATGTGATCTGGATCGATTGGGGGCAGAAATACCCGGTGGTTTATCTGCGCATGCCCAGTGGCGAGTTGCACGGTACCTGGGCCAATGGCCGTGGTCTGGAGCGGCTTATCCCGTGACGTCCACAGGCCAGTGACCCCCGCGCCTGCCGGGGCCGATGCGCGTCGGTTTTCTGCGAGCGGCCTCTGACCGTTTCAGGGGGCGGGCCGCAGGGGGCAGTCACTTTTGACCAATGCGGGGTTCCATGCCTGTGCGCAGCCGGGTGATATTGGCGCTATGGCGCCAAAAGACGATCACCGCCAGCAGGACTGCCAGTGCCATGCTGGATTGATAGTGCAACAGGTAGGCCCAGATCGGGGCAGCCAGTGCGGCGACCAAGGCACTGAGCGATGAAATCCGGCTGACCGCCGCTGCCGCAACCCAGCTCAGGCAGCAGGCAATGCCCACCGGCCAGGCCAGGGCAAGCATCAACCCGAGAAAAGTTGCGACTCCTTTGCCACCCTTGAATTTTAGCCAGACTGGGAAACAATGTCCGACAAAGGCCATCAGCCCGGCCAGCTGCGCCGCATCCTCGCCGGCCAAAGCACGGGCCAATAGCACTGCCGCCGCGCCCTTGCCGCCATCCAGGAACAATGTCGCCGCCGCGGCGGCTTTGCTGCCGGTGCGCAGCACATTGGTGGTGCCGATATTGCCCGAACCGATCTCGCGCAGATTGCCCAGCCCCATGGCGCGCGTCAGCACCAGCCCAAAGGGGATCGACCCCAAGAGATAGCCAATCACGGCCCAGAGCATCAGGATGGCGGCGGCACTTTCAATCAGGGGCATCAGTCTCTCCGGTATACCGGCGCACCGGTGACATAGGTTGCCAGCACCCTGCCCTGCATGCGCTGGCCATCATAGGGGGTATTTTGCGATTTTGACTTCAACTGGAACCGATCCATCACAAAGGGCATGTCCGGATCAAACAGCACCAGATCGGCCGGAGCCCCGGCCGCCAGCCGCCCAGAGGCCAGGCCAAGCCGTTTGGCCGGGTTCAGGGCAAGGGCCCGGAACAGGGTGGGCAGGTCCAAAAGATCCGCATGATAGAGCCGCATCGCAGCCGGAAGCAATGTCTCCAGCGCCACGGCCCCTGCCGCCGCCTCTTCAAAGGGCAGGCGTTTGCTTTCTTCATCCTGCGGCGTGTGCATCGAGGAGATCGTGTCAATCAGCCCGCTGCGCACCGCCTCGGCCACCGCCAGCCGGTCGTCCTCGCTGCGCAGGGGCGGCTTTACCTTGAAAAAGGTGCGATAGTCCGCCACGTCCAGCTCGTTCAGGGTCAGATGGTGGATCGAGGTGCCTGCGGTGATGTCCAGCCCGTTTGCCTTGGCCCGTTCCAGCGCGGGCAGGGCGCGGGCGGTGGTGATCTGGTCGGCATGGTATTTGGCCCCGGTCATTTCCAGCAGCGCAATGTCACGATCAAGCCCCATACGTTCTGCCATCGGCGACACCGCAGGCAGCCCGCGCAGCGCCGCGAACTTGCCCGAGGTGGCCGCAGCCCCGGCGCTGAGCAGCGGTTCCTGCGGATGGGCAATCACCAGCGCCCCGCAAGAGCGCGCATAGGTCAGCGCGCGCGAAAACACCTTGGTGTTGCTCACCACATGGTCGCAATCGGAAAAGGCCACCGCGCCGGCATCCATCAGAAAACCGATTTCGGTCATCTCGCGCCCGTCGCGCCCCTTGGTCAGCGCCGCCATGGGCAGCACATGCACCGGGGCATCCGCCTGGGCGCGGCGGGTGACAAACTCCAGCGTTTCCGGGCTGTCGATGGCGGGGGCGGTATCGGGGCGGGTGACGATGGTGGTGACCCCGCCAGCCGCCGCCGCGAGGCCCGCGGTCTTGTAGCTTTCCTTGTGGCGCTCGCCCGGTTCGCAGACCTTGACGCCGATATCAACAATGCCGGGCGCAAGGCATTTGCCATCACAGTCGATGATTTCGATACTGTTGGTGTCAATGTTTCGCGCACGAAACAGTTGCCCGGGCTCCGTGCCCGCAGGCAGGACTTCGGTAATGGTACCGTCCTGAACCAGCAGCGCGCCAAGGCTGTCGGTGCCGGCTTCGGGATCAATCAGGCGGGCGTTGATAAAAAGAAGGGTCATGCAACCGGCCTTTCGATGGCGTGATGTAGGGCAGCGACGGTGGTGCTGGGCGACGATTGATATTTGATCAGGTGCTTGTCGCCGCCCTTGGTGATGACCTGCACATAGGATCCCATGGTCTTGATCGTTTCGATCTGATCCAGCGGCACCCGGCGTTCGGCAGGGCCAGTCAGCACCCTGTTCTCAACCCGCCAGGTAACCGCCAGTTCCTCGCTCATCATATACCAGCCCCGCAGGCCGATGGCGCCAAGCCCGCCGATGGCTCCGGTCCAGACATGGGGATTGCCAACGGCCCAGAGGATCACCATTCCGGCCACCATGGCAATTGCGGCCATCCAGGCATGGGCGGTGACATAGGCGCTGCGGTTGGGGTTGAATTCGATCACATTCATTTCAGAACACCAGAACATAGAGGATCAGCACAATCAGGCCCATCACCACGGCAAAGAAGCTGGCCCCAATGCGCCGGGCCTGATCGCGGGCGGCCCGCGGCGGTGGTTTGGCGGCAGAATAGGGCTTGCTGCTGTCGGGCGGGGGCATCGGCGGGGCGCTCCATTGGGTTTCCGGTTCGCCATAGCAGGCCACAAGGCGGATTTGATCTGCCGGGGTCAGCCGGGTGGCCGTGCCGCCAAAAGCCCGCGAGCGCAGCAGCAGCACATAGCCGGACAGCGCCCGCAGCGCCGCCAGATCCGGCGCGACCTCGGCCTGCGGCACGCCGCAGCCCTGGGTCAGATATCCGGGCAGGCCAAGCTCTTCGAGATCAGAGACCGGGAAGATTTCCACATGCGTCAGGTCAATTTCGGCAATCCCCAGCACCTGCGCCAGCGCACCGGGTTCGCGCAGAAACCGGGCCTGTTCGGGGGGCATCTGCAGGTCGAAGACCCGGATCACGCCGCGCTCGGAGGCGGGGATATGCAGCGCAGTCTGCATGGCGTCAGTCGGCGGTGGCGCTGCGCTCGGCGCGCAGGTTCTGGGCCAAAAGATCCATTGCGGCCATGCGGACGGCAACGCCCATTTCCACCTGTTCCTGAATGACCGAGCGGTTGATGTCATCCGCCAGGGTGCCGTCAATTTCAACACCGCGGTTCATCGGGCCGGGATGCATGACAATGGCATCGGGTTTGGCATGCGACAGTTTTTCGGCGTCCAGCCCGTAGCGGTGGAAATATTCGCGTTCTGATGGGATGAACCCGCCGTCCATCCGCTCTTTTTGCAGGCGCAGCATCATTACCACATCGACGTCTTTCAGACCTTCGCGCATGTCGTCGTAGATTTCAGCGCCAAATTCAGCGAACTGGCCAGGCACCAGGGTTGGCGGGCCAATCAGGCGGATGCGGTTTTCCATCTTGCCCAGCAGGATCAGGTTAGAGCGCGCCACACGGCTATGGGCGACATCGCCGCAGATGGCGATATTGAGCCGGTGCAGGCGGCCCTTGGCGCGCCGTATCGTCAGGGCATCCAGCAGCGCCTGGGTTGGGTGCTCGTGGCGTCCGTCGCCGGCGTTCAGCACCGCGCAGTTGACCTTTTGCGCCAGCAGGTCCACCGCGCCGGAATGGGGATGGCGCACCACCAGCAGATCGGGGTGCATGGCGTTCAGCGTCATCGCGGTATCAATCAGGGTCTCGCCCTTTTTGATCGACGAGGCCTGCATCGCCATATTCATCACATCCGCGCCCAGACGTTTGCCGGCAATCTCAAAGCTCGCCTGGGTGCGGGTGGAGTTTTCAAAGAACATGTTGATCTGGGTGAGACCCGCCAAGGCGTCCGAGTGTTTCTCGGGGCGGCGGTTCAGATCGACATAGCTGTCGGCGAGATCCAGAATTGCGGTGATCTCATGCGGTTTGAGCGGCTCGATCCCCAAAAGATGGCGGTGGCCAAAACCGGTAGGAGAGAGGGGGGGAGAGGTGGGGGAAGACATCTGGGCAGGCTCCGCTCTGTTTGTCGCACCTTATAGGCAGCAAGGCCTTTTGGGGCAAGGTCGATAGGCGGGTTTGATTGTGGCTACCCCCGGCCAAATCACCGCAGGTCCGGCTGCGTCACTGCGGCTGCACCTGCCTGCATTAGGGGTGTTCCGCTCACCCGCTTGGCGGGGTAGCTTGGGCCATGGAATCGGCAATAGATTATTGGAGCGCAAAAGCGCTATTGGAGTGGCAGGTGGAGCTTGGCGCCACCGAGGCGCTGTGCGAGACGCCCGTCAACCGCTATGAGCTGGCCGCCCCGGCCGCCAAGGCCCCAAACACCGGCCGTGCAGGTGAGACACAAAAGCCCGGCAGCCCGCCGCCGCTGCCGCCTAAGCCCAAACCGGTAGACCCGGTTGCGGTGGCGCGGAGCTGCGCCCGGGCCGCGCCGGACCTGGCGGCGCTGCGGGTGGCGCTGGCGGATTTCCCTCACTGCGATTTGAAGCGCGGCGCCCGCAATCTGGTCTTTGCCGATGGCCAGCCCGGCGCGCGGGTGATGATCATTGCCGAGGCCCCCGATCGCGAAGAAGACCGCGCCGGCCGCCCCTTTGCGGGTCCGGCGGGCGATTTGCTGGACCGGATGCTGGCCGCCATCGATCTGGGGCGCGACAAGACGGTCTATCTGGCCAATGTGCTGCCCTGGCGGCCACCGCAGGGGCGGGATCCCTCTGGTGATGAGGTTGCGATGATGGTGCCGTTTCTGCAGCGTCATGTCGAATTGGCGCAGCCGGAGATTCTGCTGCTGATGGGCAATACCAGCTGTCAGGCCGTTCTGGGCAAACGCGGCATCTCGCGGCTGCGGGGGCAGTGGGGGCAGGCCTGGGGCAAGATGGTGCTGCCGATGCAGCACCCAACCGCCCTTCTGGGCCAACCGGCGTTGAAATCCAGCGCCTGGGCAGATCTATTGGAACTGAAGGCGCGTCTGGCCAGTGCTGAACAGGGCTAGCCGCTGCGTACCGCATGACGCGTGTCGCAACACACAAGAGGGCCAAGATGTCACGTATCGACGAAACCCTGGACTTTATTCCGGTCCGCATAGCCATCCTGACCGTCTCGGACAGTCGCAGCCTGGCCGAGGACCGTTCTGGTCAGGTGCTGGTGGATCGTCTGCAGGCGGCGGGGCATCTGTTGGCGGATCGCAAGATCCTGGCCGATGAACGCAGCGAAATCGCCGCCCAGCTGCGCGCCTGGATCGCCGATCCCGGTGTCGATGTGGTAATCTCTACCGGTGGCACCGGATTGACCGGTCGCGATGTCACGGTAGAGGCGCACAGGGATGTCTATGAAAAAGAGATCGAGGCCTTCGGCACGGTCTTTACCATTGTGTCTATGAAAAAGATCGGCACCTCTGCGGTGCAGTCGCGTGCGACGGGTGGTGTCGCGGGCGGGACCTATCTGTTTGCGCTGCCGGGCAGCCCCGGTGCCTGCAAGGATGGTTGGGATGAAATTTTGGCGTTTCAGTTGGATTATCGCCACCGGCCCTGCAATTTTGTGGAAATAATGCCCCGTTTGAGCGAAACCCAACGACGGAAGTAGCGCGCTGCTGCGTTTGGTCATAGGCACCTCATGTGGCCAGCGATACGGTAAGCGTCCGATCAGGTAGAATGAAAACGGTAGCCAGAGTGATCTGCCGCCACCAAGGGGAAATAGGCATGCGCTTTTTGCGGCATAGTTTGATGGGGTTGTTTCTGACGGCGGTGACGGCGGCCTTGGTGCTTTATGCCGGGCAGATGGTGGTCTCTGCGGTGCAACAGCGCATGGGCGCCGAGCCGCATACCCCCCCGGCGCGGGAACGGATCTTTGCGGTGAATCTGGTGACGGCAGACCTGCAAGAGGTCACCCCCGAGCTGACCGCTTTTGGCCGCATCGACAGCCGCCGCCGCCTGGAACTGCGTAGCGCCCAGGGCGGGCGGGTCATCCAACTGTCAGAACGCTTTGTCGAAGGGGGCCGGGTGCGTGCCGGTGAGGTGCTGATACAGATCGATCCCTCGGATGCGCAGGCGGCATTGGATCAGGCCAAGACCGATATGCTGGATGCGCGCGCCGAGGAACGGGATGCGGGGCGTGACCTGATCCTCGCCAATGATGAGCTGGAAGCCACCCAGGACCAGGCACAGCTGCGTGCGCGCGCCCACCAGCGGCAGCTGGATCTGCAAGACCGCGGTGTCGGCACCACAGCCGCGGTAGAGGCCGCCGAGCTGACCGCAGTTCAGGCCCGTCAGACGGTGATTTCGCGTCGCCAGGCCGTCAGTCAGGCCGAGGCGCGCGTTGATCAGGCTGCCACTCGTGTGGCGCGCGCCCAGATCGCCCTGGAGACGGCCCAACGCGATCTGGCAGACACCACCCTGCGGGCGGGTTTCGACGCTATTTTGCAGGCGGTCACACTGGTCGAGGGGCGGCTGGTCACGGTGAATGAAAAATTGGCAGAGCTGGTAGATGCGGATCTGTTGGAGGTCTCTTTTCGGGTTTCTACCCTGCAATATGCCCGGCTGCTGGACGCAGAAGGTGCGCTGTTGCAGGCCCCGGTGCGCGTCACGCTGGATGCGGCGGGTGCGGGGCTAGAGGCCGTGGGCCAATTGTCACGCGCCAGTGGCGCGGCGGGGGATGGGCAGACCGGGCGTCTGCTCTATGCCAGCCTGGCCAATGCGCCGGGTTTCAAGCCGGGGGATTTTGTCACTGTGAAGGTTAGCGAACCGCCCATCGCGGCGGTGGCGCGGGTGCCCTCTTCGGCGCTGGGGGCAGATGGCACCGTTCTTGTGCTGGGGCCCGATGAGCGACTGGAAGCGCTGCCGGTTGAATTGCTGCGCCGTCAGGGCGACGATGTGTTGATCCAGGGCGCGGGCCTTGCCGGGCGTCAGGTGGTGGTCGGGCGCACGCCGCTCTTGGGGGCCGGCATTCGGGTGCGGCCCCTGCGTCAGGGGGCGGCGCTTGAAACCACCCAGGCGCCCCGTCAGGCGCCGGACATGATCAAGCTGTCTGATGAACGCCGCGCCGCGCTTGTTCTGGCCATTGAAGGCAGCGACCAGCTGCCCGCTGCCGATAAGCAACGGATGCTGGCGGCACTGGCCAAGGAGCAGGTGCCAAGCGCGCTGGTCAACAGGATCGAATCGCGGATGGGGGGCTGATCCATGCGTGATCTGTCGCGCCCTGCTGGCGGCCTGCTAAGCTATTTCACCCGCCACCGCACTGCGGCCAATCTGTTTCTGGTGGTGCTGTTGCTGCTGGGGGCAGCCGCCATCCCCAATATGCGGGCGCAGTTTTTCCCCGATGTAATTGTTGAAAATGTCACCGTCGGTGTCACCTGGGAAGGGGCCGGCCCAGAAGATGTGGATGGTGCCATTGTGCAGGCGCTGGAACCGGCGCTTCTGGCGGTGGATGGCGTCGAGGAAAGCACCGCGACCTCGCGCGAGGGATCTGCCTCTATCCTGCTGGATTTTGAACCGGGCTGGGATATGGCGCGGGCGGCGGATGATGTGCAATCGGCGGTGGATGCCATCACCACCCTGCCCGAGGATGCCGACGACCCCACGGTGCGGCGTGGTGCCTGGCGTGACCGGGTGACAGATGTGGTGATCTCGGGGCCGCTTGCGGCCGGTCAGCTGGGGCTCTTTGCGGATGAACTGGTGGTGCGGCTGTTTGAGGTCGGCGTTACCCGGACAACCATTCGCGGCCTGGCCGCGCCCCGCACCCTGGTCGAGGTGCCTTCGTCCAGCCTGATCACCCATGACATCTCCATGAGCGAGATCGCCGATGCCATCGCTGCCGAGGTTGATGCTGACCCGGCGGGTGATGTTACGGGGGCCAATACGCGGGTGCGCACCGGTAGCGAAAAGCGTAGCCCCGAAGAAATAGCGGGCATCGTGCTGCGCAACAATGCTGATGGATCGGTGCTGACCATCGGCGATCTGGCACAGATCACCCGCGAAGGGGTGGATCGCAAGCGATCCTATTTTGTCGGTGACAATCCCGCGATGTCGATCCGGGTGGACCGCGCCGACATGGGCAATGCCATCGCTATTCAGGCCAAGGTGCAACAGGTGGTGGATGCGCTGCAACGCACCCTTCCGCAGGGGGTCACGGCAGAGCTGATCCGCACTCGCGCAGAACGGATTTCCGACCGATTGGATATTCTGATCGACAATGGCTTGATGGGGCTGGCGCTGGTGGTGGCGCTGCTGTTCCTGTTCCTGAACAGCCGTATTGCCTTTTGGGTGGCCGCGGGCATTCCGGCGGCGATGTTTGCCGCCGTGGCGCTGATGTATGCTGCGGGCATCACCATCAACATGATCAGCCTGTTTGGTCTGATCATCACGCTTGGGATTGTGGTGGATGATGCCATCGTGGTGGGCGAACACGCCGATTTTCGCGTGCGCCGTCTGGGTGAAGACCCGATGCAGGCGGCAGAAAACGCCGCCCGGCGCATGGCCATGCCCGTCTTCGCCGCGACGCTGACCACCATCATCGCGTTCTTTGGGCTGACGGCGATTGGCGGCCGTTTTGGCGATCTGATCCGCGATATTCCCTTTACGGTGATTGCGGTTCTGGCGGCGTCATTGGCAGAATGCTTCTTGATCCTGCCGCATCACATGGCGCATGCGCTGACCCATGCGCAAAAGCAACATTGGTACGACTGGCCCAACCGGATCGTCAATCGCGGCTTTCGCTGGGTGCGCGATCATCTGTTCCGTCGGCTGATGGCCCTGGTGGTGCGCGCGCGCTATGTGGTGCTGGCCGGCGCGGTGACCATTCTGGCCAGCCAGATGGCGCTGTTCATCAGCAACGAGGTGCAGTGGCGGTTCTTTAACGCGCCAGAGCGTGGTTCGGTCACCGGCAACTTTGCCATGGTCGAGGGGGCAACCCGTGCCGATACCGTTGCAATGATGCAGGAAATGCAGCGCGCGGCGGCGGCCACGGGCGCTGCGTTTGCCAGCCGCTACGGTGGCGTTGATCCGGTGAATTTTGTCATCGCCGAGGTCGGCGGCAATGCGGGGCGCGGCCTGTCGGGGGTTGAGGCGAAGGATACAGATCTTCTGGGGGGCCTCTCGATTGAACTGATCGACGCGGATCTGCGCCCCGAGTATTCCAGCTTTGCCTATGTGGCGGCGTTGCAGGAAGAGGTGGTGCATCACCCGCTGGTGGAAACGGTCTCCTTCCGTAGCTGGCGGTCTGGGCCGGGGGGCGATGCGTTGGATGTGCAGTTCTACGGCGCTGATGTGCAGGTGCTCAAGCGCGCATCACAGGATCTGAAGACCGCCCTGCTGCGCTATCCGGAGGTCTCGGCGGTTGAAGACAACCTTGCCTATGACAAGGAAGAGGTGGTGCTGGAGCTGACGCCGCAGGGCCAGGCGTTGAACTTTACCATCGACAGCCTGGGCCGGGCGCTGCGGGCGCGGTTGAACGGGATCGAGGCGGCGACCTATCCAGAAGGGCCGCGCAGTGCCGAAATACGAGTCGAACTGCCCCGCGATGAGCTGTCGGCGGATTTTCTGGAACGCACATTGATGCGCACCCCCAGTGGAATCTATGTGCCGCTGGCCGATATCGTCTCGGTGACGCAGCGCACCGGGTTTTCCACGGTGCGGCGGGAAAATGGCATTCGGGTGATTAGCGTCACCGGTGATATTTCCGAAGACGACCCGACCCGTGCCGCCGAGATCACCAAGGCACTGGAGGAAGAAATTCTGCCCGATATCGCCAGCCGTCTGCAGGTGGAATGGCGCCTCAGCGGGCTGAGCGAGCAGGAAAGCGATTTTCTTAGCGATGCCGGCACCGGGCTGATTTTGTGTCTGGCGGGGATCTATCTGGTGCTGGCCTGGATCTTTGCCAGCTGGACCCGGCCGCTGGTGGTGATGGCGATCATCCCCTTTGGCTTGGTGGGCACCATCTGGGGCCACTACGTCTGGGATGTCCCGTTAAGCATGTTCACCGTGATTGGCTTGCTGGGCATGACCGGGATTATCATCAATGATTCCATCGTTCTGGTCACTACCATTGATGAATACGCCGAAACCCGCGGCTTGGTGCCGTCAATCGTTGACGGGGCGGCGGACCGGTTGCGGCCGGTGATGTTGACGACTTTGACAACGGTGCTGGGGCTGGCGCCTTTGATGTATGAAAGCTCGCAGCAGGCACAGTTCCTGAAGCCGACGGTTATCACTCTGGTCTTTGGCTTGGGCTTTGGCATGTTCCTGGTTCTGTTGGTGGTGCCTGCCCTGGTTGCAATTCAGCAGGATGCGGTGCGCCCCCTGACGGCGCTGCGCCGGGCGTTGCGTGGCGGCAGGCAGGCGGGGCTGCACTGGTTGGTGCTTGCTGTCGGCTTTGTTCAGGTGGGCTGGCTGGCGGCGACGCTGGGCTGGACCATGGCTCGGGGAACAATACTGCCACTCCTGCGGGATCTGCTGCCGGGGCTGGCGGCGTTTGATCCGCTGCGGGCTGCGCTGTTGCTGGCCCTTGGCGGCATCGCGGTGCTGACAGTGCTGGCCTATCTGATTGCGGCGCTGGGCTATGGGATGCGCCTGCGTCGCCAAGTATAGGGCCTGCGCGCCAGCCAGACGCGGCCCAAGGCCAGTGGGGTTAAAGAGATCTGGCGCGGGCCAGACGGGCAACTGCGGCGACCTGTTCAATCAGCGCCAAGCCCTGCTGTTCGATACTGTCCACGGCGAGCCAGCGGGCGTCGAGCGCATCATCCGCAGCCTGCGCCGTGCCGCTTTCATAGGCGCAGAGCACGGCCGTCAGCAGATATTGCTTTTCTACCTGCCCCTGCGCATCGTGCAGCATGACATCAATATTGGTGAGATATTCCAGCGGACGGGCATGGATGCCGGTTTCTTCGGCCAGTTCGCGCCGGGCAGCCGCGAGTGCGGTTTCGCCCAGTTCTACATGGCCACCGGGAAAGCCCCAGGCACCGGCATTGGGCGGGTTTTTACGCTGGATCAGCAGCACCCGGCCCTGATGGTAGACCACTGCAATGGCACCCAGAATCGGTATTTGCGGCGCGACGGGCATCGCAAGCGGAGGGGGAGCGCCTGTTTTGGTCATGCGGTCTTGGTCATCCTGCGGTGCAGCCTGTAATATCTACGGCATGTTTTGATCCTAATACGGTGATGCGCAGGCGCGAGCGATCCACCGCAGGCAGGGTGCCGGTTTTTGCCGCCATCAGCTCTGCCGTGGCGATCAGGGTCTTGCCGCTGCGCCGGGTCTGGGTACCCCCGGAATAGAGATGCGCAGAGCCTGGTTCGATCACCGCAACTTCTGTCCCGCCAGCGCTGGGCATGGTAATCCGGGCCTCAACTTGGATCCCGTATTTCGAGGGCTTTAGCTGGCACGTCGCCGCCACAACCCCGGCTTCGCGGGCGGAATAGGGGCGACTGGCAAGCGCGGCAACAATGGCGGTATTGCGCCCGGCCTTGGCATCCAGCTGATGATCAAAGTTGAGTTCGGATGGCACACAGACATCCTTGCAGATCCCCAGTTCCATCCGCCCTTTCAGCCGTACGGGGCGGCCTGCATGTTCTGGGGTGATTTCAATCGGCAGCACCAGCTGGTCGTGATAGCCGATGGTCTGGTAGCCAGAGGTGGAAAACACCTGCGGTGCGGGCCAGGTCATCGACATTTCGCCGATATTGCGCGACCCACGCCAGGTAAAGCGCGGCGGGATTCCGGCCTCGCCAGGGCTGCGCCAATAGGTTTTCCAGCCCTCGCGCAGGGTCAGGCGCAGAGCGCCGGTATAGCGGCCATCCGCTGTAAGCCCTCCATCCAGCACCTCTATCTGCACCAGATGCGTGGTGTCGCTTGTCGGCGCGCTTTGGGCCGTCGCGGGCTGCGGTGTCAGACCCACCCCACCCAAAAGCGCCAGCAAGGCAAGGGAGGGCACCAGAAGCTGCGCCCAGGAACGGCGGTAGGGCTGTTCAGGGCGGGCCAGATCAGGGGCGGGCGATGGGCTTGGGCGATGCGGTTTTGTCATGCGGTATAGATGGGCCTTTGGCGACAAAAAGCCAAGTCACGATCCGGTCACCTATGAACGCGGGCGGCGGGGTGATATCCCGCTGCCCCTTGCACCCGGCGCGCCCGGGCGGCATGCTGGTGTGGCGCTATTTTGGAATATAAGAAAGGGCGGAGCATGGATCTTACCGGGAAACTCTTGATAGCAATGCCGGGCATAGGTGATCCACGGTTTGAACATTCGGTGATCTTCCTGTGTTCCCATAGTGATGAGGGGGCGATGGGGCTGATCATCAACAAGGTGGCCCCCGATGTGAAGCTGAACAATCTTCTGACCCAATTGGAAATTCCGGTTACCGATGCCGAACAGGGTGCCCAGGCGATCCGGTTTGGCGGTCCGGTGGAGACCCAGCGTGGCTTTGTACTGCACTCGCAGGAGTACGAGTCGCGGATAAAATCGCTGCGGGTGCCGCCCAGATATGGGATGACCGCAACGCTGGATGTGCTGGAAGATATTGCTCAGGGCAACGGGCCAAAGCAGCTGTTGATCATGCTGGGCTATGCCGGCTGGGGGCCGGGGCAGCTGGAGGCCGAGATCATCGCCAATGGCTGGCTGACCACCGAGAGCACGGATGCGCTGATTTTTGACACCGAGGATGGCGAGAAATGGGGCGCGGCGCTGGGGTCTCTGGGGATCGACCCGCTGACGCTTTCGGCCAGTGCGGGCACCGCCTGAGACGGGCCCGCGTCAGGTCATCAGTCGCGGGGGGCCGCGGCGCGGCGCAACCTGTCATTGATGGCCGCCCCCAGCCCGGTCTCCGGAATGGGGGCTACGGCGATGGGCTGCCCCAGGGTATCCAGCTGATGCAGGTGTCCAAAGAGATTTGCGGCGGCCTCGACCAGGTCACCCGTTGGCGACAGCGACAGATCGTGGGCGCGGGCGCCGCTGTAGCGGCCAAAACCGAGGTAGCATTCGCCCGCGCGCGGGGCTGAGGCGTTCAGCCGCACGCGCTCTTGTGGCGCGTAGTGTGACAACAACTGCCCGGGCGCTGTCAGGGGATCGTGCAGGTCGCGTGTGGCCAGGGGCCGGCCCAGAGCTGCCTCGATATCCTCGGCGGCCAGACCACCCGGGCGCAGCAGAACGGGCGCGTCACCGGCCAGGCCCAGGATGGTGGATTCCAGCCCAACGCCGCAGGCGCCATCCGCGACCACGGCGGCGATCCGCCCGGAGAGACCGGCCATGACATGATCGGCAGTGGTAGGGCTGATGCGTCCCGAAGGGTTGGCCGAGGGTGCGGCCAGCGGACCATCCAGTTCTGATAGTAGCCTCTGTGCGGTGGGATGGGCCGGAACACGTACCGCCAGTGTATCCAGCCCGGCAGTGACCAGATCAGAGATCCCGTGATCCGGCGCCAGCGGCAGCACCAGGGTCAGCGGTCCCGGCCAGAAGGCGCGGGCGAGGGTTTCCGCCCAGGCGTTCCAGATGACGTGACGTTTTGCGGCCTTGGCCGAGGCCACATGGGCAATCAGCGGATTGAAACTGGGACGTCCCTTGGCGGCATAAATCGCCGCAACCGCATTGCCCTGCCGGGCATCTGCCCCCAGCCCATAGACTGTTTCTGTTGGGAAAGAGACCAATTCACCAGCGCGCAACAGATCTGCAGCACGGGTCAGGCCAGCCGCTGTCGCAGGCAGTATTTCGGTTGCTTTGGGGGCAGTGTTTTCTGGCATTTTTGGTGACGCGGCGTTTTGGTTGATTGCAAAGGGGCTGCAGTTAGGTAATCGAACAGCTAAACAGACATACCGGGCGGCTGTGGCAATGCCAAGCCTTGCACCCGGTATTACCCGTGAACGGCCATTTTGGTCGATAAATTCAGGCCGACGAGAGTATCCGGCCGACAAGAGGACGCCCATGACCTTCCGTGCCCCCGTATCCGAGTATGAATTCCTGCTGAACACCGTGATCGGTTTTGACCAGATCGCCCAGACCGAGCGGTTCAGCGAGGCCAGCGCAGACGTGGTTTCGGCAATCCTTGGCGAGGCGGGCAAGCTGTGCGACGAGGTGATGGCGCCATTGCAACGCGGGGGCGACCTGCAGCCAGCCGTACTGAAAGATAAAACGGTGCAGACATCTCCGGGGTTTGGCGCGGGGTTTCGCGCCATCGCCGAGGGCGGCTGGATCGGCATGAGCGCGGCCCCCGAACATGGCGGCATGGGGCTGCCGATGACCCTGACAAGCGCCGTGAACGAGATGATGAGCGCTGCCTGCCTGTCGCTGCAACTGGCCCCCTTGATGAGCCAGGGTCAGATCGAAGCGCTGGAACATCACGCCAGCGATGATTTGAAGGCGCTTTACCTGCCCAAGCTGATTTCCGGCGAATGGACCGGCACCATGAACCTGACGGAACCGCAGGCGGGATCCGATGTGGGGGCGCTCAGCTCTAGGGCGGAACCAAATGGCGATGGCTCTTATGCGGTGACGGGCCAGAAGATCTTTATCTCCTGGGGGGATAATGACTTTGCGGAAAACATCTGCCACCTGGTGTTGGCGCGGCTGCCCGATGGCGCGGCCGGGACCAAGGGAATTTCGCTGTTCCTGGTGCCAAAATTCCTACCGGAAGCAGATGGCTCTTTGGGGGCGGCCAATACGCTGGGCGTGGTCAGCCTGGAACACAAGATGGGTCTGCACGGTAGCCCGACCTGCGTAATGCAGTTTGACGGTGCCAAGGGCTGGCTGGTGGGGCCTGAACACGGCGGCATGGCGGCGATGTTCACCATGATGAACAATGCGCGCCTTGGCGTTGGGGGCCAGGGGGCTGGCATCGCCGAGGCCGCTACGCAGCAGGCGCTGGAATATGCGCTGGAACGCAAACAAGGCAAATCTGCCTCGGGGGTGATTGCGGATCACGCTGATGTGCGCCGGATGCTGATGGAGATGAAGGCCGATACCTATGCCGCCCGCGCCATCCTGCTGGCCTGCGCCCATGCCACCGATATGCACAGCGCCACCGGGGCCGCCGACTGGAAGGCGCGGGCCGCCTTCCTTACCCCTATTGCCAAGGCCTTTGGCACCGATACTGGTATTCGCGTTGCAGATATGGGGGTTCAGGTGCATGGCGGCATGGGCTTTATCGAAGAAACCGGCGCGGCGCAGTTCCTGCGGGATGTGCGGGTGACCTCGATCTATGAGGGCACCAATGGCATCCAGGCAATGGATCTGGTGGCGCGCAAGATGATGGATGGCGGCGATATGGCCTACCGGATCATCGACGAGATCGAGGCCCAGGCCGAAGGGGCCCGTGCCACACACCCCAATATGGGCGAAGCGCTATGGCAGGCCTGCGAATCCCTGCGCGAAACCACCGAATGGCTGGTGGAGCAGGATGACCTGCAGGATCGCTTTGCCGGGGCGGTGCCGTACCTGCGCGCCTTTGCGCGGGTGCTGGGCGGGCATTACCACCTGACAGCGGCCATTGCCGGTAAGGGCGGCCCACGGGAAAAACTGGCCCGCTTCTACATCAAGCGGATGCTGCCAGAGCATCTGGGTCTGTTGACCCATGTGCAGGAAGGCGCCGCCGGCACCTTTGCGCTTAACCTTGAAGAATTGGCAGGCTGATCATGGCAAGTGTTCCCGAAGTTGGCCCGCGCACGCCCTGGACAGAACCACCCGCCCTAGGCGAGGTGATCGAAGTGGCCGAAGGCGTTCTATGGCTGCGCCAACCGCTGCCGATGAAGCTGGACCATGTAAATATCTATGCGCTGGACGAGGGCGACAGCTGGACGGTAATAGACACCGGGTTCAACACCCGCCAAAGCCGCGAAATCTGGGAAAGCCTGATGGCAGGCCCCTTGAAGGGCAAGCCGATCAGCCGGGTGGTGGGCACCCATCACCACCCGGATCACATCGGGCTTGCCGGCTGGTTCCAGTCGGAACACGGGGCCGAGCTGGTTACAAGCCGCACCGCCTGGCTGTTTGCCCGGATGTTGACGCTGGATGTGCAGGAAACCTGGCCCGAAGAAACCCTGGCCTATTATCGCAGCGCTGGCATGGCTCCTGAAATTTACGACAAACGGGTGGCCGACCGGCCCTTTAACTTTGCCGATATGGTCTATCCCCTGCCGCTCGGCTTTACCCGCGTGCAGCAGGGCGATGTCTTTCGCATGGGCGGGCGTGACTGGGATGTGCACATGGGCAATGGCCATGCGCCGGAACATGTCACCTTCTGGAGCCGGGATGACAATCTGGTGATCAGCGGCGATCAGATTCTGGCCTCTATCAGTCCCAATATCGGCGTCTATGCCACCGAACCCATGGCCGACCCTTTGGGCGAATGGCTGGAAGCCTGCGAGCGGCTGGCGCCGCTGGCGCGGGCCGATCATCTGGCGCTGGGCGGGCACAAGCTGCCTTTTACCCGGTTGCCGCTGCGGATGCGACAGTTGATCGACAACCATCACGGCGGGCTGGATCGTCTGGTTGACTACCTGGACAGCCCCAAGACGGCAGCCGATTGTTTTGCACCGCTGTTCAAGCGTAAGATTGGCGAAGGCGAGTATGGGCTTGCACTGGTCGAGGCGGTGGCCCATGTCAATCATCTGTATCACACCGGGCGCGTCAGCCGTGTTAAACGGGACGATGGTGCCTGGCTGTACCAGAGCAAGGAATAAATCGGGGGCAACCCCGGATAAGGGGAGTAACGCGCCATGGACAACAAGATTTCAACCAGCGCCGAGGCGGTCGAGGCGGCGGTGCTGCCCTGCGTGCACGAGGTCCATACCGACCCAGAGGCCTGCCAGGGATTGGGCGCGGTGCCAGAAAAGCTGCAGCAAAAGGACGCCGCCAAAAGCGAGGCACGCTGGGCCTATGAACGGCTGATCCTCTATATCCAGAACTTTGAGAAACAGCTGGATGCCGAGCATGAGATTGCCATGGGCTTTGTCGGTGGCGACGCCGGGGTGCTGCGCATCGAAGGTATGGGCTATTATGACCCCGATATCATCACCTTCTATGGCAGCGAAGCCAGCGGCGCCAAGACCCAGCTGGTGCAACATGTCAGCCAGATGAACGTGATGCTGCGGGCGCTGCCAAAGCCGCGCAAGGAAGTGCCGGCCAATCGCATCGGCTTTCGTCTGGCCAGCGACCTGGACGCAGAGCCTGCTGTCGCAGAGCTGCCCGTGGCGACCGATCCGGCGGCACCTGTCTGATCAAAAGACCGCCCGCGCTTTGGTGTTGCCTGCGGTGTTGCCAAGGGGACGATTCGAGCGCGGTGGTCTGGATAGGGCCGTCCCAAGAGGCGGCTGGCGGTCAAAAGCCGCGCCCTGCAGGCCGCAGGCCAGGGTTTTCACGCCCCTGCGCGCCAATGACGTGGTGACAGGCGATTTGAAATCCAGTATCCAGCAGAAAACATAGACGAATAGGAAGATCTGTCATGGCTGAACACAAACACGGCACCATGGACTGCAAAGTACAAGAGCAGACCTACCAAGGCTTCATTACATTCACCACGCGCTTTGGCATCTTTCTGGTGCTGCTGGCGCTGTTCCTTGCTGTCTTTGCGACCTGATTATTGCAGATGACATCAGCTTCTGTGCTGTGGCACCGGGCACCGGGCCGTGTTGCGCTGCGGGCGGCCCTTTTGGTGGGCTGCGTTGCCGTTGCGGGCTGTTCGGAGCAAAAGAAACCCAATGCCGATGCGGCAACCCTGGCGGCGGCCAGCTATGTGCATAACGGCCCGCCGGCGCTGACGTTGTTCACCATGGTGAACAACCGCACCGGGGCCGGGGGGCATACATCACTGATGATCAATGCCTCCGAGCGGGTGATCTTTGATCCCGCCGGATCCTTTTATGCCGATGTGGTGCCGGAACGAAATGATGTCCTGTTTGGCATCACGCCACCTGTGGTTCTGGCCTATCGCGGTGCCCATGCGCGCAGCACCCACCATGTGGTGATGCAGCGGCTGGAAGTTACACCAGCCCAGGCGCAGCGGGCCTATGAACTGGCGGTCAGCAATGGCCGGGTTGCGGGGGCCTATTGCGCCAATTCCACCGCGTCCATTCTGCGCCAGCTGCCCGGGTTCGAGGATATGAAGGTGACCTTCTATCCGGTGAAACTGTCTGAACAGTTTGCGGCCATGCCCGGTGTTGTCACCACAAAATACTACGAAGATGACGATCCGGACCTGCAAAAGGCCCTGGCCGAAGGGAACGTGACCCTGAGCCAGTAATCTGCATCAGGTATCTGCGGACCATTGTGAAGATCGAGAGCGGCTGAACGGTAACCCGTTCAGCCGTTTCTTGTGCCGTCCTAGGCCGCCAGATAGAACAGCAGCAAAAAGCCACTGACGCCGCTCAGCAGAGCCCAGAGCACATTGCGGGTCAGATAGCCCACAACAAAGGTCAGCGCTGCCACCGCCAGATGCGGCAGGCTTGGCGCACCGCCGGTGGTTGAGGGCCAGACCACAAGGGGCGCCACAAGGGCGGGAATGATCGCCACCGCCGTATAGCGCAGATGCCGCATCAGCCACTCCGGCATGGGCCGCCCGCCCATGAAGCCGATAAAGGCAAAGCGCAGGCCAAAGCTGCCAAGGGCCAGCCCGATGATGACAAACCACAGCTCGCCCGGGGTGAATCCATTCATGACGGGGTCTCCTGTTTGTTGGCCTGCTGGGGGTCAGCCTGGCCTGCCAGCCTGCGTTCAAACCACAGCTCGGCCTGGGCGCCTGCCATCATGCCTGCCAGCCCGGCGACAATCAGCCCCAGGTTATAGGGCATCAAGGTGGCCGGCAGCGAGACCGTGATGGCGGTAAAGCAGGCCACCAGATGCGCCGGGGTGCGCAGCATCGGGCCAATCATCGCCAGAAAGGCCAGCGGCAGGACAAAATCCAACCCCCAGCTTGCGGGGATCTGGGCCCCCACCAGCGCCCCAGTCAGGGTGGCAATCATCCACCCCGGTGCCACTAATCCATTGGTGCCAAAGAAATAGGCCATGCGCTGGGGCACGGTCATTTCGGGTTCGGTTTCGAATTTCACCACCGAGAGCGCATAGGACTGATCCACCACCAGATAGGCGGCGCAGGCCCGCTGCCAAAGGGGCGCATCGCCCAGATAGGGCGTGAGCGAGGCAGAATACATCGCCACCCGCAGGTTGACCGCCAAGGCCGAGATCAGCACGATCATTATCGGCGTGTTCTCTTGCAGCAGTTGCAGCGCGGTGAACTGGGCAGACCCAGCAAAAACCGCCAGTGAAAAGGCCAGGGCGTCAGCGACATTTAGTCCCGCCTCCCCGGCGAGAACCCCAAACAGCAGGCCAAAAGGACCCGAGACCAGAAGAAAGGGCGCGCTGTCCCGCATGCCTTTCCAAAAAGCCGATTTCGTGGTGGTGAAAGCCATGCGCCCATCCTAAGTTCAATGTGAACTTGGTAGGCAGCTTTGCGAGGCTCTGCAATTGGGAAATACTTCTGACCTGGCTGAGGTTTTGGCAGACTATCTGATCGCGCCTGATCCCGGCGCGGCAGGCCTGACCCGCGCGGTCACTGGCCGCAATGAACACGGAGAACCTGTCGCGCTGTCGGTGGTCGAAGAACGACCGCTGACCATCTATCTGAATCGGCAGGAAATTGTCACCGCCATGACCATTGGCGACTACCCGGAATATCTGGCGCTTGGCTTTCTGCGCAATCAGGGGATGCTGTCGCCGGACGAAGACATCCTGCGCGTCGATTATGACGAAGAGCTGGAGACCGTGGTGGTGCGCACCGCATCCGAGACCAGCTATGAGGAAAAGCTGCAGAAAAAGACCCGCACGTCGGGCTGCGCGGTGGGCACCGTCTTTGGCGATATGATGGAGGGGCTGGAGGGCGTGCAATTGCCCGATACCCCGGTGAAATCCTCCTGGCTTTATGCGCTGGCGCATAAGATCAACCGCACGCCGTCATTGTACCTGGAGGCCGGGGCGATCCATGGCACCGTGCTGTGCCAGCAGGATCGTCCGCTGGTCTATATGGAGGATGTGGGCCGCCATAACGCGGTGGACAAGATCGCCGGTTGGATGCTGTCCGAAGGCGTCGAAGCGGCAGACAAGATCATGTATACCACCGGTCGGATGACATCCGAAATGGTGATTAAGACCGCGATGATGGGTATCCCGGTGCTGGCCTCGCGCTCGGGCTTTACCGCCTGGGGCGTCGAGATCGCCCAGCAGGTGGGGCTGACCCTGATTGGCCGTATGCGGGGCCAGCGGTTCACCTGTCTGTCCGGCGACGAACGGTTGGAGCGCGACATGGATCCGCGCGATGCGCCGGTTGAGGCAAAGAAACATCGCCGGAAAAGCGCGGAATGAGGCACGAAGGAATGGGCAGTCCGCGCGCGCCAGCACAGCGCCCACCCATGGGGGTGACGCGCTATGCTGGGTGGCTAGTGGGGGACCTTTGGTCCAGAGCCAAGAGTTGCTGATGGTAAAACTTTCTAACGGGTCGGAGAATTGATGATGACCAAACCCCTGGGCGTGATCCTCGCAGGCGGGCTTGCCACCCGGATGGGCGGCGGCGACAAGGGGCTGTTGCAGATCGGCGGCCAAAGCCTGCTGGCGCGGGTGCGCGATCGGCTGGCACCGCAGGTCGCTGGGATGGCTCTGAACGCCAATGGCGATGCGGTGCGCTTTGCTGATTTGGGTCTGCCCGTGGTGGCCGACAGTATCGAAGGCTTTGCCGGCCCTCTTGCGGGGGTGCTAGCCGGGCTTGACTGGGCCGCCGGGCAGGGGGCAGAAGCCATCGTCACCGCCGCTGCCGATACGCCGTTTTTTCCGACAGATCTGGTGGCACGGCTGCTTGCAGCCTCGCAGGGCCAGACACATCCGCTGGTGCTGGCGACAACGCCGCGCACCGGGGAAGAGTTGAAATCGGGCGGCCGCAGCAAGGTGAACCGCCACCCGACCTTTGGCCTCTGGCCGGTTGCCCTGCGCGATGATCTGCGCGCGGCGCTGCAGGATGGGCTGCGCAAGGTGGTGATCTGGACGGACCAGCATCAGGGACGTGAAGCGCTGTTTGACGCGGACCCCTTTGATCCCTTTTTCAACGTAAACACGCCTGCGGATCTGACCCGGGCCGAGGAGCTGCTGCAATGAAACTCTACGGTGTTACCGGTTGGAAGAACTGCGGCAAGACCGGGCTGATGGAACGGCTGGTGAGCGAGTTCACCGATCGCGGTCTCAAGGTCTCCACCATCAAACACGCGCATCACAGCACCGATGTCGACCAGCCCGGCACCGACAGCCACCGGCACCGCATGGCCGGCGCCTCGGAGGTGGTGCTGGCCTCGGCCCACCGGGTTGCCGTGATGCAGGAATTGCGCGGGGCAAAGGAGCCGACGCTGCAAGAGCTTCTGGCGCGGATATCGCCGGTTGATCTGGTGTTGGTCGAGGGCTACAAACGCGCGCCTCATCCCAAGATCGAAGCCCACCGTGCGGCGGCGGGGCAGCCCTTGATTGCGCCGGGGGATGGCACGATCCGGGCCTTGGCCAGCGATGTGCCGCTGGAAAGCGACCGGGTGGTGTTCAATCTGGATGACACCAGCGGTATTGCGGATTTCATCGCCGCAGATCTGGCGCTCTGAGTTTTGCCCGCCCATACCCACCCCTATAGCCCGGCCCATAGCAATGCCGATAGACTGCGAGCCACCTGATGACCCTGAAACCACCGCCGCTGCGCAATGATTGTTTTTCCCTGCCCGCCGGGGTCGACTGGACGCCGGTCGACGAGGCGCTATCGCTCTTGCGGGCGCGGCTGCGGGCGGTGGTCGGACAAGAGGCCGTGCCGCTCTCTGCCGCGGTCGGGCGGGTGCTTGCTGCGGATGTGATCGCGCAGCGTGCCAACCCGCCGCAGCCCAATACGGCGGTTGATGGCTATGGTTTTGCCGGTGCGGTGCCTGAAGGGGCCCATGTGATGCCGCTGGTACCTGGGCGGGCGGCTGCCGGGCTGGCCTATCGCGGCGCAGTACCTGCGGGGCAGGCGATCCGCATCCTGACCGGCGCGGCCCTGCCTGCGGGGGTGGAGACGGTCATTCTGGAGGAAGACGTGACCCTTGGGGCGGGTGAAATCGCCTTTCGCGGCCCGCTGAAACTTGGGGCTAATACCCGCAAGGCGGGCGAAGATGTGGCGGCAGGTGATGTGATCCTGCCAGCGGGCCGGGTGGTCACCCCGGCGGATCTGGCCCTGGCCGCTGCGGCCGGTCTCTCGGATCTTGTGGTCTATCTGCCACTGCGCGTTGGGGTGCTGTCGACCGGGGATGAACTGCGCGAGGCGGGGGACGCGGCCGCACCGGGGCAGATCTATGATGCCAATCGTCCCATGTTGCTGGCCCTGCTGGGCCAGATGGGGGCGAGGCCGGTGGATCTGGGGCGGGTGCCCGATGACCGCGACGCCCTGCGCGCCCGGTTTGACAGCGCCCGCGCCGAGGTGGATGTCATTCTGACCAGCGGCGGTGCCTCGGCGGGCGATGAAGATCATGTTTCGGCGCTGCTGCGCGAAAGCGGCGCGCTGCAGGAATGGCGCATCGCGCTGAAACCGGGCCGCCCGCTGGCGCTGGCCATGTGGGATGGGGTCCCGGTCTTTGGCCTGCCGGGAAACCCGGTGGCGGCGCTGGTTTGCACCCTGATTTTTGCCCGCCCGGCGATTGGCCTGATGGCGGGCAGCGGCTGGCACAGTCCGCAGGGATTTGATCTGCCTGCCGGTTTCGCCAAGCGCAAAAAGCCGGGACGGCGCGAATACCTGCGCGCCCGCGTGCGCGACGGGCGGGTCGAGGTGTTCAAATCCGAAGGTTCGGGCCGGATTTCAGGGCTGAGCTGGGCCGAGGGGCTGGTCGAGCTGGGCGACGCCGCTGCCGATATCCAGCCGGGTGACCGCGTGCGCTTTATCCCCTATGGCAGTTTCATGCTTTGAGCCTGGTCCTGCTTGGGGCGCATTGAGGTGTACCATGCGCCCCATGCGCCCCATGCGCCGCTGCCCTGAGAGCATGTTGCGTAAAAGTGGGGCAGGTCTTGAGCATCTAAAACACGCGATAGGTTTTAGTCGAAGGTGCCTGCAACCCGGCCCACCAGCATAAAGGCGCGGGCGGTGCGGGTATCGCCAAGCGAGGTGATTTCGCTATCGCTGGCGCGGGCTTCAAACTCGGCGAACATGCGATCAAACCGGCGCAGGAAGTGATGCGCCGCATCGCGGAAGATCGGATCCTGTTTCATCCGCGCCGAGGTCAGCGCCAAAGAGGTCCGGTCGCGCACCCCACCAAGTGCGGCCACGGCGCGGCCTCGGGTGCCCTGGGCAAACTGCCGCCAGATTTCGGGGCGGGCCATGTCGGGGCGCAGGTCATCCATATAGATGCCATCCTGGCTGAGCAGGGTCAGCACATCCTGCGCCGCCTGCACCACCTGGGCGGCCTTGCGATCCTTGAGCGCGGCGCGCAGGGCGGCAAAGCCCTCCTGGTCCTCGGCGGTTTCGGGGAAATTCAGGGCCCGGATGAATTGCCCTGTCGGCAGCGGCAGGGCCATGTCTTCGGCCGAGGTGCCAAGTGCCAGACTGCCCTGATCCTCGGTGGCGAGACGCGTGGCCTCTGGCGGGACGGCGGGGCGTGCAGCGGCAGTGCGGCTGCTTTGGAAGGTGGCCAGCGCGGTTTCCGTCTTGCGCGCGGTTTCGGCGATTTCTGCCAGTTTTTGGTTGACGGTCGGGTTGTCGGTGGCATCCGACAGCTGTGCATGGCTGAGATAGCTGTGGCGCAGGCCGTCGATGGCGGCCTGCAGGCGCTGGCATTCGCTGCGCATCTGCCGGGCCGAGCGCAGACCAGAGGCGGTGACCCA
The DNA here is from genome assembly GCF_048267565.1 of Pseudophaeobacter sp. Lineage (NCBI taxonomy): Bacteria > Pseudomonadati > Pseudomonadota > Alphaproteobacteria > Rhodobacterales > Roseobacteraceae > Pseudophaeobacter > Pseudophaeobacter sp. The sequence goes on along the minus strand of NZ_JBLWXG010000003.1, from coordinate 142,966 downwards.
GATCAGCACCAGTGGCAGGGCCACTGCCAGCGCTGTCAACAGGGTTGGCGTCCAGTGGGCCAGGCCCTGGTCCGCAGGTGCCAGCAGGTAAAGCGCAAGCACCAGCAAGAGCCAGAACACCGCCAGCAGAATCGCCACCACTTCGGCGCCGCCCAGGCCGCTGCTGTCCTGGTCGTTGCCTGATAGCAGCGATCCCGGTAGCCCCTTGCCCGCAGAGTTTGGACCTGAAAGGCCAGTGTCAGCGCCGTGCCCGGCAAAGGGAGAGGGGCGTTTTGAGGCATCCTGGGCAGTCATGTGCGAGCTCGCAATGCGGAGGTTGGGTCAGTTGAAATCAGGGTTTGCAGAAACAAGGCTAGTGGTTTTGCGGGCGCTGGCAAGACACTAGGTGCGGGCTGCCAGCGCGTGTATCAGTCAGTTGACGTGTCAGCCGTAGGCAATGGCCAGAATTTCGTACCCGCGTACGCCGCCCGGTGTGCGGACCTCGACGCTGTCGCCTTCGTCTTTGCCTATCAAGGCGCGGGCAATGGGGGATTTGATGTTCAGCAAACCTGCCTCCACGTTGGCCTCATGTTCGCCGACGATCTGCCAGGTTTTTTCTTCGTCGGTGTCTTCATCGACCAGGGTTACCTTGGCGCCAAACTTGACAGAGCCGGAAAGCTTGGCCGGATCAATGACATCGGCAAGGCTGAGGATGCCCTCAAGCTCTTTGACGCGACCTTCGATGAAGGACTGCTTTTCGCGCGCCGAATGGTATTCGGCGTTTTCCGAAAGGTCGCCCAGTTCGCGGGCTTCTGCGATTGCCTTGATGATATTGGGTCGCTCGACCGATTTCAGGTTCTTGAGTTCAGCTTCGAGTGCGGTGTGACCCGCAGAGGTCATTGGGATCTTTTCCATATCTTGGGTCCAGGTCATTTAGGCTAGCGCACTAGCTGTTGTTGCTTTTACCAAAGGCAGAGCCCCGCCACAGAGTGCAGCGGGGCCGAGCTTGGTGTTAGCAGTTACCTGACCTAATCCGGGCGCAGATTTCAAGAGGTGGCAATGGGCTGTCCACAGGCAAATCTGCTCAATCGGTCGATTTTGCGGTTTTTGGGCCTGGACTGCGCGGAAAGATGCCGTGATCTGGCAGGCGGGGCAGTTGGGCCTGCCACAAGAGATCAATCATCGTATTGCACCACTTCGTATTCAATTTCGTCCTGATCGCGAAAGTAGAACCGCCGCCCCGGCTCGTAGTCGGCATGGTTCTGTGGGGTGAAACCGGCGGCGATCACCGCCTTTTCGGTGGCGTCCAGGTCGCTGACTGTTACCGCCAAGTGATTCAGCCCGCCGCGCATACCATAGCTGCGTGGCCCGGCGCTGGGCTGCGTCGCCGGGGTATAGAGCGCGAGATAGCTGTCATCGCCGCCTATATGGATGGTAAAGCCATCCTCCTTGGCCGCCCCAGACCAGCGGATGTGCCAGCCAAAGACTGCTTGCATCCATTGGGCCGTGGTCTTGGGATCGGTGACGGTAATATTGGCATGTTCCAAAACGGCGCTCATCGGCTTTCTCCTTAAATTCAGTAGCGTTTTGACCTGAGTCGCCTTACGGTAATTCCTAAACCTAACTTTAGCTCAAGCACTATTTCAGAACATGAGAGGTCTCCGAGAAATGGCAAAATCAGCAGGGGTGGCCATTGGCTATCTGTCCGAACGCACCGGCCTGGCGGTTTCAGCGATTCGCTACTACGAGGCGCAGGGCCTGTTGGAACCCTGGCGCAATGCCGGAGGTCAGCGGCGGTTTCATCGCGCCGATATTCGCCGTCTAAGTTTCATCATGATTGCCCAGAAGTTTGGGTTTTCGCTGCCGGAAATCGGCGGGCTGCTAAAGGACCTACCGGGCGGGCGCACCCCGACGCCACAGGATTGGGCGCGTATTTCAACCGGGTTTCGGGCCCATCTGGATGCACGAATCGACACGCTGCAAAAGCTGCGCGACAATCTGGATGGCTGCATTGGGTGCGGCTGCCTGTCTTTACCCAAATGTGCGCTTTACAATCCGCAGGATCAGGCCGCCTACAAGGGAAAGGGGCCGCGATATTTGATGGGGGACAGCCCAGAGCCGCGCGCGACGCCGGAAAAAGGGGCCTGAGCGGCGGAAAATGCCTTTGCCCCTGCGGCAAAGCGCGGATCTGATGCAACTAACGCAGAGTTTGGATTGACCTGGTATGTTGCCAAACGCTAAGCAACCGCGAAAGAAAATTACGCCCAGCTCGCCCCCAGCGATGGGACCGGTAGCGAATACAATAGCCAAGGAGCACCTCTATGGCCGAGATCGAACGCGAAACAATGGAATATGACGTGGTGATCGTAGGGGCTGGCCCCGCTGGTCTTTCAGCCGCGATCCGCCTGAAACAGCTGGACAGCGACCTAGAGGTCGTGGTGCTGGAAAAGGGCTCTGAAGTGGGGGCGCATATCCTGTCTGGTGCAGTGCTGGACCCCTGCGGTCTGGATGCGCTGATCCCGGACTGGAAAGAAAAAGGCGCGCCGCTGAACGTGCCGGTAAAAGAAGACAACTTCTACATGCTGGGTGAAGCAGGCCAAATCCGCGTGCCCAACTTCCCGATGCCGCCGCTTATGAACAACCACGGCAATTATATTGTCTCGATGGGCAATGTCTGCCGCTGGATGGCCGAGCAGGCCGAAGAGCTGGGCGTTGAAATCTTCCCCGGCATGTCCTGTTCCGAGCTGGTCTACGGTGACAAGGGCGAAGTCAAAGGCGTGGTTGCAGGGGTCTTTGGTCTGGAACAGGATGGCTCTTACGGTCCCAACACCGAGCCAGGCATGGAACTGCATGGCAAATATGTCTTCCTTGGCGAAGGTGTGCGCGGGTCGCTATCGAAAGAGGTCATTGCCAAATATGATCTTGGCGCGGGCAAGGACGTGCAGAAATACGGCGTTGGCATGAAAGAGATCTGGGAAATTGATCCCGCCAAGCACAAGGAAGGCACCGTCACCCACACCATGGGCTGGCCGCTGAACTCCAATGCTGGTGGTGGCTCTTTCATCTATCACCTGGACAACAACCAAGTTTACGTCGGTTTTGTGGTGCACCTGAACTACAAGAACCCACATCTGTACCCCTACATGGAATTCCAGCGCTTCAAGCATCACCCCATGGTTGCGGATCTGCTGAAGGGCGGTAAGCGCGTCGCCTATGGTGCGCGTGCGATCACTGAAGGCGGCTATCAGTCGATGCCCAAGCTGGTTGCGCCTGGCGTGGCGCTGCTGGGTTGTTCTGCCGGCATGGTCAACGTGCCGCGCATCAAGGGCAACCACAACGCCATGCTGTCAGGCAAAGCCGCAGCCGAGGCCGCCTACGCGGCGATCAAGGCCGATCGTTCCGGTGATGAGCTGCCCGACTACGAGACCGCCGTGCGCGATGGCGCCATCGGCAAGGATCTCAAGATGGTGCGCAACGTCAAGCCGATGTGGTCCAAATGGGGGCTGATGGCCTCGCTGATGCTGGGTGGTCTGGACATGTGGACCAACAACATCCTGGGCCTGTCGCTTTTTGGTACGCTCAAGCATGGCAAAAACGATGCCGAAGCAACCGAGGAAGCCTCTAAGCACAAAGAGATTGCCTACCCCAAGCCCGATGGTGTGCTGTCGTTTGACCGGCTGACCAATGTGTCCTTTGCCGCAACCAATCACGAAGAAAGCCAGCCCTGCCATCTGCATCTGGCAGATCCAAGCCTGCCGATCTCGACCAACCTGCCAAAATTCAACGAGCCGGCACAGCGCTACTGTCCGGCGGGCGTTTACGAGGTGGTCGAAAAGGATGGCAAGCCGGAGTTTGTGGTCAACTTCCAGAACTGCGTGCACTGCAAGACCTGCGATATCAAAGACCCAAGCCAGAACATCACCTGGACCACACCCCAGGGCGGCGATGGCCCGAACTATCCTAATATGTAACGCCACAGGGCCGCGATGGGTGCCTCTGTGCGCCAAATCAGCGACGAATAGCCTGTAGTGCGGCAAAACGGCGGAAATCACGCAAAATTGGGGCGGCCTTCGGGTCGCCCCATTGCGTGTCAGGGTCTGCCGCACTACGCTTTCTCTCCAAGCGACGCGCACACGCATAGGAGGCCCCCAGGTGCCGGTATCATTTCTTCGCAACCTGCCTGTATTGACCCCAACGTTCTGTTTCCGCCCCTTCGTTTCCCTGGCCGCATTGGCCGCCACAGGGGCGCTGGCGACGCAACCCGCAGTGGCCGAGGGGCTGGCCGGGTCCTATCTGGCGGGCCGGGCGGCCACCTATGAAAGCGATTTTTCCGCGGCAGCAGACTATTATACCCGTGCATTGGTACGGGATCCGTCCAATCCGCTGCTGATGGAAAACGTGGTCTTTGCCCATCTGGCCCAGGGCCAGATGAAACAGGCAATCCCGGTGGCCGAGCGGCTTTGGCAAAGTGGCGCGAGCAGCCAGGCGGCCAATATAGTCATGGTTGGCGGCTTTGCCCTGGCTGAGGATTTCCAGACCATACTGGAAAGCGACGACGAGGGCCGACAAATCCACCCGCTGGTGGATGGGCTGGTCGAAGCCTGGGCGCATATGGGGGTTGGCTCTGTTGATAAGGCGCTGGCGGTGTTTGATCGCATCGCCGAGGAAGAGGCCCTGCGCCCATTTGCCCTTTACCACAAGGCACTGGCACTGGCTTCGGCTGGCAATTACGACGGCGCAGAGGCGCTGTTTGCAGCCAATGACGGCCAGCTGGCGCGGCTGTCGCGCCGCGCGGCGCTGGCCCGGATCGAAATCCTGTCTCAGCTGGGTGAAAACGAACAGGCGCTGGCCACGCTGGAGGCCAGCTTTGGCAGTGCCACGGACCCGGCCCTGGATGACATTCGCGCCCGGCTTGCCGCTGGCGAAGCGCTGGGTTTTTCGATTGCCAGTACCGCCCGTGATGGCATCGCCGAGGTGTTCTTTACCCTGGCCGCCGTGATGAGCGGTGAAGCCGCCAGCGATTTTGTCCTGATGTATGCCCGTGTGGCGGCAGCGCTTAGCCCGCAGCATATTGATGCGATCCTGCTCAGTGCTGATTTGCTGGATCAGCTGGGCCGCTATGAGCTGTCGATTGCCACCTACAAACAGGTGCCAAACACCCATCCCGAATACTACGCCGCTGAAATGGGTCGCGCCGAGGCAATGCGCCGGGCCGCCAAACCGGATGCCGCCGCCGAGGTGCTGGAACAGCTGGTGCAGGATTTCCCCACCCTGCCGCAGATCTCGATCAGCCTGGGCGATTTGCTGCGGCAGCAAGAGGACTATATCGGCGCTGTCGCGGCCTATGACACTGCCCTGTCCTATCTGGCCGAGGATGCCGGCAGTCGCTGGTTCCTGTATTACGCGCGTGGCATTGCCCACGAACGGCTAAAGCAATGGCCCAAGGCCGAGGCCGATTTCCGCGCGTCGCTCGCGCTGCGCCCCGATAGCCCGCAGGTGCTGAACTACCTTGGCTATTCGTTGATCGAAAAAGATGACAAGCTGGAGGAAGCCCTGGGCATGATCGAACAGGCCGTCGCGGCGCGCCCGGATTCGGGCTATATCGTCGACAGCCTGGGCTGGGTGTTCTATCGGCTTGGCCGGTATGAAGAGGCCGTTGCGCATATGGAACGCGCGGTCGAGCTGATGCCGGTGGATCCAGTGGTCAATGATCACCTGGGCGATGTCTACTGGGCTGTGGGCCGCCAGCGCGAAGCCGAATTCCAGTGGAAGCGCGCCCTCTCCTTCATTCGCAGTGGCAAGGGGGATGGCGAGGCTGACCCCGACCGGATCCGCAGCAAGTTGGAAATCGGTCTGGATCAAGTGCTTGAGCAAGAAGGTGCAGCCCCTTTGCAGGTCGCCAATGAAGGCTGATATCTTTGCCCCGGCAAAGATCAACCTGACCCTGCATGTTACTGGCCAGCGCGCCGATGGTTATCATCTGCTGGATTCTCTGGTGGTCTTTGCCGATCTGGGTGACCATCTGCAACTGGAACCGGCCGCGCAGATGGCACTTAGCCTGTCTGGTCCCTTTGCCGAAGGCGTGCCGAATGATCAGCGTAATCTTGTCTGGCAGGCCGCGCTTGGTATGGGCTGGCAGGGGCATATTCACCTGAAAAAAGAGCTGCCGCATGGGGCAGGCATCGGCGGCGGGTCCTGCGATGCAGCCGCCCTGCTGCGGGCATTGGCGGCGCAGGGGCGGCTGATCCCGCCTGGCTTGGCGCTGTCACTGGGGGCGGATGTGCCAGTCTGCGGCCTTGCACGGGCCGCCCGTATGCGTGGCATTGGCGAGGAGATCACCAAGGTTGATCTGCCAGAGCTGCAGGCGCTTTTGGTCAACCCCGGCTGCCATGTTCCGACAGGGGCGGTGTTTTCGGGACTGCAAAGCCGCGACAATCCGCCAATGCCAGCGACGATCCCCACCTTTTCCAGCCCATCGGACTGCGCTGCCTGGCTGGCAGAACAGCGCAACGATCTGGAGCCAGCGGCCCGGCGCGTTGCCCCTGAAATTGATCGGGTGCTGGGGGATCTGGGCGCCAGCTCTGGCGCACTGCTTGCCCGCATGTCCGGGTCCGGTGCCACCTGCTTTGCGCTTTATGCCAGCAAAAAGGCGGCCCATAAGGCCGCCTATCAGATCGGCACCGAGCACCCCGACTGGTGGATCCGGGCTGTCAGCCTGACCTGACGCGACCAGGCTAGTTCAGGCGTGACACGACATAATCGGCCAGATCATGCAGCATTTTGCGAATGGGATGATCCGGCAGCGCGGTCAGGGCCTTTGTGGCGGTTTCCGCCCAATGCAGCGCATCCTGACGGGTGGCCTCTAGGGTGCCGTATTTTGCCATCAAGGCAAGGGCCTGTTCCAGATCGCCCTCGGCCTGCTGACCCTTTTCGATGGTGCGCTGCCAGAACCGGCGCTCTTCCTCTGTGGCCTGGGCCACCGCCTTGATCACCGGCAGGGTCAGTTTGCGTTCGCGAAAATCGTCGCCGACATTCTTGCCGGTTGTATTGCTGTCGCCTTGATAATCCAGCAGGTCATCGGCAATTTGAAAGGCAATGCCCAGGGCATCGCCATAGTCATAGAGCGCCTTGATCTGATCGGCAGGGGCCTCGGCGATCACGCCGCCGACCTCGGTTGCGGCGGAAAAAAGCGCGGCGGTCTTGCCCCGCACCACCTGCAGATAGACCGCTTCATCGGTAGAGAGATTCGAGGCGGCGGTCATTTGCAGGACTTCGCCCTCGGCGATGGTGGCAGAGGCATTGGCAAGTATGTCCAGGACCCGCAGCGAGCCGGTTTCCACCATCAGCTGGAAGCTACGCGAAAACAGGTAATCGCCAACCAGAACCGAGCTTTTGTTATCCCACAACAGATTGGCGGTAGGGCGGCCACGGCGCTGGCCGCTTTCGTCAACCACATCATCATGCAGCAGGGTCGCTGTGTGGATGAATTCGACGGTGGCTGCCAGTTTGACATGATGCGCCCCCTCATAGCCACAGAGCCGCGCGGCCGCGAGGGTCAGCATCGGCCGCAGGCGCTTGCCGCCGGCCTCGACCAGATGGGCGGTCACCTCGGGGATCCGGGGGGCGTGTTTTGACGCCATTCTGGTCTGGATCAATGTGTTGACCGCGTCCATTTCTGAACTCAGGGTCGCGGCAAGCAAGTCATGTGGTTTTTGCGTTGTGATTTGGTTCATTGCTTCCCCGGCTTTCAGGCTCGACAAGGCCTGTGCCTTGCCCTTAGATCCATCCCCATGAAAGAACTTTTGCGCAGCACCGATCCGACTGTCCTGGCCTTTGCATCCGCCCTTCTTGAGGGTGAGGATATAGACTGCTTTCAGATGGACGTAAATATGAGCATCCTTGAAGGTGGCATTGGAATTTTCCCGCGCCGTCTGATGGTACGGGAAGGGGACTACGACCTGGCGCTGCGTGCGATGCGGGACAATGATATCCCGCTTGGCCAGGCGACATGAGTGGCACGGGCAAAGCCGGGCCTGTGGCAGGGCTTAGTTTTGCTGATGAGGCGTTGTCGCTGGATGATTTCCTTGGTGGTCGGGTCAAGCTGTGGCAGCCGCGAGGGGGCTACCGCGCCGGGGTGGACCCCGTGCTTTTGGCGGCGGCCCTGCCTGCGCGTGAGGGCGAGCAGGTGCTCGAGCTGGGCTGTGGTGGCGGTCAGGCCCTGTTGTGCCTTGGCGCGCGGGTCTCCGGCCTGGGGTTGACCGGGGTAGAGCTACAGCCCGATTACGCCAATCTTGCGCGGCGCAATGGCCGCCAGAATGGCCAGGTGCTGGAGGTGGTCGAGGCCAATCTGGCGAACCTGCCGAAAGAGCTGCGCCAGCGCCAGTTTGATCATGTGCTGGCCAACCCGCCCTACTACCGCACAGGCGCCCATAGTCCGGCGCTGGATGCGGGGCGGCAGATCGCCCTGGGGGGCGACACCCCGCTGTCGGTCTGGATTGAAACTGCGGCGCGGCGATTGGTCTACAAGGGATACCTGCACATGATCCAGCGGGCAGATCGTCTGCCGGAAATGCTCAGCGCTTGTCAGGCCTGCCTTGGCTCGCTTGAAATTTTGCCGCTGGCACCGCGGCAGGGCCGCCCGGCCGAGCTGGTTTTGCTGCGCGCGCGCAAGGGCGGGCGGGCTGATTTTCGGCTGCACGCGCCGTTGATCCTGCATGAGGGTCTGCATCACACGGCCGACGCAGAGAGCTATCGCCCCGAAGTGCGAGCCATCCTGCGCGAGGGTGCGCCGCTGATCTGGCCCGCGCCAAAGTAAGTATCGAGCACCCACTTTGCAATCGATGCCTGTAAAAATGACAGCATTTATTGGTGTTTTTGCCTATAGAAATATAGCTTTTGGCGGGCTTTGGCCGATATGACAATTTCATGACAAAAATATGCGTCTGCAGCGTGACAGATGGTAAAACTTGTGCTCCACTCACTTTGACCCCGTCGTTTCGGGGTCGCATATCTCGCTTTAAAGGAGGAACGCCATGAGCCTCAGCTCGCATCTGACCGAACTGAAAAAGAAGCATGACCACCTTAGTATGGAAGTAGAGACGGCCCAACGATCCCCCAGTATCGATGGCTTGGTGATTGCCGGGCTTAAGAAGCAGAAGCTGAAACTCAAAGAAGAAATCAAGCGGCTGAGCTACGAAACTGAATCCGCATAAGCCCAAGTGCCGCGCGTTGCCATCAGGGCAGACAGTGGTAAATGGGACGATAGTTGAAATTTTGGGCTGCCAGTCGTGGCGGCCCTTTTAGTTTGGTACCCGTGCCTGAGAGCGATCATGGAGGCCAATCATCACGCTGCCTTGACGATTCAGACAGTTTTGGCGGCAACCACAGCGCCCACGGTGATCAGGACTGCGGCCAGGGCCAGGCTCCAGCTTGCATCAGCCACTCCGGCGAGCACCAGTATCAGGGTTGAGAGCAGCGGCGCCGCATAAGAACTGGTCCCCAAGAGCTGAATATCCCCCTGTTTGACCCCGATGTCCCAGACATAGAATGCCAGCCCCACAGGCCCCAACCCCAAGAGTAGCACCGAGACCCAGCCCAGCACGGCCTGCGGCCAGATCGTGTCCTCAAGCGCAAAATGCAGCCCCCAGGAGGCCAGCGCGGTCAGCAGGCAGAACACCGCAACCGAGCTGGTCGGCGCGGTGCCAACCAGCCGCGACAGCACGGAATAGCCGGACCAGCACAGGGCGCAGAGCAGGGCGAGCAGATAGCCGGGTAGGAAGGCGGTCTGAAAGCCGCCCGCGCCGCCGGTGATCAGCACTGCTGCCCCGACAAAGCCAAGCGTGGCACCAATCAGATGGCCCCGCCGCAGGCGTTCCCCCGGGAGCAGGCCGGAAAAGACCACGATCAGCAGCGGCCAGAGATAGGCAATCAACCCGGCTTCGGCAGCGGGCGCCAGGCGCAGGGCTGAAAAGTAGAGCGCATGATAGCCAAATAGCCCAAGTGAGCCAAAGGCATAGACCCGCCAGGAAACGGCGCGCAGCTGACCCAATCCGCCAGAACAAAAGGTCCAGATCAGCCCCAAGGCGCCGCCAAGGGTGAAACAGATCGCATTCAGCAATAGCGGCGGCATCGGCGCAGACCCGACAGTCAGCAGCGCCAGAAAGGCCCAGAGAAGCACGGCGATGAACCCCGTGGCGGTCGCACTGGAACGGGTCATAGGGCAGGAATGTCCTCAACCGGGAGTATGGTGAAGCGATCGGAAATATGCGCGGTTTTTTCGATTTCTGCCAGAAACCAATCACGAAAGGCCGCAATCTGAGGTCGGTTTTCCGCCCCCTGCAGACACAGAAAGCGAAACCGCGCCTTGGTTTCAATCGCCACTTTGAAGGGGGCGACCAGGCGACCTTCTTGTAGATCGGCAATGATCATCGGACGTCGTCCCAGCGCCACGCCCATGCCGGCAACCGCGGCATTGATGGCGTGATCTGCGTTGGAAAAATGGGTGCCATGCAGGGGCGTGAAGTCAATCCCGCAGGCGCGAAACCAGGTAGGCCAGTCGCAGGGGGGCTGCAAAAAATCGATGGAATCATCAAAGATCAGCGGCGCTTGCAACAGGCTTTCGGGGGTTGGAAACTGGGCGGCCAGCTCTGGCGACATCACCGGCGTCAGCCATTCCTTGCGCGCGGGCACCGAATATAGCCCATCATCCTGGCCATAGCCAAAGCGGATTGCCACATCCACATCGTCACGCTCTAGATCCAGATTGCGCAGGGTTGCGGAAAATCGCAGGTCGATTTCGGGGTGGGCGCGGGCAAATTCATAGAGCCGGGGCGCCAGCCATTTTGCGGTCAGCGCCGGACCGGCCGTCACGGTCAGAGAGCTGTTGTCCTGCAAGCGCGTCGTGGCCATCCAGGCGGCGGACAGGGTTTGAAACCCCTCTGCGGCACCGGGGGCGAGGGTGCGGCCTGCCTCGGTTAGTTCTACCGCGCGGTTGAGGCGGCGAAACAGCGGCGCGCCCAGGTGCTCTTCCAGCGATTTGATTTGAAAGGACAGGGCCGCAGGCGTCACGTTCAGCTCCGCAGCGGCCTGGGCAAAGGACATATGACGCGCGGCCGCATCAAAGGCACGCAGGGCGGTCAGAGGGGGCAGACGATCTGGCATGTTCACACAAGTAAACCTTAACTGAAGGGTTGGAAAGTCTCGTTTGTCGGTTTTTCAGTAAAAGGCCATAGTGGTTTCAGATAGACAATTTTGATCCGAACGGAGGCCGAAACGATGGGATATTCTGCAAATAGCGAGATCAAACAGGCGATGGAACAGGCCCATGTGAGCCGCAGCCAGGCGTTGTTTTCCGGTGTGTCCTGGCTGTTTGGCCTGTGCCGCGCGGCGACCGCTGGCAAACGGCTCGGCAAGGCCGCAGGTCTGGCGTAGAGATTTCGCACCGAGTTTTTCCGCTGGGCAAAACGCGTTTGTCCTTACGGGATGCAAAAGGGCCGGTCGACAAGACCGGCCCTTGTTTTATGTGCAACCTTGGCCCGCGCCATGACTGGGGTAATTGGCGCGCCAGGGATCAGACGAAAAACTGACCGCCGTTTGCCGAGATGGTGGAGCCATTGATAAAGCCCGAATCGTCCGAGGCCAGGAAGGCCACGCAGCGGGCAATTTCTTCCGGTTCACCCAGACGACCTGTCGGGATCTGGCTGATGATCGATTCGCGCACTTTTTCCGGCACCGCCATGACCATTTCCGTGGCGATATAGCCAGGGCAGATCGCATTGGCGGTGATGCCAGCCCGCGCGCCCTCCTGCGCCAGGGATTTGACGATGCCCAGATCGCCGGCCTTGGTCGCGGCATAGTTGGCCTGGGCAAACTGGCCCTTCTGACCATTGATCGAAGAAATCACAATGACCCGGCCAAATTTACGCTCGCGCATGCCTGGCCAGATCGGGTGGACCGTGTTGAACACGCCGGTCAGGTTGGTGTCGATGACCTCTTGCCACTGCTGTGGGGTCATCTTGTGGAACGGCGCATCGCGGGTAATGCCAGCATTGGCAACCACAATATCAATGGGGCCAAGATCAGCCTCGACCTTGGCGATCCCTGCCTGGCTTTCCTCATAGGAGCCAACATTCCATTTATAGGTTTTGATGCCGGTTTCCTCGGTGAACTTTGCGGCCGCTTCGTCATTGCCGGCATAGGTGGCCGCGACGGTGCAGCCCTGGTCTTGCAGAGCCTTTGAAATTGCTGCGCCAATGCCGCGAGAGCCGCCAGTAACGAGTGCAGTACGTGCCATTCTGTGTTCCTCCAGTTCAAAATTCTCTTGGTAATGTTGTTATCGTTTGATTGCGTGGTGCGCAATAATATTGCGTAGTAAATTTATCTGCGTTGCCGCATAAATTGTCGCACCCGCAGCAAGTGCCCATCAGAAAACAAGAAACTGCCCGTCGAAAACGTGATCGGGCCATGATCGTGCGCGGCATTCTGGGACACCCCGTAATAAAAAGGGCGCCAAATCGGCGCCCTGTTCTATGTCAATATCCGCAGCCCTTATGGGCGCTCCAGGCACATGGCAACGCCCATGCCGCCGCCGATGCACAGGGTTGCGAGCCCCTTTTTGGCACCGCGCCGTTTCATTTCATACAGCAGCGTGTTCAGCACCCGGCACCCTGAGGCACCGATGGGGTGACCAATGGCGATTGCGCCGCCGTTGACGTTGACGATCTCTGGATCCCAGCCCATTTCCTTGTTCACGGCGCAGGCCTGGGCGGCAAAGGCTTCGTTGGCTTCGACCAGATCCAGATCAGCTACAGTCCAGCCGGCCTTGTCCAGCGCTTTGCGCGCAGCATAGATCGGTCCCACACCCATGATCGACGGATCCAGGCCTGCGGTCGCATAAGAGGCAATTCGCGCCAGCGGCTCGATGCCGCGCTTTTCGGCGTCATCGGCGCTCATCAACAGGGTGGCCGCCGCGCCATCGTTCAGCCCCGAGGCATTGGCCGCGGTAACAGAGCCCTCTTTGGCGAAGGCAGGGCGCAGTTTTTGCATCGCCGCCATGGTGGCGCCGTGGCGGATGTATTCATCCTGATCAACGACAGTTTCGCCCTTGCGGGTCTTGATGGTGAAGGCGGTAATCTCATCAGCGAATTTGCCGGCCTTCTGCGCCGCTTCGGCCTTGTTCTGGCTGGCGACGGCGAATTCATCCTGCATCTCGCGCGAGATTTGCCATTTATCGGCAACATTTTCGGCGGTTTGCCCCATGTGATAGCCATTGAAGGCATCCCAGAGACCGTCGCGGATCATGGTGTCGATATAGGTCATATCGCCCATTTTATGGCCTGCTCGCAGATGGGCGGCATGGGGCGAGAGTGTCATGCTTTCCTGGCCACCGGCACAGACAATTGCCGCATCGCCCAGCTGAATGTGCTGTGCGCCAAGGGCAACAGCGCGCAGGCCAGAGCCACAGACCTGATTGATCCCCCAGGCAGAGCTTTCCTGTGGTAGGCCAGCGTTGATATGGGCCTGGCGGGCCGGGTTCTGGCCCTGGGCTGCGGTCAGCACCTGCCCCAGAATGGTTTCAGAAACCTCGGCCTTATCTACACCTGCGCGCGCCACCACCGCTTCGAGCACGGCCCGGCCCAGATCATGGGCGGGTGTATTGGCGAAGGCACCGCCAAAACTGCCGACAGCGGTACGCGCGGCGGATGCAATTACAACATTGGTCATTTATTTATGGTCCTCTGCCATCAAAATATCTGATGAAAACGCAGGCACGGGGGCCCCAGCCTATGACGTGGCCGTTACGTTTTCACCTCCCTCTCCGGGAGAGATATAGCGTCTTGCTGCAGTTGCAGCAATTGACAGGGTGTCCCAGGGGCCGGGGCGGTGTCAACTCGCATATGTCGTAAACGAGAAAAACCGCCGACGGTTCGACGGTGGCAAGCAGGTGGCGGCGCATAGTTTGCCGCAATGCAGCGTCAGGCGCACAGCTTCGATCGTCTGGGCAGGCAGAGCAAAAGGCGCAGCGCAACCACCCAGCCTGGGCAGTGGCAGCGCGGTACGACCATGCGGTGCTATCATTCAGGCGCGGTTACGTTTTTTCATCTCTTCCAGCCAGGGCGGCGAAACCGTCGGCGCACCGTAGAGAAAGCCTTGCAGGCAATCGACGCCAATAGAGATCAGGAATTCTGCCTCTTGCTGGGTTTCAACCGATTCAGCGACCACCAGCATGTCGAACTGCTTGGCAATGCCGACCAGCGCGCGAACCACGGCCTGGTTGTCGTGGTTGTCACAGATGCCGCGAATGAATTGGCCGTCGATCTTGACCGCATCAAAGAAGAATTCGCGAAAGTGGCCAATGGCAGTGGTGTCGGCACCAAAATTATCCAGCGCAAAGGCAATGCCGTGCTTTTGCATCCGGTCCATGAAATCGATCACCAGCTCTGGTGCGTTCATGGCTGAGGCCTCGGTGATTTCCAGCACCAGCCGTTCGCCGATTGTCTTGTCCTTCTTCAGGAAGGTGTCCAGCACCTTGGACCAGCGACTATAGCCGATAGAGCGGGCAGACATATTGATTGAGAGACGAATTTGCGGCGATTTCATCAAGGCGCGCAGCCCATGTTGCAGCGCCAGGCAGTCCAGCTCGCGGCCGATTTCCTTGTCATGAACCACATGCATGAAATCACGGGCGGGAATCACCCGTCCCGTGGCATCCAACACTCGGATATAGCCTTCGTAAAAGGCAACACCATGGGGTGGCATCGCCTGCATAACCGGTTGAAAGGCCAGCATGGATTGGTCGTGCTTGACCGCCTCTGCCACCATGTCCAGGGTACTGTGATCGCGTGCGACCACGGCAGCGGATAGCGGATCTTCAGAGCCTTCGGCCATGTTCGCCCGTCTCATTTTCCGTTTGCTGACCACCTGTTTGCCTCCTGGAGCTGGTGCCTTACGCTAAAACTATGCGTTATCCGGGACTGTGGCGCAAAAGGGTGAAGTGAGGCTTAAATATAAAATTTTAGCGACCTGCCGGTGGTCGCGCTGTCTGCTCAAAGGGGTGGTCTCTGTCGCGACTGGCCCAATAAAGGGCCAGGCCAGTATTTTTGTCGTGTATTTTGGCCGTGGTTTTCGCGGCTGTTTTAGCTGTCGCCCGGATCGGCAATCATGGCGGCAATGATGGCCTTGGCGCTGTCAGAGTTCCATTCTGCATCGCCGATCAGGCGCGCAACCTCTTCGCCCTCACGGTTCAACAGCACGGTGATTGGTAGGCCAACCACCGCCATTTCGCGGGCCAGCGCCTGTTTTGGGTCTTGATGGCGGGGCAGGTTGGTGATGCCGTTCTCATCAAAGAACTTTACGATCCCGGATGGGGAGTTCCGCCCGGCGGCAATGGTCAGAACCTCAAAATCCTCGCCGCCGAACTCTTCCTGCAGTTCTGCGATCTGCGGCATTTCCTTGCGGCAGGGCGCGCACCAGGTGGCCCAGAAGTTCAGCAAGACCACCTTGCCGCGATAGTCCTGCAGCGTTGTGGTGCCGCCTTCGTCTTCAAGGAAGAACGCAGCATCAGAAACGCTACGGGGCTCAGCGTGTACCACCAGACGTTTCAGGCTGTCGGCGCGCAGGCCCTCCAGTTCGGCGACATCCGCGGCAATCGCCGCATTTGCACCCAAGCTCAGGGCGATATAAAGGGAAAGGTGACGTAACAGACGCATATTATCTCCGGGATTCCACCATGACAGATCAAGCCTCGAACCAGATGTGGGGCGGCCGTTTTGCCGCTGGTCCAGACGCGATCATGGAGGCGATCAACGCCTCGATCGGTTTTGACAAGCGAATGGCTGCCCAGGACATTGCTGGCTCCAGGGCCCACGCAGCGATGTTGGCCGCAACAGGCGTTATAAGCGATAACGACGCCGAGGCAATTCGGGAAGGGCTGCTCACGGTCTTGTCAGAGATCGAGAATGGCACATTCAAGTTTTCCACCGCGCTGGAAGACATCCACATGAACGTCGAGGCCCGCCTGAAAGAGGTGATTGGTGAACCCGCAGGCCGTCTGCATACCGGGCGGTCTCGCAATGACCAGGTGGCCACCGACTTTAAACTCTGGGTGCGCGATCAACTGGATGCGGCGGAAACTGGCCTGCTGGCGCTGATCCGCGCGCTTTTGACACAGGCTGAGGCAGGCGCCGACTGGGTAATGCCCGGTTTCACCCACCTGCAGGTGGCGCAGCCGGTGACCTGGGGCCACCACATGATGGCCTATGTGGAAATGTTTGGCCGCGATCTGTCCCGCGTCCGCGACGCCCGCAAACGCATGAACGAAAGCCCCCTGGGCGCCGCTGCCCTGGCCGGCACCTCCTTTCCGATTGACCGCGAAATGACCGCCGCTGCGCTGGGCTTTGACCGTCCGGCCGCCAATTCGCTGGATGCGGTGTCGGATCGTGATTTCGCGCTGGAGTTCCTCTCCTGTGCCTCGATCTGCGCGGTGCATCTGTCGCGCTTTGCCGAAGAGCTGGTGATCTGGTCCTCAGCTCAGTTTCGCTTTGTCACCTTGTCGGATCGCTTCTCGACCGGTTCATCCATCATGCCGCAAAAGAAAAACCCGGACGCAGCCGAGCTGATCCGCGCCAAGGTAGGACGGATTTTTGGTGCCAATACGGCGCTGATGATGGTGATGAAGGGGCTACCACTGGCCTATTCCAAGGACATGCAGGAAGACAAGGAACAGGTCTTTGATGCAGCCGATCACTGGATGCTGGCGCTGGCGGCGATGGAAGGCATGGTGAAAGACATGAGCGCCAACCGCGCTGAACTGGCCGAGGCCGCTGGATCGGGCTTTTCGACCGCGACGGATCTGGCCGACTGGCTGGTGCGGGTGCTGGGCTTGCCGTTCCGTGATGCCCACCACATCACCGGATCGCTGGTTGCCCTTGCCGAAGGTCGCGGCTGCGACCTGCCGGATCTAACACTGGCGGATATGCAGGGCGTCCACGACGCCATCACTCAGGATGTCTTTACTGTTCTTGGCGTTGAGAATTCGGTAAACTCGCGTCTGTCCTATGGGGGCACCGCGCCCGCGCAGGTGCGCGCCCAGGTGGCCCGCTGGACGGCGATGCTTGACGCCTGATCGGGTGTTGGGGACGTGAATTTGATCATGCGCCACCTTGTTTTGTGGCCCATGATCACCATTTTGTCTGGTGGTGAGCCAGACCGTTTTGGAGGCGAGACAATGCGCAGATGGATGCTCAACGTGATAGCAATCACCGGTTTGGGTGCCAGTGTGAGCGCCTGCGGCGTTGACGGAGAGCCGATGCGCCCCTCATTGAACGCGGGGGTTGGTGTGTCCAATAGCGGTGTGCACGCGGGTGGGTCCGTTGGGCTGCACAAGGGGCCGTTGAATGTCTATCTCGGGTTTTGACCGACATGTTTGACCGATCAGATTTACCAGTCTGAACAGCTGGCCCGTGGGCTGGTTTGAATACCCCGATGGGGCGCGCTGAACGACAACCTGAAACCGGAAAAGGCCCGTTCCCTATGATCCCTTCTCGCTTGCTGATTGGGCTTTTGGCGGCCTCTGTGCTCAGCCTTTCTGCCTGTGATCTACCGCAATCCTATGCCCAGCCCCCAGCTGCGGAGCAGGCCGCGCCAACGGCGTCCGGCCTACGGGTGTCTGGCTATGGCAGGGTGGGCGTGTCGCATCGATTTTGAAGGGGGGGTCCAGGTCTGGCGGGGGGCTCCCGCCGCTGACTTGATGCCCTGTCGGGCCCCGCGCAGAGTTGGGCCGAGCACCGCGCTGACGCGCGGTGTTTTTCTTTGCTGAGAAGCCTTTGAGGGGCAGGCTTGCCCTCAAAGAGCCAGTTCAACTGTGTTCCAGGAGGCGCCTCAAGGGTAAACGGCGCCCAGGCGCCGCCGCAGAGCGGCCCTTGACCCGCGGGGCTGGGGGCGGGAATCATTTGCCACAGATCGTTGTTTTGGTCTAATCGCCTTTTATGGATCACTTTCTTTACCGCGACGGCGCGCTTTACGCCGAAGATGTGCCAGTTGCCGAGATTGCGGCTGCTGTGGGCACGCCGTTTTATGTCTATTCCTCGGCGACGCTGCTGCGCCATTTCCGCCTGTTTGACGAGGCGCTGGAAGGTATGGATCATCTGGTATGCTATGCCATGAAGGCGGCCAGCAATCAGGCGATTCTGAAGACCCTGGCGCAGGCGGGTGCAGGGATGGATGTGGTCAGCCAGGGGGAATATCTGCGCGCCAAGGCGGCTGGGGTGTCTGGTGACAAGATCGTGTTTTCCGGCGTTGGCAAGACCGCCGAGGAAATCCGCACCGCGCTGAGCGGCGGCATTCGTCAGTTCAATGTCGAGAGCGAACCGGAGATGGAGGTGATCAGCGCCATCGCGCAGGAGCTGGGCCAGGTGGCACCGATCACCATTCGGGTTAACCCGGACGTGGATGCAAAGACCCATGCCAAGATTGCCACTGGAAAATCCGAGAATAAATTTGGCATTCCCATTGCGCGGGCCCGCGCTGTTTATGCCCATGCGGCCAGTCTGCCGGGGCTGCAGGTGGTGGGGATTGACGTGCATATTGGCTCGCAGTTGACCGATCTGGAGCCCTTCCGCAAGGCCTATGAGAAGGTGGCTGAGCTGACCGAAAGCCTGCGCTCTGATGGCCATGACATCCGCCGCCTGGATCTGGGCGGTGGCTTGGGCATTCCCTATACCCGCTCGAACGAGGCACCGCCGCTGCCGATCGAATATGGCCAGCTGATCAAGGAGACCCTCGGGCATCTGGGCTGTGAAATTGAGATCGAGCCAGGCCGCTTGATTGCCGGCAACGCGGGCCTGATGGTCAGCCGTGTGATCTATGTTAAATCGGGCGAAGACCGCCAGTTCCTGATCATTGATGGCGCGATGAATGATCTGATCCGCCCGGCCATGTATGAGGCCTACCATGATATTGTTGCGGTCAATGAACCGGCGCCGGGGATCGAAAGCCTGGCCTATGACATTGTTGGCCCGGTCTGCGAAAGTGGCGATACCTTTGCCAAGGAACGCACCATGCCGCCACTGGCGGCCGGGGATTTGATCGCCTTTCGCAGTGCCGGGGCCTATGGCGCGGTGATGGCCAGCGAATATAATTCACGGCCTCTGATCCCGGAGGTTCTGGTCAATGGGGATCAATTTGCGGTTATTCGCGCACGTCCGGACTTTGACGAAATGATAAACCGCGATACCATCCCAGAGTGGTTGTAGCCGCACGGGCAGATGTCCCGGCGAGAGACGCCACCTAAGGCAAGGCCCAAGGGAGGCAGAGCTCTGATGGCGCGACACGGCAAGGCTGATCCACGCTTGCATCCCCTGCGATGGCCGCTTCGGCTGACGCAGGCGGGTATGCTTTGCGAACGCGCCCTGCGTGCTTTTTGGCCCCTAGCCTCTGTTGTGATGGCGGCAATTGCGGCGCTGATGCTAGGCCTGCATGATCTTGTTGCGCCAGTTCTTTTCTGGATAGCGGTTGTGCTTTCCGCGGGGGCGGCGCTGGGGGCGCTGGCCTTTGGGTTGTGGCGCTTTCGCTGGCCGCACCGGAACGAAGCGTTGGCGCGGTTGGATGCCAACCTGCCAGGGCGCCCGGTCAGCGCCTTGCTGGACACCCAGGCGATTGGCCAGGACGATGCGGGGGCTACGGCGCTGTGGCAGGCGCATCAGGCGCGTATGGCGCAGGCGGCGGCTGCGGCCAAACCCGCGGCACCAAACCTGCGGATTGCTGCGGCTGACCCTTTTGCGCTGCGCTATGTTGCGCTGATTGCGCTGGTGATTGCGCTGATCTTTGGCTCGCTCTGGCGGGTTGGCAGCCTGACGGCGATGGTGCCGGGCGGCGGGGATCTGGGCGCGACGGGCCCGTCCTGGGAGGGCTGGATCGAGCCGCCGCGCTATACCGGCTTGCCGGTGCTCTATCTGAATGATCAGACGGCAGAGCGGCTGGAGCTGGCTGAGGGCAGCCGGATTACCCTGCGCTTTTATGGCAGCGAGGGGGCATTGCAACTGAAGCAGAGCCTGGCAGCCCCCGACGCAGAGGCATTGCCTGCTGAAACCGCTGCAGAAGAGACCGTTGGCAGGATGGACCATGCAGTGATGGTTCAGCGCTCTGGTCAGTTGGAAATCCAGGGGCGAGGCGGGCGCAGTTGGACTGTTGCGATGTTGCCGGATCAGCCGCCGCAGATTGCAATCATGGGCCTGCCCGAGCTGACGGAAGAGGGCGCCTTGTCGCTGCGGTTTCTGGCGCAGGATGATTATGGTGTTACCAGTGGCAAGGTGCGGATCGCTTTGGATCTGCTGGCGGTACCCCGTCACCACGGCCTGGCTGCGGACCCCGAAAAGACCGAAGATCTCGTGCTCGACCTGCCCCTGCCTGTCAGTGGCTCTCGGCAGACCTTTGAAGAGGTGTTGATCGAGGATTTTGCCGCCCATCCCTGGGCCAATCTGCCGGTGACCTTTCATCTGTCGCTGCAGGATGCGGCGGGCCAGAGCTCGCAGTCTGCGGTGCTGGGCGCGCCGCTGGTGGCACCGCGTTTCTTTGATCCATTGGCGGCCGCTGTGGCGGAACAGCGGCGGGATCTTCTTTGGGCGCGCGCCAATACGCGGCGGGTGACGCAGCTGTTGCGGGCGCTGTCGCACCGCCCACAGACCCTGTTTCGCGCGGCGGGTAACTATTTGCAGATGCGGGCTATTCTGCGTCGCTTGGAGGCCGCAATGCAGCGCGCCGCGCTGACTGCCGCCAAGCCGCCCCTGATCCGCACAGATGAACGGGACGAGGCGGCTGCCGCGCTCTGGGCGCTGGCGCAGAGCCTGGAGGAGGGCGATATCGGCGATGCGCTGGCGCGGATGCAGCAGGCAAAAGAACGCCTGAGCCAGGCAATGCGCGACGGGGCCAGCGACGAAGAGATTGCCCAGCTGATGCAAAAACTGCGTGAAGCAACCCAGGACTATATGCGCCAGTTGCAGCGTCAGGCCCAGCGGGACGGCGGGGCGGGCGGCGAGTCGCCGGAAAACGCTATCACGCTTAGCCAGCAGGATTTGCAGGCAATGATGGACCGGATTCAGGAACTGATGGAACAGGGACGTATGGCCGAGGCTGAGCAGGCCCTGGAAGAGTTTCAACGGATGATGGAAAACATGCGGATGAGCCAGAACCAGCAGGGGCAGGGTGGCTCTGACGGGCAACAGGCGATGGAAGATCTTGGCGAGACGCTGCAACAGCAGCAGGGCCTTTCGGATCAGGCCTTTCGCAATTTGCAGGAACAGTTCAACCCCAATGCCCAGACCGGTGAAAGCCAGCAGAACGAAGGCCGCAGCGGCGGACAGGGCCGGGGGCAACAGCACCAGGGCGGTCAGGGCGGCGAAACCGGCGCGGGCCAGCAGGGGCAAGACGGCCAGTCAGGCGACCGTGCGGGCCAGAACGGTAGCGGCCAGGCTGGGGGCGACAGCAGTGACCCCAGTGGTGGCCAGGCGGGCAGCCCAAGTGCCGATAGCCTGGCGGCGCAACAACGCGCGCTGCGCGAGGCGCTGCGCCGCCAACAAGAGGGGCTGCCTCTGGGGCAGGGCTCTGATGGGGCAGCCACAGCCGAGGCGCTGGATCGCGCCGGGCGGGCGATGGATGGTGCCGAAGAGGCGCTGCGCCGGGGGGAGCTGGCCGAGGCGATCGACCAGCAGTCCGAAGCTATGGAAGCCTTGCGTGAAGGTCTGCGCGCCCTGGGCGAGGCCCTGGCGGAAAATCAGCAGCCCGGACAGGGACAGGGCGCAGCCTCCCCCTCGGCGCAGGCTGATCCCCTGGGCCGCGACCGCAATGGCTCGGGGCTGGGAGATGAGCGCAATTCAGAGTTTGGCGAAGGGAGCGGACATCGTCGCGCCTGGGATCTGTTGAAAGAACTGCGCCGCCGGGCCGGCGAGATGGAGCGCAGCGAAGAAGAACGCAACTATTTTGAGCGCCTGCTGGAACAGTTCTGAACCGACCAAGCTAAAAGCCCGTCGCGTTCATTTGCAGTCGCGCGACTGGCTCTGACTATTTGATTTTACGTATCGCTCTAAACGGGGCGCCTCTCCCGAGCGGCATACTCGAGGAGTGCGCCTCTGCTTGATAGCCCTGGGTCGCCTTTCGCGCGCCAGCGGTTGCGGCGCAGAGGGGCCGCTTAGATCTGTGGCTGTTGCAGCGCGCTGACCTGGGCATCAAGCCAAAGCCGCGCCTGATCCACCCAGGTGACGTAGCTGCTCAAATAGGGGTCGGCCTGGGGTACGGCCTCGGCGATTTGCGATGCATTGCTATAGGTCATGACCAGCACCACGACGAGAAGAATTGCCAAGGCAAACCCGCGGGTAAATCCCGATTTACGCCGTGGCGCGGATTGTTCGTTGGGGCCGGGCGGCGGCATTGGCGTGTCTGCGGTGCGCAGGGTTGAGTTGATTTCTTCGATGTCGGGCAGAACGCCACGTTTTAACCCGCTGGCCTCGGCAGCGAGGCGGCGTGGATCTTCGCCGCGCAGACGTGCCATGCGGTCCTGCGCCTGCCGGGACCGCTGGGCCGCCCCGTCTTCAGGCAGGTCATCCAGCCCCAGATTGGACTGGGTCTCTAGCGGTTGTGGCCGCGGCTTGCCCTGATCGGCGGCGCGCAGGGTGGTTTCTCGCTCGGCTTCTTCGCGTAGGATGTCGCTTAGCGCGGGGTCAAGGCTGCGCGGTTTCGGTGCAGGGTCTGCTGCGTCATTGGTTTCGTCACTCGCCGCAGTGCTGTCCTGATCTGCCGCCTCTGGGGCTGCTTCCGGGGTAGCGGTGGCTGCCGCTGGCGGGGCTTCCGGCTCCGCAGGTGCGGGCGCTGGTTCCTCGGCTTCGGGGGCTGCGTCCTTTGCGTCGGCATCGCGGTGCGAGGCTGCGGGCTGATCGGTGGCTTCGGCCCCCGTTGCCGCCGGGGCTTCAGGTTCTGGCTCCGGTGCGGGTACTGGCGTTGGATCTGGCTGGGATTCTGGTTGGGGCGGCGTTTGTGCCGCAGCGGTGGTATCTGCCTCACCGGGATCGGTGTCAGCCACAAAACCAACGGGATGCTGAAACCAGGTATCGGCGCAGTTAGAGCACTGCACATCACGGCCTTCTGGTGGAATGACGTCATCCGGCACTTCGTACTGGGCACCGCAATTCGGGCAGGTCAGGCGCATAAAGATCTCCTTGGCCCCGGAGGCATCCGGGTAACTGTCGGCAGTATTTCTAAATAACAATAGGCAGTTCGGGGCTGTCGCGAAAGGGTGAATTGCGATTTGTCCTGGCGTTGTGCGGCTTGGTTTGGCGGCATTGCCCCATGGCCCATTGAAACTGGCGGGCTGCTGGGGCAAAACTGGCTGGCGCAAACAGGGGACCGTCGTGATAGAGCTGGAAAACGTTGGCTACAACTACGGAGGCGGGGAACTGCTGAGCGATGTCTCGGTAAAGCTGGCGCCGGGATCGTTTCATTTCCTGACCGGGCCATCGGGCGCGGGCAAGACCACCCTGTTGAAACTCTGCTATGGGGCGCTGACGCCGACTTCGGGACGGGTGCGGGCCATGAATATGGATGTGCGCGGGCTGGATCGTGACCAGATGGCGCATCTGCGCCGTCGCGTTGGCGTGGTGCATCAGGATTGCCGGTTTCTCGATCATCTGTCGGTGATCGAAAATATTGCGCTGCCGCTGACTGTCGCGGGCAAGGATCTGAGCCAGGAAGACGCCAACCTGCGGGAGCTGCTGACCTGGGTTGGCCTGTCGCAGCGGGCTGATGCGTTGCCGCCAGAATTGTCTGGTGGGGAACGACAGCGGGCGGCCCTGGCGCGTTCGGTGATTCTGTCGCCGGATGTGATCATCGCCGATGAACCCACCGGCAACGTCGATTGGGACATGTCACAGCGCCTGCTGCAGTTGCTGGTCGAGCTGAACCGCATGGGCAAGACCATCCTGGTGGCAACCCATGATATGTCGCTGATCCGGGCCGCCAAGAAACAGGTGCAGGCCCGGGTGCTGCGGATTTCAGCCAGACAATTGCACCAAGCGGGGGCAGATCTATGAGCGAAGGACGCCTGCGCAAGTTGGTTATGGGCGATGCCCAGGCCGATCGGGTTGTGCCGCCAAGCGGGTTCACCGCGCAGTTGACGCTGTTTGTTGCCGGGGCGATGGCCTTTCTGGCGGTTTTTGCCCTGGCGCTGTCACTGGCATCGGGACGGTTGGCCACCCGCTGGGCGGATGAGCTGGCCCGGGCGGCAACACTGCGTATCAATGCACCCGCCGAACAACGTCTGGCCCAGACCGAGGCGGCGCTGACCATTTTGCAGCAAACCCCCGGTGTGGCCTCGGCCCGCGCCCTGAGCGATACGGAACAGGCCGCGCTGCTGGCGCCCTGGTTCGGGTCTTCGCTCGTGCTTGACGGCCTGCCGGTGCCGCAGTTGATCGAAGTGATCGAAGATGATCCAGGCTATGACGGCACCGGGCTGCGCCTGCGCCTGCAGGCCGAAGTCCCCGGTGCGGTGCTGGACGATCACACCCGCTGGCGCGCCCCCCTGGTGGATGCCGCGCGGGCGCTGCGACGGCTGGGGACGGTTGCGATCCTGCTGATTGCGGGGGCGACGGCGGCGATGATCACCCTGGCGGCCAATGCGGCCCTTGCAGCCAATGCCCAGGTGATCGAGGTGCTGCGTCTGGTGGGCGCCCTGGACAGTTATATCGCCCATGCCTTTATCCGCCGCTTTACCCTGCGCGCCCTGGGTGGTGCTGCGGCTGGCATGGTGCTGGGGATGATTGGTGTCTGGCTGATGCCGGCCGCCTCGAATGAAGGCGGTTTCCTGACGGGCTTGGGCTTTCAGGGCTGGACCTGGGGCCTACCGCTGCTGATCCCGCCGCTGGGGGCATTGGTGGCCTTTGTTGCGACCAGTCGCGCCGCGAAAAAACGTCTTGGAGATTTAGCGTGAGATTTGCATTCCAGTGGCTGCGGTCGCTTCTTTTTGTTTTTCAGATCTATCTGATGATGCCGATCTTTGGACTAGCCTTTGCGCCCTGGGCGATTTTCAGCAAACGCGGCGCGCGGCTCTGCTGTAAAAGCTATTCGCGCTGGGTCTTCTGGACCGCACGGCTGATGGTCGGCATCCGCTGCGAAGTGCGCGGCACTCCACCACAGGGAGAGGTCCTGATCGCCGCCAAGCATCAGTCTTTCCTTGATATCATGATGATTTTCACGGCACTGCCAACGGCCAAGTTTATCATGAAAAAGGAAATCCTGCGCACGCCGGTGATTGGCCAATATGCCAAATTGCTGGACTGTGTGGCGGTCGATCGTGGCAAGCGCGGCGCGGCCATCGACAAGATGGTGCAGGACGTCAAGACGGGCCACCAAGAGGCAGGCCAGTTGATCATCTATTCGCAAGGCACGCGGGTCGCCCCCGGCGTCAAGGCGGACTACAAGATTGGTACCGGAGTTCTTTATGAACAGCTTGGTCAGACCTGTGTGCCAGTGGCGACCAATGTGGGCGTGCTCTGGCCGCGCACCGGAATCATGCGCAAACCTGGTGTTGCTGTGGTCGAATTTCTGGACCCAATTGAGGCTGGCATGGATCGGAAGGATTTTATGGCTGTTCTTGAAGAGCGGGTGGAAGCAAAATCAGATGCGTTGATGCGTGAATTGGGGTTTGATCCGGATGCAGTTTCTTAAGACAATTGATGACCTAGAGGCGCTTTATGGTGCGCCGGGGGCAGCGTCTTTGCGCAAGGTAGCGCGACGTATGACGCCGCTTTATCGTCAATGGATCATGGCGTCGCGGCTGTGCATGTTGACCACGGTTGGTCCGGAAGGAACGGATGACAGTCCGCGCGGCGACGATGGCCCTGTGGTGCTGGAACTTGATCCGGGTACCTTGGCGCTGCCGGATTGGCGGGGGAACAACCGGCTGGATTCCCTGCGCAATATTATCCGTGACGGGCGGGTTTCCTTGATGTTTCTGGTGCCGGGGTCAAACAATGTGGTGCGTGTGAATGGCACCGCTGCTGTCACCGCCGATGCCGATCTACGGGCACAATTTGACCGCGGTGGCAGGCAGCCAGCCACGGTGATTGTCATATCGATCGATGAAATCTATTGCCAATGCGCCCGCGCCCTGATGCGTGCAGGCACCTGGAACGCCGGCGATGAAAGCGCCACCCTGCCCAGTATTGGCGAAATCATCGCTGAACAGACCGATGGCGAGGAAGGTGGTCATGACTATGATCAAGCCTGGGGGGCGCGCGCTGCCGCGACCATGTGGTAGCCGATGGAGCCGGTCCCGACAGAGCCCGAGGCCACGGCGTTTTTAGCCTGGCTGGCTGGATATCTCGCCGTCTTTCTGCTGCTTGTGTGGCTGTCGCGCCAGTTCCGCGAGAGCTTTCTTGACTGGATCACCCTGAAGGATCCGCTTGGCCTGCGGTTCTGGCGGCAAAACATCCTGTTTGCGGCCTTCAGCCTGGCTTACTTCGCGGTGTCAGTCCTGTTCCTTGGCGGCTGATCAACGGGGCAACCGGCAGCGCTATTGATCCTTGGGCAGGGATACGCGCGCGACCAGGGTCAGCCGATTACATCACCGATCAACATCTGGGGCTGAACATTGGTGAAATTTGGTAGGTCAGCCATTACCGGCCCAGCCCCCTTGAGCGCTGCGCCCATAGCCGCCTGGTCGGCAAAGGTGATGGTGGCAATTGCATAGAAGGGCGGCGGAAGATCCGGCCCGCCTGCTACCCCCTTGGTGACAAGCGTTTTCTCGATATGTGGCCCCATGTGTTCTGCCACCAGTTTTATATGGGTTTGGCTATAGTAGCCATAATCGAAGGTTGTGCCTTCGCTGATTGGGTAGATTACCTGCAGTGACACGGACATCCGTATTCCTTCCCTATGGGTCACAGAGAGTAGAGCGCGAATGGGGGCCAATTTCCATCAAAAACACGGTCACGATCAGGTGGAAATGAAAAGGGCAGCCAGGATGGCTGCCCCTTGGGTCTTGCTGCTGAACAGGATCAGCTGTGGATCGCGCCATTGCCGCAGGCCAGAGCGGCCTCGCGCACCGCTTCGGAATAGGTCGGATGGGCATGGCAGGTCAGGGCAATATCTTCGGCAGAGGCGCCAAATTCCATTGCTACGCAGATCTCGTGGATCAGATCGCCGGCACCGGGGCCAATGATGGCCGCGCCCAGCACCCGGTCGGTTTCCTTGTCTGTGATGATCTTGACAAAGCCACCTTCGGCCTGATGTACCGCCTTGGCGCGGGCATTGGCCATGAAGTTGAACTTGCCAACCTTGACCTTGCGACCTTCGGCTTTCAGGGCGTCTTCGGTGGCGCCAACAGTGGCGACCTCGGGCGTGGTGTAGACCACGCCGGGGATGACGCCGTAGTTTACATGGCCATGTTTGCCCGCGATCACATCGGCAACCGCCATGCCCTCGTCCTCGGCCTTGTGGGCCAGCATCGGGCCTTCGATCACATCGCCGATGGCAAAGACGCCAGGCACATTGGTACGCCACTGGGCGTCTGTGGCGATCTGGCCGCGTTCGGTCATTTTCACGCCCAATGCATCCAGGCCAAGCCCTTCGGCATAGGGTTTGCGACCGGTGGCAACCAGGACCACATCGGCATCGATGATTTCCTCGGTGTCAGGTGTTTTCTTCAGCGCGTATTTCACTTTGGCCTTGGTCTTGGTGGCGTCAACGCCCTGTACTGCGGCGCCCATGATGAAGGTCAGGCCCTGCTTTTCCAGGATGCGTTTGAAGCCGCGCTGCACGTCCTTGTCCATGCCGGGGCAGACTGCATCCAGATATTCAACCACGGTGACCTCTGAGCCGAGGCGGGCATAGACCGAGCCAAGTTCCAGCCCGATAACGCCGGCGCCAATGACGACCATCTTTTTAGGCACCTTGGGCAGATCCAGCGCGCCGGTGGAGGTGACGACGATTTTCTCGTCGATCTCAACCCCGGGTAGGGAGGACGGCACCGAGCCAGAGGCTATCACGATGTTCTTGGCCTCATGGGTGTCATCGCCGACCTTGACCTGGCCCGCAGCAGGGATCGAGGCCCAGCCCTTGATCCAGTCTACCTTGTTCTTTTTCATCAGAAATTCGATGCCGCCAGTGTTCTGGCCGATGACGTCTTCCTTATAGGATTTCATCTGGTTCCAGTCGACCGAGGGGGATTTCCCCTTGAGGCCCATGTCGGCAAAGTTGTGTTCGGCTTCGTGCAGCATATGCGTTGCATGCAGCAGCGCCTTGGAGGGGATGCAGCCAACATTGAGACAGGTGCCGCCAAGGGTTTCGCGCCCCTCTACGATGGCTGTTTTCAGGCCGAGCTGGGCACAGCGAATGGCGCTGACATAGCCGCCGGGGCCTGCACCGATGATGATGACGTCATAGCTTGCCATGTATTAGGGTCCTTTGTGGTTGGACGGGAAGGGGGCGCTGCCCCCGGCCCATGCGGGCCTCCCCCGAGGTATTTGTGGAAAGATGAAAGCCTAGATTAGGGCGGCGATGAGCATGGTGGTGGTGGCCAGAAGGCCGATAAACCAGATCACCGAGCGCCAGGGTGAGAGCCCCAGGGCATAGGCAGGGACATAGGCGATGCGGGCCCCTAGGTAGATCCAGGCGCAGGTCTGTGTAATGGGCGTGGATTGCTCACCAAGGGTGACAACGAGGCAGGCGATGGTGAAGAGGGCCAAGCCTTCGTAGTGGTTTTCCATCGCGCGTTTGAAGCGGCCTGCGAGCCCGGTAAGCTGTACGGGTGTGTCGCGTGGGCCGAGGGCAACCTTGGGGCTGACCTGCCGGTTGGCCGTGATGGAATAGGCGCAGAACTGCAGGACTTGCAATAGGGCGGCGAGGGCGAGGATGGTGAGTTCAGTGGTCATGTGATCCAGACCTGTCAAAATACGTGCTAGCATGTTCTGCGGTCAAACCGACGATTTCAGCGACTGCGGCCCGGTATCCGGTTTGCTCCGCGTCCTGCAGAACGGATTTCAGGCGTTGTGCGATTGATTGTTCAGGAAGGGGGGATGGCTTGTTGAGCACTGCTATGCCTTTTGCCGTCAAAACCGGGTCTTTCGCCCCCATGCTGTCAGACCAGAACCTCTGTTTGTTGGCCAAGCGCACAAGCCCTTCATCTATGAGCCATTGAAAGCTGACATCGTAGTATGGCACATTCTCTGGCTTCAAGCCGGTGTCTTCAAATTTGAAATCACCAGCCTGAAAGCCACGTTGCCATAGGGCGAGCAGAATTGCGGCAATTGCGTCTTCGCTGCCCGCCCTATGGTCCATCTTACAGATCCATCAGCAGGCGGCGGGGATCCTCGAGGGCTTCCTTGACGCGGACCAGGAAGGTCACGGCGCCTTTGCCGTCGACGATGCGGTGATCGTAGCTGAGCGCCAGATACATCATCGGCCGGATCTCTACCTTGCCATTGATCGCCATGGGGCGGTCCTGGATCTTGTGCATGCCCAAGATACCGGACTGTGGCGGGTTCAGGATCGGCGAGGACATCAGCGAGCCGTAGACGCCGCCGTTGGACAGCGTGAAGGTGCCACCCTGCATGTCTGCCATGGAGAGCTTGCCGTCACGCGCCAGTTTACCTTTGGCAGAGATGGCTTTTTCAATTTCGGCAAAGCTCATGCTGTCGGCGTCACGGATGACTGGAACAACCAGGCCGGTTGGGGTGCCGGCGGCGACGCCCATGTGGACAAAGTTCTTGTAGACCACATCGGTGCCGTCGATCTCGGCGTTGACTTCGGGCACTTCCTTCAGCGCGTGGCAGCAGGCCTTGGTGAAGAAGGACATGAACCCCAGGCGCACGCCGTGCTTTTTCTCGAACTGGTCTTTGTACTGGCTGCGCAGGGCCATCACCTCGGTCATGTCCACCTCGTTATAGGTGGTTAGCATGGCAGCGGTGTTCTGGCTTTCCTTCAGGCGTTTGGCGATGGTCTGGCGCAGGCGGGTCATTTTCACCCGTTCTTCGCGCGCGGCATCATCAGCGGCCACAGGAGCGCGCGGTGTCGGGGCCGCTGCCGGGGCGGCTGGTGCAGGTGCGGACGCCGCGGCGGCAACCGCGCGGGCGACATCGTCCTTCATGATACGACCATCGCGGCCGGTGCCTGCAACATTGGCGGCAGAGAGCCCGGCTTCGGCCATGGCCTTTTCCGCCGATGGCGCATTGGCGATGTCTTTTCCGGCAGCGGCGGGTGCCGCCTGCGCCGCAGGGGCGGCGGTTGGTGCCGCTGCTGCGGCTGATCCCGCGATCACGCCGAGTTTGGCGTTGGCTTCTACTGTTGCGCCCTCACCGGCGGTGATTTCCGACAGCACCCCGGCGGCGGGGGCGGGGACCTCGACAGAGACCTTGTCGGTTTCCAGTTCGCAGAGCATTTCGTCCTGCGCCACGGTGTCACCGACCTTTTTGAACCAGACCGAAACAGTTGCCTCGGTCACCGATTCGCCAAGAGTTGGCACCATGACATCTGTGCTGCCTCCGCCGCTGGCGGCGGGGGCGGCTTCTGCCTCTGCTGCGGGGGCAGGGGCGGCGGCTTTGGGAGCTGCGGCGGCACCGGCGGCGCTGATATTGGCCAGCAGCGCGGCGACGCCGACGGTCTCTCCTTCACTGGCGACGATATCCGCCAATACGCCGGCAGCCGGCGCGGGCACTTCGACGGTGACCTTGTCGGTTTCCAGCTCACAGAGCATTTCATCCTGCGCCACGGTGTCGCCGGGTTTCTTGAACCAGGTGGCCACGGTGGCTTCGGTAACGGATTCGCCCAGGGTGGGCACGCGAACTTCGGTTGTCATGTCTGTCTTCCTCAGATGCTCAGCGCGTCGTTCACGAGCGCAGCTTGTTGGGCTTTATGTTGGCTGGCGAGGCCGGTTGCGGGCGACGCCGATGTGGCACGGCCGACGTAAGCGGGCCGGGTGTGCTTGGCCTTGATCCGGCTCAGCACCCATTCGATATTGGGCTCGATAAATGTCCAGGCACCCTGGTTTTTGGGCTCTTCCTGGCACCAGACCATTTCGGCACCTTTGAACCGTTCCAGTTCCTTGACCAGCGAGATCGCCGGGAAGGGGTAGAACTGCTCGATGCGCATCAGATAGACGTCGTCAATGCCACGGGCATCGCGTTCTTCCAGCAGGTCATAGTAGACCTTGCCCGAACACATGACCACGCGCTTGATCTTGTCATCCTTGACCAGCTTGGTCTCGGAATTGCCGTGCTGGGCATCATCCCACAGCACCCGGTGGAAGCTGGAACCGGTGGTGAATTCCTCTGCCTTGCTGACGGCCAGCTTGTGACGCAGCAGCGATTTAGGCGTCATCAGCATCAGCGGCTTGCGGAAGGAGCGATGCAGTTGGCGGCGCAGGATGTGGAAGTAGTTTGCCGGTGTGGTGCAATTGGCAACAATCCAGTTGTCCTGACCGCACATTTGCAGGAACCGTTCCAGACGGGCCGATGAATGTTCCGGCCCCTGGCCTTCAAAGCCATGTGGCATCAGGCAGACCAGGCCGGACATCCGCAGCCATTTGCTTTCGCCTGACGAGATGAACTGGTCGAACATGATCTGGGCGCCATTGGCAAAATCGCCAAACTGGGCTTCCCACAGGGTCAGCGCGTTGGGTTCTGCCAGCGAATAGCCATATTCAAAACCCAAGACAGCATATTCCGACAGGGCGGAGTCGATCACATCGTATTGCGACTGGCCTTCACGGATGTGGTTGAGCGGGAAATAGCGCTCTTCGGTGTCCTGGTTGATGATGCCTGAATGACGCTGCGAGAAGGTGCCACGGGTGGCGTCCTGACCGGACAGGCGCACCGGGTAGCCTTCGGTCAGCAAAGAGCCAAAGGCCAGTGCTTCGCCAGTGGCCCAGTCAATGCCGGCCCCGGTTTCAAACATCTTGCCACGGGCCGCAAGAAAGCGTCCCACGGTTTTATGCATCGGAAAGCCCTCGGGGACCGAGGCCAGGCTCTTGCCGATTTCGGCCATGGTTTCCGGTGGAATATCGGTGCGGCCACGCTGATAGTTGTCGTCTTGTTTATCCAGGTGCGACCAGCGCCCATCCAGCCAGTCGGCCTTGTTGGGTTTGTAGTCCTTGCCGATCTCGAACTCTTCGTTCAGATGCGCCTGGAAAGAGGCCTTCATATCCTCGATCTCGCCCTCGGGGATCAGCCCATCCTTGACCAGACGTTCAGTATAGAGGCTGAGCGTGGTCTTGTGGCCCTTGATCTTCTTGTACATCAGCGGGTTGGTGAACATGGGCTCGTCGCCCTCGTTGTGACCAAAGCGGCGATAGCAGAAGATATCCAGCACCACGTCCTTGCCAAATTTCTGGCGGAACTCGGTGGCCACCTTCGCGGCATGGACCACGGCTTCCGGGTCGTCGCCGTTGACGTGGAAGATCGGGGCCTCAACCACCAGTGCGTTGTCGGTGGGATAGGGGGAGGAGCGCGAGAAATGCGGCGCGGTGGTGAAACCGATCTGGTTGTTCACCACGATATGCATGGTGCCGCCGGTCTTGTGACCCTTGAGGCCAGACAGCGCAAAACATTCCGCGACAACGCCCTGGCCGGCAAAGGCCGCATCGCCGTGCAGCAGGATCGGCAGCACCTTGGTGCGTGCATCGTCGTTCTTTTG
The DNA here is from genome assembly GCF_048267565.1 of Pseudophaeobacter sp. NCBI lineage: Bacteria > Pseudomonadati > Pseudomonadota > Alphaproteobacteria > Rhodobacterales > Roseobacteraceae > Pseudophaeobacter > Pseudophaeobacter sp. Next base: position 110,317 of record NZ_JBLWXG010000003.1, on the reverse strand, counting down.
GTCCTGCTTGGCGCGGACCTTGCCCAGAACAACCGGGTTCACCGCCTCCAGGTGAGAGGGGTTCGCGGTCAGGCTGAGGTGCACGGTATTGCCGTCAAATTCACGGTCGGACGAGGCCCCGAGGTGATATTTCACATCGCCCGAGCCATCGACATCTTCGGGTTTGAAGCTACCGCCCTGGAACTCGTTGAAGATAGCGCGGTAGGGTTTTTGCATCACATTGGCCAGAACCGACAGACGGCCCCGGTGCGGCATGCCGATGACGATTTCTTCGACACCAAGGTTCCCACCGCGCTTGATGATCTGCTCCATCGCGGGGATCAGGCTCTCGCCGCCATCCAGGCCGAACCGCTTGGTGCCCATGTATTTCACATGCAGGAATTTTTCAAAACCCTCGGCCTCAACCATCTTGTTGAGGATCGCCTTGCGGCCCTCGCGGGTGAAGGTGATTTCCTTGTCGTAGCCCTCGATGCGTTCTTTCAGCCAGGCGGATTGTGCCGGGTCAGAAATATGCATGTATTGCAGGGCAAAGGTGCCGCAGTAGGTGCGTTTGACGATGTCAACGATCTGGCGCATCGAGGCAACCTGCAGCCCCAGAACATTGTCGATGAAGATCGGGCGATCCATATCCGCTGCCATGAAGCCATAGCTTTGCGGGTCCAGTTCGGGGTGGGGGGCGTCGCTGCGCATCGCCAGCGGGTCCAGATCGGCGGCCAGGTGGCCCCGGATCCGGTAGGCGCGGATCAGCATCAGGGCGCGGATCGAATCCAGCACGGCGCGCTGCACCTGCTCGTCCGAGACCTCGACGCCGACTTTGGCGGCCTTTTCCACGATCTTTTTACCTGCGGCCTTGGCCTCGGCGGGGGCGGGCCATTCACCTGTCAGCGCCGCTGTCAGGTCATCGTTGGGGGCCGGTGGCCAGTCGGGGCGCGCCCAAGAGGGGCCAGCCGCCTCGGCTGTTACATCAGGTTCTGTATCGCCCATCTGGCGGAAGAACTCTGCCCAGGCGGCATCCACCGCATTTGGGTCTTTGGCATATTGCGCATAGAGCTGCTCAAGATACTCGGCATTGTGCCCCTGCATAAAGGAGGAGGCGTGGAACAGGTCGTTGGGAGAGTTATCGGTCATGGATGTGCTCACTGCAGAGGATCAGAGACTGAAAATCAAAAGGGACAAGCGATGTCGTGCGAAAGGGGTTCGCGGACGGGTATATTGCAGATGTGTTTCGCAATACTTACGGCGCGCAAGGCGGGGCAAAGGCAATCAACGCAATCACTTGCGGTGCCTGTTGCGGCCTGGCTCGGGTATCGGAAATCCTGTGTCATGTGACCTGCCATATCCGGGTAGAGAGTATGGGGCGACCAAAGCCGCCCCAAAGGATCCTTAGCCTTTGATCGCTTTCAGCACCGCTTCGCCGAGGCCCGCGGGGCTTTCGGCAACGACGATGCCAGCAGAGCGCATGGCTTCGATCTTATCTTCGGCACCACCTTTGCCACCGGCAACGATTGCGCCGGCGTGACCCATGCGACGGCCGGGAGGGGCTGTACGGCCAGCGATGAAACCGGCGACGGGCTTCCAGCGGCCTTTTTTCTTCTGCTCGGCGAGGAATTCAGCGGCTTCCTCTTCGGCAGAACCACCAATTTCACCAATCATGATGATCGACTGGGTCTCATCATCATCCAGGAACAGGTCCAGCACGTCGATATGCTCGGTGCCTTTGATCGGGTCGCCACCGATGCCAACAGCCGAAGACTGGCCAAGACCAATATCCGAAGTTTGTTTCACGGCCTCATAGGTCAGGGTGCCGGACCGGGACACAACCCCAACAGAGCCACGTTTGTGGATGTGACCGGGCATGATGCCGATCTTGCAGGCGTCGGGGGTGATGACGCCGGGGCAGTTCGGGCCAATGAGGCGCGATTTGGAGCCTTCCAGCGCGCGCTGCACCCGCATCATGTCCAGCACCGGGATGCCTTCGGTGATGCAGACGATCAGTTCCATCTCGGCGTCGATCGCCTCGAGGATTGAATCGGCGGCAAAGGGGGGCGGCACGTAGATCACCGAGGCATTGGCCTCGGTCACGTGCTTGGCTTCGTGCACGGAGTTAAAGACCGGCAGGTTCAGGTGGCTCTGGCCGCCTTTGCCTGGGGTCACACCGCCGACCATTTTGGTGCCATAGGCGATGGCCTGTTCAGAGTGAAAGGTGCCCTGCGAGCCGGTGAAGCCCTGACAGATGACCTTGGTGTTTTCGTCGATGAGGACTGCCATTTTAGGAGTCTCCTAAACTAAGAATTTGTGTCCTGTTTCGGCATAGTGAGAAAGCTCCAAGCCATGCCGAAAATTGAGGATTTCTTTTCTGGGTAGCGATCGGTTTCGTAGATGAAATAAACAGGTGCGACACCTTCGATACCGTTATAGTTGGACTTGGTCAGGGGCGAGTATTGGATGCGCAGGAAGCGAGAGTGTATCAATCCGTGCAATGTTTCATACAGACGGTTTTCAACAGTTTCATCGCCGCTATCATTTGCATAGCGTGTTTCAGAAATTGTTGGGCGATCACCTGTGTGCTCCAAATAGCGTCTTGCGTTGACAGCAAAAGAGAGAGCAGCTTCATGCAGCCTTTCCGTTACGGGATTGTCTTCACCAATAAAGCCCTTTGGCCACTCAAACCCAGAATAGGCTACTAGATCGGTCGCGTGGCGTTGAGCCAAGCGACCTGCCAAGTAAGTGTTTACTGGGTCAGCTTTAGTGGCCACGATCAACTCAGCCCTTCACCGCTTTCACGATCTTCTCGGCGCCGTCAGACAGGTTGTCGGCTGCAATCACGTCCAGGCCGGAGGTGTTGATGATCTCCTTGCCGGCTTCCACATTGGTGCCTTCCAGACGGACAACCAGCGGAACCTTCAGGCCGACTTCCTTCACCGCGGCAACTACGCCCTCGGCGATGACGTCACAGCGCATGATGCCGCCGAAGATGTTGACCAGGATGCCTTTGACCTGTGGGTCGGAGGTGATGATCTTGAAGGCCTCGGTGACTTTCTCCTTGGTGGCACCGCCGCCTACGTCGAGGAAGTTTGCAGGCTCAGCACCATACAGCTTGATGATATCCATGGTGGCCATCGCCAGACCGGCGCCATTCACCATGCAGCCGATCTCACCGTCGAGCGCGATGTAGTTCAGGTCGTATTTCGACGCTTCCAGCTCTTTGGAGTCTTCTTCGGTGGTGTCGCGCAGTTCGGCCACATCGGCGTGGCGGTACATGGCGTTGCCATCAAAGCTCACCTTGGCGTCGAGCACTTTCAGATCACCGGTGTCAGACACGATCAGCGGGTTGATTTCCAGCATCTCCATGTCTTTGTCGACAAAGGCTTGATACAGCTGGCCCATCAGTTTGACGCACTGCTTGATCTGCGCGCCCTCAAGACCCAGCGAGAAGGCGATGCGGCGGCCGTGGAAAGCCTGATAGCCGGTGGCCGGATCAACGCTGAACGACAGGATTTTTTCAGGGGTCGCTGCGGCAACCTCTTCGATGTCCATGCCGCCCTCGGTAGAGCAGACAAAAGAGATGCGCGAGGTCTGGCGATCAACCAGCAGCGCCAGGTACAATTCGGTTTGAATGCCCGAACCGGCTTCGATGTAGATGCGGTTGACCTGTTTGCCCGCAGGGCCGGTCTGATGCGTGACCAGGGTGCGGCCCAGCATTTTCTTGGCTTCCTCGGCGGCTTCTTCCACCGATTTGGTCAGGCGGACACCGCCCTTTTCGCCGGCGCCTGCTTCTTTGAAGGTGCCTTTGCCGCGACCGCCGGCATGGATCTGTGCCTTGACCACCCACAGCGGGCCGTCAAGCTCCCCTGCGGCGGATTTGGCTTCGTCGGCCTTCAGGACGATGCGCCCGTCGGAAACCGGCGCTCCGTAGCTGCGAAGAAGGGCCTTGGCCTGATATTCGTGGATGTTCATGAGAAACTGTCCCGTCTGGCTTCAATTATCTTTGTCATAACGCCGTCATATGGCAAATCTTTAAAGGCTTTTTTGAAGGCGCGCGGGGAAATGATGAAGATTTTCCGGTTTTGTGATCACGGCTTTCCAGCGTGTGATCACAAACATTCGATAGCTCAATTTGTTTGATTCGTGATGATTGGAAAAAGGCGACAAAGTGCCATATCGGCAAATGCCGTGCGACACTGGCTGGCGGCGGTCCCTGCGGTCCCATCGAGGTCCGCAGGTTTGCCTGGGGCAGATCGTAGGTAATGGTGAAACAGGCGGCACGAAAAAATGCACGCCCCAGGTCGGAGCGTGCATCGGGATCTTGTTGCGCTGACCTGTCTGGTGGAACAGATCAGCCCTGTTGTTCGACTTAGGCGAGCGAGCCGTCGATGCCTTTGCAGGCGTCAACCAGGCCTTGAACCGCTTTGACCGAAGTGTCGAACATTTCTTGCTCGCTTTTGTTGAGCTTGATGTTGACGACGCGTTCGATACCGCCGGCACCGATCACAGTAGGCACGCCGACATACATGTCCTTGACGCCAAGGTCGCCGTCACAATAGGCGGCGCAGGGCAGAACGCGCTTTTGGTCTTTCAGGTAGGCTTCGGCCATTTCAATTGCCGAGGCAGCAGGCGCATAGAAGGCAGAGCCGGTTTTCAGCAGGCCAACGATTTCGGCGCCGCCATCACGGGTGCGCTGAACCATTGCGTCCAGTTTTTCCTGGGTCGTCCAGCCCATGTCGATCAGATCAGGCAGGGGGATGCCGCCAACGGTGGAATAACGCACCGAAGGCACCATGGTGTCGCCGTGGCCGCCCAGCACAAAGGCGGTGACGTCGCGCATGGAAACGTTGAACTCTTCGGCCAGGAAGTGGCGGAAGCGTGCGGAATCCAGAACGCCGGCCATGCCGCAGACCTTGTTGGTGGGCAGGCCAGAGAATTTCTGCAGCGCCCAGACCATCGCGTCCAGCGGGTTGGTGATGCAGATGACGAATGCGTTTGGCGCGTGGGCTGCGATGCCTTCACCAACGGATTTCATCACTTTCAGGTTGATGCCCAGCAGGTCATCCCGGCTCATGCCGGGTTTGCGGGCCACACCAGCGGTGACGATGCAGACATCGGCACCCGCGATGGCGGAATAATCGCTGGAGCCAGACATGGCTGCGTCGATTTTCTCAACAGGGCCGGATTGGGCGATGTCGAGCGCTTTGCCTTGGGGAAGGCCGTCAGCGATGTCAAAAAGAACGACGTCGCCAAGCTCTTTGATGGCTGCGAGATGGGCGAGCGTGCCGCCGATGTTGCCTGCGCCGATAAGCGCGATCTTGGGTCTGGCCATGGGGATTTCTCTCCGGTCCGGTTGAAATTTGGGGGATGCCTACGCCCTCAGGCGCGCTCGCGCAAGGCTTCTGCGCTGCGGCATGGCGCGCGCGCGGGGCAGTGCTGGGGTGGAACGGGGGCTGAAAGGCTTGCAAATAAGGCGGTTTTGCGGATTGGCGTTACAGCATCGGGCAGGAATGTTTTTCGCATTTCCCTGCCAGAGTGTCGCTTTTGCGAGGATTTTGGGGGCCTGACCGCAGGCATGGCGCAGGCAGCTGCTGTCGTGGCGTAAGAACGCAAAGCGCCCACCCTGTGACAGGCAGGCGCCGTTTCTGCGCGAATGGCAGGCCAGAGGTCGGCGTCTCTGGCCTTGTCGGGGCGAACGTGGCGCGGTGTCAGGCGTCGTTGTCAACCGTTGGGATAGCTTCTGCCAGGGCCTCAAAGGACTGGCCTGACGCCATCAGGCAGGTCATGCCGGTTGGCAGGGTGACGGTGATTGTCCAGCTGCCGCTTTCGGCCGAGGCAAAGGTTTCCATGACCATGCCCTGCTGACCAATACCGATGGCCTGACGGCTTTCGCCATATTTTTCTGCCAGGCGTTCAACAACAACCTTGCGGGGGGCACAGTTGCGGCTCTGGGCGGCAACGGGGGCGGCGGTCATCAGGCCAAAGGTAAAGCCCAGCACGGACAGGCCAAGTACAGTTTTCAACATCGTCTTCTCCTTGGGTTTTACCCTATGCGGAATGCCCGAGCCGAGAGAGAGGGGTCACTTGACCTCTCTGCGTACCCATCAGATCTGGGGCCGTTTTCCATTGACGTAATCGTTATGCGGGCCTTTGGCCCAGTCTCTACTAAAGCGGGCTTTCTGCCCACGCGGGGGATGATCTTGGAGTGGCTCTGGCCTTTGAAAATAAGGTTTTGAACCGGATGAGATCCCCGACCTGAAGGTCGTTGCGATAAGAAAAGTTTGCCAAGGACACTTTGAGAAATGGTTAATCCGCCGTGCCAGTCCTGTCGAAGACTAAGGGGTAAAATTTTATTGTTACGCGCAGGCGTGTTACCTAGCGGCATTTGCGCTTTTTCTGCAATGCGGCGTGATCGCACTTGAAAGTAATGATCCGAATCTATAGCCGTTTGCGCAACAAAATAACCTGGAGGTTTTCTGATGGACCCGCGCATTCGCCCTTATCGTTCGGTACTCTACATTCCCGGTTCCAAGCCGCGTGCGCTGGAAAAGGCCAAAACCCTGCCGGTGGATGCGGTAATCTTTGATCTTGAGGATGCAGTCTCGGTTGAGGAAAAGGACAATGCGCGCGACACGCTGAGCGCGGCGCTGCAGGAAGGCGGCTATGGTGCCCGGATGAAGATCGTGCGGATCAACGGGTTTGACACGCCCTGGGGCGAGGCTGACGCCCGCGCCGCTGCCGCGATGGACTGCGATGCGGTCCTGCTGCCCAAGGTCTCTAGCCCGGCGGATCTGGATGCGTTGGCGGCGCTGACCGGGGATAAACCGCTTTGGGCCATGATGGAGACGCCGCGCGGCATGTTGAACGCCGCCGCGATCGCCGCCCACCCAAAATTGCAGGGCATGGTCATGGGAACCAATGATCTGGCCAAAGAGCTGCAGACCCGGTTCCGCCCTGATCGCTTGCCGATGATGGCGGGGCTTGGCCTGTGCCTGCTGGCGGCCAAGGCCGAGGGGCTGGTGATTGTCGATGGCGTCTACAATGCATTCAAGGACAACGACGGCCTGTTTGCCGAATGTACCCAGGGGCGCGATATGGGCTTTGATGGCAAGACACTGATCCACCCGGCCCAGGTTGACGTTGCCAATGATGCCTTTGCCCCCAGTGCGGATGAAATTGATCTGGCCCGCCGCCAAATCGAAGCCTTCGACGCGGTCGAGGCCTCGGGGCAGGGGGTCGCGGTGGTTGACGGTAAGATCGTCGAAAATCTGCATGTTGCGACGGCACGAGAAATTCTTGCAAAAGCGGATGCAATCGCTGCGTTTTCCGCCTAGGTGTTAACCAAGTTAACATCTATTAGGAGACTGACATGACACTTCTGGTCCTAGGCATCCTGCTGTGGTGGGCGGCGCATCTGTTCAAGCGCCTGGCCCCCGGCATCCGTGAACCAATGGGCAACAAGGGCAAGGGTCTTGTCGCCGTTGCCCTGGTGATCAGCATTGTGCTGATGGTTCTGGGCTATCGTTCCGCCGAGAGCTACGATCTGGCGCTGTTCCCGCCGTTTTTGCAGCATATCAACAATCTGCTGATGCTGATTGCGCTGTATTTCACCAGCCCTGGCCCCAGCAAGGGCGCGATCTTCTACAAGATGCGTCACCCTATGCTGACCGGCTTTGCGCTCTGGGCGGTTGCCCACCTGCTGGTAAACTGGGATCCGGCGTCCTTTGTGCTGTTTGGTGGCCTGCTGGCCTGGGCGCTGGCTGAAATGGTTGTGATCAACCGGGCAGAACCCAACTGGACCCCCAATCCCAAAGGCAGCATTGCCAAGGATGCGATGTTCCTGGTGGCCTCTGTCGTGCTGCTGGCGGTGATAGGCTATGTGCACGGGATGGTCGGCCCCTCCCCCTTTCCGGGGGGCTGAGATATGAAACTCTACCGTTTTTTGAGTGAAGACGACACCTCTGCCTTTTGTCACAAGGTGACCGATGCGCTGAACAAGGGCTGGGCGCTCTATGGAAGCCCCACCCAGACCTTTGACCCTGTCAAAGGCATCATGCGCTGCGGTCAGTCAGTGGTGAAAGAGGTGGACGGCACCTACACCCCCGAGACAAAACTGGGAGAACACTGATGACCAAGACCAGAGCGGCAAAAACAAATCCGGGCCGATTTTTTGAAGACTATGCCCTGGGCGATGTGATCGCCCATGCGGTGCCGCGCACCGTCTCGGGCGGAGAACGGGCGCTGTATCACGCGCTCTATCCGGCGCGCCATGCGCTATATTCTTCTGATGAATTTGCCCGCCGCTCTGGTCTGCCCAAGGCACCACTGGACGATCTGGCGGCCTTTCACATCGTCTTTGGCAAGACGGTACCTGATATTTCGCTGAACGCGGTGGCCAATCTGGGCTACGCCGAGGGGCGCTGGCTGTTGCCGGTTTACGAGGGCGACACCCTGCGCGCGACAAGTGAGGTGATCGGCGTCAAGCAGAACTCAAACGGCAAATCCGGCGTTGTCTATGTACGCACGCGTGGCCTGAACCAGCGCGACGAGGTGGTGATGGAATATGTGCGCTGGGTGATGGTGCGCAAACACAACCTCGACGCGCCCGCGCCGGACACGGTGATCCCGGATCTGGCCAAGGTCATTCCTGCCGATCAACTGGTATTGCCTGCGGGACTGGACTTCACCGGTTACGATTATACCCAGGCGGGCGAAGCCCACCGCTGGGGCGACTATGAAGTGGGCGAGACCATCAACCACGTGGATGGTGTTACCATTGAAGAGGCTGAGCATATGCTGGCTACCCGCCTGTGGCAGAACACTGCCAAGGTGCATTTCGACACCACGGCGCGGCCCGATGGCACCCGGCTGATCTATGGCGGGCATGTAATTTCCATGGCGCGGGCCCTGTCCTTCAATGGGCTGGCCAATGCGCAGATGATCGTGGGGCTGAATGGCGGTGCCCATGCCAATCCCTGCCTGTCCGGCACCACCATCCGGGCCTGGTCCGAGGTGCTGGACAAGGCCGATACCGATGCCCCCGGCGTTGGCGCCATTCGCTTGCGGCTGGTCGCCACCTCGGGCGGTGATCCCTTTGTGCTGAAGGGCAATGATGGCAAATACCTGCCCGAGGTGCTGCTGGATCTGGATTACTGGGCCTTGATGCCGAAATAACGGCTATCTTCAAAACGCTGTGTCCTGCCCGCTGCGGGGATGACGCAGCGGGCAGGACATCCTAGGCTTGCTGGCATGAGGATCACTGCCCATCTGTTGTCAGCCCGCCTGTTTCTGGCGGTGGCGGCGTTGCTGCCGTTACCGGCGCAGGCCTGCGATTTGGCGCTGGTGCTGGCTGTGGATGTGTCCGGCTCGGTGGATGCCACTGAATATCGCATCCAGATGGATGGTCTTGCGGCTGGGCTGCGCGACGGCGTGGTGTCCGAGGCGCTGGTGATCGCCAAAGCGCAGGTGAGCCTGATCCAGTGGTCCGGGCGGGCGCGGCAGGAAGTTTCTATTCCCTGGACCACGATTGGCAGTTTTGACGATGTCGAAGCCCTGGCCCAGGCGATTGAGGCGGCACCGCGCCCCTGGCGCAACTTTTCCACCGCGTTGGGCGAGGCGCTGTTGTTGGGGCTGAACCAGTTTTCCCAGGCACCGGATTGCAGCCGACGGGTGATTGACCTGTCTGGCGATGGGCCGTCAAACGAGGGGGTGGAACCGGCAACCCTGAAGCCGATGTTGCGCGCGGCGGGGATCACCGTCAACGCCATCGCAATCGAGCAAAGCGCGCCGGACCTGACCGCATATTTCTACGAACATGTAATCCGGGGCGAGGGAGCCTTTGTCGAAACAGCGCACCGATTTGCCGATTATCCGGACAAAATCCGCCGCAAGCTGGTACGTGAAATCGCGCGCAAAACAGCCGGGCACCAACGCGGTATGTCGCCTGCGTCGGAACCCGCGTCAGGCGGCACGCAGGGATCGGCGCAGGGGGCTGAGAATTGGCCAACTGAGGTGGGTTTGCAGAAAATCGCACAAAGGGGGGCTGATTCTGCAAAATAATTTTAGTAAGACAGTTTTGTGATCACTGGGCAGCAGCCTGTGATCACGAAATGCGTTTTTTTGCAAATCTGGTCAAATTACCGCAGAAATTTACCCGCTGTTTGCGTGACAGGACGTAAAAAACCGCTAAAACGGCTTCAGCTAACTGGAAAGGAGCCAACATGGCCGATGTAAATCGGGGCAATCGCCCGCTTTCGCCACATTTGTCGATCTATCGCCCGCAGATGACCTCTATGTCCTCGATCCTCACCCGGATCACGGGCAATGCGCTTATCATCTCTGTGATGTTGATTGTCTGGTGGCTCCTCGCGGCGGCGACCTCGCCTGCCTACTTTGCCACTGCCAACGGGGTGATGACCTCTTGGTTTGGCGATATCGTGCTGGTGCTGTCGACACTGGGCGTCTGGTATCACTTTCTTGCCGGTCTGCGTCATCTCTATTTTGATGCCGGTCACGGGCTGGACATCGAGACCGCCGAAAAACTGGGTTGGGGCATGATGATCGGTTCCGTCATCCTCACCATTATTACCGTGCTTGTGGTTTAAGGAGGCAAACATGCGTTATTTGACCGCTCGTAAACGCGCCGAGGGCAAAGGGGCCGCTGGCACCGGAACCCAGCATCACTGGTACATGCAGGTAAGCGCCGTGGCGCTGGCCTTTTTGGTCCCCACCTTTCTCTATGTCGTTGGCTCTGCCATTGGTGGCACGCAGGAAGAGGTGCTGGCGACATTTGCGCGGCCCTTTCCAGCCATTCTGACGGGGCTCACGCTTTATGCTGGTGTGATGCACTTTAACAAGGGCGCGCAGATGATGATCGAAGACTATGCGCAGGGCTCTATGCGCAAGGCGCTGATCATGTTTGTGATCGGCCTGAGCTATGCCACAATCGCCACCGGGCTGTTCGCCCTGGGCAAGATCGCGCTGTAAGGGACAATAAATATGGCTGCATACGAATACGAGACGCATGACTATGACGTCGTGGTCGTGGGTGCCGGCGGGGCCGGTCTGCGCGCAACGCTTGGCATGGCGGAACAGGGGCTGCGCACCGCCTGTGTGACCAAGGTTTTCCCAACCCGGTCCCATACGGTTGCGGCACAGGGCGGCATTGCTGCCTCGCTGTCGAACATGGGTCCTGACAACTGGCAGTGGCACATGTATGACACCGTCAAGGGCTCTGACTGGCTGGGCGACACGGATGCGATGGAATACCTCGCCCGTGAAGCGCCCAAGGCGGTGTATGAACTGGAGCATTACGGCGTGCCGTTCTCGCGCACCGAAGAAGGCAAGATCTATCAGCGCCCCTTTGGTGGCCATACCACCGAATTTGGCGAAGGCCCCCCGGTGCAGCGGACCTGTGCCGCCGCCGACCGCACCGGCCACGCCATTTTGCACACGCTTTATGGTCAGTCGCTGAAGAACAACGCTGAATTCTACATCGAATATTTTGCCATCGACCTGATCATGTCGGATGAGGGCGAATGCCAGGGTGTTGTCTGCTGGAAGCTGGACGATGGCACCATGCATGTCTTCAACGCCAAGATGGTTGTGCTGGCCACTGGCGGCTATGGCCGTGCCTTCTTCTCGGCCACTTCGGCCCATACCTGCACCGGTGACGGTGGCGGTATGGTGGCGCGGGCCGGTCTGGCGCTGCAGGATATGGAATTTGTCCAGTTCCACCCCACCGGCATCTACGGCTCTGGCTGTCTGATCACCGAGGGTGCGCGCGGCGAAGGCGGCTATCTGACCAACTCTGAAGGCGAACGGTTCATGGAGCGCTACGCGCCCCAGTACAAAGACCTGGCCCCACGCGATTACGTGTCACGTTCGATGACCATGGAAATTCGCGAAGGCCGCGGCGTCGGCGAACATGGTGATCACATTCACCTGAACCTCAGCCACCTGCCACCCGAGGCCCTGGCCGAACGCCTGCCGGGTATTTCGGAAAGCGCCAAGATCTTTGCCGGTGTTGACGTCACCAAGGAACCGATCCCGGTTCTGCCAACGGTGCATTACAACATGGGCGGCATTCCGACCAACTACTGGGGTGAAGTGCTGAACCCAACCGCCGACAATCCAACCGCCGTTGTGCCTGGCCTGATGGCCGTAGGCGAAGCAGGCTGTGCCTCGGTGCATGGCGCCAACCGTCTGGGCTCCAACTCGCTGATCGACCTTGTTGTCTTTGGTCGGGCTGCTGCTATCCGGGCCGGTAAAACCGTTGACGCGGAAGCGCCAAATCCGACGCTGAACCAGGCCTCGGTCGACAAGGCCTTTGATCGCTTTGATGGGCTGCGCAACGCCAATGGCGGCATTGCCACTGCGGATCTGCGTCTGGAAATGCAGCGCACCATGCAGTCCGATGCGGCAGTGTTCCGCACTGATAAGTCGCTGAAAGAAGGCGTCGAGAAGATGACCGTGATCGCGGGCAAGATGGATGACCTCAAAGTCACCGACCGCTCGCTGGTCTGGAACTCGGATCTGATGGAAACGCTGGAACTGGCAAACCTGATGCCTAACGCCCTGGCGACGATCCATGGTGCCGAAGCCCGCCGCGAAAGCCGTGGTGCCCACGCGCATGAAGACTACAGCACGCGGGATGATGAAAACTGGCGCGTGCATACGGTCAGCCGGGTTGAGGGTGAAAAGGTTGACCTGACCTATCGCCCGGTGATCCTGGATCGGCTTACCACCGAAGACGAAGGTGGTATCAGCCTGGCCAAGATCGCGCCCAAAGCGCGGACTTTCTGATATGGCAGGGCACCGGGATATCAAACTACTGGCACTGGGCCTTGCGGCCCTGCTGCTGTCGGCCTGTGCCGAGTCTGAGGTCTCTTCGGTGCCCCTGCCATCAGATTATGCGTTGATGCCTGGGGATGCGACCCTGTGGGAAACCCTCACCCTGGATGAACAGCGGCGTGCATTGGCTTACCTCTCGGATGGGTCAACCATCCGTTCCTCTTTGGTAGAGGGGTACTGAGTTGGGCTGCGTGATGCAAAGCACGGGGGGCGTTGCCTCTTTCGGGCGGGAAGGGGGCTGTTGATGGCCATCTCTCACGCGCAGGCTTTGCCACAGGAATGGCAGGCGCTGGGGTTCACCCCAGGGCTGAGCCTGCGGGTCTTTGGCATGCGGCGGTCGGGTAATCACGCCATCCTGTCCTGGCTGCAGCGCAATGCGCCAAATCGGCGTTCGGTGTTTCTGAACAACTGCAAACCTGGCACTGACCCGTTGCAAAACTCGCGCGGGGTTGCGGTGAATGGTGCCCATGCGCCGCAGCACAAGGCCAATCGCAACATGGCCTCGGTCACGCAGGATGCTGGCGATGGCGCACTGTTCCTGGTCTCGTATGAGGACACCAGCCCGGCTGAATTTGATATCAACCGGCAGGCGTCTGGCCGTTTTGATGAGGCCCTGTTTAGCCATAATGTGCTGATCTATCGCAGCTTTCTGAATTGGTCCGCCTCTTTGCTGAAAAAGATGCAGGCCAATGACGGCTACACTCTGGTGCGTCGCAACGGCATCGTGTTGCGCACCATCGACAGCTATATTCGGCTGTTGGGACTGGTCCGGCAGGCACAGGATCTGGGGCTGGTGGCGATCTGCTATGATCGCTGGATGCGCAGTGCAGACTACCGGGCGCAGTTCCTGCAGGACCTGGGCCTGGGGCAGCATGACAACAGCCTGGGCGAGGTGCAGCACTACGGTGGCGGCTCGTCGTTTCAAAAACAAGCCAGCTCGGCGGCTGAGTTGCAGACTGATCGGCGCTGGCAGCAGATGCGCAGCGATGCGGAATTTCAGGCCATGCTGCATATGGCCGCCCGCGATGCGGCCCTGCTAGAGGAACTGGAGGCGCTGTTCCCCGAGGATGCCGCCTATCTCAAAAACGTCGCCCAGCACCAGCCTTTGCCGCAGGGGGAGGGCCTATGATTGCCGACCTCTGCGTCTCGCGCCAAACATCTGTTGCGGCTGCGGCACTATTTAAGTTTCGGAGGGGCCTCTGGGCTCAGCCGGTCCATCTGATCTCCTGTCAGCCTGGGGCCCTGGCCCTTGGTGTGGCAGGCAGCTAAGCAAGGAGAACGATCTATGGTCGAATTCGCACTTCCGAAAAATTCCAAGATCACCACGGGGAAGACGTGGCCCAAGCCCGACGGCGCGACCAATGTGCGCAAGTTCAAGATCTATCGCTGGAACCCGGACGACGGCAAGAACCCGCAGGTGGACACCTATTTCCTGGATATGGACAAATGTGGTCCGATGATCCTGGACGCGCTGATCAAGATCAAGAACGAGATTGATCCAACCCTGACCTTCCGCCGCTCCTGCCGTGAAGGCATCTGTGGTTCCTGCGCGATGAACGTCGATGGTATCAACACGCTGGCCTGTATCTACGGGCTGGATGAGGTCAAGGGCGACGTGAAAATCTACCCGCTGCCGCATATGCCAGTGGTCAAGGATCTGATCCCGGATCTGACGCATTTCTATGCTCAGCATGCGTCCATCATGCCCTGGCTGGAAACCAAAACCAATGCACCCGCCAAGGAATGGCGTCAGTCGATCGAGGACCGGAAGAAGCTTGACGGGCTGTATGAATGCGTGATGTGCGCCAGCTGCTCGACCTCTTGCCCCAGCTACTGGTGGAACGGCGACAAATACCTTGGGCCAGCTGCGTTGCTGCATGCCTATCGCTGGATCATCGACAGCCGTGATGAGGCCACGCCAGAGCGTCTGGACCAGCTGGAAGACCCTTTCAAGCTGTATCGCTGCCATACCATCATGAACTGCACCAAGACCTGCCCCAAGGGGCTGAACCCAGCCGCAGCAATTGCCCATATCAAGCATATGATGGTTGATCGCGCCGTTTGATCCGGTGCCATGGAGCTGCCTTTATAGGTTTTGAAATCGGCCCCCGGACAGCCTGCCTGTCCGGGGGTTTTGTGTTCATTGCGGCCAGATCGGCCCTGCAAACAGTGCATGGCGTGTTTGCAAGATTGGCCGGTGCAGCGCCTGCTGTCTGGGCGTATAGTGACCGCAGGGAGAGGTTTAACAACTCAGGACCGAGATGATGAAGACCGTAGACTACCTGCCAGAGATCCGCGAAACCGCCAAAGCCCGCGCCCTGCTGGACGCCTTGGATCAGGCCTGGGCCTATTACACGCCAGAGCCGCTGCCCGAGGCAAAGACTGATCAGCCCGCCAATGGTTTTGTGCCCTATTACGACGCTGCCTGATTGCAGGTAGACACTGTTTCAAAACCCTCGCGTCCTCCCTCGGTGCGGGGGTTTTTGTTTGAGCAAACTGCCTGGGCGCGCTATGGGGCGCTATGCCTATTTTGATCCTGCTTCTGATAACCGGCGTGTTTTGCTACTTTATCTATCGCCGCATGACCACCAGCCTTACGCGGGCCTGCCGTTGGCGGCAACAGCGCAGCAAGGGGCAGTGGGTATGTGGCCATTGCGGTGCCGTTCAGCCCGGTCTTGATACCCCGCGTCACTGCCGCCGTGCGCGCGATTAAGGCCTGTTGCGCAAAAGGCGGCACCGGTTTTGCGCCCCTGGAATACGCAGGGTGAATACGCTCTGGCGCTCGGCGAGATCATTTTCCAGTCGCAATCGTGGTGTCAAAATGCTGTGGACCTGCCTTATCCGGCTTGCAGTGCGCACCGGAACAGGGCCAAGTTGTGGGCAAACAGAGAAGAGGTTTCCCCATGGCTGATACTTCCCGACAGGGCCCCGCCGATGCGGCGGCGCGCCGCGCCGTCAAGCCGGTGATTTGCTATCCAAATGACAGCCTGCCGCAGCCAGATTTGGCGCTGTATCGGCAGGCGCGGGCGGGCGCGGCAAAGGTGGCCGAGGTGCTGGTTCCCCCGCGTGATGCGGCGTGTTTCGAGGTCCCGGCAGGCCAGTTCTTTCGCATCTCTTCGGTAGAGGGGGCGCAGGTTGGCGATTTGAACCTGTGGAACAGCGCCGACCTCGCAGAGCGGTTTTATTCTGGCAAGACCCGGGCGCTGCATGGCACCCATCTCACCACCGGAGAGCGGATGTGGACCAGCCTGCCCAATCTTCGCCCGATGGCCACCATCGTTGAGGACACGCTGGGCTGGTATGGCATCGATGCCTATGGCGGCTCGGTGCATGATGTCATTGGCACCCGCTGTGATCCCTATACCGGCAATCTATTGGCGGGCAGCCAGTACCATCACTGTTGCCATTCGAACCTGACCCGCGCCCTGGCCGATCATACAGGCCTAAGCCTGGCTGAGGCAGAACCCTATGTGCATGATGTGTTGAATGTTTTCATGTGCACCGGATTTACCCGTGACACCGGCCAGTACTTCATGAAGCAAAGCCCGGTGCGCCCCGGTGATTATCTTGAGTTCTTTGCCGAAATCCCGCTGCTGGGGGCGCTGAGCGCCTGCCCGGGCGGTGACTGCGCGGAGCAGCATTCTAGCGACACTGCCGCCTGTTACCCGCTGCTGGTAGAGGTCTTTGCGCCCCAGGATGGCGCGCTGGATGGCTGGCGAAGCCCGGCGCGCAATGGCTATGATCAAAGCCACGGAAGGTAATACAGGGCAATCTATGCAAAAGGCGGCCTTGAAGCGGGCCGCCTTTATCCTGTCCAATACTGGGCCCGCGTGGGGCGCCTCTGTCAAGGCCGGTTAGGCGAAGGCGGCTTCCAGCGCGATTTCGACCATATCGCCAAAACTACGTTCGCGCTGGTCGGCAGGCAGTGCTTCACCGGTGCCCAGGTGGTCGGAAACCGTTAGCACCGCCAAGGCGCGGCATTGATAGCGTGCCGCCAGCGTGTAAAGTTCAGCCGCTTCCATCTCGACGCCAAGGATGCCGTGCCGGACCATTTGTTCGTTCAGGTCGGCACGTTCATCATAAAAGGTATCAGACGAATAGATACCGCCCACATGGGTGCCGATACTGCGCGATTGCGCGGCCTGTGCCGCCGCGTGCAATAGCGACCAATCCGCCACCGGCGCAAAATTCAATTCCTTGAAAATACTCTGCGAGGGGGATCCAACGGTGGTGGCAGTCATTGCCAGAATGACATCGCGCAGTTTCACCTGCGGCTGCATGCCACCACAGGATCCAATACGAATAAGCGTTTTGGCCCCAAAATCGCGGATCAATTCATTAGCATAAATGGAAAGAGAGGGCATTCCCATGCCACTCCCTTGGATTGTGACGCGATGGCCATTCCAACTGCCTGTGTAACCCAGCATTCCGCGGGTTTCATTTACCAGCTTGGCCTCTTGCAGAAAGGTCTCTGCGGCCCATTTGGCGCGATAGGGATCGCCCGGCATAAGAACCGTTTCAGCGATATCACCCTTTTGGGCGCCGATATGAATGGTCATTGTTTTCTCCAGTCCGGATTCAGATTTCCAGGTCAGAGATATCCATACCAGAGGAGATAGCGGAATGCACCCAATGAGGTTTACGACCCCGGCCGCTCCAGGTTTCGTCTGGGTTGTGCGGGTTGCGATATTTTGCAGCGGCTTTTTGCTTCTTGCCACTGGCCCGATTGGGGCCGGTGATTTCATCAAGTGAAAAACCATACTTGGCTGCCGCGTCTTCGGCTGCCTTAATGGCTTCTTTTCGCTCGCGTTGCTCTGCGTCTTTCAGGGCAGAATCAATGCCCTTTCTAAGCTCAAGCAATTCTTTGCGAGACATTTTTGAAAGGTCAGGGCTCATTTTGATACTCCAGATTGGCACGCCAGACATATTTCTTTGTCCGGCACTCTTTAATGCTAAGCATAACTGCAATTGCCAGAGTAATATTCAAATAAATTAGCCGTATTTGCAAAAAGAGCAGAATTACGCCGTCTTTGAGGGGTACGATAGTTCGACAATATCCGCCATGATTGTGTTCAGTTCAAAATCCTTGGGGGTGTAAACGCGCGATACGCCCATCTGGTTCAGCTTTTCGGCGTCATCGTCGGGGATGATGCCGCCAACCACGACGGGAATATGTCCAAGGTTTGCCTCGCGCATGCGCTGCATCAGTTCTTCCACCAGTGGCATGTGGCTGCCGGATAGGATCGACAGCCCGACCACATGGGCACCATCATCTTGGGCCTGGGCAACCAGCTCTTCAGGGGTCATGCGGATGCCATTATAGGTGATGTCCATGCCACAGTCGCGGGCACGAAAGGCAATTTGCTCGGCGCCGTTGGAATGGCCGTCAAGACCGGGCTTGCCAACCACGAATTTCAACCTACGGCCGAGTTTATCCGACACCGCGTTGACCGCCTCGCGGAGGTCATCCAGACCTTCGGTCTTGTTTGAAGGCGAGCCGGAAACCCCGGTGGGGCCGCGATAGGTGCCGTGAACCCGGCGCATTTCCTCTGCCCATTCGCCCGTGGTGACACCGGCCTTTGCCGCCGCAATCGACGCGGGCATGATATTGTCGCCTGCGCGCGCGGCAGCGCGCAGATCGGCGAGGGCGGTTGCAACGGCATCCGCGTCACGGGCCTGCCGCCAGGCGTTCAGCCGCGTGATCTGTTCCTGTTCAACCGCAGGGTCCACCACCATGATACCGCCGTCTTCAGTTTGCAGCGGCGATGGCTCACCTTCTGTCCAGCTGTTTACCCCAACCACCACGGTTTCATTGCGCTCGATCCGATTCAGCCGTTCGGCGTTGGAATCGACCAGCCGCGATTTCATATAGTCGATAGAAGCGACCGCCCCACCCATAGACTGTAGGTTGGCAAGCTCGGCACGGGCGTCGTCTTTCAGCGTCTGGACCTTTCTGTCGACGGCCGGGTTGCCTTCAAACAGGTCTTCATATTCCAGGAGGTCGGTTTCATAGGCCAGGATCTGCTGCATCCGCATCGACCATTGCTGATCCCAGGGGCGGGGCAGGCCCAGGGCTTCGTTCCAGGCGGGCAACTGCACGGCGCGGGCACGGGCCTTTTTCGACAGGGTCACCGCCAGCATTTCAATCAGGATGCGATAGACATTGTTTTCCGGCTGCTGTTCCGTCAGCCCCAGTGAATTCACCTGCACCCCATAGCGGAAGCGGCGGAACTTGGGGTTTTCAACGCCATATCGATCCCGGCAGATTTCATCCCACAGATCGACAAAGGCGCGCATTTTGCACATCTCGGTAACAAAGCGGATGCCGGCATTCACAAAGAATGAAATCCGCCCAACCATGGCCGGGAAATCCTCTGGCGCGATCCGGGGCTGCAATTCATCCAGCACCGCCTGCGCTGTAGCCAGGGCAAAGGCCAGCTCCTGTTCTGGCGTGGCACCGGCCTCTTGCAGGTGGTAGGAACAGACGTTCATCGGGTTCCACTTTGGCACATGCGTATAGCAGTATTCGGCCACATCCGCGATCATCTTGAGGCTGGGCGCAGGCGGGCAGATATAGGTGCCGCGGCTCAGATATTCCTTGATCAGATCGTTTTGCACCGTGCCTTGTAGCTTGGAAATATCTGCGCCCTGTTCTTCGGCGGCAGCAATATAGAGAGAGAGCAGCCAGGGCGCGGTGGCATTGATGGTCATTGAGGTATTCATCTGGTCGAGCGGTATCTGGTCAAACAGGCTGCGCATATCGCCCAGATGCCCAACGGGAACGCCCACCTTGCCCACTTCGCCACGGGCCAGAACATGGTCACTGTCGTATCCTGTCTGGGTCGGCAGATCGAAGGCGACCGACAGACCGGTCTGCCCTTTGGCCAGATTCGCCCGGTAGAGCGCATTCGAGGCCTCGGCAGTGGAGTGGCCAGCATAGGTTCGGATCAGCCAGGGGCGATCGGTTTTGCGGTCATTCTGCATCTGCGACATGGGGCGCCTCGCGGGTTTGCTTTGGTAATTATGTTTCGCTCAACAGATCTAAACTGCAATTTTCAACCCTTGTCAATTCGCTGCGTTGCGGCGAAATGGTCCCAAGCCCAAAAAAGCGCGCCGCTGCGATAGGCAGGGGCGCGCTTTAGATCACATTGCAACGGGCACCAGCGGCGGCTGGTTGTGCATTCAGCTGTAGGTATAGGTGCCGATCTTGCACACATTTATGTCCTTGGCGACCAGAACGTCGTCGTCATCAAAAACGGCCCGAAAGTTAAATTTGCAATAGTCGGTGCCATCGCCAAAACCGATGCGAACCGACTGGCCAGGGCGCAGTACATCGCGACCGAGAATGTCTTCTTCCCATGACTCTGTCCCCTTATTCGAGCCATAGAATCGCATAATTGTGTAATTGGTATCATTGGCTGTTGCGTCCTTGGGAGGCGGGCGTTTACCCCCGCTGAAATTGCTATAGGCTTGGTGCATGACGCGTAGTGTTGAACTCCCGCTTTGGCTATTGGTGCTGATCCTGCTTTTTGCGGCGGTCACCTTTGCCTCTCATTTTCTGTTTCCATCGGTACGCTGGTTCTTTCGTCGTCGCTTTGAACGTGCGGTGACGCGGATCAACAGGCGGTTGCAACGACCAATCGAACCGTTCAAGCTGACCAGGCGTTACGATATGATCCAGCGGCTGATCTATGATCCCGAGGTGGCACAGGCCGTCGCGCGCCATGCCTCTGATCACGGCATTCCCGACAATGTGGCCTTTGAACAGGCGCGCCGATATGCCCGCGAAATTGTTCCCTCTTTTTCCGCTTTTGCCTATTTTGGCCTGGCCATCGGGGCTGCGCGCTGGCTGTCCAATGCGATTTACCGGGTGCGGCTGGGCTATCAGGATAAGGCGGCATTGCAGCAGCTGGATCCTGATGCGACGCTGATCTTTGTGATGAACCACCGTTCCAACATGGATTACGTGCTGGTGACCTATCTGGCGGCGCGGCGTTCGGCGCTGTCTTATGCGGTGGGGGAATGGGCACGGGTTTGGCCTCTGTCGCGGCTGATCCGGGCGATGGGGGCCTATTTCATCCGCCGCAAGTCGCGCGACGATCTGTATCGCCGGGTGCTTGCCACCTATATTCGCCTGGCGACCCAGGGCGGGGCGACGCAGGCGATATTTCCCGAAGGCGGGCTGAGCCTGGATGGTGCCCTGGCGCCGCCGCGACTGGGGCTGTTGAAGTATATTGTCGAGGCCGGGGCGCGGGACCCGCAGGGGCGGGATGTGGTCTTTGTGCCTGTGGCGCTGAACTATGATTGGGTGCTTGAAGATCGCATCCTAACGTCGGCAGCCCGCGCCGGAGAGCGCCGTTTCAAGGCTCGGATAGGGGTGGTCATGGCGCGGATCCTGCGTCAGTTCTGGCTGTGGGTTACCGGGCGCTACCACCGTTTTGGCCATGCGGCGGTGGTCTTTGGTCGCCCGCTGAGCCTGCGTGACTTTGCCAAGAGCACCCAGGCCGGGGACCCCAGTGATAATCCTGCGGCGGGACCGGCAGAGCCGCAGGCAGAGGAGGGCGGCCTCACCCCTTTGCTGGCGCAGGAACTGTTGTCGCGCATTGGCGCAGCCGTGCCGGTGCTGCCGGTCCCGATGGCGGCCTGGCTGTTGCTTCGCCACGGTGCCATGAGCGCGGAGTTGCTGACACATCATATGAAACAACTGGAAAGTCAGATGGCGCCGGTCAGCGCACAGCATCACAGCCTGAGCCTGGATTCCGCCGGACAAGAGGCGATCCGCATTCTGCTGATGCGTGGCTTGGTGGTGCGCGAAAAGGGGCAGTTGGTGCCGGTACGGGCCAAACGCGAGTTGCTGGTCTACTATGCGAATTCTATCGCGCATCTGGTCCCCCAGGCGCCATTGGGCCTGGGAGAGGGCCGGGATGCTGCGAGTGCAAGGGGTGTTTCTGCATCCGCAAAGTCATAAAATTACAATATTGAGCCAAATGGGGTTGCAATATTGCTTGGCAATTTTTATCCATCAGGTAGCAGCCGCGATTCTGCATCGCAGCAATGACCCTTGGAAATGGAGGCCACCATGGCTTTGGACACACAGACCGGACCGCTGTCTTACGAGGCTCCTGAGAAAGATCTTTATGAGCTCGGTGAAATGCCGCCCATGGGATATGTCCCCAAGTCGATGTA
The DNA here is from genome assembly GCF_048267565.1 of Pseudophaeobacter sp. Lineage (NCBI taxonomy): Bacteria > Pseudomonadati > Pseudomonadota > Alphaproteobacteria > Rhodobacterales > Roseobacteraceae > Pseudophaeobacter > Pseudophaeobacter sp. The sequence continues at coordinate 88,294 of NZ_JBLWXG010000003.1, read as the reverse complement.
CGCTTGGGCCATCCGCAAAGAGCGCCACGGCGAACCCGATAGCGCCATGTTGCAAGAGGTGGTGGAGGTGCCAGAGATCGACAGCCATGATGTGCTGGTTCTGGTGATGGCCGCTGGGGTTAACTACAATGGTGTCTGGGCCGCGCTGGGTAAGCCGATTTCTCCGTTTGATGGTCACAAGGCCCCCTATCACATTGCCGGATCGGATGCGGCGGGCATCGTCTGGGCGGTTGGTGACAAGGTCAAACGCTGGAAAGTCGGCGATGAGGTGGTGATCCACTGCAATCAGGACGATGGCGACGACGAAGAATGCAATGGTGGCGATCCGATGTATTCGCCCAGCCAACGGATTTGGGGCTATGAAACACCGGATGGGTCGTTTTCGCAGTTCACCCGCGTCCAGGCGCAGCAGCTGATGCCGCGGCCCAAGCATCTGACCTGGGAAGAAAGCGCCTGCTACACCCTGACGCTGGCAACTGCCTACCGGATGTTGTTCGGTCATGAACCCCATGATTTGAAGCCGGGCCAGAACGTGCTGGTCTGGGGCGCTTCGGGGGGGCTTGGTTCTTATGCGATCCAGTTGATCAATACGGCTGGTGCCAATGCCATCGGGGTGATTTCAGATGAAAGCAAGCGTGATTTCGTGATGGGGCTGGGCGCCAAGGGCGTGCTGAACCGCAAGGATTTCAAATGCTGGGGGCAAATGCCCACCGTGAACACCCCGGAATATGCCGCCTGGTTCAAAGAGGCGCGCAAATTTGGCGCCGCCATCTGGGACATCACAGGCAAGGGCAACAATGTCGATATGGTGTTTGAACACCCCGGCGAGGCGACTTTCCCGGTTTCGACCTTCGTGTGCAAAAAGGGCGGCATGGTGGTGATCTGCGCCGGGACGTCCGGCTTCAACCTGACCTTTGATGTCCGCTATATGTGGATGCATCAGAAACGCCTTCAGGGCTCGCACTTTGCCCATTTGAAACAGGCCGCTGCCGCCAACAAACTGATGGTTGAACGCCGGTTGGATCCTTGTATGTCCGAAGTCTTTGCCTGGGCTGATCTGCCTGGCGCACATATGAAGATGCTGCGGAATGAACATAAGCCCGGCAATATGTCGGTTCTGGTTCAGGCACCCAAGACCGGGCTGCGCACGTTGGAGGATGTGCTGGAGGCCGGCAAATAGGGCTGAAACCCTGGTTGGGCCTGTCCACGCGATAGATCTGGCCTGCCGCCAACATCTGGCCTGTGGTTGAAACCGGGCGCCGCCTTTCCTGCTATGCGGGGGAGTGCGGCGCCTTGGCATCGTTTAGAGGCAGGGCAGGTATAAAAACCAGCGGCCGCGCAGGATTCCGTTGACCTGGTCCCTTTTAGTGCAGCAAAAACGTCAGGAATGGGCGGCTTTTGCTTTGCCCTGGCATTTGGCGTGTGTTTCACCGCCCTGCCGTTTTCAAATGATGGGCATTTAGACCGATGGCGACCAACACGGAATTGGACGAAATACTCGAGGCACTGGAGGCAACCACAGCCCTGCCTGGGCTGCAGGCGATCATCGATAGAATCTGTTCCGTTTTTGCGATTGACCATGCCATGTATCACTGGGTCGACAGCGCCGGGGACCATTATTATTTTGGCACCTACCCGCCAGAGTGGACGCAGCTGTATCAGGAGAAGAACTACACGCGCATAGATCCGGTTGTGACGGGTTGCTACCAGCGGTTTCACCCGGTGGATTGGCGTCGTCTTGACTGGTCGCCCAAACCGGTCCGCGAATTTTTCAAGGATGCAATGGAACACGGGGTGGGCAATCAGGGCTATTCGATTCCCATTCGTGGCCCCAATGGCCAGTTTGCGCTGTTCTCGGTTAGTCACCACAGCGATGGTGCTCATTGGGATAAGTTTACCGAACAGCACAGCCGAGATCTGATATTGATCGGGCATTTCCTGAACCGCAAGGCGCTGGAGTTTGAACCGGACCGTGCACCGGAGAAAGCCCAGCCGCTGTCGCCGCGCGAATTGGACGCGCTGACCCTGCTGGGAATTGGTTATAGCCGGGCGCAGGTGGCCCAGACCCTGTCGATTTCCGAGCATACGCTGCGGGTCTATATCGAAAGTGCGCGCTTTAAGCTGGGGGCATTGAACACAACCCATGCAATTGCGCGCGCGGTGAGCTGTGGCATGGTCATTATCTAACGCCTGATTTCAACCGCTTGCGCGCTTGAAGCCCTGTCGGACCTCTCTTGTGGCTTGGGGGGACTCGCTTGGCGCGCGTAGACTCCCCTTGCATTTCTAGCAAAAGGGGACAAATGCTATGCTTCGTTATATCTATGCCGATGACTTGAACGCCCATGCCAAACTGGCACATGCGATGTTTGTTGACCGGGCAGATCAGTTTCAAACCCGGCTGGGCTGGGACGTTCAGGTCGATTACAATGGCGAAGAACGTGACCAGTACGATGCGCTCAACCCGCTTTATGTTATCTGGGAAATGCCGGATGGCAGTCATGGTGGCTCTATGCGGTTTTTGCCGACAACCGGGCCGGTCATGGTCAATGACGTCTTTCCAGAACTTACCGGCGGCAATCCGATTTCAAGCCCGCTGATCTGGGAATGTACCCGATTTTGCCTGTCGCGCGACGCCAGTGGCTCGGTTGCTGGGGCGCTGACGCTGGCGGGGTTGGAAATCATGCGCAACCTGGCCATTCCGCATTTTGCCGGGGTGTTCGATCGCCGCATGGTACGGATCTATCGCAGTCTTGGTTTCAGTCCGGAAATCATCAACTCTATGGGGGCCGGGCGCGACCGTATCAGCCTGGGGCTGTGGGAATACAACGTGCAGGCCTATCACCGGGTGGCGCAGCGGGCAGGGGTCTCGCCGCAGCTCTCGCAGCGGTGGTTTGATCTGTCCCTTGGTTCTACGGTCAACCCCTTGCAGCTGCGCCACGCCGGCTGACAAGCTGCGAAGATCGGGATCCTGCGGGTCGGTTGCGCTGGCGCAGCCGACCCCGGCGTTATAGGGTCGCGCCATGACAGATTTGACCGTAAAATTCTCCGATGATCAGGCCTCTGCCTTTGACAGTGTCGCCGCCCTGTTGCGTCAGGCGGGGGTCGATCTTGAGGATGGTTTGCTGCAGCCCCCCATGGGCGAGGCAGGGGTCATGGCGGTGATTGGCAAGGCCGGGTCGGGCAAGACGCTTTTGCTGGCGGAATTGTATAAAACGCTGGAAGGCGCAGGGGTCGAGGTGGTCTCTGGCGAATACGAAAGTCGTAAAAAGACTGGTCGCCGCAGTCTGGCGATTCTGGCCCCCACCAACAAGGCGGCAAGCGTGCTGCGCCTGCGCGGGGTGCCAGCCACCACCATTCACCGCATCCTTTATACGCCGGTCTATGATCCCGAATATGAACGGGTTGCCGAATGGCTGGCGGGCAATGGCGAAAAGCCAGAAATCGAAGGGCTGAGCGAAGAGGCCCTGGCCCGCGCCGCGGCCTTTTATGCAACCAATAAATCCATTCCCGGTGCCCTGGCAGTGGCGGGGCTGCGTGGGTCTGATTTCATCACTGGCTGGAAGCGCCGCGAAGATCCGCTTGATATCGGTTTTGTCGATGAGGCCTCGATGCTGGATGATCGCCAGTTTGAAGATCTGAAAGAGATCTTTCCAAATCTGGTGCTCTTTGGGGATCCGGCGCAGCTGGCACCGGTCAATCAATCTGGCTCTATGGTGTTTGAAACCCTGCCACCCGCCCGCCAGTTGGTGTTGCATCGGGTGCACCGCCAAGAGGCGGATAACCCGATTCTGGATCTGGCCCATGCTCTGGCGGACCCGGCGCTGAGCTTTGAAGATTTCGAGCGCATGATCGAAGAGACCGCAGCCCGTGATGACCGGGTGGTCTGGGGCAGCCGGGTCGAGGTGGACCTGATGGCGCGCAGCCCGGTGCTGGTTTGGCGCAATGCCACCCGTATTCGCCTGATCAATGCCTTTCGCGCCGTGCATGGTGCCCCCGCCGATGCCCTGGCCGAAGGGGAACCCTTGATCTGTGATGGTCTTGAATTGCCCCTGAAGCATCGGAAAAAGCGGCTTGACCTGGAGGCGCGCGGCCTGATCAAGGGGGCGCAGGTGGTCTATCTTGGGCCGGGGCGCAAGCCGGGGTTTTCACGCCTGCATGTGATGGGGGCCGAGGATCCGCAGGTTTCCGCCGCTTCGATCGTCAAGATCGAAATGCCGGACGAGGAAGAGCCCTTTATTCCCTATGCGGCCCGTATGGGCGCCACCTTCCTGCATGGGGCGGCGGTGACCATCCACAAGGCCCAGGGTTCTCAGTGGGATACCACCCAGGTCTTTGCACCGGATATCTATGCCGCAGCGCGCATGGGCCGGGTTGAGGCGGGGCAGCCGCTGTGGAAACGTCTGGCCTATGTGGCGATCACGCGAGCACAGGAACGCCTGATCTGGGTGGTGCGCAACCGCCTGTCCAAGCCAACAGGCCCGCTGCGGGTCGATGATCTGAAGGCCGCCCCGGCTGCTGCCTTGACCCTGGAAATGCAAGAAGAGGCACCACTATGAGCCAAGAGATATCGGCAAAGTCCATTCTGATCACTGGGGCCAGTTCTGGCATTGGGCGGGCGGTGGCAGAGCTATGCCTGAGCAAGGGCTGGCATGTGGGATTATTGGCGCGCCGTCAATCAGCGCTGGAAGAGGTGGCCATGGGGCATATCAACGCGACGGTGCTCTCGGCGGATGTAACCGATGCCACGGCGGTGGATCATGCGGTCAATCACTTTGTCATGCAGACCGGGCGTCTGGATGTCTTGTTCAACAATGCCGGGATCTTTACCCCGGCTGGCACCATTGATGAAATCGCGCTGGAAGATTGGTATGCCAGCGTCAATGTGAACCTTAACGGCATGTTTCTGGCAGCCCGGGCGGCCTTTCGCCAGATGCGGCGGCAGTCGCCCCAGGGCGGGCGGATCATCAACAATGGATCCATTGCCGCCCAGGTGCCCCGGCCCAATTCGGCGCCCTATGCGGCGACAAAATCCGCCATTACCGGCCTCACCCGGAGCCTGTCCCTGGATGGGCGCGCCTTTGATATTGCCTGTGGCCAGATTGACATCGGCAATGCCCGCACCCCCATGGTTGAAGATCTAAGCGCCCGCCAGGCGGTGACCGATCCGCAAGGTAGCCCGATGCAGAGCTTTGCGGTGGAAGACGCCGCCCGTTCGGTGCTGCACATGGCAGAGCTGCCACCAGAGGCCAATGTGCAGTTCATGACAGTGATGGCCACCAAAATGCCCTATATCGGTCGCGGCTGAGCCACGCGCCCTTGGGCACCTGCCTTGGGCCCGAGGGCTCTCCCGCCCAGCTGCAAAGCCCTGTCGGGCATGTCAGCCCGTTGGGCCGGGCGCCGCGCTTGCGCGGCGCAAAAGACAGGTGCTGCTGAGAGGTCGTGACGCGGCAGTCTGCCGCATCACGACCATCTTCAGGATCTGTGGATTTGCCGCCGCCTCAAGGGTGAACCGCGCCAAGGCGCGGCCGCCAGAGGCGGCCCTTGACCCGGCGGCAAACAAGTGAGGCCAGCAACTGGGCCAGAGCCCCAGCCCCTAGCTGTTGCGCAGAAGCCGGAAGGCGGCAGAGGCGCCCCAGCCTGCCACAATGGCAATGGCCAGCGACATCAGCCCATAGAGGAAGGGCTGTTCGCGCGACATGCCGTAGAGAAACCGCTCCAGTCCGACCTTGCGCACATCGATGTCGGTCTCAAAGCTGGAGATCACCTCTCCGGCGCGGGTCAGGAGGATGCGGGCGCTATAGAGTCCCTCGGTCACATCGGCGGGCATTTCAATGGCGGTGCGAAACAGGGTTTGCTGATCCACCGCCACAGTGTTTTCACGCAGGGAATACAGCCCCTCTTTTTCGCGGATGCGCACCACAGCCCTGGCAAAATTCTGGGCGTCGCGGATATTCATCGCGGCCCCCACAGACCGGATGGCGCGGGCAATAGAGACCCTATAGCGCAGATCTTCGGTATCTGTGATCGTTTCACGGAAGGGGGCGCTGGTGGCGATGGCATAAAAGCTCGGAGCTGAATCGACGAGGACGCTGTCGGTATTGACCCAGATCCCCATGCGTTTGGCCTTGCGGCGCACAGTGACCGGCGAGGTCGGGCCAGAGACCGCCACGATAACCTGCAGGGGCGGGCCGTCGGGGATTTTGGTTTCGCGTTTGATGGCACCAAAGATCAAGATTTCAGAGCCGTCAAAATTGGCAGTGATGGCAACCCGGTCCTGGCTGAGGCCAAGAACCACCTCTTCCTGGGTGGCATAGCCGGCTGTGGCCAGGGTGAGCAGGGCAAACAGCGCAGGCAAGAGAGTGCGGGAAATCATGGTCAATGCTCCCCGGCGGCGCCAAGCGTGTAGAGTTCATCCGGCATGAGCAAGAGGTCGAGCCCCAGTTTGACGCAGACGAAGATGACCATCAGCGCCAAGAGAATGCGCAGCTGTTCGGCCTTGAGATAGACGCCAATGCGGGTGCCAATCTGTGCCCCGACGACGCCGCCGATCAGCAGCAGTACTGCCAGCACGATATCGACGGTCTGATTGGTCGTGGCGTGCAGCATTGTGGTGAAGGCAGTGACAAGAATGATCTGAAACAGCGAGGTGCCGACAACCACCTTTGTTGGCATCCCCAGAATGTAGATCATGGCGGGCACCATGATGAAGCCACCGCCCACCCCCATGATGGCGGTCAGGATGCCAACCAGAAGACCAACCAGAATTGGCGGAATAACTGAAATATAGAGGCCGGAGGTGCGAAACCGCATCTTGAAGGGCAGGGCATGTACCCAGCCGCGTTGACGCCGCAGGGTCTTGGCACCGCCGGCACGTCGGGATTTGAAAATGGCATTGAGGCTCTCAATGAACATGAGGCTGCCAACAATCCCAAGGAAGACGACATAGAAGAGGGTGACCAATAGGTCGACCTGGCCGAGGCTCTTGAGATAGTTGAACACCAATACCCCGACAGCGGCGCCGACCAGGCCGCCCGCCTGCAGAACCATGCCCATCTTGACATCAACCGTTCGCCTTCGGAAATGCGCCAGCACACCAGAAAAAGAAGACGCAACGATCTGGTTGGCACCCGTAGCGACGGCAACCGCAGGCGGGATGCCGATGAAAAACAATATGGGGGTCAACAAAAAGCCGCCACCCACGCCAAACATGCCGGAAAGAATGCCCACGATGCCGCCAGCGCTGAGCAGGAGGAAGGCGTTGCCCGAAACTTCGGCGATGGGAAGATAGACTTGCATACATAGGTTAGAGCGCAGGGCCACAAAAAAATCAACTGAGGATGCCGCTTTGCAGCAGGCAGGACTGATTTTAAAAAGGAAACTGGACCTATCCCCGACTCTGCACGCATTGGGGAAGGGGCGATCGGCAGGGTAAATAAAAGGCCCGCAACCAGGGGTGGTGCGGGCCTTGCAAATTGTATCAGACAGGGCGGCTTAGCGCTCTTTCACATAGGGTTCGCCACCAGATCGCGGTGGGATTGCCTTGCCGACAAACCCCGCCAGAATCACCACGGTCAGGATATAGGGCAGGGCGTCCATCACCTGCACCGGGATGGTCACAGAGCCCAGTTCGATATTCTGGAACCGTAGGGCCACGGCCTGCAGCAGACCAAACAGCAGACAGGCCCCCATCGCCTGCCAGGGCCGCCATTTGGCAAAGATCAGCGCCGCCAGGGCGATAAAACCGCGCCCGGCAGTCATATCTTTGACAAAGCCCGCCTGCAGCGCGGTGGCCAGATAGGCGCCGGCAATACCGCAGAGCAGGCCACAGATGGCAACGGCGGCAAAGCGCAGTCCAATGACGGAAACGCCAGCGGTATCCACCGCAGCCGGGTTTTCCCCCACCGCGCGCAGGCGCAGGCCAAAGCGGGTCCGGTAGAGGATCCACCAAGTTGCGGGCACTGCCAGAAATGCCAGATAGACCAGGATGGAATGCCCCGAGAGCAGTTCGGAATAGATCGGGCCGAATATCGGCACATCGCGCAGACTGTCGGCAAAGGGAAAGGTGAGGGGGCCAAAGCGACCCTCGGTCAGCAGCGAGGGCGTGCGCCCGCCCTGTTTGAACCAATCCTGCGCGATCAACACGGTCAAACCTGCGGCAAGAAAGTTGATGGCCACGCCGGAAATCAGCTGATTTCCACGAAAGGTGATCGAGGCAAGCCCATGCAGCGCCGAAAGCAGCATTGATGCGGCGATCCCGGCCAGAAGGCCCAGCCAGACATTGCCAGTCACCGCAGCAACAGCCGCAGAGAAGAACGCCGCCATCAACATCTTGCCTTCCAGGCCAATATCAAAAATACCGGCCCGTTCCGAATAGAGCCCGGCAAGACAGGCCAGCAACAGCGGCGTGGCCAGGCGGACGGTGCTGTCCAGCACCTGAATCAGAGTGATGAAATCCATCAGTTGCTCTCCTTGCGCAGGGCTAGGAAGATCCGTTCAAGCGGGATGCGCACCATATTGTCCAACGCCCCGGTGAACAGGATGACAAGCGCCTGGATCACCACGATCAGTTCGCGCGGGATATTGGTCCAGAGTGCCAGTTCAGCGCCGCCCTGATAGAGAAAGCCAAACAGGATCGCGGCCAGAAAGACGCCAAAGGGGTGGTTGCGCCCCATCAAGGCGACGGCGATGCCGATGAAGCCGGCGCCTTCTGTCGCGTTGAGCACCAGGCGCTCGGCCTCGCCCATGACGTTATTGATTGCCATCATTCCGGCCAATGCGCCCGAGATCATCATGGTGATGATGGTGATTTTCACTGGTGAAATCCCGGCGTAGCGGGCGCCTGCCTCGGATTTGCCAAAGGCGCGGATTTCAAACCCCAGCGGGGTGCGCCAGATCAGCAGCCAGACCGCCAGGCAGGCGGCAATGGCCACCAGCAGGCTGACATTGGCAGGGGCCGATTTTGAAAAGGCAATGCCAAGCGGCGTCAGCAATTCATGCAGCGTGGGCAGATGTATCGTATCGCTGAACCGGGCCGAGGCCGGATCCATCGAACTGGGGGGCTTCAGCACGTTGACCAGCACATAGTTCAGTACCGCAGCGGCGATGAAGTTGAACATGATGGTGGTGATGACGATGTGACTGCCGCGTTTGGCTTGCAGATAGGCCGGGATGGCCGCCCAGGCAGCACCAAACAGGCCTGCACCCAGGGTGGCAAACAGCAGCGCCAGCGTCCAGTGCGGCCAGGGAATGAACAGGCAGATCAGCGCGACGCCCAACCCACCAAGCATGGCCTGACCTTCGCCGCCGATATTGAACAATCCGGCATGGGCTGCAACCGCAACCGCCAAGCCCGTGAACATGAAGTTGGTGGCGTAATACAGCGTGTAGCCCCAGCCATAGCTGGAGCCAAGCGCCCCATCAACCATGAGCTTGACCGCCGCAGCAGGGTCTTCGCCAATCGCAAGGATCACCAGCGCCGAAAGGCCGGCAGCCAGCAGCAGGCTGATCAAGGGGATAAGCACGACATCGGCCCATTTAGGCATTTTTTCCATTTACGCGGCCTCCCCCGCGACACCGGCCATCATCAGGCCCAGCTCTTTCTCATCGGTTTGGTCGACGGCACGTTCGCCCATGATCCTGCCATCAAACATCACCGCAACGCGGTCGGCCAGCGACAGGATCTCTTCCAGCTCGACCGAGACCAGCAGGATCGCCTTGCCCTGATCGCGCAGCGCGACGATTTGTTTGTGAATGAATTCAATGGCACCAATGTCGACGCCACGGGTGGGCTGACCAATCAGCAGCAGATCCGGGTTGCGCTCAATCTCGCGGGCGACCACGATTTTCTGCTGGTTGCCGCCAGAAAAGCTCTTGGCGTCAAGCCAGGGATCCGGGGGGCGGACGTCAAACTTGGCCATCTTCGCCTCGGTATCGGCGCGCAGGACGGCGTTGTTCATCAATAGCCCTTTTTGGTATTCCGGCGCGTGGTGGTAGCCAAAGGCGACGTTTTCCCAGGCATGAAAGCCCATGATCAGCCCCTCGCTTTGCCGATCTTCCGGCACATGTGCCACATGCGCGGCGCGGCGGGCACGGGCATCAGATCCGGCCCCCTGCAGCGGCAGATCCACCCCGTTGAGCCGGATCGCACCTTCGCCGCTGCGCATACCGCCCAGCACCTCTAGCAGTTCCGACTGGCCATTGCCTGCGACCCCTGCGATGCCCATGATTTCCCCGGCGCGCAGGGTCAGGTCGATCCCCTTGAGGCGCTCGACGCCAGCCTCGTCCACCACGCGTAGCTGTTCGATTTCCAGGATCGGTTTGCCGGGTTTGGCAGGTACTTTATCAACCCGCAGCAACACCTTGCGGCCTACCATCAGCTCGGCCAGATGTTCTGGGCTGGTCTCGGCTGTTTTAACCGTGGCAGTCATCTGACCACGCCGCATGACGGAAACGGTGTCGGTGGCATCCATGATTTCGCGCAGCTTGTGGGTGATCAGGATGATGGTTTTGCCCTCGGCCCGCAGCCGGTCCAGAATGCGAAACAGCTGGTCGGCCTCGGGCGGGGTCAGCACCCCGGTTGGCTCATCCAGGATCAGGATGTCGGCCTGACGATACAGCGCCTTGAGGATCTCTACCCGCTGCTGCATGCCCACGCCGATTTCATCAATGCGCTTGTCCGGGTCGACATGCAGTTCATATTCGGCGGCAAGCTCTTTGAGGATCTTGCGGGCCTTGGACAGCGATGGCATCAACAAGCCGCCGTCTTCGGCACCTAGCACAATGTTTTCCAGCACGGTGAAGTTTTCCACCAGCTTGAAGTGCTGAAATACCATGCCGATGCCCGCTGCGATAGCGGCCTGGCTGTCGGGGATTTCGGTGCGGTTGCCGTTGATCCAGATCTCGCCCTTATCGGCTTTGTAAAAGCCGTAGAGGATGCTCATCAGGGTGGATTTTCCAGCGCCATTCTCCCCGATTATACCGTGGATGGTACCGGGGGCGACGCGGATGGAGATATCTTTGTTTGCTTGAACCGGGCCAAAGGATTTTGAAATCCCTTTGAGTTCAATGGCGGGGGCAGTCAATCGGGCTCTCCCATGCGTGAAAATCCGATCATGGGGCATCGTTTGGATGCAGGATGTCGCGCCGCATTGGCGGGATCCATGGCCAAAGACACAGCCAGCTGCCCCGGCTTGGGCATCGGCGCGTTTCGATCAGAGGAATTGATGTTGAACCCAATTGCCGCCTGCCACTGGATGGCAGGCGCATCAGGCGATGGGGAACCCCAGGCCGAAAACAAGGTATGAAGACACATTGTCATGGCCTGGGGTCTTTGCTTAGAACTTCAGCGCAGGGCAGCTGTTGTCGGCATAGTAAGAGACAACTTCAATCTCGCCGTCGATGATCTTCTGGCGCGCGGCGTCAACGGCGGCCTTCATTTCATCGGTGATCAGGTCTGCGTTATATTCATCCAGCGCATAGCCGACGCCATCGTCGGCCAGACCCATGGAGAAGACACCAGTCTCGACGGCTTCGCCTGCGATCATCGCATCATAGACGGCGACGTCGACGCGTTTCAGCATCGAAGTCAGGACCTTGCCTGGGTGCAGGTGGTTCTGGTTGCTGTCGACGCCGATCGACAGGATGTTTTCGTCCGCAGCAGTTTGCAGCACGCCAACGCCAGTCCCGCCAGCGGCGGCATAGATCACATCAGCGCCCTGGCTGATCTGCGCCTTGGTCAGTTCAGAGCCTTTGACCGGGTCATTCCAGGCGGCAGGTGTGGTGCCGGTCATGTTGGCAATGATCTTTGCATCGGGGTTCACCGCCTTGACGCCCTGGGCGTAGCCACAGCCAAAGTGGCGGATCAGGGGCACATCCATGCCGCCAACAAAGCCAACCGTGTCGGTCTTGGAGGCCATCGCCGCCATCATGCCAACCAGATAAGAGCCTTCGTGTTCGGCAAAGCCAACCTGACGGATATTGGGGACATCCAGCCAGGTCACGTCGATCACGACGAATTTGGTGTCAGGATAGTCCGGCGCAACCGAGCTGAGCGGATCGGCCATGCCAAAGCCCATGGTGACGATGGGGTTGGCACCAGCCTCTGCAAAGCGGCGCAGCGCTTGTTCCCGCTGGGCTTCGGACTGGAGTTCAATTTCGCGGAACGAGCCGCCGGTTTCCTCGGCCCACCGCTGAGCACCGCCAAAGGCCGCTTCGTTAAAGCTCTTGTCGAACTTGCCGCCCAGATCAAAGATCAGCGCAGGTTCGGCCAGGGCAGCGCCCGCAGTCAGAGCCAGCGTCGCAGCTGCGCCCATCAGGGATTTCATCAGCGTCATAAAGGTACTCCCGGTTTGTTATTCCGCACGGTGGCCCGTTGCGGTCCGCCAGAGCAGACCTGATTGGCCCCACAGGGTGTGTTATAAAAAGGTGTGGCAATTTAGCCCTTTGCGCAGGTAGGGGGTCAACCGCTTTTTGACCAATCGGTGCGAAATCCGTGCGGCTTGCCTAACGTAACCCTCTTTGCATCACGATCGCGTCGACCGAAGTGCCATTTCTGCGCGGATAATAACCCCGGCGTCGGCCGCAGACGGCGAATCCCTCGCTTTCGTACAGCGAGAGCGCCGGGGCATTGTCGGCGGCCACTTCCAGGAAGCTCTCTGTTGCGCCGCGCAGCTTGGCCTGGGCCTGCCAGGTTTGCATCACGGCGCGGCCCAGCCCCTGGCGTTGATGTGCCGGGTGGGTGGCAAGGGTCAGCAGCTCGGCTTCATCCGCGACAAGCCGCACCAGGGCAAAGGCGCGGGCATCACCACAGGCCAGCACCAGCGGGCTGTCCAGCAGGGCGGTGAATTCCGCTTGCGACCAAGGGCGCGATTGGGTGAAGGCGGCAGCATGGATCTGTGCCATCTGCTGTGGGGTCAGCGGATCAGCCATCAATCAATTGCGGTGGCACATCGCGGGCCGGGGCCGCATCGGCGGCGCGCAGATACAGCGGTGCAGGGGGGGCGATCTCGGTCAGGGTATCGGTCTCTAGATGTGCCAGATAGCGGCGGCAGGCCTGTTTTGCGATCTGCTGCGCCAAGCCTGCGGGAGAAGCCTCAGGCGCGAAGCTCAGCCCGGCGCTGCGGGCGGCGTCTTCGGCCTCTGTCTCGGGCATCAGACGCGGCGCATTCTCGCCGGGCAGTTGGGCGTAGACCTGGCCACGGGGCGCGGGCACCGCTGCCAGGCTGCCGCTACGCGCACGGGCGTCAAACCCCGAGACGCCAATTGCAGGCACCTCCAGCCCCAGAGCAAGACCACGGGCGGCAGAAACAGCAATGCGGATGCCAGTGAAGTTTCCAGGTCCGACCCCAACCCCGATGGCATCAAGGTCGGACCAGCTCTGGCCCGTCTCGGTTAGGATCTCTTCGATCAGCGGCATCAACCGTTCTGCCTGGCCGCGTGTGTGGGCTTCAAAACGTTCTGCCAGCACCACATCACCTTGCAGCAAAGCGGCCGCGCAATGCGCGGCCGAGGTGTCAAAGCCAAGAATCAGGGGCTTGGGGCCCATCCGATTTTCCTTTCAGGTTGCGCGCCAGTGGTCCGCAGCTGTTCGGCAGTGCCTGATCTCCCGATGGCCCGATCAGGCGACACCAGGTCAAACGGCGACGGGTCAAACGGCGACGGGGCGTACTTCGGTGACTTCGGGAATATAGTGGCGCAACAGGTTTTCGATGCCCATTTTCAGCGTCAAGGTCGACGAAGGGCAGCCCGCGCAGGCCCCCTGCATATGCAGGTAAACAACACCGCGATCAAAGCCGTGGAAGGTGATATCCCCGCCATCCTGGGCCACGGCAGGGCGCACGCGGCTGTCCAGCAATTCTTTGATCTGGTCGACGATTTCGCCGTTCTCACCGCTGTGTTCTGCATGGCCAGAGGCCTGTTCGCCGCCTGCATCCACAATGGGTTGGCCGGATTGATAGTGCTCCATGATGGCGCCCAGGATGGCGGGTTTGATATGGTCCCACTCCACGGTATCCGCTTTGGTTACAGTGACAAAATCATTGCCAAAGAAGACGCCGTTCACGCCCGAGACAGCAAAGATGCGCGTCGCCAGCGGCGAGCTGCCGGCGGTGTCGGCGCTGGGGAAATCAGCGGTTCCTGCGTCCAGAACGGTCTGACCCGGCAGGAATTTCAGCGTCGCCGGATTGGGCGTGGATTCGGTCTGAATAAACATTGGGGCCTCCAAGAATTATCTGGTCGATATGCGCCCCGAGGGGCATCAAGTCAAGGTTTAGAATTATTCTAAGTTTGTAGGCGCCGCCTGGCAAGTGCTTTTTCCCCTACGCCCGCCAGCATGTCACAGCCCGCCCAGGCCAAGGCCGCGACCAGTGGTTGCGGCGCTTAGGTGATGGCATCCAGGCGGTCTTTCGACAGATCGCCGGGCACGATGGTGATTGGCACCTGTAGGCTGCCCGAGGATTTGCTGAGCTGGGTAACCAGCGGGCCGGGGCCTTTGCGGTCGTTCCCCGCCCCCAGAACCAGCACGCCAATTTCGGTATCGGCTTCGATCTGGGCCATGATTTCAGGCACGGCTTCGCCTTCGCGGATGATCAGTTCGGGGTCTACCCCCTGCCGATCCCGCATCCATTTGGCGAAGACTTCAAAATGGGCGTGAATGCGTTCCCGCGCCTCTTCACGCATGACTTCTCCGACGCCAATCCAGTGATTGAACTCATCCGGTGGGATGACGGACAGGATGGCGACACCTCCGCCGGTCTTTGCTGCGCGCATGGCGGCAAAGCGCATGGCATTCAGACATTCACGGCTGTCATCAAGTACAACAAGGAATTTGCGCATGTTTAGCCTCTGGTTGATCTGGCAGGGATCATGCCGCAATCGGGGCTGCGCAACAATAGCCATGACACAGAAGCCTGTCGCGCCCCCTGTCAGCTATTGCTGGCGGCCCAGTCCCAGTACAGCGCACGGGTGCGTTTTGCCACTGGCCCCACCGGATAGCTGCAGCTGTCAAAGGCGGTCACGGGGGTTACCTTGCTCATATTGCCAGACATGAAGACTTCATCCGCGTCTTCAAAATCCTGATAGCCAAGCACGGTTTCATGCACGGTGACGCCGTCTGCCCGCAGGTTGGCGATATGGCGTGCGCGGGTGATCCCGGCCAGAAAAGTGCCATTTGCGATCGGGGTAAAGACCTCACCATCGCGCACCATAAAGATGTTGGCAGTGGCTGTTTCCGCCACATTGCCCATGGCATCCAGGGCCAGCGCATTGCTGAAACCCTTGTTGCGGGCTTCGCGCAACATCCGGGCATTGTTGGGATAGAGGCAGCCGGCCTTGGCGTTGACCACGGCGTTTTCCAGCAGCGGTCTGCGGAACTGGGTGCGGGTCAGGGTGGCGCTCGCCTCTGCCGGGGCCATGGGGATTTCTTCCAGGCAGAGCGCAAATTCGGTGCTGTCTGCTGCCGGAGCGATCAGCGTGGCATCGCCATTTGTGGCCCAGTACATCGGGCGAATATAGACCGCCGCGCCGGGGGCAAACCCTTTCAGGCCTTCCAGCGCGATTTCGACCATATCGCTGGTCTGAATGGTGGGTGTCATCATCAGGGCCTCGGCCGAGGCATTGGTCCGGGCGCAGTGCAGATCCAGATCCGGGGTCATGCCCTCAAAAAGGCGCGCCCCGTCAAACACGGAGGAGCCCAGCCACATGGCGTGATCCGCCGCCTTGAGCACCGCCAGATCGCCGTCATGCCAGCTTCCCTGAAAATAGGTGCGAATGGTTTTGCTTATGGCCATGGTCTTTCCCCCGTCAGTATGTGCTGCAAAACTAGGCATTAGAAGGTCAGAGGGCCAGACCTTTTTTCCGCCCCGCCTGCCATATCTCTGCCCCGTTGAAGGGGCCATCAAGGGGCAGGTGGGCCAGAGCTATGGCACCGCTATGCGGCGGGCGGTGTGAGGCCCAGCTGTGTCACCAGAGCACCGGCTTCTGCCTGCCAGCGGGTCTTGAGCACCTCATTGGGGGTGCGGCGCAGGCCAAGGGCTTGCAGGCCCTCAAAGGCGGCAGAGTCTTCGGTGCCAAAACTGGCGGCGACCCGTGGCCACCAATAGTCGATACTGTCTTGCAGCCCGGCTGGGCCGTTGGTCTTGATCCGCCAGGCCAGCCCCTTTTCGGCGAGATCGGCATGATGGGCTTCGACCGGGGCTACGGCGCGAAAGGCTTCGGCCAGGGGCTGATAGGAGATCAGCGAAAACTCAGCCAGTTGCAGTGTGACGGCGCGCCCCATCAACAGGTTCATCACCACCGCATCGTCCCAGCCCTGCAGCGGGTAGTTGAAGACCGCCAGCCGCATATCATGATCCGAGCGACGCTGGCCGATATCGGCGCTGCGCGCCAGCCGGGCGGTCCAGGGGTGATGATCGGCATAGCGTTTGGTATCGGCACCAAAGGTTCCCATGATGGCCAGCACCCGGTCGGCATTACCGCTCTTTTCCATCACGATTTTGGCGGCTGCAATGCGCGCCTTGATGCCGGGGCCCTGGTTTATCACCTCGGCGAAGCCCGCCGCGCCGGCCAGTTCGCTGTCCACGAAGGTTGCCATCAGTTTCAACAGCGCCGCACGGTAGCGCGGCGGCACATTGGCAGGATTGCTCAGCATGCCGCCCTGGGCCAGGTAGCTTTCGATGCTCATGTCTTCGGCCATTGGGTCTCCCTCCCTATTGAACGCGTTATTGATCGTAATCGACAACAACCTTATCGGTCACTGGAAAGGCCTGGCAGGACAGGACATAGCCCTTCTCGACCTCGTAATCTTCAAGCGCATGGTTGGCGACCATCTCTACCTCGCCCTCGATCACCTTGCAGCGACAGGTGGAGCAGACCCCGGCCTTGCAGGCATAGGGCGCGTCCATGGCGTTTTCCAGCGCCGCATCCAGCAGCGTTGTGTCCTTGCCCATCTGCACGGTCTGGGTGGCGCCATCCAGGGTGATGGCGGCGCTTGTCTGATTGTCGCGGCTGGCTGCAGTGCCGCCGTTGGCCTTGCGTTTGGCCCGCCCTGGCTGGGCGCTGGCAAAGAGCTCAAACTTGATCTGCGCTTCCTCCAGCCCGGCGTCGCGCAGGGCAGCGGCGATGCCGAGCATCATGGGCTCGGGGCCACAAATGAAGGCGGTGTCGACCGATTTGATGTCAATCCAGTTCTCAAACAGCTGCGCGCATTTTTCCTGCGTGACCAAGCCGGTGAACAGATCAATGTCCTGGGCGTCGGATTCCAGAATATGGATGACGTTGAACCGCCCCATATACAGGTTTTTCAGATCTTCCAGCTCTTCGCGGAACATGATCGTATTGACGCCCCGGTTGGCGTAAACCAGCGTGAATGATGCGTTTGGCTCGGCTGCGAGGGTGGTTTTCAGGATCGACAGCACCGGGGTGACACCAGACCCACCAGCAAAGCCAAGATAGTTTTTATGGCTTGCCGCATCCAGCGGCGTAAAGAAACTGCCCATGGGCGGCATGGCTTCGATCTTGTCGCCTGGCTTCAGTTCGGTATTGGCCCAGGTCGAAAAGGCTCCGCCATCCACCCGTTTGATGCCAACCTGCAGGATGCCGTCGTCTTTGCCTGCACAGATCGAATAGCTGCGTCGCAGTTCTTCGCCGTCAAAATCGCGACGAAAGGTCAGGTACTGGCCTTGGGTGAAATCAAAGTCGCCTTCGGCGTCTGCGCTGGGTTTCAGCGAGACGACAACCGCATCGCGGATAGTTTTGCGGACATCGGTAACGTCGAGTTGGTGGAAGCGCGCCATGGAGCTCTCCTCAGATGCACTTGAAATAATCAAAGGGTTCAAGACAGTCCTGGCAACGCCAGTGTGCCTTACAGGGGGTAGAGCCGAACTGGCTCACACGGGTGACATTCTTGCTTTGGCAATTGGGGCAGCGTTCCGGGCCACCCGCCGCCTGGGGCGGCGCAATGCCATAGTCTTCCAGCTTGGCGCGGCCCTTCTGGGACATCCAGTCGGTGGTCCAGGCGGGTGAAATCTGGGTTTTCAGCTGGATCTTGTCGATCCCTCGGTCCCGCAGCGCGGTTTCGATATCAAGATTGATGATCGCCGTTGCCGGGCAGCCGGAATAGGTCGGCGTGACAGAGACCACAAGCGTGTCGTCTTGCCATTCAACGCCGCGAATGATGCCCAGATCGACCAGGCTGATCACCGGGATTTCCGGGTCTGGCACCGCGTCGAGCCATTCCCAGATCTGGTCTGTGCTTGGTTTTTCGAAGACTTGATTCATGCGATCCATCCTTGGATATGCCCACCCGACCGATAGGTCGGGCAGCACCCGTCCACCCCTGCCAAGCCGGAGGTTTGCCCCCGGCAAAACGGCGGGCGATTTGCTTCCGCCCGCGGACATGCGCTGCCCTATGCGTTCACTTTCGATCTACCAGCTGGCGCCGGGATAGGCGCGTTGCAGCCATTGCATATGGGTCAACAGATGCCCCAGGTGTTCGGTATGCATGGCGCCGGTGCGCCCCCCCTTATGGGCGAAGCGGCTGTCGGGAACGGTCAGCGTTGCATCCCCCAGAACCCGCAGGATCAGCGCGTCATAATCGCTGCGCAAGGCGGCCGGATCCGGTGCGATGCCCGCGTCGACCATGGCCGCATCGACAGCGTCTGATGTGAACATTTCGCCGACATAGGGCCAGAGGTAGTCCAGAGCCGCCTGCATGAAACCATGGCTTTCCTCGGTGCCGTCGCCCAGTCCCACAACCGTATCGGCAGAGCGCTCCAGGTGGTAGGCCACCTCTTTCGAGGTCTTTGCTGCAATGGCGGAGATGCGCGGATCTGAAGATTTCATCAGATGGCCCAGCTGGATCGAATGCCAGGCATCAAACAGGAACTGGCGCATCAGGGTGCGGCCAAAATCCTCGTTTGGAACCTCGACCAGCAGCACATTGCGAAAATCCCAGACATCACGCAGAAACGCCAGATCGTCAGCGGATTTTCCTGCGCCCTGCACCTCTCCGGCGAGGCCCAGCCACATCTGGGTCTGACCAATCAGATCCAGTGCGGTATTGGCCAGGGCAATATCTTCTTCCAGCACCGGCGCATGGCCGCACCATTCGCTGACCCGGTGCCCCAGGATCAGGGTGTTGTCGCCCATGCGCAGCAGGAACTGGAACAGGGCCTCATCTTGCGTAAGCGTCGCGGCCATTACATTGCCCCCACTTCATCGGGGATGTCAAAGAACGTGGGGTGACGGTAGACCTTGCTCTCGGAAGGTTCATACAGCGGACCCTTGTCGCTGGGCGAAGAGGCGGCGATATGATTGGCTTCGACCACCCAGATCGACACGCCCTCATTGCGGCGGGTATAGACATCGCGGGCATTCTTGATCGCCATTTCCGCATCCGGCGCATGCAGGCTGCCGACGTGACGGTGGCTTAGACCATGCTGGCCACGGATGAAGACTTCCCAGAGGGGCCATTCGTTTTTCATAGCTCAGTTCTCCTGGCTGTGCGGTCCTGCGCGAGGGGCAGGGAGGCGGTTGTTTACTCGGCGGCGACCTTGCGGGCGGCCGTCTTGCGGGCATGGGCCAGCAAGCCATCGCGCACCCACTGGCCGTCTTGCCAGGCCTTGTTGCGCGCTGCGAGCCGGTCGGTGTTGCAGGGGCCATTGCCCTGGATCACATCAAAGAATTCGTCCCAATCGGGATCGGAATAGTCATAGTGACCGCGCTCTTCGTTCCATTTGATGCCAGCGTCTGGCAGATCGAGCCCCAAGAATTCGATCTGCGGCACTGTCTGGTCGACGAATTTCTGGCGCAGCTCGTCATTGGTGTTCATCTTGATCTTCCAGGCCATCGACTGGGTCGAGTGCACGGAATCGGCATCTGACGGCCCAAACATCATCAGAGCCGGGAACCACAGCCGGTTGAGCGCGTCCTGTGCCATTTTCTTTTGCGCGGGGGTGCCATTGGCCATCTTGCGGATCACATCAAAGCCCTGGCGCGCATGGAAGCTCTCTTCTTTGCAGACCCGGATCATGGCGCGCGAATAGGGACCAAAGGAGGTCCGCTGCAGCGGCACCTGGTTCAAAATGGCCGCGCCATCCACCAACCAGCCCACCGCGCCCATATCGGCCCAGTTCAGGGTTGGATAGTTGAAGATGGAGGAGTATTTCATCCGCCCATCCAGCAGCATCTCGGTCAGCTCATCGCGCGATACGCCCAGCGTTTCTGCGGCACAATAGAGATAGAGACCGTGGCCAGCCTCGTCCTGCACCTTGGCCAGCAGGATCGCCTTGCGTTCCAGTGTCGGCGCGCGGGTGATCCAGTTGCCTTCGGGCAGCTGGCCGACAATTTCCGAATGGGCGTGCTGACCGATCTGGCGGATCAGGGTCTTGCGATAGCCCGCAGGCATCCAGTCCTTGGGCTCGATCTTTTCGCCGGCATCAATGCGGGCCTGAAAGGCGGCCAGCTTTTCCGGATCATCCGTTGAGGCTTCGGATTTGACCATCTGTGCATACATGACTTGCTCCTCCCGGTTGGGGTTACTGGCTTAGACGCGTTCCAGGATCAGGGCGGTGCCCTGACCGACACCAACGCACATGGTGCAGAGCGCGTAGCGCCCGCCGGTGCGTTGCAACTGATAGGCGGCGGTCAGCACCAGACGGGCACCGGACATGCCGAGCGGATGGCCAAGGGCGATGGCGCCACCATTGGGGTTAACATGGGGGGCGTCATCGGCAATTCCAAGTTCCCGAAGGGTCGCCAGGCCTTGACTCGCAAAGGCCTCGTTCAATTCTATCACATCCATCTGTTCGATGGTCAGGCCAGTGCGGGCCAGGACCTTGCGGGTGGCGGGCACCGGGCCGATGCCCATGATACGGGGTTCAACCCCGGCGGCGGCCATGCCGACGATGCGGGCCATGGGCTTCAGCCCGTTCTTGGCGGCGGCGGCCTCGTTCGCCATCAAGATAGCGGCGGCACCATCATTGACGCCCGAGGCATTGCCGGCAGTCACTGTCAGATCAGGGCCATTGACGCCCTTCAGCTTGGCGAGTTTGTCAGCGTCTGTGCCGGGGCGGGGGTGTTCATCGGTGTCGACGATCAGCGCCTCGCCCTTGCGCTGGGGCACAGATACAGGCGTGATCTCATCGCCAAAGACACCTGCGGCATGCGCGGCGGCCCAACGGGCCTGGCTGCGGGCGGCAAAGGCATCCTGGTCGGCGCGGTTGATGCCATAATCGGCGGCGACATTATCTGCGGTCTGTGGCATCGAGTCGGTGCCATACAGCGCCTGCATTTTCTTGTTCACAAAGCGCCAGCCGATAGTGGTGTCATAAACGGCATTGGCGCGGGTAAAGGCGGATGTGGCCTTGGGCATGACAAAGGGCGCCCGGCTCATGCTTTCGACCCCGCCTGCGATGGCCATGTCATAATCGCCTGCGCGGATCCCACGGGAGGCCATGCCAACCGCATCCATGCCAGAGGCGCAGAGCCGGTTGATTGTGGTGCCGGGCACATCCACGGGCAGGCCGGCCAGCAGGGCGGCCATACGGGCCACATTGCGATTGCTTTCGCCAGCCTGGTTGGCATCGCCAAAGATCACATCATCGATGCTGGCCCAATCGACCTGCGGATTGCGGGCGGCCAGCGCGGCGATTGGCGCAGCCGCCAAATCATCGGTGCGAACCTGGGATAGGGCGCCGCCGTAGCGGCCAATGGGGGTGCGGGTGGCATCGCAGATGAATGCATCCATGGTGAGCGCGTCTCCTGATCTGTTGGCTGAATAAGCCGACCGTTGGGTCGGTGTTAAGCCTATCGCCGATTCGAGGCAAGTAAAACGTAACATTAAAATGCAATATTTGATAACTCTGTAACATGTCTGGGCTTGTGACTTAACGTCCTGAGCAGACTTTTGGATTTTTCCTTGCGCGTTGGGCGCTGTCTGCACCACGGTAAACAGAACGATCGGTCTGTTCTTGGCCGGAGCGAGACAGGATAGGAGAGAGGCGCAGATGTCACAGCAATTGCGCATTGGCGGAGCCAGTGGTTTCTGGGGTGATGCCAGCCTGGCGACACCGCAATTGCTGGCGGCTGGGGGGCTGGACTTTATCGTCTATGATTACCTGGCCGAGATCACCATGGCGATCTTGGCGCGGGCCCGGTCGCGGGATGCGACGGCGGGCTATGCCACGGATTTCATCACGTCGGCCATGGCGCCAAACCTGACCGAGATCGCCCGGCAGGGACTACGGATCATTTCTAACGCGGGCGGCGTGAACCCAGAGGCCTGCGCGGCAGCGCTGCGGGCTGAGATCAAGACGCAGGGGCTGGCCCTGCGGGTAGCGGTGATCACCGGCGATGACCTGATGGCGCAGCGCGACAAGGTCGCCGCCCGCGCTCCGGGCGATATGTTTTCTGGCGCTCCGATGCCGCCTTTGGGGCAGATTGCCAGTATCAATGCCTATCTGGGGGGCTTTCCAATTGCGCAGGCGCTGGACCGGGGGGCGGATATCGTCATCACGGGCCGCTGCGTTGACAGCGCCGTGACGTTGGGCGCGGCGATACACAACTTTGGCTGGGGGCCGCAGGATCTGGATGCCCTGGCGGGCGGCAGTCTGGCGGGCCATATTCTGGAATGTGGCCCCCAGGCCACCGGCGGCAATTTCACCGATTGGCGCGCGGTGGCGCAGGATCTTGAGAACATTGGCTATCCGATTGCCGAGATAGGCCCCGATGGCAGTTTTGATGTGACCAAACCTGCAGGCACCGGCGGTCTGGTGTCGCGCGCCACGGTGGGAGAGCAGCTGCTATATGAGATCGGCGATCCGCAGGCCTATCTCTTGCCGGATGTGGCCTGCGATTTTTCGCAGGTGCGCCTGACGCAGATTGCGCCGGACCGCTTGCGGGTGGCAGGGGCGCGCGGCACTGGCGTTCCGGCGAGCTACAAGACCTGTCTGACCTATGCGGATGGCTTTCGTACGGGGCATGTCTTCAGCTTCTACGGGTTGGAGGCCGAGGAGAAGGCGCGCCACTTTGCCGACACCGTGCTTCGGCGCTGTCGCGCGGCGCTGCGCCGGATGCAAGCGCCGGATTTCACCGATGTCAGCGTCGAGCTGCTGGGCGCGGAGAGCCAGTTTGGCGCGATGCGTCAGGCAGGCCCGCAGCGCGAGGTCGTGGCCAAGATCGCCGTGCGCCACCCAGATGCCCGCGCCGTTGCCCTGTTCCTGAAAGAGGCCACTGGGCTGGGCCTGGCGACGCCTCCGGGGCTGAGCGGCTTTGCCGGGGCGCGGCCAAAACCGACGCCGGTGCTGGCATTGTTTTCCTACCTGACGCCCAAGGATCAGGTCGCTGTGCGGGTGTCGGATGACTTTGGCGCAATTGACTATGTTGCCCAGCCCGGCCCGGCGGTTGTTGCCCCGGCTCGACCATCCCCCCCTGTGACCCCACAGGCCGACCGGCTGTGCGAGGTGCCACTGATTGATCTGGCCTGGGCGCGCAGTGGCGACAAGGGCGATATCGCCAATATCGGTGTGCTGGCCCGCGACCCCGGCCTGATGCCCTGGATCTGGGCGGCGCTGACGCCTGCGCATCTGCGGCGGGTTTTTGGCCACTTTTTACAAGAGAGCGACGCGGTAGAGCAGGCCGCGATTGAACGCTTCTACCTGCCGGAGTGCTTTGCGATGAACATAGTGCTGCATGGGGCGCTGGGTGGTGGCGGGACCTCGTCGCTGCGCAATGACCCGCAGGCCAAGGGCTATGCCCAGCTCTTGCTTGCTGCCCCGGTTTTGGTGGATGCTGATCTTCTGGAACGACTGCGGGGGCAGGGCTGATGGTGTTTGACTATCGCCTGGTGCAACAGGCCCTGCCTGCGGCTCGCCGCTCTGCTCTGGCTTATGCAATAAGGACCCTTCGATGACGGCGTTTCACAGCAAGATCAACCCCTCCAGTGACAGCTTTACCCGCAACCGCGCCGAGATGCTGGCACTGGTTGACCGGATGCGCGCCCTTGAGGCCCGCGCCGCTGCCAAATCAGAGGAACGCCGCCCGGTCTTTGACAAACGCGGCCAGCTGTCGCCGCGTGAACGCCTGGCGGCGCTGCTGGATCCGGGTCTGCCCTTTGTCGAACTCTACAATATGGCCTCTTATCTGGTGGATGACCCCGATCCAGAGAGCTCGATCCCCGGTGCCTCTATCATACTGGGGATAGGCTATGTCTCTGGGGTGCGCTGTCTGGTTTTTGTTGATGATGCGGGCATCAATGCCGGGGCGATGACGGGAAAGTCGGTGGACAAGGCGCTGGGGGCGATAGATATCGCGCTGAAGCAAAAGCTGCCCTTTGTGCATCTGGTCGAAAGCGCCGGGGCCGATCTGATGCGCTACACGGTTGAACTCTGGGCGCATGGCGGGGGCATGTTTGCCGGTCTGGCGCGGCTGTCGGCGGCGGGCAATCCGGTTATCACGGTGCTGCATGGTGCCTCAACCGCTGGCGGTGCCTATCAGCCGGGGCTATCGGACTATGTGATCGGGGTGAAGGGCAACGGCATGGCGATGCTGGCAGGGGCGGCCCTGGTACAGGCGGCAACGGGTGAAGTGGCCAGTGACGTCGAACTGGGCGGTGCCGAGATGCATGCAGAGGTCACGGGCCTGGTGGAATACCTGGCCGAAGATGATGCCCATGGGCTGGAAATTGCCCGTGATGTGGTGGCGGGACTGGGCTGGCAAAACTGCGCTGCGCCCGCCGTCGCCTATGATCCGCCCCAATATGACAGCGAAGAGCTGGCCGGGGCCATCCCGGCGGACTACCGCAAACCCTATGACATGCGTGAACTGGCGGCGCGGCTGGTGGATGGGTCTGTGTTGCGGGATTTCAAGCCCGGCTACGGCGCGGCGCTGGTCTGCCTGCAGGCGCATATAATGGGGCAGCCAGTGGGCATTCTGGGCAACAATGGCCCGATTGACCCGGATGGTGCCACCAAGGCAACGCATTTTCTGCAACTGATGGATCAGGCGGGCACGCCAGTAATTTTCCTGGGCAATACCACCGGCTATATGGTGGGCAGCGCCTATGAGCGCGGGGGCATGATCAAACATGGATCAAAAATGATCCAGGCGGTGACCAACCTGCGGGTGCCCAAGATCTCGCTTTATACCGGGGCCAGTTTTGGCGCTGGCAACTACGGTATGTGTGGCCATGCCTTTGGCGCGGATTTCCTGTTCACCTGGCCAAATGCCATGACGGGCGTGATGGGTGGGGCGCAGGCCGCGCTGACCATGGAACAGGTGGCGCGCCGCACCGCCGAGCGCAAAGGCGTCGCGGTGGATGAAGCCCGCCTGGCCAAGCAGCGCGCGGGTATCACCGCCCATTTTGATGGCCAGTCGGATGCGTTTTTCACTTCGGGGCGGATGCTGGATATGGGGATGATCGACCCACGCGACAGTCGGGCGGTCATCGGCTTTTGTCTGGCCACCTGCCAAGAGGCGCGCCGCCGTGATCTGAACCCCAATGCCTTTGGCGTTGGGCGGGCCTGAGGGGGGCGCAGTTATGACAGATTTCACATCAATCCTGGTGGCCAACCGGGGGGAAATTGCCCTGCGCATCATGCGGACCGCGCGCCAGCTGGGGCTGACCTGCATTGCAATCTA
Organism: Pseudophaeobacter sp.; assembly: GCF_048267565.1. NCBI lineage: Bacteria > Pseudomonadati > Pseudomonadota > Alphaproteobacteria > Rhodobacterales > Roseobacteraceae > Pseudophaeobacter > Pseudophaeobacter sp. Next base: position 62,662 of record NZ_JBLWXG010000003.1, on the reverse strand, counting down.
TACCGAGGCCGATGCCGATGCCCCGCATGTGGCGTTTGCCGATCGGGCGATCTGCATTGGCGCTGGGCCGGTGGCGGATAGCTATCTCGATATGGGCAAAATCCTGCAGGCTGCGCAGGATAGCGGTGCAAAGGCGCTGCATCCTGGCTATGGGTTCCTGTCTGAAAATGCCGATTTCGCCGCCGCCTGCTGCAAGGCCGGGTTGGTCTTTATTGGCCCCAGCGCCACTGCCATTGCACTGATGGGCAACAAGGCAGAAGCCAAGCGGCAGATGGCCAAGGCCGAGGTCCCCTGCCTGCCGGGCTATGAGGGGGCGGACCAGTCGCTGGGTCGGCTGCAGGCAGAGGCGGTGGCGATTGGCTATCCGGTGATGATCAAGGCAGCAGCCGGGGGCGGCGGTCGGGGCATGCGTCTGGTGCGAGACCCCGCTGAGTTTGCCGCAGCGCTGGAACTGGCCAAAAGCGAGGCCCTGTCTGGATTTGGCTCGGATGAGATGATCCTGGAAAAGGCCCTGCTGCGGCCGCGCCATGTAGAGGTGCAGATCTTTGCCGATGCCACCGGCCATACCATCCACCTGGCAGAGCGGGACTGTTCCGTGCAGCGCCGCCACCAGAAGGTAGTCGAAGAGGCCCCCTGTCCGGTGGTGACACCTGCACTGCGTGCAAAGATGGGGGCAGCCGCCGTCGCGGCGGCACGGGCCATTGGCTATCTGGGGGCGGGGACGGTTGAATTCTTGCTGGATGACAGTGGTGATTTCTACTTTCTTGAAATGAACACTCGCCTGCAGGTGGAACATCCGGTTACGGAAATGATCACCGGGCTGGATCTGGTGGCGCTGCAGATCAGCGTGGCCAGGGGGCAGGCTCTGGGCTTGCAGCAAGACGACATTACCCTGAACGGCCATGCCATCGAGGTGCGGCTATATGCTGAAGATCCGGCGCAGGGGTTCTTGCCGCAATCCGGGCGGGTTCGTGACTGGCAACCGCCGGTGGGGCCGGGGATCCGGGTGGATTCCGGGATCCGCGCGGGGCAAGAGGTCGGCGCCTTTTATGACCCTATGCTGGCCAAGGTGGTGGCCCATGGTGCGACGCGGGATCAGGCGTTGCAGCGGTTGGTGGCTGCCCTGCGCCAGACGGTGCTGTTCGGGCCTGCCTGCAATCGTGATTTCCTGCTTGCGGTGCTGTCGCATGAGGCCTTCGTCGGCGGCAGGGCGACAACGGGCTTTATTGTGGATCATTTCGACCCGGTGCCACCAGTGCAAAACCTCAGTGCGGATCTGGCGCTGGCGGCTGCGCTTATCTATCAGACCGAACGGGGGCGACGGGCCGAGCAGACCCAGACGCCGACCGAGCTGATAGGCTGGTCCAGTCAGGGGCGCGATCTGGGCGGCTTGCAGATGCGCATGCTGCTAGAGGTGGCAGGGACTGGCAGCGCCCCGGTGCTGGCTTTGCTGCGCCAAAGCGGCACGGGCATTGAAATCAATCTGGGCGGCACCCGGCATTTTGTGCAGGGCGATACCGGGCACAACGCGCCCCTGCGCGTGGATGGCAATTTGGTTGATCTTCGATGCCACCAGCTGATCGGGCAGGATTTGTTTCTGGCCACGGGGGATCGCCTGTTGCAGGTGACGCGGCTGCGCGCGGGCAGGTCGGCCCAAGCGGCGGCAGGCGGCGGGGCGCATCAGGCGCCAATGCCGGGCAATCTGCGCGCGCTGTATGTCGCGGCGGGGGATGTGGTCGTCTTGGGGCAATCCTTGGCGGTGCTGGAGGCAATGAAGATGCAGCACGAAATTCTGGCGGATGTCGCGGGCACCGTGACCCAGATTGCCTGTGCGGTTGGCGGGCAGGTCAAGGCCGGGGATCTCTTGGTTGAAATCCAGCCGGATATCACCGGCGAGGGGCCGTAAACCGGCGCGGGACATCACACAGAACTGAGACAATCGCGCGGGCAATCCGGCGGCGGAATAGGGGCATATGATTTTTGTTTTGGCCTCGCCTTTTTGCTTCACCTGTTCAATAGTTGTGACATAGGCAAGAGGAGGCCCGCGATGAACATTCTCTATATTATGTTTGACCAGCTGCGGTTTGACTACCTGAGCTGCGCAGGCCATCCGCATCTGCAGACCCCGCATATTGACGCCATGGCGGCCAAGGGCGTGCGCTTTACCCGCGCCTATGTGCAATCGCCCACCTGCGGCTCTTCGCGCATGTCGAGCTATACCGGACGCTATCCGTCCAGCCACGGAGTGCAGTTCAATTCCTACCCCCTGAAGGTTGGCGAATGGACCATGGGGGACCATCTGCGCAACATCGGCATGAGCTGCAGCCTGATCGGCAAGACCCATATGGTGGCGGATGCCGTGGGAATGGAACGGCTGGGCCTGGCACCGGACAGCGTGATCGGGGTACGGCAAAGCGAATGCGGGTTTGACCCCTATGTGCGCGATGATGGGCTCTGGGCAGAGGGGGTGGCGGGATTTTATGACCCCAAGCGCAGCCCCTATAACGAATATCTGAAACAGCGGGGCTATCCCGGCGACAACCCCTGGAATGATTTTGCCAATGCCGGCATCACGCCGGGCGCGGCGGGGGATGAGCTTGCCTCGGGGTGGTTCATGGTCAATGCCGACAAGCCGGCAAATATTGCCGAAGAGGATAGCGAAACGCCCTGGCTGACCAGCAAGGCGATAGAGTTCATGGAAGACCAGCGCGCCAACGGGACCGGGCCCTGGTGCGCGCATCTGAGCTATATCAAACCGCATTGGCCCTATATTGTTCCCGCCCCCTATCATGACATGTATGGCCCCGAGGATGTGCTGTCGGCCGTGCGCTCTGAGGCCGAGCGCGAGGGGGCACATCCGGTTTTTTCTGGTATGATGAACAATCCGATCGGCAAAAGTTTCAGCCGCGAAGAGGTGCGCCGGAAGGTGATCCCAGCCTATATGGGGCTGATCAAACAGGCGGATGATCAAATGGGCAGGCTGTTTGCCTATCTGGAAGAAACCGGACGGATGCGTGACACCATGGTGGTGATTACGTCGGATCACGGCGATTATCTGGGCGATCACTGGCTGGGCGAAAAGAACCTTTTCCACGAGCCTTCGATCAAGGTGCCGCTGATTGTCTATGATCCGCGTGCCGCCGCCGATGTGACGCGGGGCAGTACCTGTGACGCCCTGGTTGAAGCCATTGATCTTGCGCCAACCTTTCTCGATTTTGCCGGTGGGGCACCGTTGGGGCATATCCTGGAGGGGCATTCGCTGGTGCCCTGGCTGCATGGGGCCGAGCCGGACTGGCGCGATCATGCGGTGGCAGAGTTCGACTATTCCACCATGCCACTCTGTGCCAAGCTTGGGTTGCAGCCGAAAGATGCCCGGCTGTTCATGGTGACCGATGCGCGCTGGAAATTCATGCATGCCGAAGGCGGGCTGCCGCCGATGTTGTTTGATCTGCAGGAAGACCCCGATGAACTGGTCGATTTGGGGCAAAGCCCGCAGCACGATGATGTCATCTCACTGATGTATGATCGCTTGCGGCATTGGGGGCTGCGTATGTCGCAGCGCACCACCATTTCCGATGATCAGATCGAAGCCGGGCGCGGACAGTCTGCGGCAAAGGGGATCTTGCTTGGGGTGTATGAGGCCGACGAGGTCGCGCCCGAGTTGACCCGGAACATTCGTGGCCCGGTTCCGCATCGCAGCAGCTAAAGACGCCCGATATGACAGGCAACGTTGCCCCTCCGGGTGCTTTGTTGCCATGGTCGGTGCGGGGCCTTAATGTGCGGGCGAATTTGGCAACAGACAAGACAGGATGCTGGGCAGTGGCAGGGCAGACCGAAGGGCTATTGAACGCGATCCTTGAGGATATCGATGCAGGGGCGCTTAATCCTGGCGACCTGCTGGATGAGGCGGGGCTGGCCGCGCGTCATAACGTGTCTCGTACCCCAATCCGCGAAGCCCTGATCCAGCTGGAAGCGGCGGGTCTGATCCGGCGCCAGCCGCGCAAGGGGGCGGTGCTGTTCAAGCCGACACTGGAAGAGTTTCTGGCGATCCTTGAAGTGCACGCAAGCCTGGAGGGCCAGGCGGCAGGGCTGGCTGCGCGGCGCATGCCCCCCGATCAGGCCCGGGCGCTGGAACAGGCAGTGCGGGCCTGTGAAACCCATGCGGACAGAAAGGGCGATGGCGATCCCAATGGCTATTACCAGCTGAACCTGCAGTTTCATGCGGCAGTGGCCATGGGGGCGGGCAATCCGTTTCTGTTGGAGATGATCAAGACCAATGCGCGCAAGCTGATGGCCTATTATCGGGCGCGCTATCAGTATCCGGGGTCGATTGCGCAATCTGCCCGCGAACATCGCGAGATTGCCGAGCTGATATTTGCCCATGACCGCAGTGCGGCGCGGGCCAAGATGGCAGAGCATGTGCAGTTTGATCAGGTCACGGTGATGGATCTATTGGCGGCGCTTGGCTAGGCGGCAGTCACGTAGGCGCGTTGCGCCGTTTCTAGGCCTCCGGCGGAGGTATTTAGGGTAAGATGAAATCTGCCGGGGCCGTGGCGTGGGTCGCAGCGCGGCCGATCTGGTCAACCAGCTTCGTCAAAAAACTGGGCCAGGCTCTGTGCGAAGAGCCCCTGATCTGCCTGTTGGCGCAGGCTGTCCTTGGCCTGGGCGTAGGCGGCGGTGCCAAGGCTGGGGCGCATTTCTTCGGTCAGGGCGGTGATGAAATCATGGCTCATCTCGGGGTGGTGTTGGCTGGTCCAGATATGGTTGCCTATGCAAAACCCTGCATTCAGCCCTCTGCTTTTTGCGGTTTCAATTGCATCGTCGGGCAGCCGGGCGACATATTCGCTGTGAGAGCCGTAGAGGGCAAAATCTGCGGGAAGCTTTCGTGCCCAGGCGGGGCGGGTCTGCATATGATTCCGGATGAGCCCATGTACCCAGCCATCGGGGTTTTGCGCCACCTGGCCGCCAAGCGCCAGCGCGATGGCCTGATGGCCAAAGCAGGCACCGAACAGAGGCAGCTTTTGTGCGTGCATGTTCTGTATCAATGTCAGGAGTGGATCGATCCAAGGCAGGCCGCTACGGGTTGAGGCGGGGCTGCCTGTGATCATCACGCCATCAAACGCCTGCAGATCTGCCGGAAAATCGCCGGCATGAATTTGAAAGGCGCTGCAGAGCCAATCCGGGCGCGCCATTTGAATGAGATGGGTGAACTTCTCTTCATCAAGGGGGTGCTTTGCGGCAAAGCTGCTCTTGTCAGTATTTGTGACCAGAATGGCTAAGTGCATGAAATTTCTCATTAGATTTGTATTTACATATTTATGATCACCAATAGTATACATAATAGAGATATTCGGGAAGCCCAATATGACCATCTGGACACCACAGGACGACGGCTATGCTGATCTCAGCAGTCATGACAGTTTTGCCCATGGCGCGCCGCACAACACCTTTGCCCGGCTGCGGCGCCACGATCCGATACATTGGACCCAGTATCCTGGCGGGGAAAATTTCTGGTCGGTGACCCGCTATGAGGACATCACCCGGATGAACAAGAACACGGAGGTATTTTCCTCGGCGCGCGGGATCCGCATGGAGGATCAGAGCTATGAGGAATATCTGGCGCGGCGGACCTTTCAGGAAACCGATCCGCCAGAACATTCGCAGGTGCGCATGAAGCTGATGAAGGCGTTTTCCAAGACCAGCATGGCGCAGTATGAGCAGGAAATTCGCGATATCTGCGCCGAAATACTGGATCCGGTTCTGGAACTGGGGGAGTTTGATGCCACCAAGCAGATTGCCCGCACCCTGCCGATGCGGATGCTGGGGCGGGTGGTTGGTCTGCCCGAGACCGATTTGCCCTGGTTGGTGGAAAAAGGCGACGCGCTGATTGCCAATACAGATCCGGATTTCACGGCCCATGTGATGGACAAGCTGGAAACCGACGCGTTTCGGTTAATGCCTTTCAATTCCCCGGCCGGGGCGGAGCTGTATCTTTACGCCAAACAGTTGATGGCCGACAAAGCCAAAGCGGGCGATACCGCCGGTGTGCTGAACATGATCCTGCAGCCGGCCAAGGATGGCTCGGTCATTTCCGAGACGGAGTTTCGTAACTTTTTCTGTCTTTTGGTGGCGGCGGGCAATGACACCACGCGCTATTCCATTGCGGCGGGCATACAGGCGCTGTGTCACCAGCCCGAGCTGTTGGCGCAGATGCAGGCGGGGGGTGCCGTCTGGGATACGGCAGCGGATGAGATCATTCGCTGGGCCACCCCGGCAATCTATTTTCGTCGCACCGCAACACGCGATATCAAGGTGCACGACAAGCTGATCCGCGAAGGGGATAAGGTGCTGTATTGGTTTGCTTCGGCCAATCGGGATGACAGCTATTTTGACGATCCTTTTCGGGTCAACCTGATGCGCAGCCCCAACCGGCATCTTTCTTTTGGCCAGTTTGGCCCGCATGTCTGCCTGGGCATGTGGTTGGCGAGGCTGGAGGTGACGGTGCTGTTTCAAGAACTGGCCAAGCGCATCAGCCACATCGAGGCTGCCGGACCGCATAAGTTTCTGCGATCAAATTTTGTCGGCGGCATAAAAGAGCTGCCGGTGCGTGTGACACGGTGCTCGCGCCGCATCTACCAGGATGGGTGAAAATAATCGTCCCCGCGCGACACTAAATATGTTAAGTAATGCCATGTTTCTGAAACCGGAGCTGCTCTTTGTTCCAAGAAGACGACAAGCTGAAAGAGATTAGACACAGCCACCTCTGCAGATTGACCAACCTGGAAGGATCAATGCCATGAAGACCCGCTTGCGCGCGATGTTCTGCGACCACCTTAGCATCATGCGGGGGAAGTATCTGCCAGCGGCCAAAATTGGCAATGATGACACCCGGTTTTGCCGTTCAGTTTTTGGCACACACTATGATCGCGATCTGTTGGATGCGCCGGGGGCGATGGTCAAACAGGGCATGCCGGATATGGAGCTGCGCTGGCAGCATGACGATATTCGCAACAGCTGGCATGCCAATACCAATGTCGTGCTGGGCGATTTGTTTGATGTAGATGGGGTGCCGTTGTCCCTGTGCCCGCGCGGGGCGCTGAAGCGGGCTGTTGCGGGCTGGCAGGCGCGCGGCCTGCAGCCCAAGGTGGGTATCGAGCTGGAAGCCTATGCGCTGCAGGCGGATGAGCGAGGCCGCTTGATGCCCTATGACGCGCCGGGGGGCGTGGTCTACGGTACCGGGCCATTTGCCGATCCGTTGCGGTTTAACGACCGGATTTGGGCGATGGCGGATGAGATGGGTTTTTCGCTGGATATGATCACGGCAGAGTTTGACTCGCCGCAGTTTGAATACACCCTGACCTTTGATGATGCGGTGAAGGCAGTGGACGATATCGTGCTGTTCCGCCTGATGGCGCGAGAGATCGCGCTGGAATATGGGATCGTCCTGACCTTCATGCCCAAGCCCGTGCCCGAGGCCGGCGGCTCTGGTATGCATATCAACTATTCCTTCGTGAACGAGGTGGGCGGCAATGCGCTGTCCTCGGGGCCGCGCGGCGGGCCAGAGCATATGAACGATCTGGCGCGGGGCTGCCTGGCGGGTGTCGTGCATCACCATAAGGGGCTGGCGGGGCTGATCGCGCCCACCGCCAACAGCTATATGCGACTGCAGCCGGGGTCTCTGTCGGGGTATTGGCAGAATTGGGGGGGGGATCATCGCAATGTCACCACTCGGATCAGCTCTGAAGGGGGGAGCAAGGCGCGGCTGGAGCATCGCATGGCGGATGCGTCTGCCAATCCATATACCGCGGTTGCTGCGGTATTGCAGGCCTCTTTGTTGGGGGTGGAGCAAGGCTATGCACTGCCTGCGATGGAGACAGGAGATGGTTTTGATCGGACGGATGCGCGCGACGGCACAGCGATTGACCTGAAAGGCGCAGTGGCTGATTTGGAGCGCGACCATGCTCTGTGCGAGGCGGTGGGGAGCGATCTGGTTGCCAACCACGTCTTTATGAAGCGCAAGGAAGCGCGCAAGACCCGCGATCTGGAGGGCGATGGGATGCGCGATTTCTATGTGCATTTCGTTTGACTTTCTGACCTAAGGTCAAGTCGCTGTTCAAGACGGCAAGCGATACCGGTGGATGCTGCGATAGCGCCGCCTCTGCCATATCACGGTGCCGCGCCGCGTGAGCGGCGCTATGAGAGGCAGCGGGCCCGAAGCATATGCTTCGGGCCCGCCATGGTATTCGGTGGCAGCCTCCCTTCGGTCGGCTGCGGTTGCGTCCTGGGCCGGTGCTTGGGCCATTTGCCTGCGCTATCGTGTGGGTTGCTGGCGTGATAGCGGCTGCATTTGGTCGGGGCAAATCGCTGCCCGCGCCAAATTCAGTCTTTGATCAACTGACCGCAGCAAAACCCGCGTCGAGAGCAGCAAGGATGCCGGTGACGTCCTGCGTACTAAGGACCAGGGGGGGCGACAGGATGATATTGGGGCCAGAGACCCGCACCATGGCACCGTTCTGATAGGTGACCTCCTGCAGCCTGGCGAGGGTCTTTTTGTCGGCGGCCGATTTGGTGTTGCGATCTGCGACCAGCTCCATTGCGCACATCAGCCCGTGGCCACCGCGCACATCGCCAATCAGCGGGTATTTTTGTTGCAGGGCCTGTAGCCCTTGGTGCAGCTCCTGCCCACGAGCGGCGGCGTTTTCTGGCACATTCAGGCGCTGGGTTTCCTGCAGGCAGGCCAGGGCTGCGGCCGCGCCCACGGGGTGGCCGGAATAGGTGTAGCCATGGCCAATAGCGGCGCGGCCTGTTTCGTCCTGTTCAAACACTTCGGCCACCTGATCCGCGATCATCACCGCGCCAAAGGGAAAATAGCCATTGGTGATCGCCTTGGCGGTACACATGAAATCTGGCTGCACCCCCCAGTGGCGCGATCCGCTCCAGGATCCGGTGCGGCCAAAGGCGGTGATCACCTCATCCGCGATCAACAGGATGCCGTATTTGTCGCAAATTTCACGCACGCCGGGCATGAAGCTTGCATGGGGGGGGATCACCCCGCCGGCGCCCAGGATTGGCTCCATGATGAAGGCGGCGATGGTGCCAGCCCCCTGAAAGGCGATCTCGTCCTCCAGCGCTTGCAGGCAGAGCTGGGCCAGGCGCTCGGGGTCGCTTTCGTTGAAGGGATTGCGGTAGGTATAGGGCGCGGGGATGTGATGGCAGCCCGGCAAGAGTGGTTCATACTGGGTGCGGAAGTTGGCATTGCCATTGACCGAAGCCCCGCCCATGTGGGTGCCGTGGTAGCCCTTTTTCAGGCTGAGGAATTTGGTGCGCGCAGCCTCGCTGCGGATCTTGTGATACTGCCGCGCCAGGCGCAGGGCGGTTTCGACGGAATCAGATCCCCCCGAGGTAAAGAATGCCCGGCTGAGCCCATCCGGGGCAAAGAAGGTGCGCAACTCTTCCGCCAGTTGGATCACCTGATCATTGCTGGTGCCGCGAAAGGTTGAATAATAGGGCAGCACATCCAGCTGCGCGGCGATGGCATCTTTGACGGGCTGGCAGGAAAACCCAAGGTTGACGTTCCACAGCCCCCCCACTGCGTCAATGACTTCGTGGCCATCGACGTCGCGGATCCGCACACCGCTGGCCCCGGTGATGATCGTTGGCGGATTGGCCAGGCTGTCGGCTGGATGCGCCATCGGATGCCATAGCGATTTTGCATTGTGTTCTTTGAGGAAATTGGAATCTTTCATCTGGTAAACTCCTGATCAGGTCCGGAGAGGACCGGGGGTATCTTGAAGGAAAAACGGCAGGATCACTGGGGGTAATCCGCGGGCGGGCGGCCCCCGATACGATGGGTTAGGGCAGCCCCTGCGCGCCGTAGGGCGGCGCGAATGATGTCTTGTTGCGCGGCAGGCATGCGGGCGGCGGGGGCGGCCACCGCCAGTGCCCCAATGGCGCGATGGTCGGCACCAAAAATCGGCACCGCATGGGAATGCACTTCCAGCTCAAAGCTGCCCAGCGTATCGGCCAGACCGGTCTGGCGGATCTGTTCCAGCTTGCTGCGGATGAGATCGGGGTCGACCAGCGTTTTGCTTGTGTGGCTTTTCAGGGGTTGCGACAGAATGCTGTCTACAAACTGCGGATCGGCATAGGCCAGGATCGCCAGCCCAGAACTGGTGGCATGATAGGTCACCGTCTGGGCATCCTCCATGGTGACCTTGGTTGCATGGCGCGGCGAATAGGCATGGCTGAGGGTCTGCACCCAGCTGTCATGTCCCAGCGACACATGGGTGGTTTCGCCGGTTTCATCGCTCAGCTCGCGCAGGATCCGGCGTGAAACGGATAGAATAGGCGTCGAGGCCTCGCGCAGGGCGGCCAGGTGCAAAACCTGCGGTCCCAGCCGATAGGCGCGGTCGCCTTCTCCCTGCTCAACGAATCCTGCCGCCTGCAACTCGCCCATGAGGCGATAGACCGTAGCCTTGTTCATGCTTGACAGGCGGGTGAGGTCGCTCAACCCGATTTCGGGCCGGTCGGGGGCAAAAAAACTTAACAATGACAGGGCTTTGGTGACAGTTCCCATGCGCTGATCCGGTCTCCATCTGGGTGAATACAGGGCGTTGGTTCGCAAAAACAAACACCCAAGATGTTATTTTGTTGACAGATAAGCGGGTGGACTGTCAATCTAAATTCAAACCGATGGTTCAAATAATGAACCGCACTCGCTGAAACCTCAGCACCAACCGGGAGAGTAAAATGCAATTGACCAATCTTGTGAAAGGGGCCGCTGCAGCGGCAGCTCTGGGCCTGAGCGCAGTGGCTGCGCAGGCGGAATACCCAGAAAAACCAGTGAGCTTTATCGTGCCCTGGCCCCCTGGCGATCTGGAGGATGTGCTGACGCGGATGATTGCCGATGATTTTGAGGCCGAATATGGCGTGTCGGCTGCCGTTGTGAACAAGCCCGGCGGCGGTGGTGGGCCGTTCCCCGGCGCAATCGAAGTGGCCAATGCCCCGGCCGATGGGTACACGGTTGGCTCTTTTGTCATCGGCGTGCCGGTCATGGGCCATCAGATCGACATCGCGCCGCTGACGCCGGCCAAGTTTGACCCGCTGGGGATCTTCCTCACCTATCCCTTTGTCATCGCTACCTCGGCTGATGCGCCATATTCAACGATGGAAGAGCTGACCGCCTACGCCAAGGAAAATGACGTGGCGCTGGGCCATTTTGGTGATGTGCTGACGCCAACCCAGGTAACCAAGGCCTTTGCCAAGAACGCCGGGTTCAACTGGGGATCGGACGCCGCATTTGATGCGCTGGATTGCAATACGCTGGCTTCGGGGGATGCGGATGTCATCAACACGACATTGCAGTTGATCCTGCCCTGTCTGGACCAGGTCAAAGTGCTGGTCTCGATCACCGATGAACGCATTCCGCTGGTTCCCGATGCTCCCGCCATCGGAGAGCTGGATGCAGGTCTGAACATTGCCCTGTGGAACGGCTTGTTTGTGTCAAAGGATACGCCGCAGGATGTGCGCGACAAGATCATCGCGGTGGCCGAAAAGACCATGCTGAGTGATCGTGCCCAGGCCGTGGCCGATGAGACCGGTGCCTTGGTTTACTGGCAGGACGCGGATCAAAGTGCCAGCCGCGTGGCCGCCGATATTGCCACCATGGCCAAAATCAGTGCTCTGCTCGACTAGCCAAGCCAAATATCCTGCCGGGGCCTGCTGTGGCCCCGGTTTCTGTTTCTGCGCAAAGCAAAAAAGATCCCTCAATGACAACGGAACGAGAACGCCGCTTTGTCGGCCCCCGACGCGGCCAATTGATTTTTGCCCTGGTGTTTCTGACCCTTTCGGTGCTGCTCTTAGCGCTGATCGGAGAGCAAACCGCTTGGGTCAAAAAGACCCAGCTCTTTGCCCAGCCACGGTTCTGGCCTGCGATCAGCCTTGGTGGCATGGTGCTTCTGGGCGGCTTGCATGTCTACGCCCTGCCGTGGCGCCGCACCTCACGCTATGATCTGTGGGAAGCTAGGCTATGGGGGCGCAGCTTGGAATTTGCGTTTTGGTTCATGGGCTACGTGCTTTTGGTGCCGCTGGTTGGCTACCTACCTGTGACCCTGGTCTTTGTGCCGCTGCTGGCGCGCCGCATGGGTTATCGCGGTGGCTGGATGCTGGGCATCTCCCTCGGTTTTGCGGTTGCGGTTGTGGTGGTGTTCAAGGCGGTGCTGGGCGTGCGAATTCCCGGTGCGCTGCTCTATGATTACCTGCCTGCTGGCCTGCGCAGTTTCTTCATTCTGTATCTCTAAACTCTGGGTGTTCGATGGATCTTCTCCTCTCTGCGATTGACATCCTGATGCGCTGGGACGTGGCGCTGGCGCTGCTTGCCGGATCGGTAGGCGGGGTCTTGATCGGGGCGATCCCCGGTGTTGGCCCGGCTGTGGCGATTGCCATTTTGTTGCCCGCGACCTTTTCGATGGATCCTATCGTCGGGCTGACGGTGCTGTTGGGGATCTACGGCTCGTCGATGTACGGCGGTGCAATCCCTGCGATTCTGATCAATACGCCGGGTACGGCGGTCAATGCGCTGACCACCTATGATGGCTATCCGATGACCGCCCGCGGAGAGCCACGCCGCGCCCTGAGCCTTGCCTATTCGGCCAGCTTTTTTGGCGGTGTCTTCTCCGTCATCTGCCTGATCCTGTTTGCCCCGGTTCTGGCCAAGGTGGCGCCGATGTTTGGCAGTCGTGAAATCTTTCTCGCCGCCCTGCTAGGCCTGCTTCTGGTGGTGGTGGCACATCGTGGCCAGGCGTTGATTGCCGGCGCACTGGCCTGTCTGGGGATCTTTTTGAACTCGGTCGGCATGGAGCCGGTGAAATACACCCAACGCTATACCTTCGGGCAGGATTTCCTGGGCAGTGGCGTCAATCTGATCGTGGTGGTTCTGGGGCTTTTTGCCCTAAGCCAGGCCTTTGTCTTGCTGATGGATGAAGACGAAAAAGTACATCTGAACAAGCTACGCGGCGGCATGTTCCAGGGGCTGCGCGAACTGGCGCGCCATCCGCGTGTCACCGCCGTTTCAGCCAGCTTTGGCGTCTTGATGGGGATGATTCCAGGTGTCGGAGAGTTCACCGCCCAGTTCATGTCCTATACCTACGCGCAGAAAACCTCTAAGCGGCCGCAGGATTTTGGCCATGGCTCTTCCGAGGGGTTGATCGCGGCGGAAACCGCCAACAACGCCGTGCCGGCGGCAGCCATGGTGCCGCTCTTGGCGCTGGGCATCCCGGGCGAGGCGCTGACGGCAATGATGCTAAGCGTCTTTTATGTACACAACGTGGTGCCGGGGCCGGCGCTGTTTCAGAACGACATGGATTTCGTCGTGGCGCTTTATCTGGCGCTGCTGGTGCTGAATGTTCTGGTGCTTGTCTTCCTGCTTTTTGCCACCCGGTCGCTGGTGCAGGTGGTGAAAATCCCCAATCGGTTCCTTGGGGTGTGCATTCTGACCCTGAGCTTTGTTGGCGTCTATTCGCTGCGCAATTCAGCCACGGATTGCCTGATTGCGGCGGGGTTCGGCATCTTTGGCTTTATCCTCAAACGGCTGTCGCTGCCGGCGGTTCCAATCATTCTGGGGATGGTGCTGGGTGGCATAATGGAGGTCAAGCTACGGGCTGGTATGGCCCGGGTCAAAGAGCCGCTTGATTTCATCAATCGACCGATATCATTCATTCTTTTCATCATCATCATCTTGGTTCTTGCAAGCCACCTGCTGCGCGTCTGGCGGGATCGCAAGGAGCTAAAGGAGGCCGAATGGCAGACCAAAACCGCATCAACCAGCTTCGGGCAGCTGATGTCGCGCCGCAAAAACTCTTTCTTGAAGGATCGTGGCAAAGAGGTTCGGGCACGCCACTCGAAGTTACTTCGCCGATTGAGGGGGCTGTTCTAACCACGCTGGAGGGTGCTTCTGCGGCGGATGTCGAAAAGGCGGTCGCCTCGGCGCGCCGTGCCTATGATGATCGTCGTTGGGCGGGGCAGTCCCCCGCTGCACGCAAGAAGGTTCTGTACCGGATCGCCGAGCGTATCGAAGCCGAGGCGGTTGAGCTGGCCGTCCTGGGGGTGCGCGACAATGGCACCGAATTCAACATGGCCCTGAAGGCGGAACCGGGATCAGCCGCCGGGACCTTTCGCTACTACGCCGAGGCCCTGGACAAGATTGCGGGAGAAGTGGCCCCCACGGCATCGGATGTCCTGGGGCTGGTACATCGGGTGCCGGTTGGCGTGGTGGGGGCGATTGTGCCCTGGAACTTTCCGCTGATGATTGGCGCCTGGAAGTTGGCACCCGCCCTGGCCATGGGCAATTCGGTGGTGCTGAAACCGGCCGAGACAGCTTCGCTGACGTTGTTGCGGCTGGCGGAGATCTGTGTCGAGTGCGGTTTGCCGGATGGGGTGTTCAACGTGGTCACCGGCAGCGGCGCAGAGACGGGCGCGGCGCTGGCAGAATCGATGGGGGTTGATGTCCTGGCCTTTACCGGTTCGGGCGGGACAGGGCGCAAGCTGCTGGAGGCCTCGGCGCGATCCAATCTGAAACGCTGTTATCTGGAGCTGGGGGGCAAATCCCCCAATATCATTTTTGCCGATGCACCTGATCTGGGCAAGGCGGCCAAAGTTTCGGCCATGGGGATTTTTCGCAATTCCGGCCAGGTCTGCGTCGCCGGGGCGCGGCTCTTGGTGGAGGCCTCGATACATGATGAGTTTGTTGCGCGGCTGGCGGCTGAGGCAGAGGCGCTGCGGGTCGGGGATCCGCTGGATCTGGGCACGCAGATCGGCGCGGTGAATTCCGAAGAGCAGCTGCGGCGTAACATGTCCTTCATGGATATGGCCCGCGCTGAAGGGGGGCGGGTGATCACCGGTGGCGCGCGGATCTTGGCCGAGACGGGCGGCAGCTATATGGCGCCAACAGTTGTGACGGGCGTTGCACGCGATCACGCCCTGTTCCAGCGCGAGGTCTTTGGCCCGGTCCTGTCGGTAAGCAGCTTTGACAGTGAAGCGGAGGCCTTGAGTCTGGCCAATGCCACTGACTTTGGTCTGGCGGCGGGGGTTTGGACGGCGGATCTGTCGCGGGCCCATCGCATGGTCGCGGGCATCCGGGCCGGCGTGGTGCATGTGAATACCTATGGCGGTGCGGATAATACCGTACCGCTGGGCGGGGTTGGCCAATCGGGCAATGGGCATGACAAATCCCTGCATGCCCTGGACAAATACCTGGATCTCAAAACGGCCTGGATCCAGTTGTAAGGGATGCTGTGAACAGGTTTTGCCCTGCAAAACCTGTGGCCTCCGGCGGAGGTATTTGGAGCAAGATGAAATGGGCGGCGCCAGGGGCCGCAGGGGGAGTGAGCGATGACGGTTGAAAAGACCATATTGGTGGTCGGCACCTATGATACCAAAGAGGATGAGCTGTGGTATCTGGCAGAGGTTATTCGTGGCCAGGGTGGTGCCGTTTTGTCGATGGATGTGAGCGTTCTGGGGAGTCCGCGGCGCCCGGTGGATGTGAGCAAGCATGAAGTGGCTCGTGCCGGAGGCGGTACTATTGCGGCGGCGATCGCGAGTGGCGACGAAAATATCGCGATGCAGATCATGGGGGCGGGAGCGGCTGCCAAGGCACGTCAGTTGCATCTGGACGGGCGCATTGATGGGGTGGTGGTGCTGGGGGGGACCATGGGCACCGATCTGGCGCTGGATCTCTGCGCGGCGCTACCTGTTGGGGTGCCGAAATATGTGGTTTCTACCGTTGCCTTTTCGCCCTTGATGCCGCCGGACCGGATCCCGGCGGATGTGCAGATGATTCTTTGGGCTGGAGGGCTGTATGGGTTGAATTCGATATGCAGGGCGGCACTGAGCCAAGCCGCTGGGGCGATCTTGGGGGCGGCGCGTGCAGTTGAGGCGCCACGGCGGCAGCGGCCACTGATTGGGATGACCTCTTTTGGCAAGACTGTGCTGCGGTATATGGTGCAGCTGAAGCCCGCGCTGGAGGCGCGGGGGTTTGAGGTTGCGGTATTTCACGCCACCGGCATGGGGGGGCGCGCCTTTGAGAGCCTTGCAGGCGAGGGTGCCTTTGCTGCGGTGTTGGATTTTGCGCCGCAGGAGGTTTCAAACCATTTGTTTGGCGGGCTGTCGGCGGGGGCGGATCGCCTGACCCATGCGGGCCGGGTCGGTACGCCGCAATTGGTGGCGCCGGGGTGTTATGATCTGGTTGATTTCGTTGGCTGGCAGGGGGTGCCGAGCGCGCTGGAGGGCCGCCCGACCCATGCCCATAACCGGTTGCTGTCTTCCGCAGTACTGGATGGGCCGGAACGCCGGGCGGTGGCGCGTTCGATCTGTGACAAGTTGTCAGAGGCGGTGGCACCGGTGGCACTGATTTTGCCTGAACGGGGCTGCAATGAGTGGGATCGCCCCGGAGGAGACCTGCAGGATGCGGCGGGGCTTGCGGCGTTTTGCGCAGAGATTCGCGCTGTCTGCCCCGATAGTGTCGACCTGTACCCACTGGACTGTCACATCAATGACGCCGCGTTTTGTGACAAAGTGCTAGAGGTTTTTGACGCATGGGTGGCAAGCGGGGTCATCAAGGCAGAGCTATAGGTGCAGTCGATCAGTGGGGGCTGGCATCGCGTGCCGGTGTCACGCGCCGACGCTTGACTGGGCCGGACTGGACTGGGTTGGCCGGATCGGGTTGGGCAGCTGAGATATCTGAAGGGGGCATCTGCACGGGCAGGTGCCCCTTTTCTTGATCTGTGGCTGTCGGTTGATGCGGCTGTCTGGGGTGGGAATTCCGCTAGGTCGTCTGGATTGTTTATGGCTTGATCCTATGAAGGCTCTTGCCTAAGGTGAGTGGAAATTTGTGGAATAGATTTCCGCATTGTGGAATTTTTCAAGGGGCCATCATTGCCCTTGGTGGATGTACTGCCTGTGACGTGAGGTTCTGCATCGGCGCTTTGCGCTGGGACTTTGCGCTAAGACATGGCTTATGCTGAGATTGACGAAACACAGGGGCTAACCGGGCGGCTGCGCTGGAGCCCAACGGGAGAAAAGGAATTCGAATGACAGATGCCATCGGCTATGAACGCGTCGGAGAGATCGCCGTTTTGAAAGCACAGAACCCACCGGTGAATGCGCTGGGTTTTGATATTCGCGAAGGCCTGCTCGCAGGAATCGAACGGGCTGAAAAAGAGGGGGCCAAAGCGGTTTTGATCTATGGTGCGGGCCGCACCTATTTTGCCGGCGCTGATATTCGTGAATTTGGCGCGCCACCGCGGGGGATCTTTTTGCCCGATCTGTGCAACCGCATCGAGGCCTCGCCCTTGATGGTGGTCTCGGCGCTGCATGGGACCGCCCTGGGGGGCGGGCTAGAGGTGGCGCTGTCGTCACACTATCGAGTTGCTGTCCCATCGGCGAAAATGGGGCTGCCCGAGGTGCATCTGGGTATTCTGCCAGGCGCGGGTGGTACGCAGCGCTTGCCCCGTGTGGCGGGAACCGAAGCCGCGCTGGAGATGATTACATCCGGACGTCAGGTGGGGGCCAAAGAGGCGCTTGCCATGGGGATCATCGACAAGATTGCCGAGGGAGAGCCACGCGAGGTTGGCCTGGCCTATGCGCAGGAACTGCTGGATCAGGGCGCGCCCCGACGCGCTGTGGGAGAATTGCCCGCGCCGCAGGCCATTGATTTTGATGCGGTCTATGAGGCAACGCTGAAAAAGGGCCGGGGCCAGTTGTCGCCTGCGACCTGCGTGCGTGCCGTGCAGGCCGCAGCAGAGTCCAGCTCTCTGCAGGAGGGGCTGAAGCGCGAGCGTGAATTGTTCATGCAGCTGATGAATTCAGATCAGCGCGAAGGGCTGATCCATGCCTTCTTTTCAGAGCGCGCGGTCAGCAAGCTGCCCGAGCTGAAGGGCATCGAACCGCGTGATCTGGCCGCCATCGGCGTGATCGGCGGCGGCACCATGGGGGCGGGCATCGCCACTGCTGCGCTGCTGGCTGGCCTGTCTGTCGTGATGCTGGAGATGACTGCCGAGGCGGCAGAGGCCGCCAAGGGGCGTATCAATGGCAACCTGCAGGGTGCGTTGAAGCGCGGCAAAATCTCTGAGGCGCAGTTCACCCAGTTGACCGAAGAGGCGCTGACCCTGGCCACCGACTATAGCGCGCTGAGCGAGGTCGATCTGGTGATTGAGGCGGTCTTTGAAGAGATGAGCGTCAAAAAGCAGGTCTTCACCAAGCTGGATGAGGTCTGCAAGAAGGGCGCGATCCTGGCGTCCAACACATCCTATCTGGATGTGAATGAAATCGCCGCCTGCACTTCGCGTCCCGAAGATGTGATCGGGCTGCACTTCTTCTCGCCCGCGCATGTGATGAAGCTGTTGGAAGTCGTGGTCGCGGATAAGACCGCGCTGGATGTGGTCGCCACGGGCTTTGCCCTGGGGCAGCGGCTGAAAAAGATCTCGGTACGGGCCGGCGTTTGCGATGGCTTTATCGGCAACCGTATCCTGGCCACCTATCGCAAGGCGGCGGATCATATGGTGCTGGATGGGGCTTCTCCCTATCAGATCGACAAGGCGCTGACCGATTTTGGTTTTGCTATGGGGCCATTTGCGGTGGCCGATCTGGCGGGGCTGGATATCGGTTGGGCGGTGCGCAAACGCAAACGGGCCGAGGGCATGGATCCACGCGACCGCGACAGTAATTACATGGATAAGGTCTGCGAAGCCGGTCACTTTGGTCAGAAGACTGGCAAAGGCTACTATGTCTATGAGGCTGGCAAACGCGGTGGCACGCCTAATCCTGAAATCATCGACCAGATCGCGGCGGAACGCGCAGAAAAAGGCATCACTCCGCGCGCCTTTAGCGACGAGGAAATCGTCACCCGCTATATGGCGGCCATGGTGAATGAGGCAGCCAAGGTGCTGGGCGAAGGCATCGCGCGCCGTCCGCTGGATGTCGATATGACCTTGCTGTTTGGCTATGGGTTCCCGCGCTATCGCGGCGGGCCGCTGAAATGGGCCGATATGCAGGGACTGGACAAAATTCTTGCCACAATCACCGAAGGGGCCGAGGTGGATCCCTACTTCTGGGAGCCCGCACCATTGTTGGAAAAACTGGTGGCAGAGGGTCGCACATTTGACGATCTCAACAAGGAAAACAGCTAATGAAACAAGTCGTTATTGTCTCTGCCGCCCGCACCGGGCTGGCCAAATCCTTTCGCGGGTCGTTCAACATGACCCATGGGGCCACCATGGGCGGCGCTGCGGTCGAAGCAGCCGTTGCCCGTGCCGGCATTGAGGGGGCCGAGATTGAAGACTGCATCATCGGCTGTGGCACGCCCGAAGCCGAAACCGGCGCTAATATTGCGCGCCAGATTGCGCTGCGCGCCGGGCTGCCGGTGACCACTTCGGGCATGACGGTGAACCGGTTTTGCTCTTCGGGGTTGCAGTCCATTGCTCTGGCAGCGCAGCAGATCATTTGCGAAGGGGCCGGCCCGATGGTTGCGGGCGGCGTCGAGAGCATCTCTATGGTGCAGCCCAAAGCGCGATCAGCGCATGAAAGCTGGCTGCTAGAGCATAAGCCAGAGGTCTATATGACCATGATCGAAACCGCCGATGTCGTGGCACAGCGCTACGGTATCAGCCGCGAAGATCAGGATGCCTATGGGCTGCGCAGCCAGCAGCGGATTGCTGCGGCGCAATCGGCGGGGCTGTTTGATGATGAAATCATTCCAGTGACCACCACCATGGCGGTCAAGGACAAGGAAACCGGCGAGATCTCGATGAAAGAGGCGCTGGTGGACCGGGATGAATGCAATCGCCCCGGCACCACGCTGGACGGGCTGTCGGGCCTGGCCCCGGTACGCGGTGAAGGAAACTTCATCACCGCTGGCAATGCCAGCCAGCTATCCGATGGTGCCGCTGCGGTGGTGTTGATGGATTCCAAAGAGGCAGAGCAGCGCGGGATCGAAGCCATGGGTGCCTTCAAGGGCTTTGCGGTTGCGGGCTGCGAACCCGACGAGATGGGCATCGGCCCGGTATTCGCCGTGCCCCGTCTGCTGGAACGGCATGGTCTGACAGTGGATGACATCGACATCTGGGAACTCAACGAGGCCTTTGCCAGCCAGGCGCTGTATTGCCGCAACCGTCTTGGGATTGATGACGCCAAATGCAACGTGAATGGCGGTTCTATCGCGATCGGCCACCCCTTTGGCATGACGGGGGCGCGCATGACGGGTCATATCCTGCGTGAAGGCCGACGTCGCGGCGCCAAGCTTGGCGTGGTGACCATGTGCATCGGCGGTGGCATGGGGGCTGCTGGCCTGTTCGAGATCTACTGATTTCGCTCATCAATCAACAAAATGCGCCCAAACGTCACCACGAAGAGACGTCTGGGCGCTCCTCTGGATCAAAATCCAGGGGTGGCTTTCTGGGAGGAAGCACCAAATGGATCTGAATTATTCTGCCGAAGAGCAGGCATTTCGCAGAGAAGTGCAGGACTTCCTGGCACAAAAGCTGCCAGCAGAGATGGCCGATGCCATGCGCAACGGCAAAGAACTGGGCAAAGAGGGGCATGAAAAATGGCATGCGATCCTCAACGATCAGGGCTGGCTCGCCCCCAATTGGCCAAAGGAATTTGGCGGTTGCGAATGGAACGCTGTCCAGCGCCACATCTTTGAGGAAGAGTGCTGCCGTGCAAATGCACCGCGAATTGTGCCTTTTGGTCTGTCGATGTTGGCACCCGTGTTGCAGAAATTCGGCTCCAAGGCGCAGCAGGACCACTACCTGCCGCGCATCCTGTCGGGCGAAGACTGGTGGTGCCAGGGCTATTCTGAACCAGGTGCAGGTTCTGATCTGGCCAGCCTGAAAACCCGCGCAGTGCGCAACGGCGATCACTATGTGGTCAATGGTCAGAAAACCTGGACCACCCTGGGCCAATACGCGAATTGGATCTTCTGCCTGGTGCGAACCGATCCCGATGCCAAGCAGCAATCCGGCATTTCCTTTCTGCTGATTGATATGGACACCCCAGGCATTGAAGTGCGCCCGATCATCCTGCTGGATGGCACCCATGAGGTGAACGAAGTCTGGTTCACGGATGTCAAAGTGCCGGTTGAAAATCTGGTGGGCGAAGAAAACAAAGGCTGGACCTACGCCAAATATCTGTTGACCCACGAACGCACCAATATCGCCGGCGTGGGCTTTAGCCGGGCGGGCCTGGACGCGGTGAAACGCATGGCGCGCAGCCAGATGCATCGGGGCCGCCCCCTGATCGAAAATGCACATTTTGCCGCCCGTGTTGCACGGGCCGAGATCGATCTTATGGCGATGTCCACCACCAACCTGCGGATTATCTCGCGGGCGGCTGCCGGACAGGCGCCAGGCGTCGAGAGTTCGATGCTTAAGGTGAAGGGTACGGAAATTCGCCAGGAAATAAACGATCTGGCCCGCCGCGCCGCGGGTGCCTATGCGCTGCCCTTCGTCTCAGAAGCCCTGGAAGGCGGCAATGAACCTGCAATGGGCCCAGAGGGCAGCGCCGCCGCCGCGCCGCAGTATTTTAACAATCGTAAGCTCTCGATCTTTGGGGGCTCTAACGAGATCCAGAAAAACATCATCGCCAAAGTCAAACTGGGAGGCGGGGCATGAACTTCGATCTGACCGACGAACGCCAGATGCTGCAGGACACGCTGCGCCGTTTTCTGCGTGACAACCAAGAGGCGCTGCGCGCCAGCACCCGATTGGGTGAGAGCGACAACAAGCTGGGCTTTGACGCAGAAATCTGGACCAAACTGGCTGAACTGGGCGTCATCGGCGCGCTGTTCAGCGAGGCCGACGGCGGCTTTGGTGGCGCGGGCTTTGATCTGACTACCGTGTTCGAAGAACTGGGGCGCGCAGGCGTGGTTGAACCGCTGCTCGACAGTGCCATCCTTGGCGGTGGTCTGATTGCAGAACTGGGGAATGACACCCAAAAAGAGTTGGTTGAAGACGTGATTGGCGGCGCGCTGCATCTGGCGCTGGCCCATGGGGAACCCAACAGCCGTTATGACCTGTCACAGGTGGAAACCACGGCGCAGGTCGCCGAGGATGAAATCATCCTCAGCGGTCGCAAGGCTGTGGTGGTCAGCGCCGAAGCCGCGGATTATTTGCTGGTGTCTGCCCGCGAAAGCGGCGCTGTGGACGCGCAGGACGGCATCTCTTTGTTCCTGGTGCCGCGTGACACCGCAGGCCTGTCGTTGCGCGGCTATCCGCTGTTGGCCGGGGGGCGTGCGGCTGAGCTGGATCTTGATGATCTGCGCCTGCCTGCCTCTGCGCGGTTGGGCGCGGCTGGGGCGGCCTATCCGGCGCTGCATCGTGCCATGATGCGCGCCGAGGTGGCCTTGGCGGCAGAAACGCTTGGTGCGATGGAAACCGCGACCGACCTGACCCGCGAATACCTGCTGACGCGGCAACAGTTTGGCCGCCCGATTGGCAGCTTTCAGGCGCTGCAACATCGCATGGCAACCCTGCTGATCGAGCTGGAACAGGCGCGTTCGGCGGTGATCAATGCGGCAGGCCATCTGGACGCCAGCCCAAAGGAACAGGCGCTGCAGATTGCCGCTGCCCGCAACCTGATTGGCCGCGCCGGGCGTCTGGTGGCAGAGGAGAGCATCCAGCTGCATGGCGGTATTGCCATGACCGAAGAGTATGAGCTGGCCCATATCGCCAAGCGCATCGTGATGGCGGATCATCGGTTCGGCGATACCGATACCCAGCTGGAGCGGTTCATTGACCACTGTGTCGCCTGAATCCGGGCTGCCTGAAACCGGGGCGGCGCAGGCCGACCCGGAGCATTTCTTGCAGATCGAAGACCCCGGTGTTCAGCAACTGGTGGGATATAAGACAACCATCGACCGGCGCGATGGCAGTTGCCTTGTCACGCTGGATCTGGAACCGCCGCACCTGAATCGCCATGGCATCCTGCATGGCGGTATCGTGGCGACGGTTCTGGATGTGGTATGCGGCAATACCGCCTCGCAGTTCTTTGACCCGAAAAACCACGCGCCGCTGGTGACGGTCTCGTTGACGCTGTCCTATGTGGCGGCGGCACGGGCGGGCCGGGTCAGCGCCACTGCACGGGTGACGGGGGGCGGGGCCTCTATCGCGCATGTCCTTGGCGAATTGGTGGATGCCGAGGGTCAGCTCTTGGCCACAGCCACCGGTGTATTCAAGAGGATCAAGAGATGAGCCCCTTGGCCCGGCTTGAAGATCAGGGCGACCGCGCGGTTGTCGTCAATATGAACGCTGCCCGCCGTGGGGCACTGTCGCCGGATCTGTATGAAGCTATTGCGGCGGCGATTGATCTGGCCAAAGAACCGCGTATCCGCGCCATTCTGTTGACCTGCGAGGGGGGCTTTTTCTGCGCAGGCGGTGATCTCAACGTCCTGATCGAACGGCGCGGGCTGAGCGAGGGAGAGCGCCGCGACAAGGTGGAGCAGCTGCATGGGCTGATCCGCGGATTGCGCGCAGCCCCGGTGCCGGTAATCGCGGCGGTAGAGGGCGGCGCTGCTGGCGCAGGTGTCTCCTTGGCCTTGGCTGCGGATTTGATCGTCGCGGCCGAAGGCGCAAAATTCACCGCGGCCTATGTCAAGGCCGGGCTAGTGCCGGATGGCGGCTTGACCTCTGCTCTGGCGCGCAGCTTGCCGCGTCCGCTGGCTATGGAAATGTGCCTTCTGGCGCGTCCGGTTACAGCGCAGCAGATGGCGGATCTGGGTGCGGTGAACCTGGTGGTGCCAGCGGGGGCTGTACTTGCTGCGGCCCATGGCCTGGCCGATCAACTGGCCGAGGGCCCGCCCGCCGCGCAGCGTGCCATTCGGCATCTGGTGTCTGACGCCTATGAGGCAAGCGAGGCGGCGCAGCTGGATGCAGAGAGAAACGCAATGGCCCAGGCCGCCGGTGCGGCAGAGGCCGGCGAGGGTATCGCAGCCTTTCTGGAAAAACGAAAACCTCGCTTCCCGCCAGAATAATGGCGCGAAACAAGGACCTGTAAATCAAAACCGATGGGGAGAAGCGGTGATGAAGCGATGGCACGATCTTTTGGCGGCGCAGGCGGCAACCCGCCCTGAAGCTGCGGCTTTTTCTGACAGTCTGGGCCTGAGCTGGAGCTATGGCGACCTGGCCGCCGCCGTGGCTGAGCTTGGCGATCTATTCAAGGGCGCTGGGGTTGTCCCCGGTGACCGGGTGATGGTGCTGTCGGAAAATTGTTGCGCCACCGTGGCCGGCTTGATGGCGACCTCGCAGTGCGGTGCGGTTGCGGTTCCGGTCAATGCCCGGATGAGCGCGGGCGAAGTTGACCGGATTATCGATCACGCCCGTCCGGCGCTGGTGCTGATCACCACGCAGATTGAAGGCGCCGCCCAGAGCCATGCTGACCGCCTGCAGGCAGTGCCGATTTCCGGGGGCTTTGGCGCGCTGCATATGGCGGATCTCACCGGCAGGAGGTCCGCCGATGCGCAGGGCGCTGACGATGGCGTTGCCCCGGAAGAGGTTGCAGTTCTGCTCTATACCACTGGCACAACAGGTGCCCCCAAGGGGGTGATGCTGACCCATGGCAACCTGCTGTTTGGCGGCCGGTCGTCGGTTGAACTGCGCGATATGGTGCCGGGGGATGTAATTTATGGCGTCTTGCCGATGACCCATGTCTTTGGGCTGGCTTCGGTGATGACCGCCGCGCTCTACTCCGGGGCAGAGGTCTGGCTTGAGGCGCGGTTTTCTGCGGCCAAGCTCTATGCGGCGTTGCGCCGTGGGGTGACGCGGCTGGCTGCGGTACCGCAGATGCACGCGCTGGTGATGCAATTCGCCAAAGAGCAGGGGTTGGAACGCCTTGATAGCCCGGTGTTGCAATATGTCTCTTCCGGGGCGGCGCCGCTGGACCCGGACTGGAAGCGTCGGGCCGAGAGTTTTTACGGTGTTGCGCTGCAGAATGGCTATGGCATGACCGAGGCCACTGCTGGTGTTTGTGCGACCAAGAACAGCGTCTTGGGGGATCCCGATATCTCTGTTGGGCCACCGCTGCCCGGAGTCGAGTTGCGGATCGACGAAGAGGTGCCGGGCGGCGGCGATGGTATCGGCGAGGTGCAGATGCGCGGTGCCAATGTCATGCTGGGCTATTACCGCAACGCCGAGGAAACCGCGCGAGTGCTGGATGCCGATGGCTGGCTGAGCAGTGGTGATCTGGGACGACTGGATGAAAAAGGCTTTCTGCATATTGAGGGGCGCTGCAAAGAGCTGATCATCCACGGTGGTTTTAATGTCTTTCCGCCAGAGGTCGAGGCGGCGCTGAATGCCCATCCGCAGGTGGTGCAGTCCGCGGTGGTGGGACGCCCCACCAAAAGCGACGAAGAGGTCCTGGCCTTTGTGCAGATCAGTCCGGATGATCGACCAGAGGTGACGGATCTGATGCAATTCGTGCGTGCCCAGCTGGCAGGCTACAAATGCCCCTCGCAGATCGTGCTAAGCGAGAGCCTGCCGGCGGCGCCGACCGGGAAAATTCTGAAACATAAGCTTCTGGCCGAGTTTGCCGCTGCCCTGAAGTAAACTCACCATGTCGTCTTTGGGGCGCGCGTTGGGATCGTGTGATCTGCTGCGCGCCCTAAAAATCCTGCCACTTGCTGTCGTCAGTGTTGTTGGCAACAACCCGGAGCGGCTGGGCTGGTTTCTGCGCCGCCGGGGCAGGGGGCGGAGCAGCCTCATCGCCCCAATCAAGGTAGTCATAGGCGACGCGGTCTTGCTCTGTCTCTGCCGTGGCGGGCTGCGGCCTGGGTTTTGCGGCCCCACCCTGGATCTGGAAACCGGCCACCACCTTGGTAAGCTTCTCGGCATCCGCCTTTAGCAGGTAACCTGCGGCGGTCGACTCTTCCACCATGGCGGCATTCTGCTGGGTCACCTGATCCAGCTGGGTCACACCGATGTTGATTTCGGCAAGGCCGGTTGATTGCTCGACAGCACCTTCGGTAATATCAGAGACCAGTTCGGAAATCTGGTTCACCCGCCCGACAATGGCAGAAAGCGCATCGCCAGCCTTGCCCACCAGATCGACCCCGTGTCCGACCTGTTCGGCGCTAGCGTCAATCAGCGCCTTGATTTCCATCGCCGCCCCTGAGGACCGACCCGCGAGCGCCCGTACTTCGGCGGCAACCACGGCAAAGCCTTTGCCGGCTTCGCCCGCGCGGGCGGCTTCGACGCCCGCGTTCAGGGCCAGCAGATTGGTCTGGAATGCGATGTCATCGATGACAGTGATGATCTGGCCGATGTGCTTTGAGGAATCTGAAATCGCGGTCATGGCGGAAACGGCGTTTTCAACCACCCGACTGCTGCTCCTGGCCTCTTGCTTGGCCTCCTCCATGGTGGCCTCGACGCTGCGGGCGCCGTCAGCGGCCGCCTTGACCGAGGCGGTCATCTGATCCAGCGCGGCAGCGGTCTGTTCCAGGGTTGCCGCCTGGCTTTCGGTTCGATGTGACAGATCATCCGAGGCCTGGCTGATCTCGATGGCGCCATTGCGAATGGAACCAGAGGCTTCAATCACCTGGGACACCGTGCCGGAGAGCGTATCTATGGTCTGATTGTAGTTTTGACGCAGTTTTTCATGCGCGCCAGAAAATTCTGCGGTGATTGGCCTTGAGAAATCACCCTGCGACAGCCTGACCAGACCAGAGCTGAGATGCTGCACCACATCATGCTGTTCCTGCTGGAGCGCAGCCCGGCGCTCTTCGCCACTGCGGGCCTGTTTCAGATCATCCTGCAACCCCACGAGCGCTTTGCCGATCCTGCCGATTTCATCCTCGCGCCGGGCCGTACTGATCTCGCTGTCCAGATCGCCATTCGCAACGGCGGCAATGTCGCGGCAGACACGATTGATCGGGCGGGTCACCGAGCGGGCGACCAGAAGACAGGCAACAAGCAGCAGGGCAGTGAGCAAAGCCATAGCCATGAGGATCTTGCCCGACAGGCTTTGGGTGCCGGCCAAAATTGCATCCACATTGCGGCGCACTTCGATGACGCCACGCAGATCCCCCAGCTGCCAATCTGTCTTGGCTGATCCGGCATGGCTATTGTGGCAGGCAACGCAGGCCTCTGCGCTCATATGATCGGCGACTGCTACGCGCAGTATGGTTTTGCCATCAATGACTTCGGTCCGTTGAAAGAACGTTTCAGGGTCTTTGGACAGGGCTTGCCAGGCGTCTTGCATAAAGGCGTCCGTTGGCCGGTCAGCCTGGTTGGAAAAGGGGTAGGGGCTATAGAGCGAGATATTGGTTTGTTCAGGGGACAGCAAGGCGCTGAGATCATGCACCATGGTTGCAGGCAGGGGAATGACTGCGGGATCGGTTTCATGATCGCGGCCGACTGACAAACTCTCTGCGGTGTTTACATCGCCAATCACATATCTGGTGTAGTAGCCGCGGATGGTTTTGATCTGGTTGGCGGTCTGGATTGCCGCCTCGGTTGCCGATGTCATGGCGGTGTCGCGCAGGGCTGCAGGCAGGGTCAGCCCGGCGATCAAAAGCGCGAAACAGAGGCACAGTGGAACTGGCAGAGCCAATTTGAAAGCAAGAGAATTTCTATTCACCTAAGACAAACCTTTTCTGCTCTAAGGCGTTGCACAGGGCAAACTGCCAGCAGCAGATCCGGTCCGGATGAAACATGATCTGCCTTGCCAAGATTACCGGTTAATCTGCAGTGATTCGGTTAATTTTCTGCAAGCAGCCCTATCTGTGGCCGATTGCGCCTTGCGCCGCGAGGCGACGGTTGATCCAATAGGTTTCATAAAAAAAGAGCGGATCCATGGACCCGCTCTGCTGTGTCGAAGGTGTTCGCCAGAGATTGCCGTTGTGACAGAGGTCGACTGCTGGCGATGGTTGTCGGGTCCAAATGGGCGACAGGGGCGTGGGGATGGCCGTAAGGGGGCTTAGACCCAGTGCCCTTCGGCAGCTGCGCGAATAAGGCGCATGTTTTCACCGTAGACCTCAGGGGTGGTAACAGATCCGCCTTTGAAGACGGCAGAGCCTGCGACCAGTACATCTGCGCCGGCTTCGACCACCAGAGGCGCGGTTTTGGGATCAACCCCGCCGTCGATCTCGATATGTACCGGGCGGTCGCCAATCATCTGTCGCAACTGGCGCACCTTGGCGGTCATGTCGATAAATTTCTGCCCGCCAAATCCGGGGTTTACCGTCATCACACAAATCAGGTCGGTCAGGTCCAGCAGATGCGCCACGGCCTCGGCTGGGGTTCCGGGGTTCAGGGCGACACCAGCCTTCATGCCAGCGGCACGGATGGCCTGCAGGGTGCGGTGGATATGCGGCCCTGCCTCGATGTGGGCGGTCAGCACATCGGCCCCGGCATCGGCATAGGCGTCGATATAGGCATCCACCGGAGAAATCATCAGGTGGACATCCATCACGGTTTTTACATGCGGGCGAAAGGCTTTGACCGCCTGCGGGCCAAAGGTGAGGTTGGGCACAAAGTGGCCATCCATCACATCCACATGTACCCAGTCGGCCCCCTGCGCCTCGATGGCCTGGATCTCTTGTCCAAAGTTGGCGAAATCGGCGGAGAGGATAGAGGGGGCAATCTTGATCTTGCGGTCAAAGGACATCGGGCAGTTTCCTTTTGGAAGGGCAAAAGAGGAGTCTTCAGCCGCCATATAGCGCCTTGCCGGGGTGCTGCACAGGGGCAGTTTGTCCCGCCAGGGGGTGCGCAGTTTACAAAAGCTTCACGGTCTTGACACAAATCGTTTGTTTGCCCGGCTTAGGGAGTGCCTCAAACGAGAGGAACAAACTGTGCTGCGTATCGACAAATTGACCAAACGCTTTGGGGACAAGATTGCGGTGGATACCGCCACGCTGGATATCGACCAGCCCTGCATGATCGGAATTATCGGGCGTTCCGGGGCGGGTAAGTCGACATTGCTGCGGATGGTAAACCGTCTTGCCGATGCCAGCGCCGGGCGCATCCTGTTTGAGGGGCGCGACATCACGGCGCTGCGTGGCCGGGACAAGCGTGCCTGGCAGTCGGACTGCGCGATGATCTTTCAGCAGTTCAACCTGGTGCCGCGCATGGATGTGGTTTCCAATGTATTGCATGGCACGCTGAACCAACGTTCGACCTTTGCCACCATGTTCAATCTGTTTCCGATGGAAGACATCCACCGGGCGATTGATATTTTGGATCGCCTTGGCATTGCCGAACACGCGCCCAAACGCGCCGAGGCCCTGTCGGGTGGGCAGCAGCAGCGTGTCGCCATTGCGCGCGCCCTGATGCAGGATCCCAAGATCATTCTGGCGGATGAGCCTATTGCCTCGTTGGATCCGATGAATGCCCAGACCGTGATGGAGGCATTGCGCCGTATCCACGAAGAGGACGGCCGCACCGTCATTGCCAACCTGCACACGCTGGATACCGCGCGGCGCTATTGCGACCGGGTTGTCGGCATGCGCGACGGGCGCATCGTCTTTGATGGGTTACCCGAACAGCTGACCACCGGGGTTGCCCGCGAAATTTACGGTGCCGACGCCAACTTCTCAGAGGCCGCGACCTCGACTGAGATCGAAACCCTGGATGCCACCATCCGGGCAGAGATGGCGCAAGCCTGACACCTCTCAAATCTCAATTTCATCACCCGCACCCGATGGGGGGACGGGATAACTTAACCGGAGAAAAAAGATGAAAAAACTGCTGCTGGCCGCACTGGCCTCGACTGCCCTGACAACACCCGTCATGGCCGAAGAAATCACCCAGTTCCGCATCGGTCTGTTGGGCGGCGAGAACGCCCAGGATCGTCTGAACAACAACGAATGCCTGCGCGAAATGACCGAAGAACTGTTGGGTGTCGAAACCAAGCTGTTCGCCCCGGCCGATTATAACGGCGTGATCCAGGGCTTGCTGGGCGGCACGCTCGACATGGCCTGGCTGGGCGCTTCCGGTTATGCCAAAACCTACCTGTCCGACCCGGAAGCGGTTGAACCGATCCTGGTCAAGGTCAACAATGACGGCGGCTATGGCTACTATTCGGTTGGCTTTGCCCGTGCCGACAGTGGCATCACCTCGCTGGAAGACATGCAAGGCAAGGTATTTGGCTTTGGCGACCCCAACTCGACCTCGGGCTTTCTTATTCCTTCGATCGAAATCCCTGAAATCACCGGCGCCAGCATGACATCGGGCGACTACTTTGGCGAAGTCAAGTTTTCCGGCGGCCATGAGCAAACCATCGTTGGCGTCAACAATGGCGATTTTGATGGCGGTGTGACCTGGGCCGATGGCCTGGGCAACTGGGAAGACGGCTACAACTCTGGTGCGCTGCGCCGGGCCGTGGACGCTGGCCTTGTCGACATGAACGACATGGTGCAGATCTGGCAGTCCAAGCCGATCCCCGAAGGCCCCATCGTGTTGCGCAAGGATCTGCCCGAAGATGTGAAGGTCAAGTTCACCGCTCTGATGGCCTCGCTGCCCTCGATGGATCCTGAATGCGCTTATGGTGTTCTGTCCGGCGAAGCCAAGGGCGTGATGCCTATCACCCATGATGCCTATCAGGCGATCATCGAAGCACGCCAGTTGAAGTCTAACTAAGACGTTCCACCGGTATGGGTTTGGGGTTCGGGCTGCTTTGTCCGAACCCCGTTTTTCAGTGAAGACGTGGCCTAACGCGGCTGCGCGCACGCCTCTCAATCAGGATGGCAAGGATGGCAGATCTAACCGCAGGGCCGATGACAACCGCAGAAATTCGGGCCGAATACGATACAATGACCCGGCGCAAGCGTCTCTATGGCGGTATCATGTTGGTTCTGTTTGTCGCCATGATGATGGCAGGCTTTCGCACCGCAGATGGCCGCAACGCTGGGTCGTTTCGCGATGGCATTACCCATGTGTTCGATTACCCAGCCGAAGTGCTGAGCGAGGCCGGCGAAAAGCTGGCATTGCTGCCGGGCCATTTCGTCAGCTTCTTTCCTGCCCTGATCGAGACGCTGAACATTGCCGCCGCCTCGACCCTGGTGGGGTTGGTCTTTGGCACCCTGCTGTCCCTGTTGTCGACGCGCGGCATGGCGCGCTGGCCCGCATTTATTCCGCTGTTTCGCCGGATCATGGACATCTGCCGCGCCATCCCTGAAATCGTCATTGCGCTGGTGCTGATCTTTCTCTTGGGTGGTGGCCCGGTGCCCGCGATGATTGCCATTGCGATCCATACTGCCGGCGCGCTGGGCAAACTGTTTTCCGAAGTAAATGAAAATGCCTCGCTTAAACCGGTTGAGGGCCTGGAATCCGCCGGCGCCAGCTGGGGCCAGCGGATGTGGCTGGGGGTGATCCCGCAGGTGGGACCAAACTATGTGAGCTATGCGCTCTTGCGGTTTGAAATCAACATTCGCGCTTCTGCAATCCTTGGCTTTGTTGGGGCAGGCGGCATCGGATATGAGCTGAAGAACGCCATGTCCTGGGGCCAGGGGCGTTATGACGAAGCCGCCGCCATTTTCCTTTTGCTGTTTATCACCATCACGCTGGTCGATCAGATCTCCAGTGGGATGCGCGACCGCCTGATCCATGGAGCCAAGGCATGACCTATCTTGACGCTGAATTCTGCCCTGTCGCCGCCAAACGGGATATGGATCATCTGTTCTGGAAGAAAAAGCTGTGGAGCTTTGCCCTGCCGGCCCTGGTGCTGGCCTATCTGGCCTATGTCTTTGTCGCCTTTGACATGGCCGGGCTGTGGCAGCGGGTCAGCCTGCAAAACGCCCAGACCCTGGTGAGCGATACCTACAGCTACAAAACCCATGTAACGCGGGACAATCGCAACGGTGACGTTTCGGTCGCCATCGAAGGAGAGCGCAAGGGGGCCTACCCTGATGGCGAGAGTCCAGCCTGGGTGACATTGGGGGCAACCTCGGTGATCGATCTGGAGCAGGGTCACGAGGTGCGCTTTGGTCCTGAAAGCATTGAATATACTATCCCAGGTTATGGGCTTGTGCGCGCGACCCCCAGCCGCAGCAAGGGGGTGCAGGCCGAATTGCCCCCCGGCGAGGTGCCGGACTGGATCAGCGTTTCCAAGAACCGGCTTGCAGTCAAAACGGAGGCTGGCCGCCTGACGGTCACCCGCAATCGGTCCGAAGTGTTCCGCTATTTCACCGGCTGGGAGCTGTTCTTTTTCACCCTGGACAGCCCCTATCACGGGCTTGGACTTGTGGAACTGGCACAGCGCGCCGCCACGGGCGAGGCCGGGGCGATCTTCAACGACTTCTGGACCAATAAGATGTGGCGACACCAGGATGTTGCCTGGGCCATCGTGGAAACGCTGCTGATGGCCTTTCTGGGCACCATTGGCGCTGGCATCATTGCCCTGCCTCTGGCCTTTCTGGCTGCCCGAAACTTTGCGCCGCTTGGTGCCCTTCGGTTTGCCATGCGCCGGGTGTTTGATTTCCTGCGCGGGGTGGATTCATTGATCTGGACTGTTGTGCTGGCGCGGGCCTTCGGGCCGGGGCCGCTGACCGGGGCCTTGGCCATTCTGGTCACTGATACCGGCACCTTCGGCAAGATCTTCTCGGAAGCGCTGGAAAATGTCGATGACAAGCAGATCGAAGGCATCACCTCGACCGGGGCCAAACCGGCACAGCGGTATCGCTTTGGGGTGATCCCGCAGATTACCCCGGTGCTGCTCAGCCAACTGTTGTATTTCCTGGAATCCAACACACGCTCGGCCACCATCATTGGGGCGATCACGGGGGGCGGTATTGGTCTGTTGCTGACCCAGGCGATCATTACCCAAAAAGACTGGGAAGAAGTCGCCTATTACATCGTGCTGATCATCCTGATGGTGATGATGATGGATTGGCTGTCTGGTTGGCTGCGCCGCCGCCTGATCAAGGGGGAAGGTGGCAAGGTAAAGCGTCGATCCTCGGCGGTTGGCAAGCCCTTCGTGCTGCCGTGAACATCTGTCTGTCCTGATTTGCCACGCCCCAGTCAAAGCTGGACTGACTGAGGCCGATTATGGGAGCCCCCAATGGCACGACTATCCGCCGACCAACCTTTCCTGCACCCCGATTGCCAGATTAGCGACAGCAATTTTGGCACCTATGTCGAGATTGGTGCTGGCAGCCGGATCGCCAATTGCACTATTGGCGATTACTCCTATTGCGATCGCGGCTGCGACATCGCCAATGCCACAGTGGGCAGGTTCGCCAATATCGCCAGCGCCACGCGTATCGGGGCCACGGATCACCCGATGGAGAAGGCCTCGCTGCATCATTTTCATTATCGCTCGGCGCTGTACTGGGACGATGTGGCGGATGATGCGGATTGGTTTGCCCACCGGGCGACACGGCGGGCCGATATTGGCCATGACACCTGGATAGGACATGGCGCGCTGATCAAGCCAGAAGTGCGTATCGGCCATGGTGCCGTTGTGGCCTCGGGCAGCGTGGTGACCAAGGATGTGGCCCCCTACACCATTGTTGGCGGCAATACCGCCCGCCTGATCCGCCGCCGCTATCCCGTCAAAGTTGCAGAGCGTATGATAGAGCTGGCCTGGTGGGATTGGACCCATGCAGAACTGCGCACCGCATTGCCAGATTTTCGCACCATGAATGCCGAGGCCTTTTTGGAAAAATACGCCTGACCGCCCTCCTTTGCAGCAGGCCTTGCCCAATATTTCTGAGAGAGGCCAGCAGTGGTCACAGCAAAAGGCGGAGCTCCCGCGCCCGCAGGCTCAACAGGCTTCGCCAGTTGAGCCCTGGCGGCCTTGGGCCCGGCGCCGCTGCGCGGCGCAGCAAGAGAAAAACCTGCTGAGAAGCCCTTGAAGGGCTGGGCTGCCCTTCAAGGGCCATGTCAATTGTATAGTGGCGGAGACACCTCAAGGGTAAACCCTGCCTGCGGCAGGGCCGCTCCGCGGCCCTTGACCTGTCTCCTCCTGGAAGGGGGCGCCGCGCAGCGGCGCCGGGCCCAACGGGAGAAGGTGCCGCAGGCATCTTTCGACGGGCGGGAGAGCCACGTCGGCGCGTTTAGCTATCTGGTGTGACGTGAATGGCAAACTGTTCCAGGTCCGCCGACTGCGGGGCAATGCTGCGGTAGCTTTCATGCACCCCGGCATCGCGCAATTCGCGGGCCACCGTTAGCAGGGTATTGGCCTCGTGTTCGGCGCAGATCTCCTGCATCTGGCGCAGTTCTTCCTGCGCGACGGGGCGGGCGGTTGCCTGATCTGGCGCGCCATAGTGGCTGACAAAATGCTGCGCCAGCTGATCGATGAGCTCTTCCAGCTCGCCCGCCTCGATCTTGGTCACCGCGACAAAGGTGACCCGCCCGGCAGTCTCCAGCCCCAGCCAGCCATTGGCAAAGGCCTGGCGCTGCTTGCCGGTCAGGTCGCCCTCGACCCAGTTGGAAAATTCAAAACCGCCCGAAATGCACCATTCACCGGTGCGTGCGGGGTTGGCAAAGATGTTTTGGTCGCTCTCGTCAAAGTGGATGGCACGGGCCAGTTGCATCATGGGGTCTCCAGTCGTGTGGTCAAGGGGATCAGCCGGGTGCCGCTGGCATCTCGGAGCAGCATGCCAAAATCTTCATCGACCCCCAGAAAGGTGCCGGTGTTGCCGTACCAGTCCCCCTCTTCGCCCAGTCCATGGGTCAGGCCGCGCCATTCGGCATGCAGCGGCTCGGTGCCATCCTGTTCCCAGCGGGCAATCCAGTGCAGCGCGTGACGCGCCCAGCTTTCCAGCAGGGCAGGGGCGGTCACATCGGCGCAGCCTTCGGCGTAGAGCGCGGTCTGGTCAGGGGTGTCGCCGCCGTCCTGATCGGCGGGCCAAAGCGGCAGTTGCAGCGCCAGCACCAGCCAGTCGGGCACCTGGTCGGGATCCTCGGTGCTGGCAGCCACGCGCAGGGTGCCGCAGCGCCCGCCATTGATCCGCAGCCCGCCACCCCATTCCAGGTGGACCGCCACCTCTGGCGGGGCCAGGGCTCCCAGGGCATTTTGCAGACCAATGCCACAGGTGGGCAACATGGCCATGGCCTTTTGCAGCGGCACCTCTGGCGCAAAAACGATGGCGGCGCGCAGCTGATCTGCCCCCAGGTTGTAGACAATTAAACCGGCATCGCAGCCTAGCACCGCCCGCTGGCAAGCGGCCTCGAAAGGATCCTCTTGTCCGGTCACGGCAAGGCCGGACATCAGCGGCGGGAAGGTGGGGGCTGCACTCATGCAGCGCCCCGTTCAACCAGGGCCTTTGCGACATCGAAAAAGGCCTGCGCCTGGGCGCTGTCGGGTTTGGCGGCCACAATTGGCGCGCCACTGTCTGCCGCCAGACGCACATCCAGATGCAGCGGGATTTCTGCCAGCAATGGCACGTTCAGCTTGGCCGCTTCGGCGGCAACGCCGCCATGGCCAAAGACATGCTCTTCATGGCCACAGCTGGAGCAGATATGGGTCGACATGTTTTCAATCATGCCCAGGATCGGCACGTTCAGCTTGTTGAACATATCAATGCCTTTGCGCGCATCAATCAGTGCCACATCCTGCGGGGTGGAGACGATCACGGCACCATCCACCTGCGCCTTTTGGGCCAGGGTCATCTGCACATCACCGGTGCCGGGCGGCAGATCCACGATCAGCACATCTAGGGCGCCCCATTGTACCTGCATCAGCATCTGCTGCAGTGCCCCCATCAGCATTGGTCCGCGCCAGACCACGGCCTGATCATCATTGGTCATCAGACCAATCGACATCATGGTGACGCCGTGATTGCGCAGCGGCAGGATGGTCTTGCCGTCGGGGCTGGCGGGGCGTCCCGAAACCCCCAGCATCCGGGGCTGCGAAGGGCCATAGACATCGGCATCCAGCAGGCCGACACGCCGCCCCTGGGCTGCCAGCGCACAGGCGAGGTTGGCCGATACGGTAGATTTCCCCACACCGCCCTTACCTGAGGCAACCGCAATAATGCGATCAACGCCTGGGATTTTTTGCGGCCCCTGTGGCGTAGTCGGCTTTGAGGCTTTCAGATCTGGCGGCGCCTTGGTGGAATGGCCGGTCAGCATCACCGAGACCTTGTCGACACCCTGCAGATCCCTAATCACAGCCTCTGCCTGATCGCGGATGGGCGTGTAGGTTTCTGATTTTGCAGGGTCGATTTCCAGCACAAAGAGCACAGAGCCTGGTTCAACCGTGAGGCCACGCACCAGGCCTGCGGCGACAATGTCCTGGCCGCTGATGGGGTCGGAAATGCTTTTGAGGGCCGCGAGGACGGTTTCTCGGGTAATGGACACGCGGGGCTTGCTCCTTTGATGTGGCCCGACGGGCGGGCGCTGTCTGTCTGATGGCAAAGAGAAAAAGGGCCAACTGGCACCTGCTGAGCTCTTTGGTTTTCATCTGTCTATCTGATCTGCACCGCTGGTGCATCTGCCATCTGCAAACAGCCCGGCGCGCGGCTATTGACGCGTGGGCGGGGGGACAGGCTACCGATGGCGGCGGGGTTTCGCGGCGGGCGTCAATGGTCGCGGCGTTTGCTGAGGTAATCCTCCGTTGTGCGGACCCGCGGGCGTTCCGCCCCGGCAAGGGGGCTGTCCTTTTGGTGGAACTGGGCCTGAACCCGGCAGTCATCACACATCTGGATCATTCGGGCCATTTCAGGTCTGGCAAACATCGCGTGTTTCCCGGCCAGTTTTTCGGTGATCTTTTCGATGGTGGATTTCACCCCAAACAGCGCGCCGCATTCAACGCAGGCAAAGGGGTCTTCTTCATGCAGAACCACCTGCGACAAGGCCGTCGGATCAAGGTTGAGCCGTGGCTGAAGGGTAATCGCATCCTCTGGGCAGGTATTGGCACAGATCCCGCATTGCAGGCAGGCCTCTTCCTGAAACCGCAGCTGCGGCAGATCCGGGTTGTCGCCCAGAGCCCCCGATGGGCAGAGCGACACACAGGACAGGCAGAGAGTGCAGCTATCCTGATCCACCAGCACCGCCCCATAGGGGGCCTGATCGGGCAGGGGGAGCAGGGGGGCCGCCGCCGCGTCCTGCCCGGCAGTTGCGTGCAGGGCCAGGGCCGCCTGCCGGGTGATCTGGCGCCGCGATCCCATGGGCCGAATAGGTGTGGCTATGGGCTTGGCTGGCTGGCTGTCATAAAGCGCATCGCTTAGCGCATCCGGCTGCTGGATATCCAGCAGCCGCGCGGAGTTGCTGCCGCTGATGGCCTGTGCCAGCGCCAGCTCTGACGCCTGCACCTTTGGGTCGGCACCGGGGGCGAGCAGGATCGAGACATCAGCAAAACCTGCCGCGAGGGCGGCCAGGATTTCCGCATGGCCAAAGGCATTGAGGGCTGTCACCTCAAGCGGCACGACATCGGCCGGCAGGCCGCGGCCAAAGCGGGCGGCCAGCTGGATCATCTCGCCGCCATGTTCATTGACCACCAGCAGGCGTGGGGCGGTGCCGCCTGCGTCCTGATAGGCCTTTGCGAGGGTCTGGATCCGACGGAACTGGGCCTCGGTTGGTGGCGCGTCATAGGTGATGGCCCCCGAGGGGCAGAGCGACGAACAGGCACCGCAGCCGGCGCAGACCATCGGATCAATCGTGACGTGATCCCCGGCGGAACTGATGGCAGAGGTTGGGCAGTGATCCAGGCATTTGTTGCACCCGGTCTGCGAGGCGCGCGAATGGGCGCACAACAGCGGCTCATGGCGCAGGTAAAGCGGTTTTTCAAAGGTCCCGACCAGCTGGCTGGCCGCCAGAATGGCATCTGCCACCGCCAGTGGGTTCGCAGGGTCGGCGCGCAAGTAGCCTTCGCGTTTTTCCGGGGCTGGAAACAGCGGGGTGCCGCCACGCAGATCCAGCAGGATATCGCAGTCTGACACAGCGCCATCGCGCGGCGCGCTCCAGCCCCACTGGCGGCCCGTTACATCGCGCTGCTGCAGGGCGTCAAAGCGCAGCTGAAATTGCCCCAAGGCCCCTTTGGCCTGACGCAGTTGGCCCCGGATCAGATCAAAGCCGCGCCCCAATCCGGTGGTGTCCAGGTCTTCGCCTGATGTTTCAATCAAGACCGTCACGCCGAGCAGATCCTGCAATCGTTCGGCGGCGGCAAGGGCAATTTCTGGCGCCCCCAAGATCAGGCAGAGCCCCTCTGATGTGACATCCAGGTTCTTGCCCGGAGGCAGGTCCAGCGCGGCCTCGGCCACCAGGGCGGACATTTTGGGTAGTAGATCCCCGCTATCTGCGGTCCAACCCGCCCGGTCCCGCAGGTCGAGACAGGCAGGGGCGGGGGCCTCCAGATCGGCGGCGAGATCGGCAAAAAATCTTTTTTCCTGGGCGCAGCAAATCACCGATTCACCCGAGGAAATAGCGGCGGCAGCGGCATCTATCTGGGTGCTGCACAGGGATGTATAGACTTGGCTGCAGCCTAGGCCAGTGGCGGTTGACAGGGCCTCAGGGTCGAACGCCTGTGTTCCTGAACAATCACATAAAATCAATTGCTTCGCCATTGTATTCCTCGCGAGAAATTGTGGCAAATCATCCATGATTTTGCCGCTTGCTGGGGGCTTAGACTAGCTCTGATTCTTTGACGAGGTAAACCGATTTCCAGTGGCGGCAGGCCGATCTGGCGGCCCTGGCGCGATTGGTGATTCGCTAAATGCAGCACAGCCTGTTTTCCGAGCTATTTTGTCGAGATAGACATTTAGACCGCCCTGTTCAGGGGGTGTCGCGTTGACTTCCCAATTTGTCCCGTCCTGACAGTTTTCTGCAACGGCGCGAAATTCAGCCTTTCGTTGCGCCAGCGACCCGGCGCACTCTGAATGACAAGAATTGCCGCCTTGGCCCGACAGCATCTGCTGCGGCGACACAGGGGGCAGACGGAATTGTGAAGCTGACAAAGGGTATCGTGACGGGGTGAGCCAAAGCGCAGAGAAAACTGATGTGATGCCGGTCGGGGTGGTGATACGTCGCGCGCCGGGCGTGACCCGCTGGGCAAGGTGGAACTGGACAGTC
Source organism: Pseudophaeobacter sp. (assembly GCF_048267565.1). Taxonomy (NCBI): domain Bacteria; kingdom Pseudomonadati; phylum Pseudomonadota; class Alphaproteobacteria; order Rhodobacterales; family Roseobacteraceae; genus Pseudophaeobacter; species Pseudophaeobacter sp. The sequence goes on along the minus strand of NZ_JBLWXG010000003.1, from coordinate 23,672 downwards.
TCGGGGTTGTTGCCTGCTGCGCGTCCGGCGGATTGGCACCTGCTGCGCACAGAGGCGGGGGTGAGCGAGTATCACGCTGCCACCCTGCCGCTGGAGCTGCACCGCGCCGAGGCCGAGGCCTATATGCAGGCGTTGGCCACCGATCCCCCCAGTCTTTATGTGATCCTGCGCGAGGCCGACCAGGGTAGCTTTCCGCTGGAGGTGGCGCTGATTACGGCCTCTCCGTTTGAAGCGCAGGACTATGCCGACAGCGGCGATGAACTGGTGGAAAAGGTGGCGATGCCCAGTGGGCTGGTGGCTTGGCTACGCGCCTTTACTGTGGCACATTTTCGTGAAGAAGAATTCGTAAAGCGGCGTCGCGATAAAACGGATATTGGCAGTGTCGAGGATGGTATCGGCGATCCGCGCATTGCGCAGCTGACAGATGTATACCGCTCTCCTGCGCTGGCCAAGAAGGAGCGGCTGCAATGACTGCAACGACCTTCTGGGCACGCCGCCAGGCGGCCGTCGCCGCCGAAGAGGCAGCTGAAGAACAGGCGCAAATTTCGGTCGAACGCGCTGCCCGCGATCAGGCCGTCGCCGAGAAAAGCGACGAAGATCTGTTGGCAGAGTTGAGCCTGCCAGAGCCAGAGAGCCTGAAAGCCGGTGATGATTTCAAAGTATTCCTGGGCGAGCAGGTGCCCGCGCGGATCAAGACACGGGCTCTGCGTCATTTGTGGCGGGCCGACCCGGTGTTGGCCTGCGTTGACGGGCTGGTGGATTACGGCGAGGATTTCACCGATGCCGCGCTGGTGATCGAAGGAATGCAGACTGCCTATCAGGTCGGGAAGGGCATGACCCAACATGTAGACGCGCTGGCCCGCGAAGCTGCGCAGGCAGAACAGGACGCCGCGCAGCAGGTGGATTTGGCTGATGCGCCGCCCCCGGAGCCGAGCGCAGAGTGTAGCGAAAGTGCAGAGCCGACCCCAAGCGCTGATGCGGCGGGGGCGGATCCGCTGGCCGACAAGCAAGACCCTGATTGGGGGCAGGTTAGCGACAGCCCAGTCCCGATTGGGACACCAGAAATCCGTGTCGAGATGACCCCAAGCCAGCACTATACTGCCCTTCGCCGTATGCGGTTCTCTTTTGAAGGAGTGCCCGAATGACCCCCGACAGCCCGCAGATGGAGCCCCAGATGTCAGCCACTCTTGAGACCCCCACGACAAGGGCACAGCCGCCAGTTTCTCTCGGTGCCGAGGATCAGATGCGCGCGGATCTCTATAACTATCTGGGGGTCATGCTGGCAGGGCCGCCGGATCAGATGTTGCTGCAGCAGACTGCCGGGCTGTCTGGGGATGGCACCGATCTTGGCCAGGCGATCAATGGGTTGGCCAAGCTGGCCAGCCATAGCAAACCTGCCGCCAGCGAGCGGGAATTCAACAAGCTGTTCATTGGCCTGGGACGTGGTGAGCTGCTGCCCTATGCCAGCTACTACCTGACCGGGTTCTTGAACGAAAAGCCGCTGGCAATGCTGCGTCAGGATATGGCGGCACAGGGGATCACCCGGGCGCCAAATGCCTTTGAACCCGAGGATAACATCGCCTCTCTGATGGAGATGATGGGGGCCATGATCGCCGGGCGTTTTGGTCCCTCGGCGGACCTGGAGCAGCAAAAGCGGTTTTTCAGCAAACACATCCGCCCCTGGGCCGGACATTTCTTTTCAGATCTCGAAGCCGCAAAGGCGTCGGTTCTCTATGCGGCCCTCGGCGCTGTCGGGCGGCACTTCATGGATATCGAAGCCGAAGGTTTTCGGATGAGCGCGGAGTAATCCGCAAAAGGGCGCAGGGCTTTGGCGCTGCGCTGTAACCCAGTGAAACAGGAACCTGGCCCTAGCGCCGGGAGGAGGAGTTCACATGAGCAAGAAGGAAGAGGGTGGCAGCAGCCGCCGCGACTTTCTGAAACTGGCGGCGACAACGGCACCGCTGGCTGCGGTGGCAGTGGCCACCAGCGGCACTGCGGCTGAGGCTGCGGCACCCGATCTGGCATCCGACAAGATGCAGGATACCGCGCATACCCGCGCCTATTACGAAAGCACCCGGTTCTAATCAGCGCTGGTCGCACACAAGACCTTCATCAACCACGGGGCAACTGGTTGCGAGACGCCCGACCGTCCATGTGGTTTTCCATAAACCCAGCAGGCCCGTATTTCTGGGCTGGCAAGGGAGGTTTACATGCTTAGGAAAAAGACCAACGGGGTTGCGAGACGCCCCCAGCGGAGCTCGATCCTCAATCAGGTTGCGGAAGCATCCGTTGACCGGCGCGCCTTTTTGCGCGGGTCTGGCCTGGCCATTGGTGGCCTGGCTGCGATCAGTGCCACAGGTGGCACGGTTACACAGGCCACTGCAGCGACAGCCGCAGCAGGCGCGGTCGAAACCATCAAATCCGTCTGCACCCACTGTTCGGTTGGCTGTACCGTCGTCGCCGAGGTGGAAAACGGTGTCTGGACGGGTCAGGAACCCGGCTGGGACAGCCCCTTCAACATGGGGGCGCATTGCGCCAAGGGCGCATCGGTACGCGAACACGCGCATGGCGAACGTCGCCTGAAGTACCCGATGAAAAAAGAGGGCGGAGAGTGGAAGCGCATCTCCTGGGATCAGGCCATCGACGAAATCGGTGGCAACATGATGGATATCCGCGAGGAAAGCGGTCCTGACAGCGTCTACTGGCTTGGCTCGGCCAAGTATAACAACGAACAGGCCTACCTGTTCCGCAAATTCGCGGCCTATTGGGGCACCAATAACGTCGACCATCAGGCGCGGATCTGTCACTCAACGACCGTGGCGGGTGTGGCCAATACATGGGGCTACGGCGCCATGACCAACTCCTACAACGACATCCATAACTCCAAGTCGATCTTTATCATCGGCGGCAACCCAGCCGAAGCGCACCCTGTTTCGTTGCTGCATCTGCTTAAGGCGAAAGAGCAGAACAACGCCCCGGTTATCGTGTGTGATCCGCGCTTTACCCGTACGGCGGCCCATGCCGATGAATATGTCCGCTTCCGGCCAGGCACCGATGTGGCGCTGGTCTGGGGCATTCTGTGGCACATCTTTGAAAACGGCTGGGAAGACAAGGAATTCATCCGCACCCGTGTCTGGGGGATGGAACAGATCCGCAACGAGGTGAAGAACTGGACACCAGAGGAAGTAGAGCGCGTCACCGGCGCGCCTGGTGAGCAGCTGAAGCGCGTCGCGCGCACCCTGGCCAACAACCGTCCCGGCACCGTGATTTGGTGCATGGGGGGCACCCAGCACACCACTGGCAACAACAACACCCGCGCCTATTGCATCCTGCAGCTGGCGCTTGGCAACATGGGCGCCTCTGGCGGCGGCACTAATATTTTCCGGGGCCACGATAATGTGCAGGGCGCGACCGATCTGGGCGTGCTGTCGCATACGCTGCCTGGATACTATGGCCTGTCCAAGGGTGCCTGGGCCCACTGGGCGCGCGTCTGGGAAGAAGATCCAGAATGGCTCGCCAATCAGTTTGATACGCTTAAAGGTGCAGATGGCAAGGACAAGAGCCTGCAGAACTTGTCGGGTATCCCTGTCAGTCGTTGGATTGATGGTATCCTGGAAGACAAGAAAAACATCGATCAGCCCAACAATGTGCGGGCTATGGTCCTGTGGGGGCATGCGCCGAACTCACAGACCCGGATGACGGAAATGAAAACGGCGATGGAGCAGCTGGATATGCTGGTCGTGATCGACCCCTATCCAACGGTTTCGGCTGTTTTGCAGGATCGTACCGACGGTGTCTATCTGCTGCCGGCCTGTACCCAGTTTGAAACGCGTGGCTCTGTCACGGCCTCGAACCGGTCCATACAGTGGCGCGATCGCGTGGTTGAACCCCTGTTCGAGAGCCTGCCGGATGAAGTCATCATGGCAAAGTTCGCCAACAAGTTTGGCTGGGCGGATCGTCTGTTCCGCAACATCGAAATGGAGGATGCGGAAACCCCCAATGTTGAAAGCCTCACCCGCGAATTCAACAAGGGGCTCTGGACCATTGGCTATACTGGTCAAAGCCCCGAGCGGCTGAAACTGCACATGGCCAACCAGCACACCTTTGACCGCACCACGCTGCGGGCTGTGGGTGGTCCGGCCGATGGGGATTTCTATGGTCTGCCATGGCCCTGCTGGGGCACAGCAGAGATGAAGCACCCCGGCACTCCGAACCTCTATGATATGTCGCGGCCGGTTTCTGAGGGCGGTCTGACATTCCGCGCCCGATTTGGCGTTGAACGCGATGGCGACAATCTGTTGGCGGAAGGTGTCTACAGCAAGAATTCGGACATCCAGGACGGATACCCTGAATTCACCATGCAGATGCTGATGGATCTGGGCTGGGATGGCGATCTTACCGACGCCGAACGCGCCTCGATCGAGGCCGTGGCGGGTCCCAAGACCAATTGGAAGACCGACCTTTCTGGCGGTATCCAGCGGGTGGCGATCAAGCACGAATGTGCGCCCTTCGGCAATGCCAAGGCGCGGGCCGTGGTCTGGACCTTCCCGGATCCGGTGCCAATTCACCGCGAACCGCTGTATACCAACCGTCGTGATCTGGTCAAAGACTACCCAACATACGAGGACCGTCATTCTTATCGTCTGCCGACCCTCTATGCCTCTATCCAGAAGAACGATGTCTCCAAGGATTATCCGATCATCCTCACCTCCGGGCGATTGGTGGAATATGAGGGCGGCGGGGAAGAGACCCGTTCCAACCCTTGGCTGGCCGAATTGCAGCAGGACATGTTTGTCGAAATCAACACGCGGGATGCCAATAATCTGGGCGTACGCGACGGCGAACAGTGCTGGGTCGAAGGCCCCGAAGGTGGCAAGGTCAAGGTCATGGCCATGGTCACCGAACGGGTGGGGGCGGGCGTTGCCTTTATGCCGTTCCACTTTGGCGGGCATTTCCAGGGCAAGGATCTGCGGGATAAATATCCCGAAGGGGCAGCCCCCTATGTCCTGGGCGAAAGCGCCAACGTGGCCTTTACCTATGGCTATGACAGCGTCACGCAAATGCAAGAGACCAAGTGTACTCTTTGCAAGATCACTGCAGCATAAGGAGAAAGAAAGATGGCAAGAGCAAAGTTCCTCTGCGACGCCGAACGCTGCATTGAATGCAACGCCTGTGTGACCGCCTGTAAAAACGAGCACGAGGTGCCCTGGGGCATCAACCGGCGCCGTGTTGTTACCATCAATGACGGCAAACCTGGTGAACGCTCGATCTCGGTGGCCTGCATGCATTGTTCCGATGCACCCTGTATGGCCGTGTGCCCGGTGGATTGTTTCTATCAAACTGAAGACGGTGTGGTTCTGCACTCCAAGGATCTGTGCATCGGCTGTGGCTATTGTTTCTACGCCTGCCCCTTTGGCGCGCCGCAATATCCGCAGGCCGGCAGTTTCGGTAGCCGTGGCAAGATGGACAAATGCACCTTCTGTGCGGGTGGACCTGAAGAGAACAATTCCAATGCGGAGTTCTCTAAATATGGCCGCAACCGGATTGCCGAAGGCAAGCTGCCGATCTGCGCCGAGATGTGTTCAACCAAGGCTCTGCTGGCTGGTGACGGCGATACTGTTTCGGCGATCTACCGGGAACGGATCGTGGCACGCGGCTTTGGCTCTGGCGCTTGGGGCTGGGGTACAGCCTATGAGCAAAAGGGCGGCTAAACGCTGGCAACTGCTTGCGTAAAACAACCTGCGTAAACGAACGACGGCCTGCCCAGTGCAGGCCGTCTGCAAACTGGTATTTTTTCAAATTTGCGACCCGCAAAGGAGTGTGGCCCATGCTGCGCCTGGCATTTCTCTTTTTCATGCAGCTGATGCTGTGGTTCCCCTTTGGGCCTGAACAGGCGCTGGCACAGGAGGCCAATACAGCTGTCGGCACCCCTGCTGCGGATGCCGCGGTGGACCGCAGTGCAACGGGCGGGGCGCAGACCTTGGCGGATATCCTGGCCCGGCAAGAGGGGCAGACGCTGGATGAAGGCTTCCGGCGGGACAATATAGGCGACCCTGCGGCCGCTGCGGCCATGACCCAGCAACTGGGTACGCTTGGCGGTGCCTCGGATCCCGATCTGTGGCGACAGATGCGCTATGGCACCGCCGAGGTCCGGGTTTCGGCCGGTGGGGATGTGGCCAAGGTGCTGATCCAGGATGGTGGCATGACCTGGCTGAACTTTCGCGCCGGACCGCTGCGCCACTATGGCGGCTGGCTGTTGCTGGGCACCATCGGGGGGCTGTTGCTGTTCTTCCTGCTGCGGGGCCGGATCATGATCGACGGCGAAAAGTCTGGCCGCACGGTAACGCGTTTCAAGGCGATTGAACGCTTTGCGCATTGGTTGATGGCGGGGTCTTTTGTTATTCTTGGCGTGACCGGACTTTTGTCGCTGTTTGGCCGGGTGGTGATCGCCCCCTATCTGGGCAAAGCGCCCAATGCGGCGATTTTGGACCTGGGAAAATGGCTTCACAATATGGTGGCCTGGGGCTTTATTGTTGGTCTGGTCATGGTCTTTGTCATGTGGGTTGCCCACAATATTCCAAACCGTACCGATCTGGTCTGGCTGCGCCAGTTCGGCGGAATCATTGGATCAGCGCACCCGCCGGCCAAGAAATTCAACGCCGGGCAAAAGATGATCTTTTGGTCGGTTATTCTGTTTGGCACGTCGATTGCGGTGTCAGGGATTTCCTTGTTGTTCCCCTATGAACTGCAACTCTTTGCCAAGACCTTTGCGGTGATCAACTCCACAGGTCTGCCAGAGATGCTCGGCTTTGGTGTGTTGCCGGTTGACCTGGCGCCACAAGAAGAAATGCAATTGGCGCAAGCTTGGCACGCCGCGCTTTCCTTTGTGTTGATGGCGATTATTATTGCCCATATCTATATCGGCTCTCTCGGGATGGAGGGGGCCTATGATGCCATGGGCTCGGGGGAGGTTGATGAGGCTTGGGCCCGTCAGCACCACTCTATTTGGCTGGAAGAGGTCCTGGAAGAAGAGCAGGCTTCCGCACCGCCGGGCAAGGCACAGCAGCCAGCAAAATAACACAGGTATGAAAACAGATGGCGCAGGCAGGCCCGACCCTGATAGGTTGGGCAGGCCTGTTTTGGTACGACCGGGGCAGGGGCAAGTGAGGCAGCAATGAAAGACAGGGCAGTGGCGGCAATGACGCGGGCAGAAGGCGCAAGCGACGAATACGGAGAGAACCTGGCCAATGCCTCGATCCTGGTGATTGATGACGAACCGGGCATGCGCAACTTTCTGACCAAGATCCTGGCACCGCGCTGCAAACGGGTTGAACAGGCCGCATCTGCTGCCGAGGCTTCGACCATTCTGGATCGGGCGCATTTTGATCTGATCATTCTGGACAATATCATGCCGGGCAAAACCGGGCTGGAATGGGTGCAGGAACAGCGCCGGGTGGGGCTGTTTGCCGATACCATTCTGGTGACAGCCTACGCTGATCTGGAAACGGCTATTCTGGCGCTGCGCACCGGGGTTGCCGATTTCGTGCTGAAACCGTTTCGGGCCAATCAGATCCTCAACTCTGTGGCGAGGGCGCTGGATCGCAAATATCTGCGGCGCGAAAACTATTTGTTGAAGCATGAACTTCTGGCCGAAGGCAGCGCGGCACGCGGACGGCTGTTGGGCATATCGCCTGCTATCAGTCAGGCACGCGATATGCTGCACCGCCTGGCACCGTTGCCAACGCCGGTGTTGTTCACCGGGGCCAGTGGCACTGGCAAGGAAATAGCCGCGCGCACCCTGCATTCGCTGTCTGACCGCGCGATGCAACCCTTTGTGGCGGTGAACTGTGCCGGGATTGCACCGGACCGCATCGCCTATGAGCTGTTTGGCCAGATTGATGAGCAGAACCGCCGCAAGGACGGATTGTTCCTGCATGCTGACGGGGGCACGCTGTTTCTCGATGAGGTGGCGCAGATGCCTGATCAGGTACAGGCGGCGCTGCTGCGGGTGCTTGAGGATCAGCGGGTGCGCCCGGTTGGTGCCGAGCGGGATATTCCGCTGAACCTGCGGTTTCTTTTTGCCACCAATGCCGATCTGCAAACCGCCGTTGAAGACGGGCGCTTTCGGGCGGATCTGTATCACCGGATCAATGTGGTCGAGATCCAGATGCCCCCCTTGAAAGAGCGCATTGAAGACATCGTCGAACTTGCCGCCCTGTTCATGGAACAATTCGCCAGCAGCCTTGGCATGGAGGCGCTGGAGTTGAACGAAGAGACCCTGTTGAAGTTCGCGCGCTATGACTGGCCCGGCAATGTGCGCGAGCTGCGCAATCTGATTGAACGTTCGGTGATTTTGGGGGAATTCCCAGAAGAGTTTGCCGGCAAGGGGGCCATCACCGGGGCTGCTGCGGTTGAATCGCTGGATTTGGTGACCCAGCGCCATATCATGCATGTGCTGGATGCCTGCGATGGTAACCGCGCCGAGGCGGCGCGCCGTCTTGGGGTGTCGCGAAAAACTGTTGATCGCAAATGCGCCAGCTGGGACCTTTGACCTCGCTTGCGCCGCACCTGTTTTAGCCTGGGCCGCCGCCCTTGGTCAGGCGATGTTTGCCTGCTCTGGTGCGGCGGCGGGCAGCCAGATCGAGAAGGCAGCCCCACCTTCGGCGCGATTGAAGGCCGAGATGATCCCGCCGGCGCGCTGTACCAGGGTCTGACTGATAGAGAGCCCCAGGCCAGTCCCTTCGCCCAGTTTGGTAGTGTAAAACGGATTGAACACGGCGCCAATCTGATCTTCGGCAATGCCGCAGCCGGTGTCAGCGACCGTCAGCAGCGCCCCCACCTTGCCATCACGTTCCGCAGCGCAAAGAGACAGGGTCAAACTGCCGGCCCCGGCCATCGCCTGGGTGGCGTTGAGGATCAGGTTGATCACCACCTGCTGCAGCTCTCCGGGGTCAATCCGCACCGGCGGGGGCGCATTTTCACCTTCGGCAAAGCGCTTGTCCACCTGAATGGTCTGACGCGAAATCACATGGTCCACCAGCACCAGACAATCGCTGACCAGAGGCGCAAGATCGAGGCTTTCCTCAAAGGTGCCAAATTCAGACGGTCGGGCGAATTGCAGCAGCTTGCCGACGATGGCGCCAATGCGCATGACCTGATTGTCGATCAGGTTCAGTTCGGTCTGCAACTCGCCTGCAGCCTCGCCCAGGGTCATGCGGATGACATCAACATTTCCCTGGATCACCGCCACCGGGTTGTTGATCTCATGCGCGACACCAGCGGTGATTTCACCAATAGAGGCAAGCTTTTCGCTCATCACCAGCTGTTTGAAGGTTTCTTCCAGCTTCTTGTTGGCATCGCGTAGTTCCGCAGTGCGCCTGTCCACACGGGCGTTCAGCTCGTCCGCCCAATCGCGCAGGCGCTGGTCACGGTCCTGGATCTGGTCCAACAGGCTGTCGAGGTGGCCTGCGACCTGGCCAATTTCATCCTGTCGGCGTGTGGTGCCGTTGCGGGCGGTCAAATCGCCACGTTCGACCCGCTTCATCGTATGGCTCATTCGTTCCAGGGGCGCGAATATCCCCTTGGCCAGCCACAAGAAAAGCGGCGCAGATAGGACCATGACGAGAAGGAATACCGCGATAATGGTCCAATAGGCCTCACCTTTGGCAGCGGTATAGGGCGCTTCGAGAAAACCGACATAGAGCATGCCAACGCGGCTGCCAAAACTGTCGGTCAGTGGCAGATAGCCCGAGATATACCAGTCATTGACCACAAAGGCGCGGTCCAGCCAGGTGCGCCCCTCGTCCAGCACCTTGTTGCGCACCACAGCAGAGACGCGGGTGCCAAGGGCGCGCACATCTTCGAACAGGCGCACATTGGTGGAAATGCGGGTGTCATCCAGAAACAGGGTGGCGGTGCCCTGCCGGTTCTGATCGGCGGGCCCGCCAAGATAGACCAGCGCATTCAGGGTGTCGATGAAGTCGAGATTGCGGTTCAGCAGGCGCCCACCACGCAGCACGCCGTGATGGCCAGTGGCGGCGACGGGGGCCGTGGCATGCAACATCATGCCACGATCCTCGACCTGTCGCTGTGTCGGTGCTGCGGCCTCGGTTTCAATCAGCGGGATACGGGCATCTTCCACCATATGCGGCAGGGCCTGTGCCAGGTCCTGCGGTGAAAAAATGTCAATCTGTGCCGCGCGCTGCCCGTTGACGGCTGCCTGCACCACTGGCCATTCCCCCAGGGTCGAAGTCAGATCCCGAGGCGTAAGATATTCCAGAAAATCCAGCTGCAACGCGGCGCGCAGGGGGGCCAGGTGGGCCTGAACCGCTGCCGGTCCTTTGGTCAGGGCCAGTTGAAAATCGGTGGAGTTTGCAATGCTGTGCAGGCTTTCGGCACTGCCGGTCTGCAGGTGGCCCAGATATTGTTCCGCGATGCGCAGATCGCTTTCCACCTTGGCGATGAGGACCGCATCATAATCCGCGTTCCAGCGCGCCATTGCCAGGGTTAGCAACAGCGGCATCAGCACCGCCAGGGGCAGCAGCGCCAGCAAAAGCAATCTGAGGCGAACGGATTTCAGACCTTTTCCCCTTTGGCTGGAACCGTACACGGCGCTGACATTTCGATGCGGTCAGAGTGCCATTCATTGGGGATGCATGGCAAGGGTCAGTAGGAAAAGGGCGGCCCCCAGGGGCGGGGCATGCCTGCCTGCCAGGTGCCGCGCGTGGTTGGCTTTAGATCAAGCTGCCCATGTGGCGAGCTGTGTCCAGCATCCGGTTGGAAAAGCCCCATTCATTGTCATACCAGCTGACCACGCGGACCAATCCCCCCTCGGTGACCGAGGTTTGCCCCGCTGCAAAGCAAGACGAATGTGGATCATGGTTGAAATCAATCGAAACCATCGGATCGACTTCATAGGACAGCACCCCGTTGAGCGCGCCATTTGCGGCCTCTTGCAGGGCGGCATTCACCGCATCAACGGTGGCGGGGCGTTCCGGCATAAAGCTGAGATCCACCACGGATACATTGGGCGTGGGCACCCGGATGGCAGAGCCTTCCAGCCGCCCTTTCAGCTTTGGCAGCACCTCTGCGATGGCGCGGGCCGCCCCAGTTGAGGTGGGAACCATCGACAGGGCGGCTGCGCGACCACGATAGAGGTCACTGTGTGGGCTGTCATGGGTTGGCTGATCCCCGGTATAGGCGTGGATCGTGGTCATATAACCAGTCTGGATGCCAAAGCTCTGGTCCAGCACCTGCGCCACCGGGGCGAGGCAGTTGGTGGTGCAAGAGGCGTTGGAGACAATTAGATCGGCGGCTGTCAGATCGGTGTGATTGACGCCGTAGACCACGGTGCGGTCCATATCCTTGCCTGGAGCGGACAGCAGGACGCGCTTGGAGCCATTGCCCAGATGCGCGGCAGCGGCGTCGCGGTTGGTAAAGCGCCCGGTGCACTCAAAGGCGATATCGACATCACCCCAGGATAGATCCTTGGGATCGCGCAGCGCGCTAAGCCGAAGGGTCTTGCCTGCCACTGTAAGGCTGTCGTCGCTGTGCTGCACCGCCGCCTTTAGCCGTCCATGCACAGAATCATATTTCAGCAGATGCGCCAGGGTTTGCGCTGGGGCCAGATCATTGATCGCGACGATTTCGATGTCCTGGGCACCGCTTTCCAGCAGGGCCCGCATAACACCACGGCCAATGCGGCCAAATCCATTGATGGCGATTTTCAGGGTCATCAGAGAGCTCCAGTTTACGGCGCAGCAGATCTGCGCCGTGATTTTGATTTGTTATCGCTAACGTTTGCGATATCGGTATCGATAACATCGGTAAAATGCAACCCTCAATGCCGCGAGCTGACCCTGTTGCCCTTGCGGTGGGGCGCGAAGTGCAGGACCATGCGACATGATCAAAAAAATGCTTTTGAAGGACGTTGCCCGGCTTGCCGGTGTTAGCGAGATGACCGCCAGCCGTGCGCTGCGTGGCGCACCGGATGTGTCCAACGCAACCCGTGCCAAGGTCGAGGAAATTGCCCGTGCCCATGGCTATGTGCCCAATCGCATTGCGGGGTCTCTGTCGTCGCAATCGGTAAATCTGGTGGCGGTGGTTGTTCCCTCGCTCAACAGTTTTGTTTTCCCCGAGGTGCTTTCGGGGATTTCCTCGGTGCTGAAGCAAAGCCCGCTGAAACCGGTGGTGGGGATCTCGGGCTATGAAATGGATGAAGAAGAAGAGGTGATCCGCGAAATGCTGAGCTGGCGACCCTCGGGTTTGATCGTCGCCGGGCTTGAGCACAGTGAAGCAACCCAGAAAATGCTGCTGCAGGCCGATTGCCCGGTGGTCGAGGTTATGGATGCGGATGGCACCCCGCTGCGCCACTGCGTTGGCATCTCGCATCTGCAGGCCGGGCGGGACATGGCGGCGCAGATTCTGGCGCGGGGCTATCGGCGTATCGGCTTTATTGGCACAAAGATGCCGCAGGATTTTCGCGCGCGAAAACGCTATGACGGCTTTGTTTCGGGTCTGGCAGAGCAGGGCGTCGCGCTGACTGATTTGAAACACTATGCCGGCGATAGCGCGATTGCGACGGGGCGACTGCTGACAGAGCAGATGTTGGCCCGCCAACCGGACCTAGACTGCATCTATTACTCCAGCGATGTGATGAGCGTAGGCGGCTATATGCATTGTCTGGCAGAAGGCCTTTCGGTGCCGCAGGATGTGGCGCTGGCCGGTTTCAACAACCTGCCGATTCTGGAAGGCCTGCCCTTGCAGTTGGCCACCACGGATGCCTGTCGCCGCCCCATTGGCGAACGCGCCGCCGAGATTGTGCTGCAAGCCCGCGACAGCGCTGCCGATCTGGCGCCCATTCGCGAAATCCTCAGCCCGCGGATCAACCTCGGCCAGTCGCTTTAGAACGCATCGCGTTCATCTGCACTCTCGCTATGGGCTCTGCCTTTGCGGGGATCAGATGTCCCAGGGCCACAATACGGGTGCTCATTTTGCGCAGCTTGGCTGCGCAAAATGTAAAAGCCCCCCGGCAGGATATGCCGAGGGGCTCATTTTCGTTGCTATTGCGATGAGAAAGCGCCTTACAGGGCAGCCTTGAACAGCTCTGTCAGATTGGCCTCGGTCAGCTCAATCGGGTTGCCCCCGCAAGAGGGGTCGATGATGGCGCCTTTGACCAGATCAGGGATTGCGGCCTCGGTGACGCCCAGATCCGACAGCTTGCGCGGAATGCCCATGCTGTCGTTCAACTCCTGCACATAGCCGCAGAACCCGTCAAAGCCCCCCTCGATGCCCAGATAGGCGGCTGCCTTGTCAAAGCGATCGGCAATCGCCGACGCGTTGAATTGCAGCACGGCGGGCATGCAGACCGCATTGGTGGTGCCGTGATGTGTGTTGAAATGCGCACCGATTGGGTGGCTCATGGCATGGATAGCACCCAGCCCCTTTTGAAAGCCGGTGGCCCCCATGGCAGCGGCAGACATCATCTGCGCGCGGGCTTCGATATCGGTGCCATCGGCATAGGCGCGTGGCAGATAGTCTTTGACCAGGCGCATACCTTCCAGTGCGATGCCCTGCGACATCGGATGGTAATGCGGCGAGGAAAAGGCCTCGACACAATGGGCAAAGGCATCCAGGCCAGTGCCGGCGGTGATGAACTTGGGCATACCAACGGTCAGCTCGGGATCACAGATCACGACCGCAGGCAGCACCTTGGGATGGAAGATGATCTTTTTTACATGGCTGACGCTATCGGTGATGACGCTGGCGCGCCCCACTTCAGAGCCGGTGCCAGCCGTGGTGGGTACCGCGATGATCGGCGCAATGGCATCAGCATCGGCGCGGGTCCACCAATCGCCAATGTCTTCAAAATCCCAGATCGGGCGGGTTTGGCCCGCCATGAAAGCAACCATCTTGCCCAAATCCAGGCCAGAGCCGCCACCAAAGGCAATGACGCCATCGTGGCCACCTGCATTATAGACCGCGACCCCGGCCTCCAGGTTTTTCTCATTTGGGTTCGGGTCCACTTCAAAGAAGATGCCGCGTCCCAGGCCTGCAGCCTCCATGATGTCGAGGGTGCCTTTGGTGACCGGCAGATCCGCCAGACCCTTGTCTGTGACCAGCAGGGGCTTCTTGATCCCGGCGGCGGCGCAGGCCTCCCCCAGTTCCTTGATCCGGCCAGCGCCGAATTTGATTGCGGTCGGGTAGGACCAGTTTCCAACGAGAGACATATCTTCGCCTTTCATATGTGGCCGCAGGGGCCAACGTAACACTCTGCCCTCGGGCGGCATGCCCAGGGCCATGGTGGCCCGACCTGTTTCCAGTTCGGGCCGATAGGGTTACCCCGCCACCTTCTTCAGGTGATAGCTCTTGGGTCGGGTGAGGTTCTGATAACCGATGACCGACAGTCCACCACCGCGACCGGTGTTCTTGCACCCCGTCCAGCATAGGCTGGGATCCAGATAATCGGCACGGTTCAGGAACACGGTGCCGGTCTCGATCTCGTCACCGATGCGGGCGGCGCGGTCCAGATCACGGGTCCAGAGCGAGGCGGTGAGGCCAAATTCGCTGTCATTCATCAGGGCGATCGCTTCGGCATCGGATGAAACCTTCATGATACCAACCACCGGGCCAAAGCTCTCGTCGCGCATCACCCGCATTTCATGGGTGACATTTGTCAGGATCTGCGGTGTCAGATAGGCGCCACCGTCGTCTTCGGCCATGGTGTCGATATGCGCCACAGCCCCTGCGGCGACGGCTTCGTCGATCTGGGCACGCACTTCGGCGGCAAAACGCACATTGGCCATTGGGCCCATGGTTGTGGCCTCATCCAGTGGGTTGCCAAGCTTGTAGCCTTTGACGATCTCGACCGCCTTGGCGACAAACTCATCATAAAGGCTTTCGTGAACATAGATGCGTTCAATGCCGCAGCAGCACTGACCGGCATTGAACATGGCGCCGTCAATCAGCGTATCCACAGCCGCATCCAGATCCGCGTCTTCCATCACATAGCCGGGATCTTTGCCGCCCAGTTCGGTGCCGACACCCGTAAAGGTGCCTGCTGCCGCGCGTTCCATCGCCTGGCCGCCGCCAACCGATCCGGTGAAATTGACAAAGTCAAAGGCGCGCTCAGCAATCAGGGCCGAGGTGGTGTCATGGTCCAGGAAAACGTTCTGGAATACATCAGCCGGAACCCCAGCGGATTGGAACGCCGCCGCCATCCGCTCACCAACAAGCAGGGTTTGCGTGGCATGTTTCAGTACCACGGTATTACCGGCAATCAAGGCCGGCGCCAGCGTGTTGATGGCCGTCATATAGGGATAGTTCCAGGGGGCGACGATAAAGACAACCCCATGTGGCACCCGCTTGATGTAGCGTTTAAAGTCAGCATCATCGCCAACTTCGATATCTGCCAGCGCGGTTTCGGCAATCTCCGCCATGTAGGAGCTGCGCTCGTTAAAGCCGCCAAATTCGCCGCCATAGCGCACCGGGCGCCCCATCATATGGGCCAGCTCGGGAACGATTTCATCATTCATCGCGCCAATGGCGGCAACACCGGCCATTACCAGATCGATGCGTTCCTGCACCGGGCGTGCAGCCCAGGCCTTTTGCGCTGCGCGCGCCGCAGTGGCGACAGCAAATCCCTCGTCGCGGGACAGGGTCTGGCGCTCTGCATAAACCGATCCGTCAATCGGAGAGATACATTTCAGGGTCTGGCCCATGTTCATCCTCATCTCGTTTGAAAGGGGAGGCCCCCCTTCATCTTGCCAAAAATACCTTCGCCGAAGGCCGCGCGCCGCTAGGCGCGCTCAAACCCGCGGGCGATTTCATAGTCGGTGACGACGCGGTCGAAATCTTCAATCTCGACCTCGGCGGCACGCGTGTAGTGCTCCACCACATCGTCGCCCATGGCGGCGCGCAGCATCTCTGATCCCTTGAGGCTCAGCCGGGCCTCGCGCAGGGTTTCAGGGATCAGCCCGCTGTCGCCCTGATAGACATCACCCGTGGCCGGGGCCTGCAACTCCAGCCCCTCTTCGATGCCGGCAATGCCGGCGGCCAGCATCGCGCCCATTGCCAGGTAGGGATTCATGTCCGACCCCGGAATGCGACACTCTACCCGGATGGCCTTGCTGCCAACACCACAGAGCCGGTAGCCGGCGGTACGGTTGTCTACCGACCAGATGATCCGGGTGGGGGCAAAGGTGCCCTTCATGAAGCGCTTGTAGCTGTTGATATAGGGCGCCATGAAATAGGTGTAGTCGGGCGCATATTTCAACAGGCCCGCCATGTAGCTTTTCATCAGCGCCGACATGCCCAGCTCGTCTTGCGCGTCATAAAAGGCGGGTTTGCCATCCTGCCACAGCGACTGGTGCACATGGCTGGAAGAGCCGACCTTGTCGCGGTGCCATTTGGGCAGGAAGGTCACGGCATGGCCCTGCTGCCAGGCGATTTCCTTGGTGGCATGTTTGGCGATGGTGTGGAAATCGGCGGTATCCTGAGCGCGGCCATATTTGATGTTCAGCTCTTCCTGGCCAGTTTCGGCCTCGCCCTTGGTACATTCCACCGGAATGCCGGCATTCCACAGGTGATTGCGCAGCGGGCGCATCACGTGTTCTTCCTTGGTGGTTTGCAGGATGTTGTAGTCTTCGTTGTAGCCAGAGATCGGCTGCAGGTCGCGGAAACCCTCTTTGCGGATCGCGTCAAAGTCTTTTTCAAACAGGAAAAACTCCAGCTCGGTTGCGGTCATGGCATCAAAGCCAAGCGCGGCCAGGCGGCGGATCTGTTTTTTCAGAATGGCGCGGGGGCTGTGGGGAACTTCTTCATGGCTATGATGATCCAGCACATCACAGAGCACCATAACTGTGCTTTCAAGCCAGGGGAGGGGGCGCAGGGTGGCCAGATCGGGCTTCATGACATAATCGCCGTAGCCGTTTTCCCAGCTGGTCGAGGCAAAGCCGTCGGGGGTTGCCATCTCCAGGTCGGTGGCCAGCAGATAGTTGCAGCAATGGGTTTCTTCCCAGGCGCCATTGATAAAGTGTTGCGCATGAAAACGCTTACCCATCAGGCGTCCCTGCATGTCGACAAGGCAGACCAACACGGTATCTACATCGCCATTTGCAACTTGGGCTTTCAGATCGTCAAAACTCAGAACACCAGTCATGGGGTACTTTCCTGTATAGCAGAGGGTGCCCCGGCACAGCGGCGCCGGGGCAATTTGATTTAGCCGTAGCGGTAGGGGCGACCGGCCTTTTGCATGTCAGAGTTGTACTTCTTGAAGACCTCGACAACCTTGGCCTTGGTGGGGCTTTCGGCAGCGATTTCATCCCAGAACTTGACGGCGGCGTCTTCGACGGTTTTCCATTCGTCGTCAGGAATGGAGGTCAGCTCCAGCTTGGGGCCATTGACCCGCAGGGAGGCTTCGCCACCCCAGTACCACCACTGACGATAGTAGTGCGACTGGTCACAGCAGACGCGGAACAGGGTCTGCAGATCTTCGGGCAGTTCGTTCCAACGCCCCTGGTTGGCAAAGAAGGATCCAGCCCATGCACCAGAGATGTTGTTGGTCAGGAAGTAGTTGGTCACATCAGCCCAGCCAACGGTGTAGTCTTCGGTGATGCCGGACCAGGCAACGCCGTCCAACTCGCCGGTCTGCATGGCGACTTCGATGTCTTCCCACGGCAGGGTGACAGGCACGACGCCAAACTGGCTGAGGAAACGACCCGCAGTTGGGAAGGTAAAGATGCGCTTGCCCTTCAGGTCTGCCAGGCTGCGGATCGGGTCTTTGGTGGCAAAATGGCAGGGATCCCATGCGCCGGCAGAGATGTGTTTGACGCCAACCTTGGAATATTCCTCATCCCAGATCTCGTTCAGGCCGTACTGGTTGAACAGGACAGGCACGTCGAGCGAATAGCGCGAGCCAAAGGGGAAGTAGCCGCCAAAAACGGTGACTTCGGTGGGCGAGGCCATCGAGTCATCGTCCGACTGCACGGCGTCGATGGTGCCGCGCTGCATGGCGCGGAACAGTTCGCCCGTGGGGACCAGCTGATCGGCAAAATACAGTTCGATCTGCATGCGGTCGCCTGCGATCTTGTTGAACATGTCAACGGCGGGCTTCACCACGTGTTCTGCCAGAGCAGCACCCGCATAGGTCTGCATCCGCCATTTGATGGTGGATTGTGCCAGTGCAGGGGTTGCCAGAGGGGCAGCCATTGCGCCAACGCCTGCGGTTTGCAGGAACTTACGTCTTGTTGTCATTACTCTCTCTCCATGTTGGATCGGGGTGAAATAGGGCCCCCGAGCGGGGCTCTTCTTGGGTTATTTCGGGGACTCTGCCATCCGGGTCAATTGCCGTAGACCAGCTCTGGCAGCCAGAGCGCGATCTGTGGGAATATCATGATCAGGGCCAGAGCCACGACCATAACAGCTGCAAAGGGGATGATAGAGATATAGATGTCCTTCAGGCCGATTTCCGGCGGTGCCATGGCCCGCATCAGGAACAGGTTATAGCCAAAGGGTGGGGTCATATAGGCGATCTGGGTGGTGATGGTGTACAGCACCCCGTACCAGATCAGATCGAACCCCAGTGCGCCAACCAGCGGCACATACAGCGGTGCCACAATCACCAGCATCGCTGTGTCATCCAGGAAGGTCCCCATGATGATAAAGCTGAGCTGCATCAGGATCAGGATCATCCAGGGGCTCAGACCCAGCTGGGTTGTGAACAGATCCTCGATTGCCTTGACCGCGCCCAGCCCATCAAAGATAGCGCCAAAGCCCAGGGCCGCCAGGATGATCCACATGAACATGCAGGAAATCCCAAGGGTCGAGCGGACCGAGGTTTCAAACACCTCCTTGTTCATGCGGCCCTTGAGGATGGCGGCGATAAAGGCGGTCATGGCACCAATGGCAGAGCTTTCCACCAGCGAGGTCCAGCCGTTGACAAAGGGCACCATCATCGCAGCAAAGATCGCCAGGGGCAGAACGCCGGAAAACAGCAGGCGGTGTTTTTCCTTCAGGAATACATCCTTGTAGAACATCGGCAGGCTGCGGGTGGTAAAGGCCAGAACCGCGGCACCCAGCGCCACCCCAATAGAGGTCTTGGGCGCAACCATGTCCAGTTTGACCAGCAGCGGCACAATAACGATGGAGGCCAGCACGACAAAGTTCAGTCGTAGCGGGTGACTGCTGACCTGGTCATATTCGGCCAGGTCTTCCGGGGTCATGGCGGGGCCAAGGTCCGGCTGCATCTTGGCGCGGATATAGATGTAGATGATGAACATGGTGGCCATCAGCAGACCGGGGATGACCCCGGCCAGCCACAGCTGGCCAACTGGCTGGCGTGCGATCATTGCATAAAGCACCAGAACCACCGAAGGCGGCACCAGAATACCCAGGGATGACCCGGCCTGAATGGTGCCGGTCACCAGGATCTTGTCATAGCCCCGCCGCAGCAGCTCTGGCAGCGCAATGGTGGCACCGATGGCCATCCCGGCCACCGACAGGCCGTTCATGGCGGAAATCAGCACCATCAGACCAATGGTGCCAATGGCCAGGCCGCCCTGCACCGGGCCCATCCAGACGTGGAACATACGGTAGAGATCATCGGCGATCTTGGATTCCGACAGCACATAGCCCATGAAAATGAACATCGGCAGCGTCAGCAGCGGATACCATTTCATCAGCTTCATCGAGGCGGCAAAGGGAATTTCCACCCCGCCCGTACCCCAGAGCATCATACCGGCGACAGCGCCGACAAAGCCAATGGCGCCAAAGACGCGCTGGCCGGTCATCAGCATCAGCATCATGCCGGCAAACATGACAATCGCGATCAATTCATAGGGCATCAGATTTCGACTCCGCGAAGACGGCCGATATCGCGGAACAATTCGGCAAGACATTGCAACAGCATCAGGAAGACGCCAAAACAGAGGATGGATTTTACGGGCCACAGATAGGGCCGCCAGGCGGTAGAGCTGCGCTCGATATAGCCGATTTTGGCCCAGGCCGCGCTTGGGCCTTCGGTGAACAGAGTGGCCAGGATATCGCCAAAGAAGCTAAAGGGCTCCATCCCGAAATAGCCCAGGCTATAAGCCATAGAGCTGACCGCCCCATAGAGCAGCACGCCGAGATAGAACATCAGGAACAGTACGGTAAAGGCGTCCACCATCGCCTTGGTGCGGGTGGTCCAGCCGCCATAGAACAGGTCCATCCGCACGTTGGACCCCATCTGCATCGAATAGGGCCCGCCAAGGATATAGTAGGCCACCATGATGAACTGGGCCATCTCTAGCGTCCAGAGCGAGGGATTGAAGAAAGTCTTTGACACGGAAGACCACAGAAGCACCCCGATCAGGGCAAAGATCAGGTACATGGCAAAGCGGCCAATCAGCCGGTTCATCGCCTCGACGGCGCGAATGTAGCGCAGAATGAGATTAGGCACCGGCACCTCCTGTGGGTTGGGTCGCTGCTAGGGCCGGGCGCAGCAGGGCCATCAGTTCGTCCGCTATCCGGGCCTCGTCTTCGGGGGTGCGCAGTAGGTCATTGCGTACCTCGATCATGACATTGGCCAAACCGTTTTGCAGCCCATGCAGCTGCAGCGAATGGGTGACGCCATCTTCGGGGCCATAGGGGTCATTTCGGCTGACCTGGCGATGGGGCAGGGCCGAGGCGTGATCCAGCATGGCATCCGCGAGGCGGCTGTCGCTATCGTGCAAAATTCCGATCTCTACGCTGCGAGGGCTGCCATAATAGACCGGCGTAAAGCTGTGAATGGTGATCAGCGCCGTTGTCAGCCCGGCTGCCTTGCGGGTTGAAATTACCTGGCTGACGGCCTCGCAGAATGGTGTGTAAACAGTTGCGGTACGTTCGTCGCGCTGGTCCTGGGTCAGGTTTGTATTGCCGGGAACCTCAATCACTTCTGATTTTTCGGGCATCGCCGATGCGGCCTCTGGTGGGCGGTTGCAGTCATAGACGAGGCGCGACACCTTGGAAGCAATCAGTGGGGCATCCAGCGCATCCGACAGCAGGCGCGCAACAGCGCGGGCACCAGGATCCCAAGCGGCATGGCTCTGGCGATCCGCCTCGGCCAATCCCAGATCGCCATAACGAGGTGGAATGTGGTGACTGGCATGCTCGCACAGGATAACGGCATTCCCACGGCCTGCGCCGTTGGATACTTCATAGGCCTCGCTGCGAGCGGTGGAATCGCTCAGTGACATTCGGGTCTCCTCATTTTGAAAAAATCTTTTCACGCAGGATTATTTCTGTCAATATAATTTCAGAAGAGATTTCTCCCGCAAGGACAAACGGAGCGGTCTTGTCAAAGATGTCTTGTTCTTGTTGCCTGTTTTTTATTCACCCGAGGGGGATCCTGCCTTGACCAAATCGTCACTCACCGTGCGAGAAAAGATCCGGGATCACTATGCGACGCTGACGCAATCAGAGCGCAAGTTTGCCAATTCCCTGCTGGAAAATTACCCTGCAGCGGGGCTGGCTTCGATTACCATTGTCGCGTCCAATGCAGATGTTTCAACGCCAACGGTGGCGCGCATGGTGCAAAAATTGGGCTTCAAGGGCTATCCGCAATTCCATCAGGCGCTGCTGAAAGAGTTGGAGGCAAAGGTTTCTGGCCCGACCCAGCGGCGCGCCAACTGGGCCTCAGAGGCACCAGAGGGGCATATGCTCAATCGGTTTTCCCAGGCGGTGACCAATAACCTGAGCCAGACATTCTCCAATGTGGATTCGGGCCAGTTTGATGCCGCCGTGCGCCAGTTGGCCGATACCGACGGACGCCTTTATGTTGTCGGCGGCCGGATCACCCGTGCCCTGGCGGATTATGCCTTTACCCATTTCCAGGCCGTCCGGCAGCGGGTCACGCATATGACCTCTTCTTCGGCGACCTGGCCGCATTACGTGTTGGACATGGAAGCAGGTGACACCCTGCTGATGTTTGATGTGCGCCGGTATGAGACGAATTTGCAGCGGCTGGCCGAACTGGCAGCAGAGCGTGGCGTGAAGGTGATTCTGATCACGGATCAATGGGCCAGCCCGATCACCGCGGTGGCGGAGCATGCCTTTAGCTGCTGGGTGGAAATCCCCTCGGCCTGGGATTCCAACATCTCCACCATGATGCTGCTTGAGGCGATGATCGCGGCCACCCAAGAGGCCAGCTGGGATGAAACCAAAGAACGCTATGACCGCCTTGATGCCCTGTTTGATACGACCCGCCTGTTCCGCAAGTTTTCTTGAGGGGGCAATGTGCCGGATGCCCGGTGGCAGCAGAAAGCGTCGTTCGCCTATGCGCGAATGTTGGCAGGCATAGACAGGCGGGCGGGCTTGCGTCATGCTGGACGCGCCTGCTGTTATAGGCTGCATTGAAAACATTCTTTCAGGTTGAGATATCATGCCCAAAGCTCTTTCCCACCTTTCCGTTTTTGCACTGGTTGCCCTGACAGCAGTGGTTGCACAGCCCGCGTTCGCCAAGCCGCTCAGCCGGATGTTGGCAGACTCGCCAATGTCGCCCGGTGACTTTGATGCCATGCGCGCGGCCGAGGCAGCGCTGTATGGTCACGCCGACGTCAAGGTGGGCTCTTCGGTCAAGTGGAGTAATCCCGAAACCGGAACCTACGGGGTGATCAAGGTCAGCAGCAAACCTTCGGGCTGTGTTGTGATGCGGCACATGGCACATCCCAAGGGGGCAACTCCGGCGCGCGAGATCACACGCAAGTTCTGCAAGGGCGCTGATGGAAAATGGCTGCTGAGCGAGTGATCAGCGGCGAAAGTCTTTAGCTACTTCTTGTTCCGGGCTGCTGCATCTGTCTGGCGGCCTGTCTATGGGATCTGTCTATGGGGCCTTGCCCTTTCATCTTACATCAGGAATGACATAATGTCCGAAATCACCCGTCTTCACACTGGCGCCCGTATGAGCCAGATCGTCACCCATGGCGACACCATCTATCTTGCAGGTCAGGTCGGCACCAGGGGCGCAAGCGTGGCGCAGCAGACCCAGGATTGCCTCGACAAGATCGACGCGCTGCTGGCCGAGGTGGGGTCTGACAAGACGCGCCTGCTGCAGACGACCATCTGGCTGGCCGACATGGCCGACTTCGCCGAGATGAACGCGGTCTGGGATGCATGGGTCCCGGAAGGCCACAGTCCGGCCCGCGCCTGCGGCGAGGCGAAGCTGGCGCTGCCTGACTTCCTGGTGGAGTTCATTGTTACTGCGGCCAAGGCCTGATCGCGCCTTCCAATATCCGGAAGAGACCACAGGAAAAGGGGAGGGCTCAGCCAGTGGCTGGGCCCTTTTGCGTTTCGTTGCAGTGCGCTGCGAAACGCGCCAGCTAGCGGTTTGGTATTGTGCGATTTGGGTCGGTCACGCGTGTTTCATGTGCGAGAGTTGAGTGAGTCTGTGTGTAAGTCTGTGTGTAAGTTCTGATTTGGTGTTTTGGGTTTGTTTCTGTGGTGGTTTGGGGGGTATTTTTGAACGGTTTGCGGAGTTTTCCTTCGTGTAAAGTATTGATATTGTTTATGTTTCATAATTCTGTTGCAGAAAGTTGCGATTTGTTTTGTTTTTGGGTTGCGGGTGCTGCCGGTTATACTTAGAACCCCCTCTACCGGCAGCGGCGACGCGGTTGGTTGGGTCGCTTCGGTGGCCGGACGGGTTGGAAAGACAGCCT
>NZ_JBLWXG010000002.1:0-445102 GCF_048267565.1 Pseudophaeobacter sp. | reverse complement strand
CAACCAGCGCTACCACGAGAGCCTGAGCAACGTCACACCCGCTGACGTCTATTTTGGACGTGACAAAGCCATCATCAGAGAAAGGGAAAAGATCAAGAAAATGACGATCCAAAGCCGCCGCTTGCAACATCAAAAAACAAGCAGCATAATCAATCACGCAACCGAACCAGAGCCTCCAATGTTCAAGCCGCTCTGATGTCCCATTTTATATGACGACGGACACTGAAACCCAAAGCGCCGACCGATACCTGGTGGCGTGAAATCGTGACGCCCGCGAGTGCGGTGATCAACAACGCGCACGAGCTGGAAGGTACGCCTCTGATACGGGTGAAGCCCTATGACAAGTTTGAGCGCATTGCTCAGGACAAGCGGCGCGGAAAGACCAGCCGTGTGGAACGCAAGCCCGCCGACAAGGAGTGGATCGAGGCCTTCTGCCGTGCCGCTGATCCATACAACGCCGCGCTGGTCCGTTTCATGTTCGAGACGGCCGCACGGATTGATCAGGCCGTGTCATTGGAGCCGGATGACCTTCGACCGCACGAAAACAAAGTCCGCGTGAAAGCGCAAAAGGGCCATCCGGAGAGTTGGATCACCGTCTCGCCTCAGATGATGGACGAGTTGCTGTCCTTGCCGCCCAAACGCCCCAAGAACCGCAAGACCGGCAAACTGATGAAGGCGCGAGTTTTTGGGTATGGCAGCTCGACGGGCTACAACACGCGCTGGAAGACGATCTGCCAGCGTGCGGGTATCCCGTATCTTTCTGCGCATCCCGCAGGACGGCACGGTTTCTTCACGGAGCTTGTTGTCCGTCAGGGCGTCGATCCGGTCACCGCAGCCAAGGCTGGCCGCTGGTCAGACCCGTTCACGGCCTTCTACGGTTGCGAGGGCCCGCCTAGTGGTCAGTGACCGCAAAGGGCGAGTTTTTCAACAAAATAGGCTCCTAGCGGACATCTGGCAAGTTTGGTAGGGAAGCCCAGCGAGTTTGTGGTGCCAACCGCGGCTGAGCGGGACGAAGCGACCGTCTGCTGAAATCGCAACGCTTATGCTTTTAGTGTCGTAAGTCCATCATTGCCAGTATGCTCATACCTTGAGCCAAATCTCTTTTTGCAGCTTAGAGGCAAGAATTTCATATGGACGATCAAGACTGGCAATTGTTTACAAGTGCTTGGCTAAAAGCGATGAAAGAATTTCAATCTGAGAGGCTTGCAATGGAACAAGCCTTTGAAATGATTGGGAAGTTTAGCACCGATATTGACGAAGAAATTGAGCAGTTTGCCTGCAATGTAGTTTCTGAAATTGATGGTTTCCCTCGCGGTTATGCGGAAGTACTTACCCTCCTTCAAAACAAGCCAAGTAGGCAAGATGTCCTCAGCTATATGAACTCATAGTATCTGCTAAGGGTTGGTAGGTCTGGGTTCACTGCCTACATTGAAGGCAAAAAGCCGCGTTTGACAGCTTGAATGTCAGGTTCCGGGAAGTCGAGGCGCGGTGTGTGCATGTGCGGCAACAACAACCAACCTCACTTCGCACCGGTCATTTTGGGCTGGGTGGCGCCATCTGGACGCTTGGATTTAATGCGGATCCGCTGCAACCTTGCTGCCGCGATGCCGCAAGTCGGCTTCGAGCCCAATGTGTCGGATGCTGCATTCTGCGCGAATGTCGGCTATCCAGAATTAGCGACATTTGCAAAGTCTCAGGATCTGCCACCTGGGCAACGGTCCAATGCTGCACGAGCAATGGAGGAAACAGACCTTCGCTGCAGATGCAGCCACCAACCACTGTCGAGGACGGGTGACCGGACAGAGCGGACGTTTAACTTCTGCGCGGAATCGAGGCCTAAAGCTACTCCGCTCGATCTGCTTCCGCTTCATCTTGCAGCGCATCGACTGCTACATCCTCTGCCGCGCTGCGATCCACTTTGATCTTTGGTGCTGGTTTGCGCCATTCTTGCAGGTTCTGGCCAATCTCGCGGTAGAAGAAGGGCACCACGTCTTCGAGTTCTTTAATGAAGTTGACTTGCTGTGTGAACTTCGCGCCTAAACGGCGTGCGATGAAAATGTGGAATCTGGTGACTTGAAGGCCGTTTTTGTCTTTTTCACAAATCGCTGGGTCTTCGATGAGTTCGGATAGCTGAAATTGAGTGCTTTCACTTCGTCCTGGCCAAATCATCCTAACAAAGACTTGGTCAATCTTTTCGGTTTTTACTTGGCGAAGTAACCAGTTCACACGTGCCTTGGATGAAACCTTGTCTTCCGGCGCGCGAAGCGACATGCCGATATCAATTGTTCGGCGCGCGATATCTGCAACGACCTCGACCGGGGCCGCTGCGTCGGGCACGTCCAATACCGACTTGAGCTGTCCGTCTTCGCGCAGGTGTTGCAATTCGTCCTTTCTACGCTGCGCGGGATCTGTCTGATGTTTCCTTGGCAACTTCTCCTGCACCGCAGCTTCAGTCTGCCGACTGAGAATAAGCGACAGGTCGCGAGTTTCTTGGTGCCACGCATCCAGAACAACAGACGCTTCGTGTGATTTGGCCGGGATTTTCCCGCCAGCCGACACCAGCCTGTTGATCTCGGCCCATTCAGGAGGCATTCGATCAAACCCTTTAACGCCTGCGCTTTCATGCGTCAGGAATCGCCTTAATTCGTTCAAGAGCAGTTTCTGGTCTTCATCGGAAACGCCGTCTTGTTTGAGCAATATGTCGGTGATGGTGAGGATGGACATCCAAGACCAGTGGAAAACTGGTATTTTCGAGCGGCTTTTCCGAATGTCTTCGACCGGGTGATGCTCGGGCTGGGTGGCGAATTGGTTTGATATTGTGATAACGCAATCAAGGCCCTGTTCTTTGGCAATTTCCCGATATTTCTCTACCTGATCGGCTCCGACTTCCGCGTTTCCAACCTTGGCTTCCACTAAAGCGCGCCACTCATTGGAGCCATTGCGAATGTCGAGTATTGGGCTCGAAGCCGACATGCGGCGGTGCGGCTGCAAGGTTGCAGCGGATCCGCACCAAATTCAAGCTGCCAGATGACGCCAGCCAGCCCAAAGCAGCAATCCATTTCGTCTGTAGACTGCCTGGGCAGCACATGCTGGAATGGCGGATACCGGCCGTTCGCCACAGGCACTATGTGCTTGAGCAACGGACATCCTAAGCAGACCTTGAGCCATAGTCGCTTTTTGCTCCCTTAAGGAATGGTCAGGGACGCACTGACGTCGTAGGGTTGCCTTAAGCCGACAACGCCTTTGGCTTGGATACTGGGATACTGTTAATAGTAATTGGACTTGGAAACGTGAATTACATTGAAAGCGTTGAGATTGAAGGTTTTTGGGGGCGAAAGAATGTATCGTTGCAACTGCACCCTGATCTAAATTTTCTTATCGGGCCTAATGGCAGTGGGAAGACCACAATAATTAACTTGGTTTCCGCCGTTCTTCGTGCGGATATTCCAGCGCTTTATGCTGTTCAGTTCGACAAAGTCACAATAAAAATGAAGACCGTCGGCGCAAACCGGAAGCCGTTGATTGAGGTGGCCAAGGTTGTTGATCCCAAAATGGGCAGTTTCGAACTGATCTACACCGTCAAGGAGAAGGCCAGCGAGAAAGGAACGACCTATGGCGTCGAAGGCCCTTTCGACGACCGTATATA
This sequence comes from Pseudophaeobacter sp., assembly GCF_048267565.1. Classification (NCBI taxonomy): domain Bacteria; kingdom Pseudomonadati; phylum Pseudomonadota; class Alphaproteobacteria; order Rhodobacterales; family Roseobacteraceae; genus Pseudophaeobacter; species Pseudophaeobacter sp. The sequence continues at coordinate 441,456 of NZ_JBLWXG010000002.1, read as the reverse complement.
CCGCGACGCAAGATTTACACGGAACATGAGGCATAGAGAAGTTGGTGCAAGATTGAGTGCATTCTGTCCGATCTAGTCGAGGTCAACTGGCTTTCCATTCATCGCGCAAGCGCCGAACTTGAACGTCGTAATCGCCGTGAAGATAGTTACGAGTCTTCCATTGATCACAAGTTGCAGGATATATCTCGCGCATTTTCAAATTTCTTTTCGTTGCTTAACTCAAAAGCCGAAGCAGAAAGTAAGAATTTTCAAGAGCATGTCTTCCTATCGCTTCTCGACCAAAAGCACTCCGATCAAGATGTTCTTGGCCAAGCTTTCATGGAAGCAGAAAGTAAGCAGTCAGTAGTTAGCGTTTTGAAGGACCTTGGGGTTTCAAATACGAAGGCTACACGAAGCGTAACGGCTCACTACACTAGAACTGCGCAAGCTAGAGAGAATTGGCAAAACAAGGAGAAAGGGTTGACCTTGCAAGATGCCATTTCTCTGTCTGACGCCGCCCGTGTAAGTGAAATGCTCAAAGAGTGGAGAAGTCTTCAAGAGCAACGGGAAGCGATTTTCCAACCACGAGTTCAATTCGAAGGAATTATCAACAAGCTTTTTTCCGGCAAGGAAATCCACTTCGATGAAAGAAACACTCCGATGGTTCACCTCGAAACTGGAGAAGTCGTGGGCATTGAGGTTCTTTCTTCGGGGGAAAAACAGTTATTTATCATTCTGGGTGAAGCATTGTTGCAAGAAGAGCGGCCTGTGGTGTTCATCTATGATGAACCAGAACTATCGCTGCATGTTAGTTGGCAGAGCGCATTATTTGGGCATATTAGAAGCTTGAATGGGTCTTGCCAGATCATTTCAGCCACGCATTCACCCGATATTGTCGGATCGTTTCAAGATCGTGTAATTAAGATTGAGCAGTGCATTTCAGATGTTTACTAGAACAAGTTTGGGAATTGGTAACGAGCATTTATTTCACGACGTAGACTTCATTGTCTATTGCGAGGGAAAGGTGGTTGAAGGCGAGGGTTCCTCTCTAGACGAGGTCTTTTGGGAGCGCGTGTTCGTTGAAAATGGTAAGGCTGTCCATTGTAAAAGTATGGGCGGGAAATCTCTGGTGCGGCCTCTTGCTCAAAAAGTGGTTGACGATGGCATATCAAACGTCGTCGTCGCAATGGATCGAGACTATGACGACCTTCGAAACCAAATTATCGACCATCCGCAGGTGATTAATACCTATGGTTACAGTTGGGAATCTGACGTCATACTGGATTTTCAGTTCACGTCGGCTTTGTCGCTATTTGCGACAACCAACCGCAGGCAGGCTATTCGAGCTGAGTTCGTTGCCTTTAGGGATAGCTTGTCACAAAAGCTTCGGCGCATTTGTGCCTTGGATTACAAGTACATTGGCCACCATGAGAAGTTGTTCAATCGTCAAAGTCCAATGTCGATCATCGCGACGCCGGGAGCGCGCGAGCCTTTCGTAAAAACGTCTTCGTTACTCTGTAAAGCAAAGACGCTTGGTCATTTTCAAACCGACTCCCTTCCTGCTGAAGCCTACAACGCGCTGTGTGGCGTCAGGTCGTTCTTTGGCAAAGTCGTCTCAAGGCTTGTGTTCCATTGGTTCGCTTATCGCACACGGCGTATTAACGGGTCCAGAAGGGCCGTGTATGACGCCTTCATGGATTTGCTTGCCAACACACTGCAACTAACCACACCTGGCATCCCAAGGAATGCCCACTACTCTGACGCTATTGCGAGGCTCTGAGGATTGCCAACTGAGCGCCAGCAGTCAACTCGTTACGACATCTTTCAGTGTCTGGTTTGGGTAAGCAGTCACGCGGCCCGTTGGGAAGCGACCAAGGTCGGTAAAGGGACGTTCGTGAGGTGTAGTTCCCCTAGGAAAGGGGGACTTTGCAAATGTCGCTATTGCGCACTGCCGCCCTTCGTCCAGAGCGCAGCGACCAACAGCTCACCGCCCTGGCGATGATCACATGATCGGATTCAGGACTTCGTGCGGCGGCACCGCAACGTTTCGCCTAAACTAGGCATCGGTGATCGACGTGGAAGGCCCACTACGGACCTTCGCTACCCTATAGTTCTGCTGCAGCGTGGCCCATAAAAGCGGACATCGGGAGCTTGGTGAGGGGTGGTAAAACAGACAGCGAACGTGCAATTCTTTCCGAATGTTACAGAATACTCCGCATCAATTTGAAACGCTCTCTAGCCAACACAAGGCGTTGGCGTTGCTGAGGGTGCTGTTTCGTTGCCCTGCCTACTCTTCAAACGAGCTATTGCTGTCTGACTGGCTTAGCGTGATTGGGCTGACTGGGAGCTCTCCCGAATTAAAGCAGGTGCTGCGGAAACTTGAAGACGATGGATTACTCGCGACCAAAGATGTCGAAGGTGTCTTGGTTGTTGTATTATCGGGTGAGGGCGCAGAAGTCGCCGAGGGTAGAGTAGTTGTTGATGGTGTTCTTCGTCCCTCGCCCGAGTGCCCTTACTGACGGCCCTAAGCCGTCGTCCAGTGATGTCCTCGATTTCTGCATCCGCGACCCGCATTGCCGCCATTCGCCGCAAGCACGAAATTCGAAGGCTACTGTGGGTCGGCAGCGCGGACAAAACGCCTAGTAAGTTACTGGGTGCCGCCGCCAAACATTGCAGTCATTTGAGGGAGATCATACTCAAGCAACCATGAGCGGTATGTTGTGAAAAGCTTTTTCAGCGGTACCTCATTAGTCGCGATGATGTCCATCCCTCGATCATCGTAGACGTGCAGCATTAACCCGTTCGATAAATCAACCAGATATGCGCTTAACGATCCACGGAAGCTTGGCTCAATGGCCATTTCTGAAGCTATTCCAAGCCACAGGATTTCCGAAATGGCTCGTCTATCTTCGAGCTTAGCGACTTCCCAGTGTCGAAAAATATCGTTACCAAACGCTGCAATATGCTCGGCATCCTGTTGCGGCTCTCTGCACAAGTATTGAATTTCTCGCCGCTTTATCCCGCATAGCTTGAGGGACTTTAGGCGCTTTTTCTTTGGCTTTTCTGTTCCGTAGCTGGAAAGCAGAACGAAAACTTCGGACGAGTTCTCAAAGAGCGTCTGCGAAATTGTATTTGCCCTTTCGTGAGCTTGAACGAAGCGACGTATTGGGCGATCTGATCCAAAACCTTCGCCTCCCAGTTCAAACCGCAAGGCTCGATCAAAAGAGTAAAAGAGGCCGTGCGGCGGTTTTTGAAAACCGAACTGTTCTTGAATTTTCGTCATTACGTTGATCATAGGATCGGGATAACATTCGGCATCGCTTGAAGCAACGAAGACGCCCTTGAACTTTGGTAGGTATGGGCTCGAAGCCGACTTGCGGCATCGCGGCAGCAAGGTTGCAGCGGATCCGCATTAAATCCAAGCGTCCAGATGGCGCCACCCAGCCCTTTCCAGTCGTTCGAAGTGCTGATCTTCGCCGCGCCGCAGCCTTGCCGGAGCGGACTTTCGCTGCCGCTGCCAAGTTTGATGCGCGTGCATTTACTCAGTTTGGTGTTCTTGCCAGCGTGTCGTGGAGACTTCATGTGCGGCGAGTGATGGGACGCCTGAAGCCCTCATCCACATTCCGCTGCGCTATTCGATGTCGCGCGCGACACGGAAACCTATGTGGTTGGAACCAAGCCCACGTTCCGCAGGCTGACGTCCGGAAGGGCGGTATCGTCCGCAGTAGTTGGGCGCACAAAGCCAGGAGCCCCCCTTGACGACCTTGCGGGCGCCGATATCAGACGACGAAAACTTAGCCGCCAGCACCTCGGGCGGGCCGATCGGGTCAATCTGGTTGACACGCGGATGGGCTGGCACCCACCAGTCCGAGACATACTCCCACACGTTACCGATCATATCGTGGAGGCCATAGTCGTTCGCGGGGAACGATGCGACGGGCGACGTGCCGTGATGCCCGTCGAGTTCGAGGTCACTGCTCGGGAACGCGCCCTGCCAGCTGTTTGCCTTCCATCCCGAAGCCGGGTCGTAGGGCTCGTCCCAACTATTGTCCTTGCGCCCGCCTCGCGCTGCGAATTCCCATTCGGCTTCCGTCGGCAGCCGACCGCCAGCCCATTCGGCATAGGCCGCCGCATCTTCCGGGGATACCTGCACAACAGGATGATCCCCCAGCGTCACAATGGAACTATCCGGGCCAGTCGGCTGACGCCAGTTTGCACCAGGTACGTAACGCCACCAGGCGGTCGCGTCATCGAGTTCCGTCGGTTCCGACGGCTGCGCGAACACCATGGAGCCAGGCTGCAGCAGAATCTCTGGCCAATTCGGATGGTCGGCAGGGGCCAGTACGCGCTCGGCGGTGGTGACATATCCGGTTGCGTCGACGAAGGACGCGAATTGCTCGTTCGTGACTTCCGTGGCTGATATCTCGAACGGCCCGACCTCAACCCATCGGACCGGCTGTTCTTCCCTGTAATGGTTGGCCGATCCCATCTGGAACCGGCCTCCCTCGATCCGCACTAGCTCGGCGGCGTCGGCTTCAACGCCAACGACACACAAGATTGACAGCAAAAATGATACCGAGTGTGTCATGAAGGAATTCCTGATTGCGAACATTGCCCGGAGAGACGCACGTTACTGCATCCCCTTGCTGATGAAATCCTCGACGATGTTGGACATGTCGAAGGAGGTGCCCTCCTCCGATAGCTTATTTGGCGCGGTAGATAAGCCGCTCTGCGCTGTCAAATGAAGACAGTGGCAGCGCTGGGCACCACGGCCTCCGGGCGGAAACGCCCCATCTCGATCCTTCCTGCGCCATGCCCGTCGTCGGCTGGGCCGCGGCACAGGGCACTTGCCCTATCCGCCGCGGCCCGAATTTGCCGCTACTGCAGCTCTACGGTCACCTGCTTGATCGTGCCAGTGAATGCGAATGGCGCATCCTCCCTGTAGCCGGGAGTGACCGTTGCACCGAGGTCCATTCCAATGTCCAGCGTCTCGGTTGCAGAGTAGCGGGACGGCACGACCTTCTCGACGTGTCCGGTTGCAACCTCGGCACCGTCCACGAGAAGGGTCGCCGTGCCGCCTGTGACCTCCTTCCCGGCCTCGAAAGGAAGCTGTTCATACACCATCGTCACGGTATGCTCGCCCGGCTCCAGCGAGGCCTCTCCCGCGACCCGGTAGAGTTCCTTGCCGAAAAAGTTGAACTCATAGACCGGCACCCCGTCCTCAAGATACAGCGTGTATCCCGCCGACGACCCACCGTTCGCGATCATCACGCCACTTGCGCCTCCCTCGGGCACCTCGATCTCGGCGGTGATCGTATGAGAGCGCTGATAGGCCGGAGCCGCGCTGCCTTCGGGTATGCGGACCGTGCCCGGCGCATAGCTGAAGACGTCGCGACCGCGGGTCACAGACGGGCGTTCGGGGTTTCTTGCGCGATCAGAGAAGCGATCGTCGAGCGGGTAGACCTGGAACTTCTGGGCCTCTTCGTCGAACATCGCCTGAAGCTCGGCGAGCTTCTCGGGGTTCTCGGCGGCGATGTCCACGACGTGATGGAACTGCGTCCGGATGCCGCCGGTGTCGGTGATCTGCGCGGGCCAGCTGATGACCATGCCATTTCGGGTCCCCCCGAAATGCGAGGGCACGCGCTTCATCCACTGGAACGGCGACGAACCTGCCCAGGCCCAGCCCACAGGGTAGTGATTTTCATGCAGCGGGCCGCCGATCTCGTCTATCACGGGCAGCTGCGCTTCGACCGTGTCGGGTACGCCGTTCTGGGTCATCATGTTGTTGAGCGTGCCGGTGATGCTGCCCTCGGCGCTCGGGCCGTTGTCGCCCGCAATGAGGATGATCAACGTATTGTCGGCGCCGGGCATGGTGCGCACCTTTTCGATAAGGCGCCCGATTTCATAATCGGTCTGCGCCAGGAAGCCGGCAAAGACCTCTTGGTGCTTGCTGAAGAGCTTTTGCGCATCTGCGTCCAGGGAGTCCCAGGCCCGGATCTCCTCCGGTCGCGGCGTGAAGTCTGTATCCTCGGGGACAACGCCGATATCCTTCTGCCGGGCCAGTGTCTCTTCGCGGACCGCGTCCCAGCCCTGGTCGAACTGGCCGGCGAACTTGTCGATCCATTCTTCGCTGACGTGCAGCGGGGCATGCACCGCGCCCGGCGCAAAATACATGAAATAGGGCTTGTCGGGCGCGACGGATTGTTGGCGATCGAGCCAGGCGACCGCATCGTTCACCAGATCGACGTTGAGGTTGTAGCCTTCCTCCGGGGTGGTCTCCGGCTCCACCGGGATCGTGTTCCGGAAGAGCTGAGGGTCCCATTGGCTGGTCTCGCCGCCCTGGAAGCCGTACCAGTATTCAAATCCGAGCCCGGTCGGCCAGTGATCGAACGGCCCCAACGGAGAGGTCTCCCAATCCGGCGTATTGTGCCACTTGCCGAAGGCCGAGGTCGAATAGCCGTGATCCTTGAGGATCTCCGCTATGGTCGCGGTAGAGCGCGGCCAGATGCTGTCATAGCCCGGATAGCCGGTGGAGAGCTCGGTGATCGTGCCAAAGCCGCTCTGATGGTGGTTTCGGCCGGTCAGCAGGCTCGCCCGTGTCGGCGAACAGATTGCGGTGGTGTGAAACCGCGTGAAACGCAGGCCATCTTCGGCGAGGGCATCCATGGCCGGGGTCGGAACCGGACCCCCGAATGTGCCGGGCTGCCCGTAGCCGAGATCGTCGATGAGTACGACAATGATGTTGGGGGCCTCTTGGGGCGGTTTCACCGGCTGGGGATAGTCCTGGGTCGAGCCCTCGAAGGTTTCCGTGATGACCCCTTCGAAAGGGGCCTGCGGCAGCGGCAGAACCGAGCCGTCCCGCGGCGCATCTTGCGCGCTTGCCGTTGATGCCGACGTGATGAACAGGAGTGCGGCGCCTCCTCGAAGCGCACGCCGGAAGTGGAATCGCTGGGTCATAAACTTCCCTCTACAATCATTAAAATACTATTACGCGAGGTTAACATACAATTTACGCATGTAAGGATGCTCCTTGGAGCAGAGCTGCAAGGAGAGGCACCTGGCCCAATTCTGCGCCCTCTCTGTCGTTGTGGTGCAGGTGCAGCGAACGGCGGGAACGGCGGGCCGCGCCGCAGCATATAATCTCAGCTGGTTGGGTCAAACGGCCGAGTTTGCAAAGGGCGCTTCCTGCGCTTCGGGAGACGCCTCGCTTCGTCAAGTTTCTGCGACAGAGCGGAGACACCTGAAAGGTTCAGAATCACGATTGCTTTCAGTATCGTTGCTCTCAACATAGACATTGCCTCTGGCTCAACTTGCCGACATAGAAGGCTCTAACTTAACAGAAAGACTGTTGACCGACCATGGATTGGGCTGCGCTTGCCAAGGAATTGATCACACTGATCGTCGTCATCGACCCGATTGGGTCCATCCCGGTATTTCTGTTTGCCGTTCAGGGCGTGCCTCGAACGCTGCACCGACGCTTTGCCATGCGCGCTGTCCTTATAGCGGCGTTTGTTCTTCTCGCGTTCCTTGTTGGCGGTCAGTTTCTTCTTGAGGCACTTGGACTTCGCTTCGGCTCGTTTCAGATCGCTGGCGGGGTAATTCTATTCCTGTTCGCAATGACGATGGTTTTTGGCGAATCCAAACCCGCACGCGAGATCGAGGAGGCCGAGCGCGATCACCTCGCCGGGGCAGTTTTCCCGCTTGCTATGCCATCCATCGCCTCACCCGGTGCGATGCTGGCCATCGTGATCCTGACGGACAACCACACGGAGTCTATTGCAGATCAGGCTATCACAGCAGGCCTTCTATTGATCGTTTTGCTACTAACTCTGCTCCTTTTGCTTGTTGCCAGCGCCGTCCACAAAGTGATCGGAAACACCGGTGCAAGCGTCATCAGCCGGGTCATGGGAATTGTTCTCGCAACAATCGCTGTGGATTCAATTCTGGGCGGTTTGGACGCACTCGGTGTATTGGATGTCGCTCCGCCGCCGGTCGAAAGCCCGCTGACGCACGTAGAAACCGAATGAAAGCGGTCTCTCGAAACAGTCACGCCAGCGGCAACTTTGTCCGCATCCCTTCCGTTCGAGGATGTTTGTCGGCTGCACCTGCGGTGAAGGTCTGCTCCTTCCATTGCTCCTGCAGCGTGGGACCGCCGCCAGGATCGCAGGTTCCGCGACCTTGCAAATGTCGCTAACGTGCGCTTCTCGGACCTCCAGTTTCGATGCAATTCTGATAAGGCACGCCACTGGGGTGGCCGGGCTCACCAGTTTCGCAAGAGAACACTATGTCGCCGTGATGCTGTCGTCACGGCGAACACCTCGACCCATTGCGGCCATCCGGAAAATATCATGGTCTCGACCACTTTGGTCCGCTTCGTATCGACGACGTTGTGTTCGCAATGGATCAAGTTAGCTCCCACCAGCCAGTGCCAGTACCGCCCTCCAGCCCCGGCAGACATCGTCCTGATGGCCCCGAGGCCAGTCATGCACTAACAATCAAACTTGAACACACAAGTGGGGCTGATCAGCAGGTTTCCTGGGGCGTCTCTGCTGGCTTCTGTCTGTGTCATCAAAGGCTTCGCGCGAAGAATGCCGTTACCTCATCAAGGATCAAATCATGCATGCCCCCCCGGTGAGAACCGCCATCTTCGCAAACGACTTCGTCTCCCGGCAGTTCCTTGGCCAGAATCTCGTAGCCTGCCGGTTTGCACAGGTTGAAGAAATCGAAATGGCTCAATGTGGCTGGCTCAATGTATCGGAAGGTCCCTGAGGGCAACGCCATGACAAGCGCGCGAGACTCGATATCGAGCGTCAAGCCAGAATTCATGATCGGGGCTCCGAAAACAATCAGCGGCCTGTCAATCTTGTTCAGGCTTTCGTCTGAAAAGCTTTGGGTTCCGCCCAGATCGAAGACTGCGAATGCGCGAATTCTTTCATCCGCCAAATCGCCCTGCATCTGTTCCCTGTCTTCAGGTGTTTGTGCGATTTGCCAATCCGCAAAGATCCCGCAGGCCAACTCGCCTGGCATTGTATCGCAGAACCGCTCAAGACGTTGCGCGTCATATCGGGCACCGGCCAGCGCCAGCGCTGTGAAACCGCCAAGAGAGTGGCCTGCCATGAAGATCTGATCGGGATCGACCTGCACCGGCAATGCGCCTGGCGAAACCGCGAAATCAATCACCCGAGTGATATCGCCCGGGCGTTCCCAGAGCGCACGTCGCTGGTCCGGATCGCGCAACCAGGTCGATGTTCCCGGATGATCGACTGCGGCCACAACGAATCCTCTTCGGGCCATCTCGGCTGCGAACCACGCCTGGTTTCGGGAGTTTCCGAACATGCCATGGGACAGAACAACTAACGGGAAGGACCCTGGTGCCGCGTCTGCATCCCGGATGACCTCTGAGCCGACCCAAACCGCGCTCTCGAAGTCCAGGCTCGTCGCTTCGGCGGCGTTGGCCGGATACCAGATCAGCCCTTCGAGGCCCCGGTCGCGTCGGTCGTCAAGAACAGTAAGCGTGCTCAATCCGGCTTCATACTTCTGGGTTGCGACTGGAATATGCTCTTGTGCCTGAACGCCACCAGACGTCAGGCCGAGGATCAAAATGGCAAGTGAATAGAGAGGTTTCATGGTTGGTGCCCTTTTTTTTGAAACACAAGTGGCCTATCAGGGACACCGATCACCCGGCGTCCTGAAACGCGATCAAGGACGGCTCTTCGTGGTTCTGTGTTGCGATCCAGAACGCAGCCGGACTGGGCTGGACAAAAGGAGGCCTCCGGTGCTGCACATTGCAATTCTTGCGGCGACAATGTCTCTAAGTGCCGTGATGACCCTTTTCATGGCCCGTATCGCTGTGGCCGGGCGCTATGGCGCCTCCTCGGCAGCTCTCGGCGCCTTTTTCGGGCTCACAACCGTCTCTGCAGGCCTCCTCCTCGCCACGCTGCTTTGGCCGGACACCTCTCTGCGACAATGGCGTGCTGTATTAGGCGCGGCGGCGCTCCCCGCGCTCTACCTGCATTTCGCCTTCGGGTCAGCCCCCGGGCGTCGCCCGGGCTCTGCAGAATTGTTTCACATAGTTCCGATGGTGGCTGTCGCAACATCCCTTCTGGTCAACGCATTCTGGGCAATCGACCCGATCTTGCTCGTGACCTATGGCGGATATCTTTGGGCGCTGTTGCGCCTGCATGGTCGCGGGGCGCAGCACTTCCGCTGTCTCGGCCCTGACATGGCAACGACGCTCATCTGGTTGCGCATTGTCATCGCAGTGCTCTGCGCCAGTCTGGCGCTTGAGGTGGCAATCTTTACCGAACTGGTTCGGGGCGGCGCAATCGAGACGTCGCGGCCTCTCCTGCTCTCTACTGCGCTCTTCTTTGGTCTCGTGTCTTATGCGCTGCTTGGGGCGATGGGACGTCCTTCTCTTTTTGAGCATGTGTATGACATGGTCGTTGACCGGGCGTCCCTGCCGGACGTCAAAGACGCAAGGCCGGAACCCGGCCCCGCCGATCATGCGCTCGTTCAGCGCCTCGACACATTTCTTGCGAACCCGGATGTTCTCGCAGATGATGCCTTGACCCTTCGCCGCGTGAGTAAACGCCTGGGCGTCCCGGCGCGCGCGGTCAGTGTCGCCGTGAACAGGGTGACCGGGCAGAGCTTTTCTGATTTGCTCAATGACAGAAGGATCATTCTGGCCACACGCCTCATGGGCGAAGATCCGGACCGCTCGCTGTTGGATATCATGTACGCCGCAGGCTTTGGCTCGAAGTCCAACTTCTACACGCAGTTCAAGCGGCGCAAAGGGATGACCCCCGCAGCATTTCGGGCCCGACACATTTCTGGTCATGGTACACGAAATCAAAGGGTCTGACGCGCATAATTTCTAAAAGGTTCAACGAAAGCTCGGGTGGACTGATGAGACCGGATGGGGCTGCGGGAGCCTGCGATGACCTTAGGAACTGTCCCTAAACAGGACTGGCCAGAAACCCCAGAAACGAAGGTCCGCTTTCGAGGCTTATACCTATGCCGAACGCGCCGATATCAATGTCGACAACCTCGTTGAAGTCGATTTCCTGCAGCGCCGGGGTTTTGCCTGCGCATCACGCTGGGGCCTCGTCATCGAGCCGCTGATCCGCGCCTTCGGCTTGTGCATGCTTATGTGTCGCCTGTGCATGCTTATGCCTTGCGGCATCAAAGACCACCTCACAATGCGCTGAAATATATAGTATATTTCACAAACGCACCGATCCCGAATTATCTATTTTTGCAAACTTATAGTGTATTGGCAGGAATCTGTTTTTCATTATTTTTACTGATGGCTTGCTGGGCCGCGCTGGTGGTGCCCATTCGTTCTTGGCTGTGGCAGGGCGTTTACTAAGACGCGGGCGAAGATCAGCGCATTGGGGCGTCAGCACTCGTCCGCTGAACTATTCGCAAAACGTCCTGTTTGCAGGCACCCACCCCACAAACTGACGCATTTTTGTGCAGCGCCTACGGTTTCGCGGCCAAATACCGGCAACGGGCCCCGGCGGCTCGCTTTTGCGCCCTCCTTGCGGCTACCCAGTCCGGGTGCACAAGGATTTGAACATACTCGTGGTGGAAGCCGACCACGCCAAGGCGCAAGAGATCCTGGAGGCGCTGAAGGAAGGCGGCTGGACCACAGCGACTGTCATTGCCACGACTGCGGCGCTGGAACGTACCCTCACACAACAGGACCCCGACATCATCCTGATTGATCTGGCCAACCCTGATCGCGACACGCTGGAACATCTGTGCTTTGTCTCCAACGCGCGCAACCGGCCTGTTGCCATGTTTGTCGACCAGACGGACAATGCCATGACCCAGGCTGCCATTTCCGCCGGACTCAGCGCCTATGTGGTGAACGGCTTGCAAAAGGATCGCATCAAACCCGTGCTGGAAACCGCAATTGCCCGGTTTTCCATGATCGCCAAAATGCAATCAGAGCTGGAGGCCGCCAAGCAGGCGCTGTCTGACCGCAAGACCATTGACCGGGCCAAGGGCCTGTTAATCAGCGCCCGCAACATATCCGAAGACGAGGCCTATAGCCTGCTGCGCAAGACGGCGATGGATCAGGGGCGCAAGGTGATCGATGTGGCAACCGCCCTGGTCACCGCCGCAGATCTGCTGCAATGAAGAGTTCCCGAATACACTGCGGCTACCTGCCTCTGGTCGATTGCGCCCCCTTGATCATCGCCAAGGAATTGACCTTTGCCGCCGAAGAAGGCCTGGACCTGCAGCTGATGAAGCAGCCCTCATGGTCGGCCCTGCGCGATCGGCTTGCCTTTGGGCAGATCGACTTTGCCCATATGCTGTCACCGATGCCGATTGCGATGTCGCTGGGCCTTGGCGGCGTGACGACACAGGTTGATGCGCTGATGGTGCTTTCGGTGAATGGCACGGTTATTGGCGTCTCTGCCGATCTGGAGCGCCGGATGCAGGCCACCGGCTGGCAAAATAATTTCAGCAGCCCAGAGGCCACATCCGAGGCGCTGTTCAGCGCCACGACCCAGCCGCTGCGCATTGGCGTGCCCTTTCCCTTTTCCATGCACCGGATGCTGCTAGAGACCTGGCTGTCACAGGCCCCCCGCTACAGCGCAGAGCAGATCCAAATCGTAACCGTGCCACCGCCGAAAATGGCCGATGCGGTGTGCCGTGGCGCGCTGGACATGTTCTGCGTGGGCGAACCCTGGGGCACCGTTGCCGTCCAGCAAAGCGGTGCGGCAATGATCCTGCCAGGATCACGCATATGGGAATTTGCGCCAGAAAAGGTTCTTGGCGTGCGCCACCAGTGGGCGACAGAGAACAGCGCCACCTGCGCGGCGATGATCCGCGCGATGTCAAAGGCCGCCCAGTGGCTGGATCAGCCAGAAAACACGCCGCTGGCGGTCAGCATCCTGGCGCGCAGCCAGCATCTGGACCTGCCCGAACATGCCATCGACCCGGCCCTGACGCAGCGGTTGACCACCCGGCTGGGGCAATCTCCCCGGCAGACCGACCGATTTTTGCGATTCTATCAGGGCGCGGCCAATTTCCCCTGGCTGAGCCAGGCCAGCTGGATTGCCGCGTTTCTATCCAGATGGCATGGGCTTGACCACGCCGAGGCCGAGGCCACTGCGCGTGCCTGTTTCCGCACCGATCTGTACCGCGATGCCCTGACACCGCTGGGGGTCAATCTGCCGCTGGCCTCGCAAAAACCCGAGGGCGCGCAGCACCAGCCCAGCGCCATTCCATCCACCATGGGGGAAATGATTCTCGGGCCGGATGGTTTTTTTAACGGCGCGGTATTCGACTTTCCGGCGCAAAATCCGCTCAAAAACTAGGCATATGCCGCATCGCAGAAAAACCCCAGCAACGCAGCGTGGGTTTTGCTAGATTCGCGCTCCCCTGGCTAGCACAATCAAATCAAGGCAACGATGCCCCATCAGGTTGACGACGCTGTCGACCACGAAATTCAAGAGCAAAGCCGCTCGATTGTGCACGCCCCTCCTCCCGCGTGCAGCAATCGAGCGGCTTTTCTGTTTCAGAGGGACCAATGCAATGAAAACTCTTACATGGCTTATTGCCTCCACCGCGTTCTGCGCCAGCCCCGCCCTGGCCGATATGCTGGACCTGGAAAAAGACGAGCTCACCCTTGGGTTCATCAAGCTCACCGATATGGCACCTTTGGCCGTGGCCTATGAAAACGGCTATTTTGAAGACGAAGGCCTGTTTGTCACCCTGGAAGCGCAGGCCAACTGGAAGGTGCTGCTGGATGGGGTGATCGACGGCCAGCTGGACGGTGCCCATATGCTGGCGGGTCAACCGCTGGCGGCGACCATCGGCTATGGCACCGAGGCCCATATCGTCACACCTTTTTCAATGGATCTGAACGGCAATGGCATCACCGTGTCCAATGGCGTCTGGGAACAGATGAAACCCCATATTCCCCTGATGGAGGATGGCCGCCCGCAGCACCCGATCAGCGCCAGCGCGCTGGCACCGGTGGTGGCAGATTACAAGGATCAGGGCATTCCCTTCAAAATGGGCATGGTCTTCCCGGTTTCGACCCACAACTATGAACTGCGGTACTGGCTTGCTGCGGGTGGCTTGCAGCCCGGCTATTACTCTCCCGAAGATGTCAGCGGCCAGATCGGTGCCGATGTCTTTCTCAGCGTGACACCACCGCCGCAGATGCCCTCGACCATGGAAGCGGGCACCATCTTTGGCTACTGCGTTGGTGAACCCTGGAATCAGCAAGCGGTGTTCAAAGGCATCGGGGTTCCGGTGATCACCGATTATGAGCTGTGGAAAAACAACCCGGAAAAGGTCTTTGGGCTTTCGGCTGAATTTGTTGAAGAAAACCCCAATACCACCCTGGCGCTGACCAAGGCGCTGATCCGGGCAGCGATCTGGCTGGACGCAGACAATAACGCCAACCGCGCCGCAGCGGTCGAGATCCTGTCGCGGTCCGAATATGTGGGTGCAGATGAGGCGGTGATCGCCAATTCGATGACGGGCACCTTTGAATATGAAGAAGGTGACATCCGCGAGGTCCCCGACTTCAACGTCTTCTTCCGCCACAACGCGACCTACCCCTATTATTCCGATGCCATCTGGTACCTGACACAGATGCGCCGCTGGGGTCAGATCGCCACTGCGCAGACAGATGCCTGGTTCCACGACACTGCCAAATCGGTCTACCGCCCCGATATCTACCTACAGGCCGCCCGCATGCTGGTGGATGACGATCAGGCAAATGAGGCCGATTTCCCCTGGGACAGCGATGGCTACAAGGCACCAACACCGGCGGCAGATATCATCGATGGGATTGCCTACGACGGGCGTAGCCCGAACGCCTATCTCGACAGCCTGCCGATTGGCCTCAAAGGTGATCAGACGCTCTCGGGCTCTGACATCGTGAACTAATTCCCCCTCTGTCCCCGCTCCGCCGCCGGGCGCTTCAGTCACCGCGGCGGGCACTCGCTTTGCATATTTCTCCAGATCATAGGCCCCCTGTCATGACCGCCATTGACCCAGATACCCTGAACGCCGAAGCCCGCCGAGCCCGTCTCTTCACCCGCATAAACAAGGCAGACACCTGGTTCAAAGTGCTTGGCCTGGCCTGGATCACGCCGATGCTAAAGGCGGCTGCGGGGGATAATCCGCGCGCGCAGGTTGGGGAAATCTGGCGCCTACTGGGGGTGCCGCTGCTGGCCATTGTGATCTTCCTCGCCGGCTGGGCCGCCCTGGCCCCCAAGGTGCAAACCTCGCTTGGTGCCATTCCCGGTCCGGCCCAGGTCTGGGACCAGGCCCGCAATCTGAACGCCGATGCCCAGCGCGCCCGCGCCAAGGCCGATGCCTTTTATGAACGTCAGGATATCCGCAACGCCAAGCTGATCGCCGAGGGCAAGCCCGACAAGGTGCGCCAGCGCAGCTATACCGGCAAACCCACCTATTACCAGCAGATCTGGACCTCGATCAAAACCGTGTTCTTTGGCTTTCTGATTGGGTCTGCCATTGCCATTCCGCTGGGGATCATGGCCGGGCTGTCGCCCACTGCCAATGCCGCCATCAACCCGATCATCCAGATTTTCAAACCGGTCAGCCCGCTGGCCTGGCTACCGATTGTGACCATGGTTGTCTCGGCGGTTTACGCCACCAATGACGGTATGTTCTCAAAATCCTTCCTTGTCTCGGCAATCACCGTCACGCTCTGTTCGCTCTGGCCCACCCTGATCAATACAGCGCTTGGGGTGGCCTCCATCGACAAGGATCTGATCAGCGTCTCCAAAGTGCTGAAGATGAGCACCTATTCCAAGATCACCAAGCTGGTGCTGCCCTCGGCGCTACCGCTGATCTTCACCGGGCTGCGCTTGTCGCTGGGGGTTGGCTGGATGGTGCTGATCGCCGCCGAAATGCTGGCGCAGAACCCTGGCCTTGGCAAATTTGTCTGGGATGAATTCCAGAACGGCTCGTCGCAGTCGCTGGCCAAGATCATGGTCGCCGTCTTTACCATCGGCATCATCGGCTTCCTGCTGGATCGGGTGATGTATGCCCTGCAGTCCATGTTCACCTTCACAGAAAACCGGTGAGTCCAATGAGTATCCTCAAGTTCGAGAACGTCTCCAAGAGCTTTGGTCAGGGCACCAACCGGGTGGATGTGCTGAAAGACATCAACCTCGAGGTCAACGAGGGCGAGTTTGTCGCCATCCTCGGATTTTCCGGCACCGGGAAATCCACCCTGATGAACCTGGTTGCCGGGTTGGAAATGCCTGACACCGGCAGCGTCACCTTCAAGGGCGCGCCCATCACCGCCCCCGGCCCCGAACGCGGGCTGGTGTTCCAAAGTTACTCGCTGATGCCCTGGCTTACCGTGGGCGGCAATATCGGCCTGGCGGTGGATGCGGTCTTTCCCAAGCTGTCAGCCACTGAACGCCAGGCCAAGATCGACCACTACGTCGGCATGGTTGGCCTCTCCCATGCCACCACCCGTCGCCCCGCCGAGCTGTCCGGCGGTATGCGGCAGCGGGTTTCCGTGGCCCGCGCCCTGGCGATGAACCCGGAGATGTTACTGCTGGATGAGCCGTTAAGTGCGCTGGATGCGCTGACGCGTGCCAATCTGGCGGATGAGATCCTGGAGATCTGGGAGCAAGAGAAAAAGACCTGCATTCTGATCACCAATGACGTGGACGAAGCTATTTTGCTGGCCGACCGGATCATTCCGTTGAACCCGAATGGCACCCTGGCTGATCCAGTCACCGTCAATATCCCGCGCCCGCGGGATCGCGGCGCCATGAATGACGATGCAACCTTCAAGGCGCTGCGGGCCAAGGTCACCAAATATCTGATGGATGTGGGCATCGCCGCCAAGATCGAGGAAACCCGCCTGTTGCCCGATGCCACCCCCATCCATGGAGTTCCTGCCGCCCTGTCCAAAGCGCAACAAACCATGCTGGAAGAGCGCTATCTGGTGTTTTCACAGCTGCACAAGGTCTACCCAACCCCCAAGGGTCCGCTGACCGTGGTGGAAGACTTTGATCTGAAGGTAAAGAAGGGTGAATTCATCAGCCTGATCGGCCATTCCGGCTGCGGTAAATCCACGGTTTTGACCATGGCTGCTGGCCTGAACGAAATTTCCAAAGGCGGTATCCGGCTGGATGGAAAACACATTGAAGGCGCAAATCCCGAACGCGCTGTGGTGTTTCAGTCGCCGAACCTGTTTCCTTGGTTATCTGCCAAGGAAAACGTCTCTATTGGGGTAGATAGGGTCTATCCAAGTGCCAGCCAGGCGGAGCGCCAGGATGTGGTGGAATACTATCTCGAACGGGTTGGCCTGGCCGACAGCATGGATAAACAGGCCTCGGGTCTGTCCAACGGCATGCGCCAGCGCGTCGGCATTGCACGGGCCTTTGCCCTGTCCCCCAAACTGCTGCTGCTGGATGAACCCTTTGGCATGCTCGACAGCCTGACCCGCTGGGAATTGCAAGAGGTGCTGATGGAGGTCTGGTCGCGCACCAAAGTAACCGCGATCTGCGTCACCCATGATGTGGACGAGGCAATCCTGCTGGCCGACCGGGTGGTGATGATGACCAATGGCCCACAGGCCACAATTGGTAAAATCACCCAGGTCAAACTGCCCCGCCCGCGCACCCGCAAGGCGCTGCTGGAGCACCCCGATTATTATAACTACCGCGCCGAGGTTCTCGACTTTCTGGAAGAATACGAGCACGGCGCCAAACCCAAATCAAAACCCACAAACATCGCGGCGGAGTAAGACATGACCCAGAAACTTGTTGTTATCGGTGCGGGCATGGCATCTGGCCGCGTGTTGGAACATCTCTTTGAGAGCAACGCTGATTTTGACGTCACCCTGTTCAACGCCGAAGAGCGCGGCAACTACAACCGGATCATGCTGTCGCCGGTGCTGTCGGGTGAAAAAACCTATGAGGATATCGTCACCCATGACGCCGACTGGTATGAGGTCAACAATGTGACCTGCCACTTTGGCACCCATGTCACCGCCATTGACCGCCAGGCCAAAACCGTCGCCAGCACCAAGGGCACGACTTCCTACGACAAGCTGCTGATCGCCACCGGCTCGGCGCCCTTTATCATTCCGGTGCAGGGCAAGGACCTGCCCGGCGTCATCACCTACCGCGATCTGGATGACACCAATGCCATGATCCAGGCCGCAGAGACCGGCGGCAAGGCCGTGGTCATTGGCGGCGGGCTGCTGGGGCTGGAAGCCGCCGCCGGCCTGGCCGAACGCGGCATGGAGGTGACCGTGCTGCATCTGATGGGCCATCTGATGGAGCGCCAGCTGGACGAGGCCGCCGGGTTTCTGCTGCGACGCGATCTGGAAAAGCGCGGCATCACGGTGAAATGCCGCGCCTCGACAAAGGCGATCATCGGCGAGGGCAAGGTCGAAGCTGTGCTGCTGGAAGATAACGAAAGGCTGGAGGCCGATCTGGTGGTCATGGCCGTAGGCATCCGCCCCGAAACCCGTCTGGCCACCGACGCCGGGCTGGAGGTGGCGCGCGGCATCGAGGTTGGCGCTCAGCTGCAGACCTCGGACCCCGATATCTTTGCGGTTGGCGAATGTGTTGAATTTGATGGTCAGCTCTTTGGTCTGGTGGCACCGCTTTATGACCAGGCCAAGGTGCTGGCCCATAGCCTGATGGAGACGCCTGCGGTTTTCACCCCCAAGGAGCTGTCGACCAAGCTGAAGGTCACCGGCTGTGATCTGTTCAGTGCCGGTGATTTTGCAAGTGGCGAAGGGCGCGAAGACATCGTATTCCGCGATCCCGCCCGTGGCGTCTACCGTCGCCTGGTGATTGAAGACGACTGTATCGTCGGCGCGGTAATGTATGGCGACACCAGCGACAGCAATTGGTTCTTTGGCCTGATCCGCGACAAGACCGATATCTCGGATATGCGCGACACGGTGATCTTTGGCCCCGCCTATCAGGGAGGCGCCCCCTCGGACCCGCTCTCAGCCGTTGCAGCCTTACCGCGTGATGCGGAAATCTGTGGCTGCAACGGCATTTGCAAAGGACAGATCGAGGATGCAATTGCCGCTGGCGCCACAGATATCGGGGCGTTGCGCAGCCAGACCAAGGCTTCGGCCTCTTGTGGAACCTGCACCGGGCTGGTGGAACAGGTGCTCTCCGTCACTCTGGGGGATGACTTTGTCCTGCCAACCGCCCAGCCTGTCTGTGGCTGCACCGATATGACCCACGAAGATCTGCGCCGCATGATCAAAAGCCAAGAGCTGAAATCCCTGCCCGCAGTCTGGCAGGCCTGCGATTGGAAAACCCCCTGTGGCTGCCATGTTTGCCGCCCGGCGCTGAACTTCTACCTCTTGGCCGACTGGCCGCTGGACTATGAAGACGATCCACAGTCGCGTTATGTAAACGAGCGCAAACACGCAAATATCCAGAAAGACGGCACCTTTAGCGTGGTTCCACGCATGTGGGGCGGCATCACCACCCCGGATGAATTGCGCGCCATTGCCGATGCGGCGGAGAAATACGCGGTGCCCACGGTCAAGGTCACCGGCGGTCAGCGCATTGATCTCTTGGGCGTCAAAAACGAAGACCTTCCCGCCATCTGGCATGATCTGAACCAGGCTGGCATGGTCTCGGGGCATGCCTATTCAAAGGGGCTGCGCACGGTGAAGACCTGTGTTGGCAGTGATCACTGCCGTTTTGGCACCCAGGACAGCACCGGGCTGGGCATCCAATTGGAAAAGGCGCTTTGGGGCTCATGGACACCGCATAAGCTGAAGCTGGCGGTGTCTGGCTGCCCACGCAACTGCGCCGAAGCCACCTGCAAGGACATTGGCATTGTCTGCGTCGACAGCGGTTATCAGATCAGCATTGGCGGCGCGGCCGGCATGGATGTGCGCGAGACCTCGCTGCTGTGTCAGGTGGCAACCGAGGCAGAGGTCATGGATGTGGTCAAGGCCGTCACGCAGTCCTATCGCGAGAACGCCAGATATCTGGACCGGATCTACAAATGGATGGACAAGGTCGGGCTTGACTGGATCCAGGCGCAGATCGCCGATCTCGATACCCGCGCTGCGCTGGTGGCCCGGTTTGATCTGTCACAGACCATCTACCGTAAGGACCCCTGGGCGCAGCAGGTTGTCAAATCTGCCCCCTATATACCCCTTGCCAATCTCACGCTGGAGGCCGCCGAATGAGCAACTGGATCGATATCGCCGCCCTGGAAGAGGTGCCCCAACGCGGGGCGCGTCTGGTGAAAACCCCGCATGGCTGCGTTGCCATCTTTCGCACCGCCGGGGATGAGGTCTTTGCGCTCGACAATGCCTGCCCGCATAAAAACGGCCCCTTGGCCGATGGTATCGTGCATGGCAAGGCCGTGACCTGCCCGCTGCACAACTGGGTCATCTCACTGGAGACCGGCGTGGCGCAGGGCGCGGATGAGGGACAGGTCGCCACCTATCCCGCCAAGGTCACCGGAGGTCGCATCCTGCTGGATGCCGATTTCCTGCAACAGCGAGCTGTCGCATGACAGGCCGTCAGGATCTGGATCAGCCCCTAACTCAGGCCGTAGCCCCGGCTCTGACCCGGACCACCTGTCCCTATTGTGGCGTCGGCTGCGGCGTGCTTGCCGGGGTGGATGGCACCATCAAAGGCGACCCCGAACATCCCGCCAACTTTGGGCGGCTTTGTTCAAAAGGCGCCGCCCTGGGCCAGACTATTGATCTTGAAGGGCGGCTTCTGACCCCCCGGATCAAAGGCCAGGATGCCACCTGGGACGAAACGCTTGACCTGATGGCAGATAAATTCAGCACAGCCATTCGGGACCACGGCCCCGACAGCGTTGCCTTTTATGTCTCGGGGCAATTGCTGACCGAAGACTACTATGTTGCCAACAAACTGATGAAGGGCTTTATCGGATCAGCCAATATCGACACCAATTCCCGGCTTTGCATGGCCTCTTCGGTGGCGGGGCATAAACGCGCCTTTGGCAGTGATACCGTTCCGGGCAGCTACCAAGATCTGGAAGAGGCCGATCTGATCGTGCTGGTTGGATCCAACCTGGCCTGGTGCCACCCGGTGCTGCATCAGCGCATTGCCGCTGCCAAAGCCGCAAGACCCGGCCTGAAGGTGGTGAACATCGACCCCCGCAAGACCGCAACCACCGCGCTTGCTGACCTGCACCTGCGGATTGTGCCGGATGGCGATGTGGCGCTGTTCAACGGATTGCTGGCCCATCTGGCTGACACTGGCCAGCTGAACCAGGATTACCTGCAAAGGCATGTTTCCGGCTTTGCGCCCGCCCTGGCCCAGGCCCGTCTAAACGATCCGCTGGACAGCGGCCTGACGCAGGCAGAGCTGGCGCAGTTTTACCAGCTTTGGGCAGGCACCCAAAAGGTTGTCACGGTCTATTCGCAGGGGGTCAATCAATCCCGCTGTGGCACCGACAAGGTCAACGCGATCCTGAACTGCCACCTTGCCACCGGGCGGATCGGCAAACCGGGGTGCGGCCCCTTTTCGGTGACTGGCCAGCCCAATGCCATGGGCGGGCGCGAGGTTGGCGGATTGTCCAATATACTGGCCAACCACCTGGATATCGAAAACCCTGATCACCGCGCCAGCGTACAATCCTTTTGGCAAAGCCCGACGATCTGCGCCCAGCCCGGTCTCAAGGCCGTCGATCTGTTTCAGGCCTGCGCCAGTGGCAAGATCAAGGCGCTCTGGGTGATATCCACCAATCCCGCCGTCAGCATGCCCGATGCCGATGGGGTCGTGGCAGCCATTGCCAAGGTGCCCTTTGTTGCCGTCTCTGACATCATGGCGCGCACCGACACCGGCGATCTCGCTACTGTTTTATTGCCCGCCACAGGCTGGGGCGAAAAGGACGGCAACGTCACCAATTCCGAACGCCGGATCTCGCGGCAACGCGCCTTTCTGCCCGCCCCCGGCGCATCGCGGCCTGACTGGCAGATCATCTGCGATCTCGCCAGTCGCATGGGCTGGGGCAAGGCCTTCGACTACACTGGCCCGGCGGAAATCTTTGCCGAATATGTCGCCCTTGGGTCTGCCACTGCGGATTTTGGCTGCGATCTTGATCTCAGCATCTTTGCCGATGTTGACTACGCCAATCTGCTGCCCACCCAATGGCCGCAAAACGACAAACGCTTCTTTGCGGATGGCGGGTTTTACCACGCCGACGGCAAGGCCCGCATGGTGGCGGTCCGCGCGCCGGTGCGCAGGCAGGGATCTGATCTGACACTCAATACCGGGCGCAACCGTGACCAGTGGCATACCATGACCCGCAGCGGCAAGGCACCACGTCTGGGCGCGCATCTGGCCGAACCTTATGTCGAAATCCACCCCGGTGATGCCTCCGATCTGGCGCTGCAGGCAGGTGATCTGGTACATTTGAAAACCGGCTATGGCCAGGCAGTTCTACGGGCGCTGATCACTGATCGGGGTACACGGGGGCAGCTCTTTGCGCCGATGCACTGGACCCGCCAGAACAGCACGGGTGGCTGCATCAATGCGCTTGTGCCGTCGATCACCGACCCGATATCGGGGCAGCCTGCCTCCAAGCTCATCGCGGTTTCGGCGCAGAAATTCACTGCCGCCTGGTATGGGTTTGCCGCCTCTGTCTCGCCGCTTCGGCCTGGTGGGGTCTATGGCGCCATCGCCCGATCGCTGACCGGATGGCAGGGCGAATTTGCCGGGCAAGAGACCCCGCCAAGCTGGCAGGGACTGGCGCAGGATCTGCTGAATATGGCCGACTGCGAGGTCACCGAGGTGAGCGATCCGCATCAGCGCCAGACCCGGCTGGCCTTTTATCGGGGGGAGACCCTGGCAGGTCTGTTCTTTGCCGGGCCCGAACCAGTGTCGCTGGCCCGTGCCTTTGCCATCTCGCTGATTGGCAGTGAAACGCCACCGCTGCAGGCGCTGGCCGGGCGCAGCGGCAGCGATCAGCCCGACCCGGGTGCCAGCGTCTGCGCCTGCATGAATGTGGGCGTCAATACCCTGCGCGCCGCGATTGCTGCCGGGGCCACGACGGTTCAGGCTCTGGGGGAGGCGACCTGCGCCGGCACCAGCTGCGGATCCTGCAAACCCGAGTTGACCAGCCTGATCGCGCAGTACAGTGTCGCGATGGCCGCCGAATGACCCTGGCACCCTTTGTCCGCATCGTGGCCCAGGGCAAGGGCCGCGCCCGCCCCCTGACCCAGACCGAAGCCCAGGCGGCCATGGCCCTGATTCTGGCGGGCAAAGCCGCCCCTGAAGCCCTGGGTGCCCTGCTGATGGTGCTGCGCCTGCGTGGCGAAACCGACAGCGAGATCGCGGGTTTCACCGCCGCGCTGCGCGCCGCCACCCGGCTGCCAGATACCGTGAAAGGGGCAGATCTCGACTGGCCCTGCTATGCCGCCGGGCGCACCCGTGGCGCGCCGCTGTTTCTGCTGGCAGCCAAACTGGTGGCACAGGCGGGCTACCGGGTGGCGCTGCATGGCTGGAATTCGCATCAAGGCGGCACCGCCGATCTGCGCCGCGCCCTGCAAGAACTGCCGCTAGAAGGAGGAGGCCTGAGCTATACCCCGCTGGAACTTCTGAACCCTGCAGCCTTTGACCTGCTGCGACTGCGCGATACCTTTGGCCTGCGCAGCTGTATCAACACGGTGCTGCGCATGTGGAACCCGCTGGCCGCGCCGGTTTCGGTGCAGGGGGTGTTTCATCCCACCTATCGCGGGCTGCAATCGCGGGCAGCTGTACTGCTGGGGGATCAGGATCTGCTGGTCATCAAGGGTGGCGGCGGCGAATTTGAACGCCACCCCGGCAAGGAAATCATCCTCTTTGGCCGCCGCAAGGGCACAGAACTGGATGCCCGCGCCGCGCCGCTGCTGCAGGATGATGCCCGCCGCCTGCATGAGCCGGATCACCCGCTGGACCTGGGGGCCATCTGGTCCGGCGCGCAGGATGATGCCTTTGCCCGGACCACCGTGACCGGCACCGCTGCCCTCGCACTATGGAGCCTGCAAGCCGCCCCCACACTTCCCGCAGCAACAACGCTGGCAACCAAACTTTGGCAGCAGCGCCACAGCCAAAATCGGAGTTCGCTATGAAGACCCTTCCCCTGCAGCCCGCCTCCAGTCGTCCGCGTTCGGGGCAGAAACTGGCCGAGATCTGGTCCAAGATCAGCGGTTATTACGGCCCGCTGCTACCGCGCCTGCCCCAATCAGCGCCTCCGCTTTGGCCACGCAGTGCAAATCCTCTGAGCTGGTTGCTTGACTGGCCGGATAAGCCAGCGCGACGGCTCCACCGCAAAGGGCGGCAACAGGCCGGGACCGTGGCTCTGGTTGGGGCTGGGCCGGGAGCCTGCGATCTGATCACCCTGCGGGGGCTGCGCCGCCTGCAGGCCGCCGATGTGATCTTTTATGACAGGCTGGTGGATCCCGAAGTGCTGGCTCTTGCCCCGGCGCGGGCAGAACGCATCTATGTCGGCAAGGCCCCCGGCCAGCACCACTGGACGCAGGACAAGATCTGCGCCGCGCTGGTGGCAGTTGCCGGGCAGGGCAAGCGGGTTGTGCGGTTGAAATGCGGCGATCCCGGCGTCTTTGCCCGCGGTGCTGAAGAAGTTGATGCCCTGAGCGTCGCCAATATCCCCTATGAAATCGTGGCCGGTGTGACCGCCGCCAGTGCCGCCTCGGCCGCGCTTGGCGGGTTTCTGACAGAGCGCGGCACCTGCGACACCCTGGTGCTGGCCACCGGACAGACGCAGAAGGCCGCCGGGAATGCCAATTGGATTGCCCAGTTGCAACCCGGCACCCGCATGGCCATCTACATGGGCGTCGGCGCGGCAGCTGAGATCACAAAGGCGCTGACACAGGCCGGGCTGGCGCAAGAGGTGACCATCGACATCGTGTCGCGGGCTGAACACAGCGACCAGGTGGTGGCCCATTGCCGCGCAGCAACCCTGCAGGAAACGATCCGCACCAGTGGCGTTTCAAACCCGGCAATCATGTTTCTGACCCGTCCACATCTGCCCAGCTAGCGTATGCTGCGCCAAAGCGAATCCCTGCACTACGCAGCAAGAACATGCAAAATCAAATGGGTAGAGCTGGTCAAAGCTTCACCCGCTCCGATTTGGGGTCATACATCGGTTTCAGCGACGCCGTGGCACGGACCCGTGTTCCCATGACGTCAATTTCATAGGCCGAGGCCAGCACCTCTGCTGCGCTCTCGCCTTCGCAGGGCACATAGCCCAGGCCAATCGCGCCGCCCAGCGTATGACCATAATTGCCCGATGCGATATAACCAACGATTTCACCATCCCGCAGCACCGGTTCATTGTGATAGAGCAGCGGTTCCGGATCATTGAGCATGAATTGCACCATCCGCGCCTTTGGGCCAGTTTCGCGCCGGTCCAACACCGCTGCGCGGCCAATGAAATCTGGCTTGTCGGTTTTCACCGCAAAGCCAAGGCCCGCGTCGATCACATGGTCTTCGCAGGTAATGTCATGGCCAAAATGGCGAAAGCCTTTTTCGATCCGGCAGCTGTCCATCATATGCATACCGCAGAGCTTTAGCCCCAGATCCTGCCCCGCCGCATGCAACGTTTCAAAGGCATGGCCCGCCATATCGGCGCTGACGTAGATTTCCCAGCCCAGTTCCCCCACATAGGTCACCCGGTGGACACGGGCCAGGCCCATGCCCAGCTCGATCTCTTGCGCGGTGCCAAAGGGGTTCACCGCGTTGGAAAAATCATTGGGAGAGACCCGTTGCAGCAGTTTGCGGGCATTGGGCCCCATCACGGCCAGCACGCCTTCGCCCGGCGTCACATCGGTAATCACCACGCGGTAATCGCCAAGGTGCCGCCGCATCCAGACCTCATCCGCCAGCCGCGTGGCCGCCGGAGTGACCACCAGATAGGTGGTCTCGCTCAGCCGGGTGACGGTGACATCCGCCTCGATGCCGCCGCGGGTATTGAGAAACTGCGTATAGGTAATCTTGCCCACAGGCACCGACAGGTTCGCCCCACAGACATGGTTGAGAAAGGCCTCGGCATCAGGGCCTTCGACCCGGATCTTGCCAAAGGAGGACATGTCATACATGCCGACATTTTCCCGCACGGCGCGGTGTTCCGCTGCCGCGTTTTCAAACCAGTTCTGCCGTTTCCAACTGTATTCATACTCCGCCTTCTGCCCCTCATTGGCGAACCAGTTGGCACGTTCCCAACCGGCCAATTCGCCCATGACCGCCCCCTGCTGCAGCAGCTGGTGATGGAAAGGCGTGCGTCGCACCCCGCGCGCTGTGGCCTTTTGCCGATAGGGGAAGTGATCCGCATAGAGCAGCCCCAGCGTTTCTTGTGAACGCTCAAACAGGTAGTGTTTATTGCCCTGAAAGGGCTGCATGCGGCTGATGTCGACATCGCCCAGATCAAAGGGTTTCTGGCCCGCATCCATCCACTGCGCCAGCGCCATGCCCGCGCCGCCGGCCGATTGAATACCAATCGAGTTGAAACCCGCCGCCACCCAGACATTGTCCATCTCAGGTGCCAGGCCCAGATGGTAGGCATCGTCGGGGGTAAAGCTCTCGGGGCCGTTGAAAAAGGTGTGGATGCCGACCTCGGCCAGCATGGGCATCCGGTTACAAGCGTTTTCCAGAATGGGTTCGAAGTGGTCAAAATCTTCCGGCAGCTGGTCAAATTCGAACCCGTCAGGAATGCCCGCCATGGCCCAGGGCTTGGCCTTGGCTTCAAAGGCGCCCAGCAGCATCTTGCCCGCATCTTCCTTGTAGTAGGCACATTCATCCGGCACCCGCAGCACCGGCAGCTGGGTCAGGCCCTTGATGGCCTCGGTCACGATGTAGAAGTGTTCACAAGCATGCAGCGGTACGTTGATGCCGGCCATGCGGCCAACTTCGTGGCCCCACATGCCGGCACAGTTCACCACCATGTCAGCCTTGATATGCCCATGGGCCGCGCCATCATCGCTAACCCAGTCAACGCCCGTCACCCGGCGTCCCTGTTTGGTCACGCCAGTGACCTTCGTGCGTTCCTTCACCAGGGCGCCGCGCTGACGTGCGCCCTTGGCCAGGGCCAGCGCGATATTGGCAGGGTCGCCCTGGCCATCCTTGGGCAACCAGACGCCGCCGGTGACGTCGCGCGTGTTCAGATGCGCATAGCGGGCCTTGACCTCTTGCGCAGAGATTTCTTCGACATCCACGCCAAAGGCCCGCGCCATGGCCGCCTGGCGAAAGATCTCTTCGCGGCGCTCCTGCGTTAGGGCCACGGTGATCGACCCGCAGCGCTTGAACCCGGTGGCAACACCGGTCTCCTCTTCCAGCGCGCCGTAGAGCTCTTGGCTGTATTTCGCCAGTTTGGTCATATTCGCGGTGGCGCGCAGCTGGGCAATCAGACCGGCGGCATGCCAGGTGGTGCCAGAGGTCAGTTGCTTGCGTTCCAGCAGCACCACATCCTGCCAACCGAGCTTGGCCAGGTGATAAGCAACCGAGCAGCCAATAACGCCACCCCCGATGATGACCACACGGGCCTGGGCAGGAAGATCGTGCATATCATGCCTCCGATAAAACCGACTGGCACCAGATTACCACCGCCTGGCGCCAGAAAAGGCATCAAAAACGTCAGCTATCCCGCAAGTTTCCCTGTGAGCTCACATTTCCTTATGGCCATTGCCGCCATTACGGCGCTGTTTGCGCAGGGCATGGGGCGTGATGCCAAAGACGGATTTGTAGAGCGATGAAAACCCGTTGGGGAACCCACAGGCAAGGCCAATCTCGCGCAGGCTCAGGCTGGTGTTGAGCAACAGGTTATTGGCCTTGTTCAGCCGCATTTCACGGTAGAACCCATTGGGCGTGGTACCAAGGCTGGTCTTGAACTTGCGCTCCAGCGACCGGGGGGAAACGCCCAACTCGGCGACAATACTGCCGATGGGCAGCGGATCCTCGATATTGGTCTGCATCAGGCGCATGCAGTGATCCAGATCGCGGTCACCGGTCAGGCTGGATTGGGCCCCCGAATAGGGCTGTAAAGAAGCCGGGTCGCGCACCTGTTCATGCAGCATGATATTGGCTACGCTCATCTGCACCGCCGCCGAGGTCAGTCGGCCAATCAGCGCCAACACGATATCGGTGGTCGCGCCCATGCCGGCACAGGTGATCACCGGACCATCGGTGCTGGCCAGGGCCTGGCTCGCTTCGAACAGGCCAAGGCGTTCGCGCAGCAGGGCGGCGTTTTCCCAATGCGTGGCGCCAGACCCGCCGCGATCTTTCAGATGGCGCGCCGCCGCCTCGGCCAATAGATAAACCTGCGCGCCCCGGTTGGTATAGCTTTCTATCACCGACGCCAGTGACAGATCGGGGTGATCAGGATCGGTATTCCCCAGAACAAAGGCAAAATCCGCCTCGGGGCGATCCGCAAGGGCCTGAGTATCAACCAACAGCCCGGCCCGGCAGGACAGCTGCCCCCCCCGGACAGAGCGCATGCAGATCCGAAAAGGCGGCTGGGCCAGAACCCGATTTGCGATGCGCAGCGTATCGGCCACAGCGGCCATCTCGGTCAGCACAAACCCATCGGCCAGCAGAATATCCACGCACCAGACCCGAGACGTGCCGGCACGCTGCTGTTTCTCCGCTTGCTTGCCCATGAATGCCGCCTTTCTTGCGCAGGGGTTCAGACGATCTGATGCCCGGCCTGTCGCAGTTGCCGCGCTATTTCGGCAATATGCGCCGGGCCGATTTCGCAGCAGCCGCCAACAATTGTTGCGCCCTGCGCCACCCAGGTCATGACAAAGGCAGCATATTCGGCGGGTCCCATATCATGACGTTGCTCCAGCGCCTCTACGGTAGGGGCCTCTTGCAAGAAGCCTTCGGTAATGCGGGTAAAGCCATTGGCAAAGGCCCCAAAGGGCTTGCCAAAGGTCTTGATGATTTCCAGCCCGGCGGCAATCACCTCGGGCAGCGAGCAATTGATCAGCACCGCAGCGGGTTGCAAGGCCTCAACCAGATCAGCGAGCTCCCGCACCGGTTCACCTGAACGCAGCCGAGTGCCATCCTCATCCATAACCGAAACCGCCAGCCAGACCGGTTTTTCGGTTGCCCTGCAGGCCATCAGGGCACCACGGGCGTGATCCAACGAGGAAACGGTTTCCAGCATAAACAGATCGGCCCTTGCGTCCAGCAGGCGTACCTGTTCGGCAAAGAGCCTTTGCACCTCGGCCAGCGGGGGCAACAGATCGGGGCGATAAGAGGCCCCGAGCGGCCCCAGGGCAGCCGCGATGCGCCCCGTGCCATGGGCATCGCGGGCGGCTTCAGCCTGGGTCATCGCCATGGCCAGCAGCGCTTCATACTGGTCTTCAAGCCCGGCGCGCACCAGACGGTCGCGGTGCACCGCATAGGTATTGGCGGTGGCCACCGTCGCCCCGGCGGCAAAATAGTCGCGATGGACCGCCCCCACCAGCTCTGGCTTGTGCAGCATCACAGATGTAGACCAAAGCGGCGTCGGACGGTCGCCGGAACGTTTAACAATTTCCTGGCCAATCGAGCCGTCCAACAGGGTTATTTCCATGTATCTTGTCCTTTCACAAACCCGGGCCACCGCCCGCTAGCCCCACCCGATAGAGCCGCGAAAGCGCGCACCCTTGAGTGCCTGAAACATATTCACAGGCAAGGCCTCCATGACGATACAGGCCCTGCTACCAAAGCCCGTTCAGGCCCGCAAACGATCGTTTTCGGGATCCCAAAGCGGCCTGTCTTCCTGTACCACGGCGCGGCATTTCGTGCCGTATATCTCCACCTCCAGCGCGGTGCCCGGAACCGCCAGATCGGCACGTACCATTCCCAGCGCGATCGAGGCGTTGACCCGGTAGCCCCAGTCCCCCGATGTGGTCTCTCCCACGATCACACCATCTTTCCAGATACAGGACATATAGGGCGCATCCGCATCTTCCGCGTCGACCACCAGCGTGACAAAGGCCTTTTGCCGCCCCTGCTGCTGTTCTTTCTGGATCGCCGCCTTGCCGGGGAAATCCTGCGGCTTGTCGAGTTTGACAAACCGGCCCAGACCGCCTTCCATCAGCGAATAGTCAGTGGAAAGATCGCCCTTCCAGCTGCGATAGCCCTTTTCAATCCGCAGCGAATTCAGCGCATACATGCCAAAGGGTTTGGCACCTGCCTGCAGAATGGCGGCATAGATCGCAGGCTGGTCCGCATTGGCGCAGTGTACCTCCCAGCCCAGTTCCCCCGCAAAGGAGACCCGCGCCAACAAGGCAGGCTGGCCGGCGACAGTCGCCTGTTGATGGGTCAGCCACCCGAGGGTGAGATCCGCATCCGACAGGCCAGCGAACAGATCGCGCGCCTTGGGGCCAGTGACGATCATGGTGCCAAATTCAGCGGTATGATCCGTCAGGCTGATCCCCGCAGGCAGCGCTTTGCGCAGGATGTCATAGTCATGCCACTGGGCGCTGCCCGCTGTGATCATGGTAAAGTGGTCTTCGGCGTGGCGGATGCAGGACATCTCAGTCAGGATACGACCCCGGCTGTCGGCAAAATACACCAGGTTCATTCGGCCGATCCTGGGCAGGCCCCCGGTCACCAGCCCGCGCAGAAACGCGGCAGCCCCGGTGCCCGCAAGATTGAAGCGGGAAAAGCCCGGCAGGTCCAGCACGCCCACGTGATCGCGCACCGCTTCGCATTCTTCGCGGATACGCTGCTGCCAGGGACCAGAGCGCCCCCAGGTCTGGGTTGCCGCCTCGGATGTGTCGTCGCCCGGCTTGGCAAACCAGTTTGCGCGCTCCCAACCGTTATAGGCCCCCATGACACCGCCCAGCGCAGTAACACGATCATGCACAGCGCTGAGCTTCTTATCCCGGCCCGCAGGCCATTCGTGATGCGGGAAATGCATGGCATATTCGTTGCCGTAGACCTCCATCCCCTTTTGCACACAGTAATCGGAGTCAGTGTAATCGGTGTAGCGGCGCGGATCGACGGCCCACATGTCCCATTCGGTCTGGCCGTCGACGATCCATTCCGCCAGACATTTGCCTGCCCCGCCGCCCTGGGCGATACCAAATGTAAAGACGCAGGCCTCAAACGCATTATCGACGCCAGGCATCGGCCCCAGTAGCGGCAGCCCATCAGGCGCGTAGGGGATCGGTCCATTGATCACCCGCGCCACGCCGGACTGCGCCATCAGTGGCACCCGCTCCATCGCGTCGGTGACGATATCCTCGATGCGGTCCAGATCATCGTTCCACAGCTGAAACGAGAAATCCTCTGGCATCGGATCTGCTTCGCTCAGCCAATGGGCGCGGCAATTGGGTTCATAGGGGCCAAGGTTGAAACCGTGTTTTTCCTGCCGCAGGTAGTAGGACACATCAACATCGCGCAAGAGAGGCAGCTTTTTGCCGCCATTGGCCTTGGTCCAGGCCTCGACCTCTGGCACCTCTTCCGACAGAAGGTATTGATGGCTCATCACCATCATCGGCACCTGCCGCCCGCCATAGGGGCGGAACCATTCGCCCACGCGCTGCGCATAGTAGCCCGCCGCATTGACCACATAATCACAGGAAATATCCCCCTGATCCGTATGGACAATCCAGGTCTTATCCGCATTCTGCGTCACCCCGGTCGCAGGGCAGAAGCGGAAAATTCTTGCGCCCATGTCTCGGGCCCCCTTGGCCAAAGCCTGGGTAAGCTGCGCCGGATCAATATCGCCATCCGACGGGTCAAACAGCACGCCTTGCAGATCATGAGTTTCCAGAAAGGGATAGCGTTCCTTGGCCTGCTCTGGCGTCCAGATTTCCATCGCGATGCCCTGATACCGCCCCATGGAGCGCGCACGCTCAAACTCTTGCATCCGCTCTTTGCTATGGGCCAACCGGATAGAGCCGGACTGGTGATAGTTCATCGGATAATCGACCTCTTCGCCCAGACGGGCATAAAGCTCGGTCGAATAGCGCTGCATGTTCATGATCGACCAGGAGGTCGAGAAGGTCGGCACATTGCCCGCCGCATGCCAGGTCGATCCGGCCGTCAGCTCGTTCTTTTCCAACAAGACGCAATCGCCCCAGCCCTTTTTGGCCAGATGATACAGCGATGAGGCCCCGACCACACCGCCGCCAATGATCACCACGCGGGCCTTGCTTGGCAGGCGGGCCTTGTCTGTGCTCTCGGACATGTTTGCTCTCTCCCGGTTAGTCTTGTTGCGCAACGCCATCAGCGATGTCGTAGAAATCACCCTTGTCACCAACAAAGATGTGCTTTTCGATCTTCAGCCCACTGGGGGGCTCGACAGCGCCAAGGGCAAAACTCGTGGTATCCTCATCGTGGGCCTTCCAGAACAAATAGGATCCGCACCGGGCGCAGAAGCCGCGTTTGGCCTGAGGGCTGGCCTCAAACCAACTGACCGGGCCGGAAATGGTCAGGTCATCGTCTTTGACATAGGCCGAGGACCAGATGCCGCCGGACTGTTTGCGGCACTGGCTACAATGGCACATCGAAGCCCCCTGCGGCCTGGCCCCGGTTGCAAAGGTGATATCACCGCAGAGGCAGGCGCCTTTGGTTATGCCTGTTGTCATCGAAATTCCTCCAGTTGTGGTGCGCTACTGGCCCCCAGCAACATACCGTAGACAATAAAACACAGCGCCAGCCCCCGGCGGATCCAGGTGTTGAACACCGCCTTCAACGCCGCCCGCCCCATGACAAATCCCAGCAGGGTAAAGCCGGTATAGCTGAGCGCGGTCAGCCCCAGGGCGGTGGGCATAATGCCCCCCATCTGCTGCCAGATCGGTACATCAGGCTGCACAAACTGGGAAAAGGCGGCCAGGTACCCAGCGACGCTCTTGGGATTGATCGTGGCCACTGCCAGAGCATGCAAATAGACATGGCGCGCCGGGCGCTCTACGGCCGGGGCCGGTTTGGTCGCATTGCGCCAACTGCGCAGCCCCATGAGTATCAGAAATCCGGCGCCAATGATCTTGGCCACAAAGAACCACAGCGGCGCGGCCGCGATCAGCGCCGTGACACCCAACGCCGAGAGCAGCAAAAACAGCGTCGCCTGGGTCAGGATTGCCAGCACCCCCAGCATTGCCTTTGGCAAGCTGAGCATCATGCCGTTGCTGATGCAATTCACCGCATTTGGCCCCGGCGTGGTGACAAAAACGACCCAGAACAGGGCAAATATGGTCCATGCTTCAAAACTCATCCCACAGACACCGCCTTAATACACTGGCGGCGCGATGACCCAGACCGCGACGGCTGCATCATCATAGGGGTTGGCCCATTGGTAGGGCTGGTGCTTGATGCGGAAACTGTCGCCCGGCCCTACGGTAAAGCCCTTGCCATCAATCACCAGATCCAGCTTCCCCGAGATCATATAGCCCAGCTCTTGCGTGGGACGATCAGCAGGCTGTTGCATCTTTGAATGGGGCTGAAAGGTGGAATGCACCATTTCAAAATCATCCGTCAGGTCTGGCGACAGCAACTCTTCGATCAGACCTTCTTCTCCTGATCCCATGGGGCGGCGCGATCCCGCCCGCACGATATAGCCATGTTCCCGCACCGGCGCATCGGAATGGGCAAAGAGCATCGACATCGGCACGCCAAGGCATTTGGCCAGCAGGCGCAGATCAGAGATCGAAGGATCCGACAGATCCCGCTCTACCTGGCTGAGCCAACCCACCGATTTCTCCAGCTGCCCTGCAATTGCTGTCAGGGTCAGCCCACGCGCCTTGCGCAGGGCGCGAATGTCAGCGCCCAGGGTTGCGGCATGGGGGGCTTGGCTGGTCACGGTTGACGTCTCCTGCGGCATGGATGAAATTTGACGGCAAAGTTTCACCATTCTCGGCACACTGCCCTCCTTGAATGAAATTTCCAAGGATTTTTTCACCAAATCCGCCAGAAGATTGCCCTTGCGTCTGCAACATCCCTGGGCAAAACCCCGCAGATATAGGCGACAGACAAAAGAGAAACCGATGCAGTCAGAGTTCTGGGCCTGGGCGCTGCCCTGCCTCCTTGCCATAAACGGGCTGAGCTTTATCGCATTCGGTCTGGATAAATTCTGCGCCAAACACGGGTTCTGGCGGGTACCAGAGGCACGGTTACTGCTGCTGGCCGCGCTTGGCGGCAGCCCTGCCGCCTATCTGGCGCGGTGGCTGTTTCGTCACAAGACCCGCAAACAGCCCTTTTGTCGCCGCCTGAACAGGATCGCCGGGGCGCAGCTGCTGCTGCCCCTCATATGGGTGCTTGGCTTCACCTGATACAGATCAGACTGTCGGCCCGGCTGGCCCCGCCCCGCCAAAGACCTGGGTCAGGATCGCCGCCAATTGGTCTGCGTCCTGCTGGCTAAAGGCTGCGGGTTGGTCACTGTCGATATCCAGCACCGCGATCAGATCGCCTGCATGGTTCCAGACCGGCAGCACCACTTCGGAGCGGGTTGAAGAGGCACAGGCGATATGGCCGGGAAAATTCTCGACATCCGCCACCAGCTGTACCCTGCCGCTACGCGCTGCCGCACCGCAGACGCCGCGCGAGAACGGGATTTGCAAACAGCCATGCCCGCCCTGATAGGGACCGATCTTCAACAGATCAGGCGCAACCACCCGATAAAACCCTGTCCAGTCAAAGCGGTCATCGCTATGGTGCAATTCGCAGGTGACGGTGGCCATAAGGGCGATTTCGTCCTGCTCATTTTCGGTCAAAGCCCGGATGGTTTTGGCCAACATCTGGTAATCTGCGCGCATGCCTGTCTTCCTTCCGGCGGTGTAAGGGGGCTGTCTGCCCCCTCTTGACCCGAGGGTCAATTCACCCCCGAAGGTATTTATCGCAAGATGAAGATCAAGCCCGTTCGATTGCGATGGCGGTGCCTTCGCCGCCACCAATGCAAATCGCCGCCACCCCGCGTTTGAGGCCACGTTTTTCAAGCGCATTGAGCAGGGTTACCATGATGCGTGCGCCCGAAGCGCCAATGGGATGGCCCAGCGCGCAGGCGCCGCCGTTCACATTGATCTTGTCGCGGCTGATGCCCATCTCGTGCATGAAGGCCATCGGCACCACTGCGAAGGCCTCGTTCACCTCCCAGAGGTCGACATCTTCGGTGCTCCAGCCGATCTTATCCAACAGTTTCTTGGCCGCTGGAACTGGTGCAGTGGTGAACAGGCCCGGAGCCTGGGCATGGCTGGCATGACCCAGAATGCGGGCGCGCACTGTCAGCCCCTGCGCCGCCGCGGCCTCTTGCGACGCCAGTACCAAGGCGGCCGCCCCATCGGAGATTGACGAGGCATTGGCTGCGGTCACCGTGCCATCCTTGCGGAAGGCGGGTTTCAGCGCCGGGATTTTTTCCGGGCGGGCATTGCCGGGCTGTTCATCAACCGCCTGAGTGGTTTCACCCCGACGCGTTTCCAGCAGGACGGCAGCGATTTCACCGTCAAAAGCGCCTGTTTGTTGCGCTTCCAGTGCATTGGACAGGGATTTCAGCGCATACTCGTCCTGGGCTTCCCGGCTGAATTGATATTGGGTGGCGCAGTCTTCGGCAAAGGTGCCCATCAGGCGGCCCTTGTCATAGGCATCTTCCAAGCCATCAAGGAACATATGGTCGATCACCTGACCATGGCCAATTCGGGCACCGCCTCGGTGATTGGGCAGCAGATAGGGTGCATTGGTCATGCTTTCCATGCCGCCTGCGACAACGCTGTCCACCTGACCCAGGGCGATCTGATCATAGGCGATCATCGCCGCCTTCATGCCGGATCCGCACATCTTGTTAAGGGTGGTTGCGGGCACCTCTTCGCCCAACCCCGCCGCGAATCCTGCCTGGCGTGCCGGGGCCTGGCCCTGCCCTGCGGGCAACACACAGCCCATCAGGACCTCGTCTACCGTATTGGCACCTGCGCCCTCCAGGGCTGCCTTGATGGCGACACCACCCAGGGCAGAGGCCGAAAGCCCGGAAAACGCCCCCTGAAACCCACCCATAGGGGTTCGGGCTGCACCTGCAATCACAACATTTTTCATCACATATTCCTCCAATCGTCGCCAATATGAATACCGAATGCTAAGCTTTGAGGTCTAGACTGGTATAAATACGTTGAGACAACACCTGGGGGATCCCTATGAGCCTGACAAGTACACGGGCAGATGGCGCGCAGATCGTGACTGTAAACGCAGAACGCATTGATGCAGCCATGGCCATTCAATTCAAAGAAGACATGCGGGCCGAAACCGAAGACGGCACCGATCGTATCATTCTGGACCTATCCCTGGTGCAATTCATCGATTCCAGCGGTCTGGGGGCCATCGTCGCCGCCATGAAACAGCTGGGTCGTGATCGCCGCCTTGATCTGGCCGGCCCGACCCCCATGGTGGAGAAGGTCTTTCGCCTGACCCGCATGGATACAATTTTCAATCTCTATAGCACGCTGAACGAAGCCGTCACCGAGACCAAGACCTGAACTTCGCCCACGAAATGATCCCAGGGTAGGAAGTGAGAGATGAATGGCTGAAATTTTTGCATGCTCGTTCACCGCAACAGAGTTGGATGCCAGAAGCGGCATCTCGGCGGTTATGGAACGACTGCGAGAGATAGATTTGCCCGATGAACGGGCCGGAGACGTCCAAATTGCTTTGGCCGAGGCGGTGAATAACGTTGTCGAACACGCCTATGCGGGCACAGAAAAAGGGGATGTGCGTATCAAGTGCAATCTTTACCCACAGGAACTGCGAATCCAGATTTGCGATGCAGGGTTCCCGCTGACTGATTGCGCATTGCCGCCGGGCGAGCCCGCCGATTTGTCCGGCCCGATTGAGACCCTCCCCGAGGGGGGCTTTGGCTGGTTCCTGATCCGCGAGCTAACCAGTCGGCTG
Organism: Pseudophaeobacter sp.; assembly: GCF_048267565.1. Lineage (NCBI taxonomy): Bacteria > Pseudomonadati > Pseudomonadota > Alphaproteobacteria > Rhodobacterales > Roseobacteraceae > Pseudophaeobacter > Pseudophaeobacter sp. The sequence goes on along the minus strand of NZ_JBLWXG010000002.1, from coordinate 404,626 downwards.
CACTACGAACGACTGGGGCGGAACAATCGGCTCTCGCTGTATTTTCAGGTACCACCGACTTGAGGGTGATCAAGAGCGCCCAAAACGCGCCACAATGCGGACCTACTCTCGTCACAGGCCTCATCTATGAGTTAACCTGTAGCTGACCTAGGCTTCCCCTGGCGCTGGACATCTAAGCCCCCACCAACCGTGCAACGCCAGGGATACCCCCATGAATGTAAGCGCGTGGCATCCTAGGCCTAGATGGCGAGGATGTTACTGCTATCGTTTGGCTGGACCAAAGAGCGCCTGGGCGGATGGCACCGCAGGCCGCTTGCCGGTTTGAATTTTCATTGCCATTCCCAGCCCAGGAACTACCCTGCCGACGACCAAACAGGAGTGGTAAATGCGCGATTTTCAATCCCCCGGACGTTCCGCCGTCTTTGCCCAGAATGGCCTCTGCGCCACCTCGCACCCGCTGGCTGCCGGTGCGGCGATTGATGTGCTGAAACGCGGCGGAAACGCCATGGACGCGGCCATCGCAGGTGCCGTTCTGCTGGGCATTTGTGAGCCGCAGATGACCGGGATCGGTGGCGATTGCTTCGTGCTCTTTTCCCGTGGCGGCAGCAACGACATTCACGCGGTGAATGGATCCGGGCGCGCCGCCGCTGGTGCCAGTGCTGCAGAGCTGCGGAACCAGGGCAAGGCCACCGTGCCGCTGCGCAGCGCCCATGCCGTTACAGTGCCCACCGCGATCGAAACCTTCTGCACCCTGGCCGAAACCGAAGGGAAACTGGGCTTGGACGCCCTGCTGGCCCCTGCGATCCATTACGCCGAGACCGGCGTTCCGGTTGCGCCGCGTGTGGCCTTTGACTGGGCCAATGACGCCGACGCCCTGCAGGGATCGGCCCGCGACGCCTACCTGTTTGACGGCAAGCCACCAAAGATCGGCCAGATATTTCGCGCCCCGGGCCAGGCCGAAGTCCTGCGCCGAATTGCCCGGGATGGTCGCGATGCCTTTTACACTGGCGAAATCGCCGACGATATGCTGGCGACGCTGCAGGCGGCTGGCGGGCATCACAACGCCGCAGATTTTGCCGCAGCGCAATGCGACCGGGTCATCCCGGTTTCGGCCTGCTACAAGGGGATCGATCTGGTCGAGCATCCACCCAATGGTCAGGGGGCAACCGCGCTACTGCTGCTCAATATCCTGTCACATTTTGACATTGCGGCAATGGATCCGCTGGGGGCCAAGCGGGCCCATATCGAAGCCGAAGCGGCCAAACTGGCCTATGATGCCCGCAACCGCTTTCTGGCCGATGCCGATCATACGACGCAGCTGGATCACATGCTGGCACCCGAAACAGCAGCGCGGCTGGCGGCATTGATTGACCACAAGCGCGCGATGGCGGCCCCCGCAGCGCTGAGCGAGGCGGTCCACAAGGATACGATCTATATCACCGTGGTCGACAAAGATCGCATGGCCGTCTCGCTGATCTATTCGATCTTTCACGGCTTTGGCTCTGGCCTTGCCTCGGAGAAATTCGGCATCCTGCTGCAGAACAGAGGCGCCGGCTTTACCCTGCAAGAGGGCCATCCAAACGCGCTGGCAGGCGGCAAGCGCCCGATGCATACCATCATTCCCGGCATGCTGCGGCAAGAGGGGCGCGTGTTGATGCCCTTTGGGGTGATGGGGGGGGCCTATCAGCCCAATGGCCATGCGCGGTTTGTCTCTAACCTGCAGGATTTTGGCATGGATCCACAGCAGGCCATAGACGCACCGCGCAGCTACAGCGATGCCGGTATTCTAAAGGTTGAACGCGGCTATAGCGATGAAACCCGTCAGGCACTGCGCGACATGGGCCATCAAGTTGAAACCCCAAAGACCGCCATCGGCGGTGCCCAGGCGATCACTCTGCGGGCAGATGGTATCCTGGAAGGTGCCAGCGATCCGCGCAAAGACGGCTGCGCGCTCGGCTATTGATCAGGGCTATTTTCTTTGGTCAAACGCCGGGCCACAGGCCCGGCATCACCAGCCACCCGGCAAGCAACCGCGCGCAGTGCAAGGAAATAAGATGGAAGGAAGCCCGAAGGCGGCAAGCAGCGGGTCACAGCAAACGCGTGTAGCGAGATCAGTTCAGCTGATACTGCAAAGAGTAGGCCGCGCCATCGAAGCGACCAAACATCTCTGGCAGGTCCGGGTGGCTGATCGGTTCGCCCGAATAATCGGCAACCAGATTCTGCTCTGACACATAGGCGACATAATAGGTCTGATCATTCTCTGCCAGCAGATGATAAAACGGCTGGTTTTTCATTGGCCTGCTGCCTTCAGGAATGGCGTCATACCACTCTTGTGTATTCTCGAACTCTGGGTCCACGTCAAAAACCACGCCGCGAAACGGGTGTTTGCGGTGCCGGACAACCTGCCCCAAGTTATATTTCGCGCGCGTTCTAAGCATTTCTTGACTGTCTCCGTCTCTTGTTACTAACGCGAAACACTGGCAAATGTCCAACTCTTGACGTAAATTTTAAAGGAAACAGACTGTGAACCTGGCCTTGACAGTGCTTGAAATCACCGCCCCCGTTTTTCTGCTTGCCGGGGTTGGATTCACCTGGGTCCGGCTGGGATTTGAATACCGTATTCAGTTTGTTACCCGGCTGGCGATGACCCTTGCGGTACCGGCGCTGATCTTCACCGCCTTGATGAAAACCGACCTCGACAAAGGCGCCCTTGGGGTCTTTGTGATCGCGGCCCTTCTGGGGCATCTGCTGCTGGCGCTGGTTGGCGCGATACTGGTCAAGCTTGGCCATTTGAATCGGCAGACCTATCTGGCACCCTTCATTTTTGGCAATACCGGCAACCTGGGCATCCCGCTGGCGCTGTTCGCCTTTGGCGAGGCCGGGCTGGGCTATGCGGTGGTGATGCTGGCGGTTTCTGCCGTCCTGTCGTTTACCCTGGGCCTGACGCTGGTGGCGGGCAAGGGCGGCGGCGGCAAGGCACTGAAAGAACCCATGGTCTGGGCCACCCTTCTGGGGGCGCTGTTTCTCTGGCAGGATTGGCAGACGCCGCAGTTCTTGACCAATACGCTGGATCTGATCGGGCAAATGGCGATCCCGATGATGCTGATAACCCTGGGCGTGGCCATCGCCCGGCTGTCGCCCGGAAAAACGGGGCTCGCCGTGTTGCTGTCGCTGGCAAAGCTGTGCACCAGCGTCGCCATTGGCTGGGGGCTGGGGCTGGCCTTTGGTCTTGATGACATCGCCTTTGGCGTGTTGGTTCTGCAGCTGGCCACCCCGGTTGCCGTCACCTCATATCTCTTGGCCGAGAAATTCGGTGCCGAGGCCGAAGCCGTTGCAGGGCTTGTGGTGGTTTCAACCCTGATGGCCATCGCCGCATTGCCGCTGGTCCTGTCAGTATTGATTGATTTGTGATTTTCTCTTTTGAGCAAATTCGCTAGAATGGGAAAAAAAGATAACAACTTAGGCAGAGACAATGAGCAGAATCATCGTCGCGCTCGCACTTCTTTTGGTCGTCGCGTCCTGCGGAGGCGGTCACAACACGCCGCCGCGCAATCTGGACAATGCATGCGCCATCATCAAAGAGCGCCCAAAATACCTCAAAGCCTTTCGCGCGGCTGAACGGCGCTGGGGCGTGCCCATGCATGTGCAGATGGCCACCATCCACCAGGAAAGCAGATTTCGCGGCAAGGCCCGTACGCCGCACAAGTATCTTTTGGGGGTGATCCCCATGGGACGGCAGTCCAGCGCCTTTGGCTACGGTCAGGCACTGGATGGCACCTGGGAAGACTATAAACGCGACACCGGGCGGCGCCGGGCCAAGCGCGACCGGATAGAGGACGCCACCGATTTCATGGGCTGGTACATGAACACCAGCAAGGAAAGAAACGGCATCCAGCTCTACGATGCGCGCAACCAATATCTGGCCTATCACGACGGCCATACCGGCTATTCCCGCGGCACCTATAATTCCAAACCCTGGTTGGTGCGCGTCGCCAGCCAAGTCGAGGCCCGCTCGCAGATGTATCAAACGCAACTGGCCACCTGCCGCCGCGCCCGCTAGTCTGAGCACCTATAGCGAAGCTGTCGTTTTCCGCACCGCAGAGAACGGCGGCTTTCGTCCCGCATAGCCGACCTTCCTCTCTAGTTATGGGGAATTTCCACCGCTACCGCTGAACAATGTCGATGGTAGGCGCATGCCGGTTTCCAGCGTGCCGAGAATCACGGTTGTCTTGCCCCCGGCCCCGTCGTGCACCACCCATTTGCGCAGCTCTACCGGGTCAGCGGTGAACATCAGTTCGATACTGCCATAATCCGGGTTTTCGGGATCCTGCGCCTGCACCACGGTCGAGGTGCCGTCAAAGCCGTGGCCAACAACCATATTGGCCCGGTCCAGGTTCACCTGCTTGGCCAGGATAATCGACAAAGGCGTGCGGCGCAGCGGAAAGGTTTCGGGCGGCTGGTTGGATTTGGGATCATGCACCCGCACAGCCCCCGCGCCCGCCACCACCGTGCCGGCCGCATCACCGTCATATTCAAACCGCATCCGTCCTGGGCGATGCAGGTACAGCTTGCCGGTGGACAGCGAACCATCATCATTGATCTGGGTGAAACCCGCCGTCGCAGTTTTCATATCATTCAGATAGGCTGAGATTTCAGCCAGGCTCAGCTTTTCGCTGGCCCAGGCCGCAGAGGTGATGAACGTAGCAGTGACGCCCAGCGCCAAGACAGAGAGAAGCTTTTTCATAAGAGTTAGATAAGCCTTGAGGCGCAAAAGAAAAGAGGCCGATCCATTTCCGGACCGGCCCCGCGATTTATTGCTGAAAGACCCTGTAGGGGATGTCCAGTGTCATTGCTCTGGCACCAGAATTTCCCGTTTGCCCACATGGTTGGCAGGCGAGACCAGGCCTTCTTCCTCCATCTGTTCAACCAGCCGTGCCGCCTTGTTGTAGCCGATAGCCAGCTTGCGCTGGATGTAAGAGGTCGAGCACTTGCGATCCTTGATCACGATCTGCACCGCAGAATCATAGAGCGCATCTTCGCCGTTGGTATTGCCGCCGGTCGACAGGCCCAGAACCGCGTCGATATTGTCGGCCTTTTCATCATCGGGCCCCTCAACCACGCCGCCCATATATTCAGGAGGGCCAAATTGTTTCAGGTGGTTGACCACCTCTTCAACCTCTTCATCCGACACAAACGGCCCGTGGCAGCGGGTGATCTTGGCGCCGCCCGCCATATAAAGCATATCGCCCATCCCCAAGAGCTGTTCGGCCCCCATTTCGCCTAGGATGGTACGGCTGTCGATCTTAGAGGTCACCTGGAAGGAAATCCGGGTAGGGAAGTTCGCCTTGATGGTCCCGGTGATCACATCCACCGAGGGCCGCTGGGTAGCCATGATCAAGTGAATGCCGCTGGCCCGTGCCATCTGCGCCAGACGCTGGATGCAGGCTTCGATCTCTTTTCCCGCAACCATCATCAGATCGGCCATCTCGTCAACGATAACCACGATATAGGGCAGCGCTTCGGGGGCGAATTCTTCGCTCTCGAACACTGGCTCTCCGGTGTCATCGTCAAAGCCGGTCTGCACCGTGCGGCTGAACATCTCGCCCTTGGACAGCGCCTCTTTCACCCGGCCATTGTAGCCAGAGATGTTGCGCACACCCATCTTGGACATCTTGCGGTAGCGGTCTTCCATTTCACCCACCACCCATTTCAGGGCGACAACCGCCTTCTTGGGGTCGGTGACAACTGGCGACAGCAGATGTGGGATACCGTCATAGACCGACAGTTCCAGCATCTTGGGGTCAATCATGATCAGACGGCATTCCTCTGGCGACAGCTTGTACAGCAGCGACAGGATCATGGTGTTAATTGCAACCGATTTACCCGACCCGGTAGTACCGGCAATCAGCAAATGCGGCATCTTGGCCAGGTCGGCAACCATGGCCGACCCGCCAATATCCTTGCCAAGCGCCAAGGGCAGATTCTGGGTGCCATCGCCATAATCGCGCGACGACAGGATTTCGCGGAAATTGACCATCTCGCGCTTTTCGTTCGGCAGTTCGATGCCAATCACCGTACGGCCCGGCACGGTGGACACCCGCGCCGAGAGCGCCGACATGGACCGTGCGATATCATCCGACAGGCCAATCACCCGCGAGGCCTTGAGACCCGGCGCGGGCTCCAGCTCATACATGGTGACAACGGGGCCGGGGCGCACCGATACGATTTCCCCCTTTACCCCATAATCATCCAGCACCACTTCCAACATCCGGGCATTTTCTTCCAGGGCTTCGTCGCTCAGGTGATGGCGCTGCACCTGGCTGGGATGGCCGAGCAACGACAAGGGGGGCAGTTCAAAATCATTGTCCGCCTCTTCAAAGGCCAGATCGGGCTGGGCCTCGGCCTTGGCCCGCGTCGAAGGCTGCACCGCCTTGCGCGGCGGCTGTTCCACCACGGCTTTGCGCGGCTCTGCCACCGGCAGTTCAAAACTGCCAGCTGCCGCTGCCATTGGGGCCGCTGCTGCCGGGGCAGCTGTTTCCGGTGTCGCAGCAGCCTTGGGCGCCGGGTCAACGTCACGGTTGATTACACGCCCGGCGGGCAGGTCCTCGCTCACCACCCGATCCGGCGTCAGCCCATCGGGAATCTGCATGCCTGCCTGCGGAGCCTCTGCCGAAACCGGCGCACTGGCCTGCGCAATACTGGGCTGCGGGACACTGGGCTGCGATTCAAATCCGGGATCAGACATATGGTCCATCGGGGCCGTGGGGACAAAGGTCGGGGTCGCACTGGCCTGCTCGGCTGTTGCCACATCAGGGGCGGCCGGAACAGGTTGGCTGGCGGTCAGCGGTGGCTCTGGTGGCAGGCCGTCGGCGGCATTCGGGTTGAACAGCAAAGGCTCTGCCCGCCGTCCACGCCCCTTGGTCAGAGGCAGATTGGGATCGTGATCCGGCATCTGGGCGGCCGCACGGCGAATACGCACGGCGCTGGCAATCTTTTCCGAGATCCGCGCATCCCCCGACAGCAGCTCTTCGCCGCCAGCAGCAGTGTCCACCAGCTCGGGCTCGGGCATCTGCATCGGCTCTGGCTCGCTGCGCCACATCAGGGTGGGCACGCGGGAAAACAGACCGGTTTTTTCCGGCCGTTCTGCTACCAGGGGCGCTGGCGTATCCTCCTGCGGATAGGTTTCAAACAACTGGGCACCGTCGTCATCGGCGATCCAGGCGTCTTGCTCGGCCTGCAGTTTGGCAGCCCGCCGTTCGTTACGCAGGGCAATGGCGGCCTGAAACCCGCGAGTGGCACCCCGCCCCAGCAGGCTGGCAATACCACCATAGATCAACACAAAGCCCAGCATCAGATAGTTGCCGCCACGTGACAGCTCGGTGCGGCAGAACCCGGCGACAAAGACACCAAGACCCAGCATCGCCGCCGCCATCACAAGCGACATCAATTTCACCGCGAAATGCGAACTCACCGGCAAGAGTGTCAGCAAGGCCCCCATGACAGTATCGCCGAACAGCCCACCAAGGCCAAAGCTGTGCGTTGCCTTCCAGTCCGCCTCTGGCACCAGCGTCGCCGCATAGATCGCCGCCACCGCCAGCAGAACCGGGGCAAAGATCATCCGGCCCAGCACCCGCTCTTCCCCTTTGTGAAGCAGGAAGCGCACGCCCCAGGCAAGCGGCGTCAGCGCCAGAGTCCAGGCCGCCCAGCCCACGACCATGAACAAAGGCGCCGCAATAGAGGCGCCGGGCCGACCCAGCCAGTTTTGCACCGGCGCATCGGTCGAAACCATCCAATTGGGATCATCCGGCGTGTAGGATCCCACCATCGCAGCCACAGCAAGGCCAAGCGCGATAAGGAAAATCCCGATCAACTCTTTGCCACGTTTTTCGATCGCCGCCTGCATTGTGCTGTCAAGCAGGGGGTCCCTGCTACGGGTTTGAAATGCCATGCCAACCTCGGTTCATTAGTGCCAATGCGCCCGGTGTTTGCCCCAGGATCGTGTCATCAGCCAGTGTTTATCTTGGTCCAATATCTGCCCTGGACCAATGCTATTTCTTGGCGCACAGAGACCACGTCCAGTCTCTGCGCGCAGTCTTTCACCTATCGTACAAACAGCGCCGCAAAGCCGTCAATGCAGCCCGCGTTTCCTCTGCCGGCGCTACCAGCGCCACCCGGATGTAGCCGCTTGCCGGGTTTTCCCCGGCCACGCCCTGGGCCAGATAGGCCCCCGGCAACACCCGCACCCCGGTTTCCCGCCAGAGCTTCAGCGCCGCTGCTTCGCCATCCGGCACCGGCAACCACAGGAAAAAACCGGCCTTGGGCGGCATGTACCCATCCAGACCAGCAAAAATCTCATCCGCCAGCGCGTATTTTTCCCGGTAGAGCGCCCGGTTTTCCTCTACATGCACCTCATCCGCCCAGACCTTGGCGGCGGCTGCCTGCAGCGGCCCCGGAATAGGCGCCCCAGTATAGGCGCGCAACTGCTTCAGCCGTTTGATGTTTTCTGGCCCACTGGCAACCAACCCGGCGCGCAACCCCGGCAGGTTCGACCGTTTGGAGAGCGAATTGAACAGGACCACCCGTTCGGGATCGGCCCCCATCTCCTGTGCCACGGTCAGCGCGCCCACAGGCGCTTCATCGCGGTAGATTTCGCTGTAGCATTCATCGGCGAAGATGCAAAAATCGTGCTTTTCCGCCAATGCGATCAGCCGCTGCCAATAGCTGCGATCAGCCACCGCGCCCTGCGGATTGGCCGGAGAGCAGATATAGGCAATGGCGGTGCGATCAAGCAGATCTGGTGGCAGGCTATCATAATCGGGTAGATGGCCAGTGGCCTCGGTGGCGGGCAGGAACACTGGCTCTGCTGCAACCGACAGGCTGGCCACCATATAGACCTGGTAAAACGGGTTGGGGATCAACACCGCAGGCCGCGCCCCATTCTTCACCTCAGGGCAGAGCGCCATGGCCGCATTATACAGCCCCTCGCGGGTACCGTTCAGCGCCATGACCTGGGTGGCAGGATCCATCGTCACACCGTAACGCCGGGCGACCCAATCGCTCATGGCGCCGCGCAGTGCGTCCGATCCGTCATTGGCCGGGTAGCTGTTAAACCCGGCTGCATTTTCCGCGATGACATCGCTGACCCAAGGCGGGAAGGGATGTTTGGGTTCGCCAATGGTCATATGCACCACATCGCCGCCGGGGCTGTGGTGGTCCAATAGGGCCCGCAAACGCGGAAATGCATAGGCCGGCAGGTTCGAAAACCGCTCAGGGAAAGTCATAGCTGTGCCTCAAATTCGGGATCATTCACGCCCCGTTTGGGGATAAATTACAGAGCAAGCACCATCGCGTCCAGCCGCTGCCTGCCCCGCAGGCAATATTTGTGACTTTCCCGCCAGCATCCACCCAGCTGCGCATTGCTGGGCAGTCGGTTTTGCAGCGCGCAGCCTGCAGCCCCGCCAGTACATCACCCTACCGCCAGCGCCGCTTCTACCGATGCGCCAAGCCGCAACAGGGCCTCTTCGCAATCGGGCTGACCAAGGATCTGCAAACCACAACTGGGGGTGCCACTGGGCAGACTAAGAGCACAGAGACCCATCAGATTACCAATCCGGGTATTGCGCAGCGTCAGCAGGTTGGCCTGCACGTAATAGGCCTGATCCTGTTGCAGCCGTTCCAGATTGGGGGGCAGTATCGGGCAACTTGGCGTCAGGATCGCGTCAAAGCCGGCAGCGGCCTCGTCCCAGGCACCACGGGCCTGTTCCAGCTTGGCCCAGGCCGCAACATAATCCGCCCCAGAAAATTCTGCCCCCGACCGGAACCGCTCAAGGATCTTGTCAAACATCACCTCGGGCCGCGCTTCGATCACCTCTTTCCACAGCCCGTAGGCCTCGGTGGTGAACAGGATCGCGCTCAGCCCCATCGCCGTCTCCAACTCGGGTACCTGCAGCGGCACAATCTCGGCACCGGCCTGCTCCAGACGGCGCAGGCTTTCAGCGTAGCTCTCGGCGACTTTGGGGTCCAGATCCGCCTGTGCAATACCGCGCAGATCGCCAAAGCGCCGCCCCTTCAGGCTGGCCGGGTGGCGCATATCCGGGCCGGTTGTCCCCTCTAGCAGCCCCAGCAACAGGGCCGCATCCTCGACCGAGCGCACCAGCGGGCCAACCGTATCAAATTTCAGGCACAGTGGCACCACCCCTTCCAGGCTGACCCGTCCGGCGGTGGTTTTCAGGCCCACCAGATCATTCCAGGCCGCCGGAATACGCACCGAACCGCCCGTATCAGAGCCGATCGCCGCCGCCGCCAACCCAAAGGCCACCGAGGCCGCCGCACCAGAGGAAGAGCCCCCCGGCACCGCCGTCTCATCATTGATACAAGGCGGTGTCTGCATTACCGGGTTAAGGCCAAGACCGGAAAATGCCAGCTCGCTCATATGGGTTTTGCCCAGGCAAACGCTGCCCATGGCGGTGGCAGTTTCCAGCACCAGCGCATCCTGATCCGGCACCCGCCCCTGCAACAGGGCCGAGCCCGACTCGGTGGCTGTGCCCGCAGAATCAAACAGGTCCTTCCAACTGATCGGCACCCCATCCAGCGGCGACAGGCGCAGGCCCTGCTGTGCCCGCTGTGCCGCGGCATGAGCTTCGGCCATGGCGCGATCATGGGTGACTTGCGTGTAGATCCGATCCCGGTGCGGATGTGCATCAATAGCAGCCAGATAGGTCTGGGTCAGTTCAACCGGGTCGATCTCTTTGGCGGCAATACCGCGCCCCAGCTCTGCTGCGCTCATCTTCAACCACGTCTGCATCTTTCCCGTCTCCTGTCCGTTCTACGGCCGATCCATTTTGCGGAGACGGTAGCCCCGTGGCGGCGGCGGTACAATCCCGAAGCACCAGCGACAGCGTCCTGCCCAGGCCTCCAACGCGAAAAGCGACACAACCGCCCATGGACAAATCAAACAATCAGCGCATATTGCCAGCTATGAAAAATACATCCGACATCCTGATCGTTGGCGGCGGCCTGAATGGTCCTGCACTCGCCATGGCCCTGGCGCAAACTGGCCACAGCGTCACCGTAGTTGACGCCCTGCCGCGCGCCGACTTTGAAGCCGAAACCTTCGATGGGCGCGGCTATGCGCTGGCGCTGGCCTCACAGCGCCTGCTGGATCAGATCGGCGTCTGGTCGCAGGTGGCGGAGCACGCCCAGCCGATGCTGGAAATCAAGGCCAGTGACGGTCACGTCGGCCAGGGGGCCGCGCCGTTCTTTGTGCATTTTGATCAGGCAGAGCTGGAAGAAGGCCCGATGGGCTATATGCTGGAAGATCGCTACCTGCGCCGCGCCATTCTGCAGGCACTGGACGACACCCCCGGCATCACGCTGATCAACCAGGCCCGCGTTGTGGCGCAGGCCAGCGATCCAACCGGCGTGACCCTGACACTGGAAAATGGCGAAAGCCTGCGCGGACACATGCTGGTGGGGGCAGATGGACGCCGCAGCGGCACCGCCACCCGCGCCGGTATCAAGCGCACTGGCTGGGACTATGGGCAAACGGCGCTGGTCTGCGCCATTGACCATGCTGAACCGCATCATGGCATTGCCCATCAATTCTTCATGCCCGCCGGACCTTTGGCGATCCTGCCGCTGCCGGGCAACCGGTCTTCCATTGTCTGGAGCGAAAAAACAGAGCTGGCGGCGGCTATTCATGCACTGGCCGACAGCGACTACCTTATGGCGCTGAAACCCCGGTTTGGCGATTTTCTGGGCGATATTTCCCTGGCAGGCAAGCGGTTCACTTACCCGCTGAACCTGACCATCGCCAATAGTTTCATTGCCGACCGCATGGCGCTGGTGGGCGATGCCGCCCATGGCATGCATCCGATTGCAGGCCAGGGATTGAACGCCGGCCTGCGCGACATCGCCGCGCTGGCCGAGGTGCTGACCAAAGCAACCCGGCGCGGTGAAGACATCGGGTCAGAACTGGTTTTGGCGCGCTATCAGCAGTGGCGCCGCTTTGATACCGCCACGTTGGCCGCCAGCACGGACATGGTCAATCGTCTGTTTTCCAACGACAATCCATTGCTGCGACTGGGGCGCGATCTTGGTATGGGGATGGTCAACGCCCTGCCCGGCCTGCGCCGTGGTTTCATGCGTGAAGCGGCAGGTCTGACCGGGGATATGCCACGCCTGCTGAAAGGTGAAGCGATCTAGGGCCCGCATCAGCCCCCTACCGCACCCCTGTTGCAGCAGCCTGGCCCAGGCCCCTCGCGCGCCCTTAGTCCAGGGTGCGGGCCTCGTCCACCAGCATGACAGGGATACCGTTGCGGATTGGAAAGGCCAGATTGGCGGCTTTTGACACCAGTTCCTGGGCTTCGGCATCATATTCCAGCGTCGCCTGGGTCTGTGGGCAGACAAGCGCTTCCAACATCCGGCGGTCAAAGCTGACAGGGGCTGTTTCAGTCATTGCAAGATATCCTCATGGGCGCCACCGCGCAGGGCAAATTCGATCAATGTGACAAGGGTTTCGCGTCTTGTGACAAGACAGGGCGCCTCTAGCAAGGCCTGTTTATCCTCTGCGTCGAACTCTAGCAGCATCGACAGCGAGTTGATCAGCAGCTCATCCTCTGCGTCCTGCAAGGACTCCCAATCGGTTGACAGCCCCTGCGCATTGAAGAACCGCTCTAGCAGCGCCAGAAAATCGGCGCGATCGAACTGCGTGTCGGCCTCTCCCACGCCAAGATCGCGTTCAAATCCGTCCCAGGTCACATCGCAGCGCCGATAGGGGCAAAAGCCAGCGACCTCTCCCTGAATGCGAAAACGTGACAGACCCGCCAGCGTGACCAGATAGCGGCCATCTTCGGTTTCTGAAAACTGCGTCACCCGGCCGGCGCAGCCAATCCTGTGCAAAGGCTCGCTGCCCGCCGCGCTGCTGTAGGAGGCATCTGCCTGCCGCAAAACTGACTTGCCTGCACTGGCAGGCTGCGGACAGGGCTGGACCATGCCAATCAATCGTTCAGGCGTTTTCAGTGCATCTTCAAACATCTGCAAATAGCGCGGCTCAAAAATATGCAACGGCAGGCGGGCCCGGGGCAATAAAATCGCCCGGGGCAGAGGAAACACCGCAAGGGTGTCCGGCAGATCAGCAGGGTGCATCATATCTACTACTGTAGAGCGCAGACCCGATTAGGCAAATATCATCGAGCTCAGCCTACGTCGCCCGTTCAGCACCACAGGATCATTGGGCTGCAGCGCATCAAAGATGGTAAAGAGCTGCGCCTTCGCGGCACCATCATTCCACTCGCGGTCGCGGCGGAAAATTTCCAGCAGCTCGGCCACGGCAGCCTCGGCATCGCCAGCCGCGTGTTGCGCTTGGGCCAGCTCGAAACGGGCTTCCAGATCGTCGGGGCTGGCAGCGACTTTCGCCGCCAGCTCGGCAACCGGTCCGGCATTTTCGGCCTGGCGGGCCAATTCGATCTGGGCCCGCGCGGCCTCGATCTCGGCAGCTTCGGAAATCTCCGCTGGAGCGCCGTTCAACACGGCCTCTGCCTGGTCCAGATCGTTCGACGCGATATGCGCCCGCGCCAAGCCACCATAGGCCGCAGCGCTTTTGTCGTCTTCGCCAATGATGGCGGCAAAGGTCTGGGCCGCGTCGGCATGATCGCCATCCGCCAGCATCTGCTCTGCTACTTCCAGCGCCTCAACCAGCCCGCCGTCAGCACTGCCGCCTGCGGCCTCGATGGTCTTTTTCACAAAGGCGTCAATCTCGCTGGGGGGCAGGGCGCCCTGGAACATATCAACGGGGCGGCCCTCGACAAAGGCCACAACGGTCGGAATGGACTGCAACGGCAGCCCCTGCTGCGCCAGCGCCTGGGCCAGGCGCTGATTTTCATCAACGTTGATCTTGGCCATGGTCACGGCCCCCTTGGCCTTGACAACAGCAGCCTCCAGCGCCGGGCCCAGCGTTTTGCAGGGGCCGCACCAGGGCGCCCAGAAATCAACGATGACCGGTGCCTGCATCGAGGCCTCGACCACATCCTGCATAAAGGTCGCCTCATCGACGTCCTTGACCAAATCACCTACGGGGGCTGCGTCGCCCGCTCCGCCAATAATATCCATGTCTCAACCTTCTCCGTTTGAAGCTTGGCCCCTATATGGAATCCCGTAGCAAAGAAACCAAGAGAGGAGTTCACCAAGGCGGCTCCCCGGCCGAATTTGTCCGGGCCAAGGCCCAGCCAGCTGCGGTCACGCGGCTTCGCTATGCAAGATGCGCCACCGCGCCGCGCAACAGCGCGGCGCCGGGCCCAACTGTGAAGGGGCATTTCATGCCCCGCAACAGGCGGGAGTTCCCCCTTTGCCTTCTGCCGCGGCCAGGCCGCCTAGAGATCGAAAGTGGCAAAGACCGGCGCGTGATCGCTGGGTTTTTCCCAGCCGCGCGCAGAGCGCAGAACCCGGCTGGAATGTGCCGCGTGCCGGATATCGCCGGTGGCCCAGACATGATCCAGCCGACGTCCCTTATCTGCCGCATCCCAGTCCTTGGCCCGATAGCTCCACCAGCTGTACAGCAGACCTTCGGGAATATCGGCGCGGGTGACGTCAGCCCAACCGCCAGCCTCTTGCACGGCGGCCAGCAAATCGACCTCAACGGGCGTATGGCTGACAATCTTCAGCATTTTCTTGTGATCCCAGACATCATCTTCACGCGGGGCAATGTTCAGATCCCCCACCAGAATGGATTTCTCGGGGGCCTCTGCCTTGAACCAATCGCGCATCTCGGCAAGGTAGTCCAGCTTCTGGCCGAATTTCTCATTCACCGCCCGGTCGGGCTTGTCGCCGCCTGCAGGCACATAGAAATTCTGGATGGTGACCCCGTTTTCCAGCCGCCCGGCGATGTGGCGGGCATGGCCCAGATCGGCAAAATCCATAGACCCCACCTCTTCGATGGGCAGGCGCGACAGGATGGCAACGCCATTATATCCCTTTTGGCCGCGCGCCACCATGTGGGGATAGCCAAGATCGGCAAAGCCATCGGTTGGAATCAACTCTACCGGGCTTTTGCATTCCTGCAGACACAGCACATCCGGGGCTTCTTCGCGCAGCAGCTTCTGCACCAGCCCTTCACGCAGGCGAACCGAGTTGATGTTCCAGGTGGCAAGAGTAAAGGCCATGAGGTGCTCCGTTTGGCAGGGGTATCATTCGCTACCATAGGCCAGTCGCCCAGAGAAGAGCAGCCCTGAAAGGAATGTCATACCCCTGCCGCCACGACGCTATTTCGCGGCTGGTTCCTATCCCGCGCCAAGCACCGGGGGGCTGGCCCAGCCCCTTAGGAGATCAGCCGATAGCCACCGGATTCGGTCACCAGAATGCGGGCATTGGAAGGATCCGGTTCAATCTTTTGCCGCAGCCGGTAAATATGGGTTTCCAGCGTGTGGGTTGTGACCCCGGCGTTATAGCCCCAGACCTCGTGCAGCAGCACATCACGCGCAACAACCCCATCCGTCGACCGATAGAGGAACTTCAGGATGTTGGTCTCTTTCTCGGTCAGGCGGATCTTGCGGTCTTCATCGGTCACAAGCAGTTTCATCGCCGGCTTGAAGGTATAAGGCCCCAGCACAAAAACCGCGTCTTCGGATTGTTCATGCTGACGCAACTGCGCCCGGATACGGGCCAGAAGCACCGGGAATTTGAATGGTTTGGTGACATAATCATTCGCGCCGGCGTCCAGCCCCAGAATGGTGTCCGAATCGCTGTCATGGCCGGTCAGCATCAGGATGGGTGCCTTGACGCCCTGCTTGCGCATCAAGCGGCACAGCTCTCGGCCGTCGGTATCAGGCAAGCCCACATCCAGGATCACCAGATCATACAGCGCCTCCTTGGCGCGCTCCATGGCGCTCTGGCCGCTGTCGGCTTCAAAGACGTCAAAGTCCTCGGTCATCACCAACTGTTCGCTTAGGGCCTCGCGCAGGTCCTCATCATCATCGACCAGCAGGATCTTCTTCAATTGCGCCATCGCTCTATTCTCCGGGTTGCCTTTGTCACAGATGCGCTGCCCACAGGCAAACAACAAGATATGCTGCAAAACATTCACGCCGTCGTGTCCCTGCCAAAGGATTTGTTTCACTTCTGCAAGAATTGAGCCTAGGAAAGGCTGGCATTTATGTCACCAAGCCCTGGATCTGCCGCATGAGCCTGATACCCACCCTGATCGAACTCCTGGCCCGCGCGCGGGTGGATCTGCGCATGGGGCTGCCTGTTGTTCTGACCGATGGTGATCAGGCCGCCCTGGCCATCGCCGCCGAGAGCCTCTCTGCCGCCCGGTTGCAGGATATGCAGGCCCTGGGAGAGGTCACCCTGGCCCTGACCGCGCGCCGCGCCGAAACCCTGAAGGCGCGGGCCTACGATGGCGATACCGCACGCATCTGCCTGCCAGCCGCCGCCGATCTGGGCTGGATCCAGGCCCTGGCCGATCCCGCCGATGATCTGAGCCAACCGATGAAGGGCCCGCTGACCAGTGCCCGCGAGGGCAGCGCAACCCTGCACCGGCTGGCCATCGCCCTGGTCAAATCGGCCCGGCTGCTGCCTGCCGCCCTGCTGGTCCCGCTGGGTGGCGGTGCCGCCTTTGCCAGCCAGCATGGCCTGACCCTCTTGCCGCAGGCCGCCGCCGAACCACTGATGAGCCAAAGCTCGCCACTGCATGCCGTGGCCGCCGCCCGCCTGCCGATGCAGGCCGCCGAGGCTGGCCGGTTGCATGTGTTTCGCCCCAACGATGGAGCCGAAGAACACTATGCCATCGAAATCGGGCGGCCAGATCGCAGCAAGCCGGTCTTGGCGCGGCTGCATTCCGCCTGTTTCACCGGTGATGTGCTGGGGTCGCTGAAATGCGACTGCGGCCCACAGCTGAATGCAGCGCTGGCGCAGATGGGCGCGGAAGGTAGCGGCGTCTTGCTTTACCTAAACCAGGAAGGGCGCGGCATTGGGCTGGCCAATAAAATGCGCGCCTATTCCCTGCAAGATCAGGGCTTTGATACGGTTGAGGCCAACCACCGCCTGGGCTTTGAAGACGACGAACGCGATTTTCGACTGGGTGCAGCCATCCTCAAGGAGCTGGGATTTGACCAGGTGCGGCTGCTGACCAATAACCCCAACAAGATCGCCATGATGGAAAAGACCGGTATCACAGTGGCGGAACGCGTGGCACTGCAGGTGGGAAAGAACGCCTTCAACAGCCAGTATCTGGCCACCAAGGCCGCAAAATCCGGTCATATGCTGTGACAGTGCCACCCGCATGTCATCCCGGCGATCTGGTGCTGACCAAGCGCGGACTGCGCTTTGCCGGGCGACTGCTGCCCTGCAGTATCGGCAAGGGAGGGCTGAGCAGTGACAAGCGCGAAGGGGACGGCGCCACCCCGATCGGGGTACATCACGTCGTCGGCCTGTATTATCGCCCCGACCGCATCACATGCCCCACGCCCTGGGCGCGGGCGATTGGCCCTGGCGATCTGTGGTCTGACGACAGCAATGATGCGCGCTACAACACCCATGTCACCACGCCCTATCCCCATAGCCACGAACACCTGCGCCGCGCCGATCCGCTCTATGATCTGGTGCTGGTGCTGGATTGGAACTGGCCAGTGGCAACGCCGGGCCGGGGATCCGCCATTTTTATCCACCAATGGCGACGACCGGGCTACCCGACCGAGGGCTGCATCGCCTTTTCGCGCGCCAATCTGCACTGGCTGGCAGCACGGGTACAGCTGGGCAGTCGGGTAATTGTGCCCGATCTGGCCTGACGGGGCTGGCCTGACGGGGCTGGCCTGACGCGCGCTAACCCTCGGCTGCGGTGCGGGCACCAAAGATGGCGGACCCAACCCGGACATGGGTGGCCCCCTGGGCAATCGCCTGTTCAAAATCGCTGCTCATCCCCATCGACAACCCCATCAAGCCGTTGCGGTCGGCCATTTCGGCCAGCTGGGCAAAATGAGTCTCGGCGGGTTCGGTCACCGGGGGGATGCACATCAGCCCCCAGATCGGCAGGTCCAGCAAACGACACTCGGCGACAAATGCGTCGGTATCTGCGGGCAGGATGCCGGCCTTCTGCGGCTCTGCCCCGGTGTTGACCTGGATGAACAGATCCGGGCAGTGCCCCAGCTCCTGCGCCAATCGCGCCAGCACCTTGGCCAGCTTGGGCCGGTCCAGCGTGTGAATACTGTTGAACAGCGTCATCGCCTGACGCGCCTTGTTTGTCTGCAAGGGGCCAATCAGATGCAGATCGAGATCGCTGTAGGTCTGGGCAAAGTCAGGCCATTTGCCCATGGCTTCCTGCACCCGGTTTTCACCAAAACAGCGCTGGCCCTGATCCAGCACCGCGGCAACCCGTTCATTGGGCTGCACCTTGGACACGGCGATCAGCTTGACAGATCCCGGGGCACGGCCTGCGGCAGTTTCAGCGGTCTGAATACGGGTTTTGATTTCTTGCAGCGACATCTGGCTCTCTCCGGCTTTTGCGCCAGAACAACACGGTTTTGGGGCAAATGTTAAGGGCCAAACGGAAAAGGGCGAGCCCTGTTAAGAGCCCGCCCCCAATTCACGCGAAGCGTAAGTTCAGCTTAGAAGCTGAAGTATACACCGGCCTGGAACTGGTCGTCGTTTACGTCAGCAGCGCTGTTCACGTAACCAGCAACAAAGGTAGCGCCGCCACCCAGGTCGTACTGGTAGTTGATGCCGAAGGAAGTACCGTCAGCAGCAGCAGCGTTCGCGCCACGAGTGGTCGCACCGGCAACGGTGGTGTCTGCCAGCAGGTTCGAGTCAACGTCAGTGCTGTTAACCCAGAGAACCAAGTTGGAGGCTGCGCCGATGTCCATGTTACCTTCCAGGGTAACGGAGTCAGCAGCGTCGGAAGAACCGTATGCCAGACGCGCACCGAAGGCACCGAAGTCACCGCCAGCTGCAATCAGGTACAGGCCGTCGTTGGCGTCGATGATGGTACCATTCGAAGTGGTGAATTGGGTACCGGAACCGGCTGCGTTGGTGTTGCTTGCGGCCTGGTAGGCACCAGTCACATAGTAGTCAGAGAACGAGTATGTCAGCATGACTGCGGTGCGAGCTTCGCCATCGGCCTGACCAGGAACCTGGGTACCTGTCACAGGAGTATTGCGCTGGCTGTAAGACACGTGACCAGTGAAGCCGCCCATGGAGTACAGAGCTTCGATACCGTTGGAGCCTGCGCCTGCGGAGTCATATGCATCCCAGTTAAAGGTGCCAACGGAACCGGTTGCTGCGCTTGCGCCACGAACAACCAGGGAGTTGAAGCCCATGCCGTCGATGCCGGTGCCGGCGGAACGGGTGCCGGTGACATACAGGCCAGGTGCGTTTTCAACAGCACCGATGATGTTGCCAACGTTGACGGTCAGGCCGCCATAGGTCACGCCAAAGCGTGCGCCGTTGAATACTGCGGTACCGGCAACACCGTCACGGCTTTCGGCCTGGGCGCGGAAGCGCGCGTTGAAGCCTACGCCACCGTCGGTTTCGGTCGACATGTCGAACTGCAGACGCAGACGGCTGGTGATGTTGGTTTCGGAAACACCAGCAACGGTTTTGTTTGCGGCGTTATAGTCCAGACCAAAGCGGCCGTAACCGGACAGACGGACGTCAGCTGCTGCTACGGAAGCAGTGGCGATCAGCGCGGTAGTCGCGAAGAGAACCTTTTTCATCGATTTTTCCCTCGGTTTTAATTCTGATGCCCAAACCGGGGAATCCGGCGTGGGTATGACAAGGGGTTTCGCTTTTTCACCCCCGTTTTGGCAAGAGCGGCTCAACGACCAGACAGCATTGGCCTTTAGGATGGTGCAGCTTTGCCACAGTCTGACGCCTGCCCCCACCGTTTGCGCCCTGTTTCCACTGTGTTTCAGCCATTTGTGTTCCGGATAGAGGAATTTAGCCGCTCGCACAGTGTAGCCTGCAACGACAGGGTTTTCCCGCGCAGGGGCGGGGGCAATGACATGTATCCTATATATAACTGTCCGTCCCTTCGATTCGCCGGAACCGCCCCTGCCGCGCTAAAGCGCTTGCTCCGCAGGGCGCCGATACGATAGGAGTGCGGCAAGATACTGGCTCCGGGAGCGACGATGACACTGCATAAGATGATGACAAGAACCCTCGCGGGGCTTTTGTGCTTTGGTTTGGTAGCCTGTGGCGGTGGCAAGGCCCCCAGAGGACAAACTCCACAAGAATTTAATAACGATGTTAAGGCGGCCGAAAGCTCCAGCTCTTCGATTTGGGATTTGTTTGGCGGCACGCCCGATCAGAAGGTACAGGTAAACCGCTACCTGTGGAACGCCAGCCTGGATGTGCTGGAATTCCTGCCAGTACAATCAGTTGACCCTTTCACCGGGGTGATCGTGACAGGCTATGGCACCCCGCCCGGCAGCGGCAGGTCCTATCGTGCGACCGTGCATATCAAGGACCCGGCACTGGATGCGCGGTCTCTGAATGTGTCGCTGCAGACCAAAGGGGGGCGCCCGGTTGAGGCCGCCACCACCCGCGCAGTCGAGGATGCGATCCTGTCGCGCGCCCGCCAGCTGCGCATCGCCGACAAGAACCTCTGAACACCGCGACGAAGCGCTGGCACAGCGATCAAAACAACAGTATTACAGGCGCCGGGTCACAACCCGGCGTTTTCATTCTTAAAGGACCTCTCGCAATGTCGCGCTACGCTGCCACCGAAATCGAAGAAAAATGGCAAAAGGCCTGGAATGAGGCCGGTATTTTTGAGGCCCAGGCCACACCTGGCAAAGAAAAATACTATGTGCTCGAGATGTTCCCCTACCCATCGGGCAAGCTGCACATGGGGCATGTGCGCAACTATACCATGGGCGACGTGGTGGCGCGCTACAAGATGTCGACCGGGCATAATGTGCTGCACCCCATGGGCTGGGATGCCTTTGGGATGCCAGCAGAAAACGCTGCCATGGCCTCGGGTGGCCACCCCAAGGACTGGACCTATGCCAATATCGAGGCAATGAAAGAACAGATGAAACCCCTGGGGCTCTCGCTGGATTGGTCACGCGAATTTGCCACCTGCGACGAAGAGTATTACGGCCAGCAGCAGGCCCTGTTCCTGGACTTCCTGGAAAAGGATCTGGTCTACCGTAAAAACGCCGTGGTCAACTGGGATCCGGTTGATATGACAGTTCTGGCCAATGAACAGGTCGAAGCCGGGCGCGGCTGGCGCTCTGGCGCGCTGGTGGAACGGCGCGAACTGACCCAGTGGTTCTTCAAGATCTCTGATTATTCGGATGAGCTGCTGAGCGCGCTGGACGGGTTGGAAAACTGGCCTGCCAAGGTGCGCCTGATGCAGGAAAACTGGATCGGAAAATCGCGCGGGCTGCAATTCGGGTTTGAACGCTGCGATGGCGGCGCCCCGATCGAAGTTTATACCACCCGGCCCGACACCCTGATGGGCGCCAGCTTTGTTGGTATTTCGCCTGATCACCCGATTGCCAAGGAACTGGAAGCAAACTCTGCCGAGGTGGCCGCATTTGTTGCAGAATGCCGCAAGGGTGGCACCACAGAAGAGGCCATCGAGACCGCCGAAAAGCTGGGTCTGGACACCGGCATTCGGGCAAAACACCCGCTGAACCCCGATTGGGAACTGCCGGTCTGGATCGCCAATTTCATCCTGATGGATTACGGCACCGGCGCGGTCTTTGCCTGCCCCGCACATGACCAGCGCGATCTGGACTTCTGCCGCAAATATGACCTGCCCGTGGTGGAAACCTTTGAAGCGCTGGAAAACCACAATCCAGTCACCGATCAGGCCTTTGTGCCGCTGAAGTCTGAAAAGGTGAAGTGGATCAATCACTTTGCCGGACTGGACATCGCCACTGGTGAACAGGCGATCGACACAACCATCGACAAGGCCGAGGCTGAAGGCTGGGGCGAGGGTGTCACCAAGTTCCGCCTGCGCGATTGGGGCCTGTCACGCCAGCGCTATTGGGGCTGCCCGATTCCGGTGGTGCATTGCGCCGATTGCGGTGTGGTGCCGGAAAAGAAAGAAAACCTGCCCATCGCCCTGCCCTATGACGAGGACGGCAAGGCGATTGATTTCTCGGTGCCCGGCAACCCGTTGGATCGCCACCCCAGCTGGCGCGACTGCGCCTGCCCCGCCTGTGGCAAACCGGCCCAGCGGGAAACCGACACCATGGATACCTTTGTCGATTCCAGCTGGTATTTCGCCCGCTTTACCGCACCAAGGGCCGCAACGCCGACCGATCTGGAAGCGGCCTCTTATTGGATGAATGTCGACCAGTATATCGGCGGCGTTGAACACGCGATTTTGCACCTGCTCTATTCACGGTTCTTTGCCCGCGCGATGCATATCTGCGGCCACCTGCCCGAGAGCGCCAAGGAACCCTTTGATGCGCTGTTCACGCAGGGCATGGTGACGCATGCGATTTACCAAACCGCCGGGAATGCCGGCCGCCCGGTCTATCACTACCCCGAAGAGGTAGAGCTGCGCGACGGCAAGGCCTTCCTGAAAGAGGGCGGCGCAGAGGTCACGGTGATTCCCTCGGCCAAGATGTCGAAGTCCAAAAACAACGTGGTCGACCCGCTGTCGATCATCTCGGCCTTTGGTGCGGATACCGCGCGCTGGTTTGTGCTGTCTGATTCGCCACCCGAACGGGATGTGGAATGGACAGCTGCGGGTGCCGAGGCCGCCTACAAGCACCTCAACCGCGTCTGGAACCTCAGCGACAAGATCGCCCAGATGGACCCCAGCGCCCCCGGTCAGGGCGATGAAGATCTGCTGCGCGAGATGCATAAAACCATCCGCGATGTGACCCTCGGAGTGGAAAGCTTTGGCTTCAACGCCTCCATCGCGCGGCTCTATGGCTTTACCAATACCCTGGCAAAGTCCAAGGCGGGACAGGCGGCGCAGAAACAGGCCATCATGGTCCTGGCACAGCTGATGTCTCCCATGGTGCCGCACCTGGCCGAGGCCATCTGGGCACATCAGGGCGGCGAAGGCCTGATCGCCACAGCCCCCTGGCCAGTGGCGGATGAGGCCATGCTGATCGAGGCCAGCGTCACGCTGCCGATCCAGATCAATGGCAAGCGCCGCGGCGAAATCACCGTGGCTGCGGATCTCGACAAGGCAGAGGTTGAAAAAATCGCCCTGGCACACGAAGCTGTGCAAAAGGCGCTGAATGGTGGCGCCCCGAAAAAGGTCATCGTGGTGCCGGGTCGTATCGTCAATGTCGTTGCTTAGACTGCCCCTGCTGGGCCTGTCGCTGGCCGCCGCCCTGGTGGTCAGCGCCTGTGGGTTCACCCCGGTCAATGCGCCAGGGGGCACCGGCGCTGCGCTTTATGGGCGGGTAGAGGTAGCCCCCCTGGATCAGCCCGATTCGCGGGGGGATGCCAATGGCTATTTCCTGGTGCGCGATCTGGAACAGCGCCTGGGGCGTACCACCAGTGGCGACTACCGGCTTGCCCTAAAGCTGTCGACCCGCACCGAAGGCCAGGCGATCACTGCTGACAGTTCGATCACCCGCTACTCTATCATCGGCGCGGCAGGCTACAGCCTGACGCGGCTGTCGGATGGCGCGGTGATTTCCAGCGGTAGCGAGACCAATTTCACCGGTTACTCCGCCACCGGGTCATCAGTGGAAACCTTGGCAGGCGAACGTGATGCCTTTGAGCGGCTAATGCGCATCCTGGCCGATCAAATTGCTACACGCATTCTGGCCACCGCTGTTGTGACTCCACCCGCGCCAGAAGCCGCACCAACACCCGCCCCTGCCGAATGAAGCCCAACGCATGAAACTGTCCCCGCGCGACACCGATGCCTATTGCCAGCGGCCCGACCCAAAGAAAACCGGCCTGTTGATCTATGGCGCCGATGCAATGCGGGTGGCCCTGAAACGTCAGCAAATGCTGACAGCGCTTCTGGGGCCCGGTGCCGAAGAGGAAATGCGCCTGTCGCGGATGTCTGCCAGTGCGCTGCGCAAGGATCCGGCCCAGTTGTTGGACGCGGTCAAAGCGGTGGGCTTTTTCCCCGGTGCCCGCGCCGTCTTTGTCGAAGAGGCCAACGACACTGCCGCCCCGGCCATTCTTGCGGCGCTGGAAGAATGGCAGCCTGGCGATGCCCAGATCGTGGTCACGGCAGGCCAACTCAAGGCCACATCGAAGCTGCGCAAAGGGTTTGAGAGCCACCCGGCCACCTATGCCGCCGGCCTGTATGACGATCCGCCCTCGCGGGCCGAAATTGAACGGATCCTGGCAGCGGCCCAGATCCGCGATGTGCCCAATGACAGCATGTCTGCGCTCACCGATATTGCCAATGACATTGGCCCGGGTGATTTTTCCCGCATGATTGAAAAGCTGTCGCTGTATAAACACGGCGATGCCGCGCCGCTGTCGCTAGAGGATATTCAGGCGATTGCGCCGCAATCCACCGAAGCCGCCCTGGATGATGTGCTGAATGTGGTGGCCGAGGGACGCACCCCGGAAATTGGCCCCCTGATCAACCGGTTGCAATCCCAGGGCACCAATGCGGTGACACTGTGCATCGGCGCGACCCGGCATTTTCGTACGCTCTACACCGTTGCCGCCGATCCTGGTGGCCCGGCCCAGGGCATCGGCCGGTTGCGCCCGCCGCTATATGGCAAACGCCGCGATAGGGTGCAGCGACAGGCGCAGGCCTGGGGGGCGGACAGGCTGCAACGCGCCTTGACGCTGCTGACCGATACCGACCTACAGTTGCGCTCTGCCGGGCAAACCGCCCCGGCGCTGGCGCTGATGGAACGTGCGCTGATCCGGCTGGCGATGCTGGGACGGGCGCGCTAGGCTCTGGGTTGATTTTGCACGACATGCCCTAACGCTGCGTGCTTTTGCCAGGCGCAGTCGATGCGGACTTGACCTATTTCCGCCCGGCTTCATGCTGGCGGCGCAACCTGCACAACCGGAGAACCCACCATGTATACCCTTATCGGCCTGCCCAAAACCCGGAGCTTCCGCGTGCTTTGGGCGCTGGAAGAAATGGGGCTGGAGTATGGTCTGAACCCAGCCCAGCCCCATAGCCCGGATGTGCTGGCGCTCAATGCCTCGGGCAAGGTGCCAGTGCTGCAAGAGGGAGACGCGGTGCTGACGGATTCAACCGCAATTCTGACCTATCTGGCGGATAAACATGGCCAGTTGACCGCCCCGGCCGGAACGCTGCAGCGCGCCCAGCAGGATGCCATGACCCAGCGCTACCTGGATGAGCTGGATTCGCTGCTCTGGACCGCAGCGCGGCATAGCTTCATCCTGCCGCAAGACCAGCGCGTGGCCGAGATCAAGCCAAGCCTGAAGCTAGAGTTTTCCAACAATCTCAACCGAATAGCACAGCAATTCAAAGGCCCCTATGTCATGGGAGAAACCTTTAGCATCGCGGATATCATTCTGACCCATTGCCTGACCTGGGCCCTTGGTGCCAAGTTCAACATCGAAAGCCAGGCGATGCTGGACTATTGCACGGCAATGCAGGAACGGCCCGCCTACCAGCGCGCAGCCGCCCTGGCCTGACAACAGTGGGCCTGGGGCAGGCTGCGGTGTCGACCGCTCAGCCCCGGGCCAGATAGGCCGCCGCCCCACGCCCGGCCCAGCGCCCGGTGGCAAAGCAACCGGTCAGAAGGTAGCCACCTGTAGGGGCCTCCCAGTCCAGCATTTCACCGGCGCAAAAAGTACCGGGGCGCTTGGTCAACATCAGATCCTCATCCAGTTCGCGCCAGTCAATGCCCCCGGCGGTCGAGATCGCCTCGTCCAACGGACGCAGGCCTGCGTGCTTGACCGGCAGCGCCTTGATCCGCGCCGCCAGTGCCGCAGGAGCCTGCGGCAGCGGACGACCAAATTCCTGTAACAGCGCAGTGCGTGCGGCCCCCAGTTTCAGGCAACGCCGCAGGTGATTGGCCAGGCTGGCCTTGCCCCGGGGGCGCGCCAGGCGCTCGGTGATCTGGGCCAGCGACAGGTCCGGCAACAAATCGACGCAAAGATCTGAACCATCGCGGACCGCAGCACTGACCGAATAGATGCCGCCCCCCTCCAATCCGTGCTGCGAAATAATCGCCTCGCCCCGCGACATGCTGGTTCCCGCCTGCCAGGTGACGCCCTTGACCGGCTGACCAAACTGCGCCTGCATATGCGCCGACCAATCACAGAGCAGACCTGCATTTGCCGGTTGGAACGGCTGCAGCGTCACGCCCTGCGCCGCCAGCGGCTGCACCCAGCCGCCGTCCGATCCAAGCCGTGCCCAGCTCGCGCCGCCCAGCGCCAACACCGTTGCGCCCGCCTTGATCTGTACCGCGCCCTCGGGGGTGTCAAAGCACAGCATATCCCCCTGCCAGCCGGTCCAGCGCCAGCGACGGCGCCAGGTCACGCCCTGCTGTTCCAACCGGCCCAGCCAGGCCCGCAACAGCGGCGAGGCCTTCATTGTTTCTGGAAAGACCCGCCCGGTAGAGCCGGTAAACAGCTTTTGCCCCAGAGACCGCGCCCAATCCTGCACAGCCGTCGCATCAAAGGCGGAAATCATTGGCGTCAAAGCTTTGGCCGCGCTGCCATAGTGCCGCAACAATTGCACCAGATCCTCATCTTTGGTGAGGTTCAGACCGGATTTCCCCGCCATCAGGAACTTGCGCCCCAGGGATGGCTTGGCCTCGGCCAGCAAAACGCGGTGCCCGGCAGTGGCAAGTTCCCCTGCCGCCATCAAGCCGGCAGGCCCGCCGCCAATCACCACCGCATCCCAAACCTCATCCTGCATCGGATCCATCACCGTTGCGCCCTCTCACGGCACATTTCCAGAATCCCCTCGGCGATCTGCGGTGTGGCAGCCAAGGCATCACCCATCAGGGCCTGTGCCTGATCCATCAGCTCTTCAGGGGCAACCAGCCGGTCCACCAGGCCCCAGGCGCAGGCCTCTGCCGCATCAATCTTTTGCCCAGCCGCCAAGATCATCTTGCAGCGCGCCGGCCCAATCAGCGCCGTCATGCGCCCCACATCCGAGGGCTGCGGCAGATAGCCAAGCTTCATCACCGGGTAAAACACCTTGGCCGTTGGCACCATAAGGCGAATGTCACAGGCCAGCGCCATGCCATTCGCACCGCCCGCCAATGTCCCGTTCAGGGCGGCGATCTTCAGGCAGGGCAACTGGGCCAGCGCCGCCGAGAGCTGCTCCCACAGGGGAGAGGTGGCAAGGCCTGCGCGGGCCTCTTCCAGATCGGCACCAGCACTAAAGACCCTGCCCCTGCCGGTAAGGATCAGCCCACGCGCCGCCTGCGCGCGGCTGGTAATATCCAACAGATCTTCCAGCATCTGCCCGGTCAGCGAATTGGCCTTTTCCGGACGGTTGAGGGTGACAGTCCAAAGCCCGGCGTCGGAGATTTCGAGGTCAATCATATCAGGCCGACACGCTTGCGAATGTCTTCCAGGCGCAACGAGACCTCATCGCCGAGGAATTCATCGGCATCCGCACCGCACATCCACAACAACGTCTTGGCAGGCCATGCGGCGGGCACGTGATCCTCCCAATCGATTTGACTAACCGGGTTGATGCCACTGGATTTGATCTTGCGCTGCATTTCAGTGGCCACCGTCCCCGGTGACAGGCTGAGCACGCGAATGCCATTGCCGCCCTCTTCCAGATGCAGCGCACGGGTCAACATCAAGACGCCCGCCTTGGAGGTGCAATAGGCGCTCCAGCCTTCCAGCGCATTATAGGCCGCACCGGAGCCAATGTTGATGATGGTGCCGCCATTGCCGGATTTCATCAAGGGCAGGGCCGCGTGAATACCGTTGAAGACGCCCTTGATGTTGATATCCATCAGCTTGCCCCAGTCCGCCGGGTTAGCCTCTTGGATCCGGGCGATCGGGTCGATGACGCCGGCATTGTTGATCAGCACATCCAGGCTGCCAAAATCGGCATGTGCCTTTTGCAACGCGGCAGCGACAGCAGCCGGGTCCGAGACATCACAGGCAAAGGCCAGCGTGTTTCCGCCGATCTCTTCCGCCAGGGTCGTCAGGCTCTCTGTGCTTCTTGCCAGCAAGGCCAGATTGGCCCCTGCAGCAGCAAAGACTCGGGCCGCATCGGCCCCGATACCGCGGCTTGCGCCGGTGATCACAACTGTTTTTCCCTTGATATCCATTTGATTAATCTCCAAATCCGCAGTTCCAAATGTGGTAAACTGCTTAGGGGGAACGGTCCAGCCCCAGGCCCCTTGACGCAATCAACCTTGCAGTTGACCATATGGACCATTGTATTTGCCTATATGCAGAAAGGTTATCCCATGACAGTTTCCCTCGCGCGCGGCACGGGCGCAGCTGCGGTTTTGATTATCACAGCCCAAGGGGCATTTGCTGATGTCAGCGCCCAGGATGTCTGGTCTGACTGGAAAGCCTATATGACAGGCACAGGCTATACTGTGACGGGCACCGAATCCCAGTCAGGAAATGTGCTGACCGTCAGCGATTTTTCCATGAACATGCAGATCGGCGCGCAAGAGGGCGACATGGAGATGACCCTGCCCTCCCTTGAATTCGTCGAAAATGGTGATGGCACCGTCAATGTGGTGTTCCCCAAGGAATTCCCCATCGTCGTTGCCGCTGACGAGGATAACAAACGTTTCTCGGCAGAGATCATCTATGCCCATGATGGCGCGCCGATTGTGGTCTCGGGCGATCCTACCGAGATGACCTACGACTATGCCTCTGCCGAGGGCACCCTGACCCTGGGCAAATTCGGCGCCACCGGCGAAGACATCCCTGCCGACTTGCTGCAGGCCACAGTGGTATTGAAGGATATTGCCTCAAAAACCATCATGCGGATTGCTGATCAGCGCAGCTATACGCAGTCGCAGTCCATCAGCAATATCACCTATGATATCGCCTTCAAGGACCCCGACAGCGACGATAGCGGCAGTATCAAGGGCAGTCTTGAAAATATCACGGGTGCGGTCTCCAGCATCATTCCCACCGATGCGGTCAGCCCCATGTTGCCTGACCTGATCAAGGGGGGGCTCAACGTCGATGCCAACCTGGCCTATACAGGCGGGAACAGCACCGTCATGGTGACCGGGAGCGACAGCTTTGATCTGAAAAGCAGCTCTGCGGGCGGGACATTTGGCGTCGCCATGAGCAGCGATGGCCTGGCCTATGATGTCAGCCAGCGCGATATCAAACTGGATGTGTCCGGGTCTGAAATCCCCTTCCCTCTGGCACTGTCCATGGCGGAAACCGGCTTCAAACTGAAAATGCCCATCGCCAAATCCGAAGACGAGCAGGATTTTGGCCTCGGCATCACCCTACGTGATTTTGCTGTGCCAGACATGCTCTGGGGTATGGTTGACCCGGAAGGCAACCTGCCGCGTGACCCGGCCACCATTGTGCTGGACCTGGCCGGCAAGGGCAAACTGCTGTTTGACATGTTCGACCCCACAGCGATCGAAGCGCTTGAGGATGGCGAGAAGGAGCCTGGCGAAGTCAACGCGCTGAGCATCAAACAGCTGCTGGTCTCTGCCGCTGGCGCCAAACTGACAGGCACCGGCGATTTCACCTTCAACAATGCCGATCTGGAAACATTTGACGGTATGCCTGCCCCCGACGGCGTGGCCAATGTCGAACTCACAGGTGCCAATGGCTTGATCGACAACCTGATCAAGATGGGCCTGCTCAGCGACAACGATGCCATGGGCGCACGGATGATGATGGGCATGTTTGGTGTCCCCGGTGAAGGTGAAGATACCCTCACCTCGGAAATCAAGGTCTCTGAGGATGGCCAGATCCACGCCAATGGCCAGCGTATCAAATAAGCGCCGTTCGCAACCGAAAAACAAACATCAGGGCCGCCCCGCGCGGCCCTTTTTTGTACCACACCCTTGCAGCGGGTCGCGGGTCTGGCTAGCTCTGGTAGCAATCAAAAATCAGTAGGTGCCCATGACCCAGTCTCCGCAAGCGCTATGCCATGCCCTGATCGACGCCGCCAAACGCGCCGGGGCCGATGCCGTTGATACCATGGTCGCGACGGGCAGCTCTCTCAGCATCGAGGTGCGCGAGGGCAAGCTGGAACAGGCGGAACGCTCAGAAGGCATTGATCTGGGGCTGCGCGTCTTTGTTGGCCAACGGCAGGCGCAGGTCTCCTCTTCTGACAGCCGGACAGAAACCCTGATCACCATGGCGGAACGCGCCCTGGCCATGGCCCGCGAGGCACCCGAAGATCCCCATACCGGCCTGGCCAGTCCCGACCAGCTGGCCCAGGACTGGGACATCGACGCGCTTGAACTTTGCGATCCCAGCCCAGAACCAACGCCACAGGCCCTACAGGATGACGCCCTGCAGGCCGAAGCAGCCTGCGCCGCAATTCCGGGCATCAGCCAGGTGCAGGGTGCCGCCGCAGGCTATGGTCAGCAATCCTTTCACCTTGCCACCTCCAACGGGTTTTCTGGCGGCTACCAGCGTAGCGGTCGCTCCCTCTCCTGTACCGGGATCGCTGGAACCGGTGCAGGGATGGAGCGCGACTATGATGGCGATTCCCGCACCTTTCAGGCTGATCTGCGCAGTGCCGCGGATATTGGCCGCACCGCTGGTGAACGGGCCGTGGCGCGGCTTGATGCGCGCCGCCCCAAGACGGGCAGCTACCCGGTGCTGTTTGACGAACGGGTGTCTTCTTCGCTGATCGGGCATTTGCTTGCGGCGGCCAATGGCGCGGCGATCGCCCGTGGTTCTTCCTGGTTGCAGGGGGCACTGGGGGAACAGATCCTGCCCGCCGGGCTGTCCCTGATCGAAGACCCGCACAGGCCGCGCATTTCCGGCTCGCGCCCCTTCGATGGTGAAGGCCTCGCGACGCAACGCCGGGCGATCATTGATCAGGGCATCCTGACTGGCTGGACCCTGGATCTGGCCTCGGCCCACAAACTGGGACTGCAAAGCACCGGCAATGCGGCGCGCGGCGTTGGCTCTGTGCCGGCCCCCGCCAATTGGAACGTTACCCTGACGCCAGGAGAGCAGAGCCGCGATGACCTGGTTGCGGCAATGGGCACCGGGCTTCTGGTCACCTCTTTGATCGGCTCTACCGTCAATCCCAACACCGGCGACTATTCACGCGGGGCATCGGGATTTTGGGTCGAGAATGGCGTGATCGCCTATCCGGTCAATGAGTGCACCATCGCGGGAAATCTCCGCGATATGCTAGCGCGGATACTGCCGGCCAATGATGCACGCCGCTATCTGTCGCGGGTGGTCCCCTCGCTTCTGGTCGAAGGAATGACCCTTGCAGGCAGCTGACGATCTTGCCCTGCTGATCCGCGCAGCGCAGGCCGCTGGCGATATTGCGCTGCAATATTCCGGTCCAACGGCGCGGCGCTGGGAAAAACCCGGCGGTCAGGGCCCGGTAACCGAGGCCGACCTGGCGGTCAACACCATGCTGGAAACCATGCTGCGGGCAGCGCGGCCCGATTACGGCTGGCTATCTGAGGAAAGCGAAGACAGCGCCGCCCGGCTAGAGAAAGAACGGGTTTTCATCATTGATCCCATCGATGGCACCCGCAGCTTTGCCGAGGGCTCTGCCACCTGGGCCCACTCACTGGCGGTGGCGCATCACGGCGATGTCACGGCGGCCGTGATCTTCCTGCCCCAACGAGATCTGCTCTATACCGCTGCCAAAGGATCGGGCGCCTTTTGCAACGGCCAGCCCATTGCGGTTGCCCCGCCCAGCACGCTGGCCATGGCAAAGATACTGACCGCAACGCCCAACCTGGTTGGCCACCACTGGCGCGGCGGCACAGCCCCCGATCTGCAGCGCAGCTATCGCCCGTCACTGGCCTATCGGCTGGCACGGGTGGCGGAGGGATGCTACAACGCTATGCTGACACTGCGCCAGAGCTGGGAATGGGATATCGCGGCAGGCGATCTGATCCTGCGTGAAGCCGGTGGGCTGACCAGCAACCGTTTGGGCGCGCCCCTGCGGTTCAACAACGCGGTACCGCTGCTGGATGGGGTGGTGGCGGCAACGCCTGGCATCCATCACGACCTGCTGCAGGCGCTGGACCCGGCGGGGCCGGGCATTGCAGGGCATTGAGAGGCTGTGGCCGGGCGGAATACACATGACAAAGCTTGAGACCCAGACCCGCCCCGAGGGCGAAATCCTGTGGCTTCATGCCACCACGATCCAGCGCTATCTGGCGCTTTGCGATATTGCCCATCGGCTCAAATCCATGCGGCCGGATCTTTTTGTTCTTGCCACCTGGGAGGCGGGTATGGGCCAGATGCCCAAGACCGAGGGCTGCGATCATGCCCTGGGGGCGCTGGCACCTGACCAATCCCCTGAAAGCAGGTACTTCCTGAACCACTGGCGCCCGGATCTATGTCTCTGGGCTGGTGGCAACCTGCGTCGGGGAATGATGCGACAGATGCGCGAGTTGGGTATCTCGGCCCTGCTGGTTGATATCGAAGAGCAGGAGCTGCCCACCCGCAAACTGCGCTGGCTCCCGGATCAGCGGCGACGTCTCTTTGGCGGCTTTAATGCGGTCCTTACCCCCGCCAAGGCGGTGCAGAGGCAACTGATCAAGGCGGGGATGCCGCGCGATCAGATCCACCTGACCAGCCCGCTGCGGCTCTCGGCGGTGCCACCGGGCTGCGACCAGCAGGTGCTGGCAAGCCTGCAACAACGCCTGGGCAGTCGCCCCGTATGGCTGGCCTCGCGGGTGCAACTGGCAGAACTGCCGCAGCTGCTCGATTCCCATCGCACCGCCCTGCGACTGCTGCACCGGATGCTGCTGGTAATTGCCCTTGATGACCCCGAGAGCTGCGCCCGCGCCCGCAATCTGGTACAGGACAGTGGGTTAAATTGCACCGATTGGAATGCCAACGAAGAGATCAACGACTACACTCAGATCCTGATCACCGACAGCGCCAATCTGGGGCTATGGTATCGGCTGGCCCCAGTCACGCTGCTTGCCTCTAGCCTGCAGCCCCAGATGCCCGGCCAAAGCCCACTAGAGGCACTGGCCCTGGGGACGGTAGTGCTGCATGGTCCCGGCTGCGGCCATCACCAACCGGTCTACGACCAACTGGCCCCCCTGAAGGCGACCAAACAGATCCGCACCGCCCGAGAGCTGGCAGAGGCGGTGATCCACCTCTCGGCGCCGGATGTGGCAGCACGCTGGGCGCTGGCAGGCTGGACCGCCGTCACCGAAGGTGCCGCGATGACCGATCAATTGTTAGAACAGGTGCAGGATATCTTGGACCTGCGCGAGGAAACACATGCGGCCCCCTGAGTTCTGGAACAAATCCCCCGATGTCTTTGACCTGCGCCGCCTTGCCCTGGCGCCGCTGGGCTGGATCTATGGTGCCGCCACAGCCTGGCGGCTGCGCGCCGGTCCCGGCCATCGCGCCGGGGTGCCGGTGATCTGCGTTGGCAACCTCAACGCAGGCGGCACTGGCAAGACCCCAACGGTGATCTGGCTGATGGAAACCCTGCGCAATATGGGACATGAACCCCATGTGGTCAGCCGCGGCTATGGCGGCAGCCTGACCGGCCCGGTCGCGGTGGATCCCGGTCTGCACCGCGCAGATGCCTGCGGGGACGAACCACTGCTGCTGGCCGCCTTTGGCGAGGTCTGGGTGGCACGGGATCGCTCCGCAGGCTGCCGCGCCGCCGAGGCCGCCGGCGCCACGGTGATCCTGCTGGATGATGGGTTTCAAAACCCCAGCGTGGTCAAGGATCTGTCACTGGTGGTGGTGGATGCGCAGCGCGGCTTTGGCAATGGGCGCTGCCTGCCGGCCGGCCCCCTGCGCGAAACCGTACCACAGGGGCTGACACGGGCAGATCTGGTGCTCTCTATCGGGTCGGATGCTGCACAAGAACAGTTTGCCCGCCTCTGGGGCGATCAGCTACAGGGCCTGCCCCACTGCCGGGCAAAGCTGGAACCGCTGCAAACCGGAATGCCCTGGCAGGATACCCCCGTGCTGGCCTTTGCCGGCATCGGCCATCCGGAAAAATTCTTTGCCACCCTGCGCGGCCTTGGGGCCAGGGTTCTGCGCGCCGAAGCGCTAGAGGATCACCAACCGCTGTCCACCGCCTTGATGAACCGATTGCAGGCCGAAGCCCAGATACAGGGTGCCCAGCTGGTCACCACCGAAAAAGACGCGGTGCGCCTGCCCGAGAGCTTTCGCCACAGGGTGATCACCCTCCCGGTGCGGCTGCAGATTGCCCGCGCTGATACGCTGATCGCCCGGCTGGAAACCATTGCGCCCCCGCCCTGACACCCCTGCCCCCGTCCTGCCTGGCTCCGGTATCCGGGCAATTGCAACAGACCGCCAGAAACAGAACAGCCCGAGGCGCAGTGCCCCGGGCTGTTCGTGTCCTACTCGCTCAGTATCTCAGCCTGGCAAGGCTTAGCTCTCCAGCTCTGCGTCAATCAGTTCTTTGAACTTTTGATAGGACTGATTGCCAATCTTCGTGCCATTCAGGATAAAGGAGGGCGTCGATTCAATATCATCCTCTTTGGCGTTTTCCTGGTACCAGGAAACCAGAGTCTGGGCCTTGGCACCGTCCTGCAGGCAGGCTTCCAGGGTCTCTTTCTCCAGCCCGGCGACGGCACCGATCTTGCGCAGTGCCTCAGTGATTTCGCTGGTTCCGCCTGCGCGAGTCCAGTCGGCCTGGCCCTTGTAGATCAGATTGCTGATGCCAAAGAATTTTTCAGGCCCACCGCAGCGCGCAATCAACGAGGCCCAAAGACCATAGCGATCAAAATAGACCTCTCGGTAAATCAGCTTTACCTTGCCGGTGTCGATATATTCTTCTTTCAGCTGCGGAAGGACGCCAGTGTGGAAATTTGCGCAATGCGGGCAGGTGTAAGAAGCATATTCAATCAAGGTCACCGGCGCGTCTTCGGCACCGATCACCATTTCGGTGATGGTTGAGGTATCAACCTCGGCCTCTTGGGCCGAAGCGGCACCGACCAGCGGCAGTTCAGGCAGGCGCGTTTGGCTATTGTAACCTGTAAGCGCATAGGCGCCGGTGACAAGCGCCACCGCAGCAAAAACACCAGACATAAGACGGGTCATTCATACCCCTTTCGTTCAGTTTTCTTTTTTGTCAGCACATTGCGCCCCAACCGCTCTAGCGCGGCGCGCAAATCTTCGTTTTCAACCCCCTCGGCCGCCGCGGCAGCTTCAACCTGCGCCTGCGGATCAACCGGCAGTGGCTTTTTCACCTTGGGGGCGTATTTGAACTCAACCTGGCCATCGGAAAACCCGGTGGGGGCAGTCTGGGTTATCCAGACCTTGGAGATGGCGTTATAGCCATAAACGGCATTCACCTTCTCGCGCAGCCGCTCTTTTTGCATCTCTAGCATGGGGGCATTGGCCCCGTTGGTCAGCACTGTCAGCGTTGCCCCAAAGGCACTGCGCCCGTATCCAACCTTGACCGGGCGGGCGATGGAGGCGATGTCTGGCCCGGCGATCTCTTCCCAGTGGGTCAACAGCCGAGACACCGCAAAGCCACGGCTTTCGCCCGCTTTGCGGATTTGCTCATTCAAGAGCCGGGAGGTCCGTGCGAACCCGCGTGTGCTGCTGCGCCTAAATGCCATACCGGTGGTTTTGCGTGACTGGACGCCCTATTGTAAAGGGTCCTCATGGCGAGGCCTGCAAAACCACCACCTCAAAGGGGTAAAGAATGCGTGATTTGGATGGATCCCCAGGGCAGATAAAGCAGCCAGCAGCAGAGCAGACGGACGCACAACAGGCGGTTTTGGCCCCAGAAATCCTGCACTGGTATGACCATAACGCCCGCGCCATGCCCTGGCGTGTTTCCCCCCGCGATCGCGCCAATGGCATTTCCCCCGATCCCTATCGTGTCTGGCTCAGCGAAGTCATGCTGCAACAAACCACCGTGGCAGCCGT
This sequence comes from Pseudophaeobacter sp., assembly GCF_048267565.1. Classification (NCBI taxonomy): domain Bacteria; kingdom Pseudomonadati; phylum Pseudomonadota; class Alphaproteobacteria; order Rhodobacterales; family Roseobacteraceae; genus Pseudophaeobacter; species Pseudophaeobacter sp. The sequence continues at coordinate 368,710 of NZ_JBLWXG010000002.1, read as the reverse complement.
GACAGAGTATTTTCAACGCTTCACCCGGCGCTGGCCCAGAGTGCAGGATCTTGCCGCAGCCAAAGACGCCGACGTCATGGGCGAATGGGCCGGGCTTGGCTATTACGCCCGTGCCCGCAACCTGCTGAAATGCGCCCGCGTCGTCACCAATGATCTGGGTGGCCTGTTCCCCGACAGCTATGAAGCGCTGCTGAAACTGCCGGGCATTGGCCCCTACACGGCCGCGGCAGTGGCCTCTATCGCCTTTGATCGTGCAGAAACCGTGCTGGACGGCAATGTGGAACGGGTGATGGCGCGGCTCTATGATATCGATGATCCGCTCCCCGGATCAAAACCCGTGCTGAAAGCCCGCGCCGCCGCGCTGACACCAATCACCCGCCCCGGTGACTATGCCCAGGCGGTGATGGATCTGGGCGCCACCATCTGCACCCCCAAGAACCCAGCCTGCGGGATTTGCCCCTGGCGCGCGCCCTGCCTGGCACGGGTCGCCGGAACCGCCGCCGAACTGCCAAAGAAGACGCCAAAGCAGCCCAAACCCACCCGACGCGGCACTGCCTATCTGGCCCGTAGCGCCACAGGCAGCTGGCTGCTGGAACGCCGCCCCGAAAAGGGGTTGCTGGGCGGCATGTTGGGCTGGCCTGGCACCGAATGGAACGAGGCCCCCGAACCGCGCCCGCCCTTTGATGCTGATTGGCAGAATCTGGGCGGAGAGGTGCGCCATACCTTCACCCATTTCCACCTGATCTTAGAGGTAAAGCTGGCCGAACTGCCCGCAGGCTACAACGGGGCGCCGAACCAGGAACTGCTGTCACGCCATGCCTTTCGCCCCACTGATCTGCCAACGGTAATGCGCAAGGCCTTTGATCTTTGGGCCGGATCAGACTTCAACCCAGGTGCCTAGGCCCTAGGGGGCCTTGCGGGATGCGCGGTTCTGGCCCCTTGGGTTTAGCAGGCAATCGGCCTAGACTTTGTCCAGGCTGCCAAGCCTTTGGACGCGACCCAATCCGGAGACCCCCTGATGACCGCTGCTGACCGCCTGACACGCTGGCAATCCGCCCTGCCCTTCTGGCTCTCCATGCTGTTGCTGCCACTGATCTGGCTGGCGGCGATGTTTGGCGGCTGGACGATCCTGCTGCCACCGCTGGTCACCTGGTATCTCTTTGCTGCGCTGGATGGGGTCTTTGGCCTGAACCTCGAAAACGCCGATCCGATGACCGATGAAGACGATCTGCGCTGGTATCGCTGGCTCACCACGGCATGGGTCCCGCTACAATTTGCCTGCCTCTTTGGGCTGATCTGGTATGTCACCCACAGCAGCCACCTGTCGGGGCTGGAAAAGTTTGGCGTCTTCTTTGGCGTCGGGGTTGTCACCGGCACCATCGGCATCAACTACAGCCACGAGCTGATGCACCAGCGCAGCCGACTGGAGCGCAATCTGGCGGATCTCTTGCTGGCAATGGTGCTCTATTCACATTTCCGGTCAGAACACCTGCTGGTGCATCACCGCTATGTCGGCACCCCACGTGATCCGGTCACTGCGCGCTATAACGAAGGGTTTCATCGCTACTTTCCGCGGGTCTTGCGGCAATGCTGGCGCTCTGCCTTTCGGGCAGAACGGGAAAAACTGGCCAGGAAAGACCGCCCCTGGAGCGATGCCAGGAACCCCTTCTTTCGCTACTGGGCGCTGCAACTGGCGATGCTGCTTCTGGCTGCGCTGCTGGGCGGGGTCGGTGGGGTCCTGCTGTTCCTGGTGCAGGCGGGCATCGCCATCTGGCAGCTGGAGCTGGTGAACTATGTGGAACACTACGGGCTGACCCGCAAGCATCTGGGTAATGGGAAATACGAACATGTGCGCCCACATCATTCCTGGAATGCGGCACATCGGGCGTCAAACTGGTTGCTGATCAACCTGCAGCGCCACTCTGATCACCATTTTCGCCCGGATCGCCGCTTTCCCCTGTTGCAGAATTATACCCAGGCCGAGGCCCCGCAACTGCCCTTTGGCTATCCGGTGATGACAGTATTGGCGATGTGTCCACCGCTGTGGCGCCGGGTCATGAACCCCAAGGTGCGGCGCTGGCGGCAGATGTATTATCCCGAAATCACCGAGTGGAGTGCCTACAACAAGGCAAAAACGCCCATGCCGCGCGCAGGGACAAGCGCGTAATTCAAGCCTGCCATAGGGAAAAATACAAAAAGCGCTGACTGCCACGAATAGCTGTCAGCGCTTTTTGGGCGAGACCTGGCAAGATCTCTCACGAGGCGCGGATCAGGGAATCTTGGACGGACAACCCCAAAGCCGCGTAGCAACACGGATACTTTCTCACCTGATACTTTTCAAAAGCTTAACAGGGCAGGCACAATCTAGAGTTATTTCCACAAACATCTGAATTAATGTCGATATTTTCAAATTTCTCCATATAACCAAGAGGTGCTTCACATAACATGCATCCTAAAGATGTGTCAGAATCATACCAGCCAGACCATCGACCCGGGCTAGGATCTTAGCGCTTGGCCCAGACTTTTATCGGTGCATCCAGACCGCGTACATCCTGCTCCGGGTAACAGACAAAGCCCTCGCTCAACTCGCGGCCCGGCGTTTCCCGTTCGGCCTGCAAACGCAGATCTTCGCTCATTACAATCGAGGTCTGCAGGCGGCGGGTCATCTCTTCAAGGCGTGCGGCGACATTCACAGCCGTGCCGATCACCGCATATTCCAGCCGGTTCAGCCCAATATCCCCCAGCAGTGTTTCGCCAAAATGGATGCCAATCCCAGCCTTGATTTCCGGCTCGCCCAGACGTCGGCGATCGCGGTTCCACTGGGCCAGGGAGACTTGCATGGCAAGCGCGCAACCCAGCGCATCGCTGGCGTCACGCTTGCCGGCAGAGGGGGTGCCAAAAGTCGCCATCAGACCGTCGCCCAGATATTTGTCCAGGGTGCCATTGTGGCGAAAGACTTCGCGCTCCATCCTGGCGTGGAACTCCCGCAGCAGCACAATCACCTGATGCGGGTCACGCCCGGCAGCAAACCGGGTGAAGCCAACAATATCGATGAACAAAACCGCCACGTTTTGAACGCGCACCTGCTTCAGCGGTTCATCGTTCTGCGACAGCTCTTCCACCACATTCGGCGAAAAGTAGCGCGACAGGTTGGCGCGCTCGCGCTCTAGCCCGGCGTTGCTCAGCAAGAGCCGGTTGGTACGGCGGGCAGAAATGCCCAGCGTGATGGCCACGATCAGAAAGACGATGACCTCTTGGACCCGTACCGGCACCGCATAGCTGTTGGGATCAAGGAACTCTGCCAATTGGCTGCCCTCGCCAAAGGCGGCGGCGGCGGCCTCGCTCAGGCCGGGAACCGGGCTGGCAAACCACCAGGCCAGGGCCAGGGCAGACATCCACATCACCAGTGTCCAGATGCCAATGGCAATCACCGTACGCCAAGAATAGGCCATGGTACCCAGCGCCAGAATGACAAAGAAGTAGATGAAATTGTCAAACCTGTACTGCATCGCCAGCGGCATCATATCCATGTCCAGCGGATTGGGGCCAACCATGCCAAGGGTCATCAGAAACAGATCGATAAAGATCAAGAACAGCTCCATCCGCGATCGACCAACCCGGCCGATACGCCGCATGAACCAGCCGTTGACGCAGAGCAGCGCCAGGATCCCAATATAGTAGATCACCTCAAACTGCGGATGTACCCAGAGCAAAAAGACCGAAAAGATTGCCATGGCAATCCAACGGGCTTTGACTGCCAGTTCCAGCCCCTCGCGCTTGTGGTTTTCCAGGGCTGCCAGGGTATATCGCGACTCGGCGGCCTGGCTGCTCTCATCTTCCTGCACAATATTGCGAAGTTTCGGCGCAGGCGGTGTCATGGCGGCATCAGTCATCAGGCGGTCCCTATTCCTGCATCCTAAATAGGCACTCTGCCCATAGCATACACCCCCTTTTACCGCTTCGGTCCCGGAAACCAAAAAAGCCCCGCCAGAGGGCGGGGCAAGGTGCGGCACCTGTGTCACAGCACAGGGACCGTTGGTTAACTTGATAATGTCGTGAAAGCCTGCGCCGGAACCGGCCAGAGCCCTGAAGGCCGACGTCTAGTTCTGCATTTCAGCCCGAATTTGCTGGCGCAACACGTCGATAGGCACAGTCTGGCCATCGCGTTTAAAGCACCAATAAGTCCAGCCATTGCAGGAGGGCGCGTTTTCTAGATGCGCGCCAACCTGATGGATCGAGCCTTTGACATTGTCGCCAATCAGCGTGCCATCGGCGCGCACCTTGGCCTTGTGGCGTCGGTTCATCGAATAAAGCTCATCTCCGGGGCGCAGCATGCCACGTTCCACCAGCTGGCCAAAAGGCACCCGCGGCTCGGCGCGCTTGCTGGTTGAAACCTGTAGTGCCTCGCGGTCGAATTTACGCACCGATGCGATACGTGCTGCGGCCACCTTGCGATAGGAATCCTCTTGCTCGATACCGATAAATTCACGTCCCAGCATCTTGGCCACCGCGCCGGTTGTGCCCGTGCCAAAGAAGGGGTCCAACACTACATCACCAGGGTTGGTAGATCCCACCAGGATACGATGCAGCAGCGATTCGGGTTTTTGCGTAGGATGCGCCTTGTCGCCGTTCTCATCCTTCAGCCGCTCATGGCCGGTACAGATCGGCAACACCCAGTCCGAACGCATCTGAATGCCCTCGTTCAGCGCCTTCAGAGCCTCGTAATTGAAGGTATATTTGCCGCCTTCGGATTTTGACGCCCAGATCATCGTCTCATGCGCGTTGGTGTAGCGTTTGCCACGGAAGTTCGGCATCGGGTTGGATTTACGCCAGACGACATCGTTCAGAATCCAGAACCCTTCATCCTGCATCGCTGTGCCGACGCGGAAGATATTGTGGTAGGATCCGATCACCCAGATAGAGCCGTTTGGCTTTAGAATCCGACGGGCTTCATGCAGCCAGCGGCTGGTGAAATCATCATAGGCTGCAAAACTGGAAAACTGATCCCAGTGATCATCCACCGCGTCGACCTTGCTGTTGTCGGGGCGGTGCAGCTGGTTTTTCAGTTGAAGATTGTAAGGGGGATCCGCAAAAATAAGATCCACCGAATTGGACGGAAGCCCTGCCATCACGTCGATGCAGTCACCATCCAGAATCGTGTTTAGAGGGAGCGTCGCGGCGCCCTTTGTCATGGTTTTGTTCATTTGCTCTGCCTCAATAACCATCCGGCGCATTTTTGCGCTCATTTTGGTTATCCACAGGATGAGTTATCCGGGATTCGAGGTCAATTTGTTTTTTAGATCAGCGCAATACGGTTCACTCTTGATACAATATCTTGTGTACCGGTTTGAATGATCGACGATGATGTGGTGTTACGCCCAATTCAACCAGGGCTTCTCGGTGTTGCTTTGATGGATATCCGGCATTCTTCTCCCAGCCATATCCCGGGAACTGTTGCGCCAAATCCACCATGAGCAAATCGCGGGCCTCTTTTGCCACAATAGAGGCCGCTGCAATCGAGACTGATTTGCCATCGCCCTTGACCACTGCTTCGGCTGGAATTTCCAGATCTTTGGGGATCAGATTGCCGTCGATCAGCAGATAATCCGGCGCTGGTGACAGGCCTGCCACGGCCCGCTCCATCGCCAGATGCGAGGCGCGCAAAATGTTCAGCTGGTCGATCTCTTCGACGCTGGCCTCGGCCACCGAGACCTCGGCACAGTCCACAAGAAGCGCGGCCAGGGCGGCCCGCTTCTTGGCGCTCAACTTCTTGGAATCATTCAGACCCGGCGGCAGGCAGGTCATATCCAAAACAACGGCGGCTGCGGTGACCGGCCCGGCCAGTGGCCCCCGGCCAACTTCGTCCACACCGGCGATTCTGACATAGCCCTTGTTCTGGGCGGCACTCTCTAGGCTGGTATCTGGCTGTTCCATACCGCTGTCAGACCCAAGTCGAGGCAGATTCGCAAGTCAGGGACGCGTTTTTTGCCGCTTCTCGGGCTGGCGTCGCAAACTTGTCGCAAAAAAGAGGGGGCAAGCCCCCTCCAGTCTGCACTGGTCTGCCGACCGGACTCAGACCTTTGCCCTTAGCGATTGACCAGGCGATAACCATGCTGTTTCAGGCAGCGCGGCTTATAGGCAGAACGGTTCTTGCGGCCATTCCAGAAGGTAACTTTGCAAGAGCGCGGCAGGGATTTCACCTGGCCATAGTTCTGACGCAGGCAATTCTGCGCCACCAGCGAGCGACCGTTCTTGAACCGGGGGAAATACTTTACGCATTGCGCTGGCAGATCATAGCGACCCACACGCGGCGGCAGCGGCCGGGCCACGGGGTCGCGATGAGGGCGATGGGGGCGGGTCACCGTCTCGTGGCGGCGATCACGGGTGTTATGATCGTGCAGGGCGGCGCCGAGAATGCCCAGAACCGCCAGGCCGGCCACCACTTTGCCAACGTCATTGCCTGCCTGAACCTGGGTCGAAGACATCCCGGTAATCGCCAGGGACGCCGCCAGAATCAGGGCGATAAATTTTCGGTGTTGTTTGGGCTGCATGCGCTGTGTCATCGGATCATATCCTCTTGGTGCTATTGGGGTCACTGTTGAACGCGACTGTCTTGCGCTCAAAAGCCTATGAACCCAGCCTCACCCCTGGGGCGTCAGACAGGCAATAACACCCCCCTGCTATCCAATAACCATGGTGCCAAACACTTGTTGTTATTGAATATCGGCGGGGTTCGGCGCAGGGTAAGGGCATGAAACATTCCCTTGCTATACCGCTGATAAGCATGGCCCTCTTGGCGCTTTCCACGCCTGTCCTGGCCGCCGATTGCTATGCCGATTACAAGGCCAAGCAGAACAATCCGCTGAAACTGCATTACGGTGTGATCCAGATCCAGGGTGCCTGTCGCAAAGCCGATGCAAAGAACGAAATTCAGGCCCGCATTGCGCCTGCGGGCTGGACTCTATTGAATGTGATGACGGTCTTTGGCCCCGAAGGCCTACAGCAGAGGAAGGCCAATGCCGGACCCTATTTTCTCCGTTTCTGAGGCCCGCATGGCGGGCAGCCGCATTATCGCCTTTGGTATCGCCTTGATTGCCGCATTGCTTGCGCTGGCCGGCACGGTCCTGTTGCTGACGCTGCCTGATGGCAATGCCTTTAACGCGCGGGTTGAACAGCTATTTGTTGAAAACGACCTGACCAGCCAGGCCGAAATCAAGCTGCTTGAAATCCTCGCCCAATCGGGTACCGCCTTTGCCGATACCCTGGCCAGCTACCGGATGGTGATCTTTGTGCTGCTGCTCTTTGCCACCGCGATGATGATCGTGGCGCTGGTGGTTCTGGCCATGCTGGTGCTGCTGAACCGCCGTATGGCCCAGATCGAACGCTCTGGCATTCAGGTTACCGAACTACTGATCAGCCGCGAAGAACATACCGTCTACCTCAACAGCATGGGCTTCAAACTGACCGCCGCCGCGATGGAGACCCTCTCGGCCCTGGCCGAGGCCCGCATGGATGACGATGTGCTGTCAGGTGCCGAGATAGAGGCGGTGATTTCCGGACGCCACAGCAGCGAGTGCGAAGAAGCGGCCGGCGCCACCCGAATCAAGCGATTGCGCGACACCCTGGGAAATCAGATGGTCAGCGAGCTTTTGGTCAAGAATATCGCCAAACGCGGCTATGTTCTGGCGATCAGCAAGGATGTCATTCGCATGGTCTGATCCCCCCAGCCCCCATTCCCAACCACGACCATGACTATCAAGGGGCGCGACACTGCCTGCCACGCCAGCGGGTGATTAAAGCTGCTTGAGGGGAAATAGGTTTTTCGCAGAAAAACAATGTCCTGCAAGGCTCACACATGCGCTGTGCAGGGATGCTCTGTTTCGCCACTGGATATTCCACCCGAAAATCCCACATAGAAGGCTACTTCCGTTCTGGAAGCGGCCTTGGGGGCTTTCATGTGCCTGCGGCCCAAAAGGCCCCCGCCGGGCGGGGACAAAAGGACAGATCAAATGAACGCGCAAATCCCCCCCCAACCCCCAGCTTCTGGGCCACAAAACTCAGGCTCTGGCCCGCACCGCCGCAGCCTGCAAAACCGTGGCTATGGTATTCTGGTCGAACCCCTGCGTGGGGAAGTGCAGGTACGGCGCAACGGCTGTCTCTTGGCCAAGAGCACGCGCGCGCGGGTGATGTATGAAACCCGGCTACCGCCCACCATCTATATTCCGCGCGATGATCTGACCGTGGATCTATCCAACAAGGTGGGGCTGCAAACCTTTTGCCCGTTCAAGGGGACGGCCTTTTACCATGATCTGAAGCTGGACGACGGCCGGGTCGACAATGCGGTTTGGATCTATGAAAATACCCTGCCAGAGGCCGCCCAAATCGAAGGCCATGTCGGCTTTGTCTCGGATCCCTGCACCAAAATCGATCTGGGCGAAAACCTAATTGCGCCGCCAGAATATGGCAATATCTCTGGCCCGCTGATCGACTGGCTGCTGCGCGAGGCAGCCTTTCTGCCAACCCCAGCCGAGTTCACCCAGGCCTTTTCGGAAAAGCTGCTGGAGCAGGGGGTGCATCTGTCGCGGCTCTCGGTGCTGGCCTGGTCGCTGCATCCGCAGATTGCCGGTAAGAACTTCATCTGGCAGCGTGCCACCAATGAGGTGACCACCTATGCGCCCAGCTATGAAATCTATGAACACCCCTCTTATCACGCCAGCCCGCTGCGCCATGTCTCGCGGGGCCGGGGCGGCGTGCGTCACCGCATCGACCGCGAAGACTCGCAGGATGCCTTTCCGATCCTCAGCGATCTGCGCGCAGCTGGGTCCACCGACTATGTCGCCATGCCGCTGCCCTTCTCCGATGGGCGGATCAATGTGCTGACTGTTGCTTCGGATCACCCGGATGGGTTTTCCACTGCGAACCTTGGCCTGATTTTTGAATGCTCGGCAGTGGTGGCGCGCTATTACGAGGTCTTCATGCAGCGCGAAAACGCCCAGAGCCTGCTGGAAACCTATGTCGGCAAACGCACGGGCGCGAGGGTTCTAGGCGGCGAGATCCGTCGCGGCGAAGGCGACGAAATCGACGCCGCCATCATGTTTTGCGATCTGCGCGGCTCCACCCTGCTCGAGGAACAGCTAGGCCGGGGCGACTATATCAAACTGCTGAACGGGTTCTTTGAAACCGTCTCGACCATTGTGCATGACAACGGCGGCGAAGTGCTGAAATTCATTGGCGACGCGGTGCTGGCGGTGTTTCCTGCCGAAGCTGACGACGAAGAGGCCCGCGCCCAGGCTCTCCGCTCTGCCCGCAGCATTCCCCCGGCGATTGCCGCACTGGCCGCCGAACATGGCTTGCCGCGGCTTGACTGCGCCAGCGGCATTGCATTTGGCACCGTGACCTATGGCAATGTCGGCTCGCGCGAGCGACTGGATTTCACCGTCATCGGCCAGGCCGCCAATGTCGCCGCCCGCCTGGGGGATCATGGCAAGAGGCTGGGGCATCAGATCGTGGTCAGCCAGAATTCTCTGCCCGGTGCCTGCCAGAACGCCACGCCTCTGGGTCCGCTGCAGCTGCACAATGTCAGCACCCCTGTCGAGAGCTACGCTGTGGCCCCGCTGCGCGACGCCCCTATCTCCAAGGCGGAAGACACCCTCCAGGCAGGCCCACCGCCGGTCCCCGTCACAGTCATTGCCCCGAACAGCGGCGACAACTCTGTTCGCCCGGTCAAATAGATCCGGTGCGGATCTGCGGTCTGGCAGGGGGTGTTTGGGCCTGCCAAAATACGCCCGGCGCGCGGGAGCCCCACGCAAGCCGGGCGCAACCACTAGGGTGTGACCCGCGCACGCTGCGCCGCATCACCCATTGAAATCAACAGCGGCTCACCCTCCTGATGCGCCTTAAACGCCGCCTTGTCCTGCATTCCGCGCCAACCCTGATGCACCAGTGACTGCGCCACTGCGCCGCCCAGGGTGGTACCGGGGCCTGTCACAATGAACAGATCCGGGGCAAATTCCAGAGCTGCAGTCTGCACCGCGCGGGTAAAATCATAGGGTTCGACCACCTGATGCCCCAGAGTGTAGTCCCACAGCGCCGCCAGATCGGTGGATCCTGGCTGCCAAATCGCCCCGCGCCCATCCACCAGCGGCAGCGCAGGCTGTCCCAGCATATCCGCCGCCAACCGCTTGCGCCCCTCGGCGGCAACCGGGGCCTGCAAGCCTGTATGAAAGCCCGCGTGATTGGCCAGTCGCATGGGAAAACGGTCTTCCAGTGGTGGCACCGAGGCCTCAAAGGCGGCAAGCCCGGCCGCATCCCCTGCCAGTACCAGCATACCGCCCAGATCAATCGACAGGGCCAGCACATGATCCGCACGGGCATTGATTTCCCCCACCAGCGCCAGCAAGGCCGCGCGGCGCGCCGGATCAGGCCGCCAGTCGGGCCCTGTCACCGGATAGACCAGCTGACCGCCAATCAGGTGCTCTTGCATCAGACGGCCCATGGTATTGACCAGATCAAACCCATTCTGCGACGTCAGCGCCCCGGCAACCGCCAGCGCGATGTACCACCCCATAGAATTGCCAGTGACCGCCACCACCTCGATATCATCCGCCAGAGACTGTGCATCTGCCAGGGATGCGGCATAGATCAGGGGGGAGGCCACATCGCCACGTGAATATTTCGACACCGAAAACCGCGTTGCCCCATCCAGGGCGGTGACCTCTTCCTGCCCCTGCGCGGCCCGCGCCGCGTCAAACCCCGCAAAGAGCGCCGCCTTATCGGCATGATGACGGTGCAGATAGCCAAGTTCCGGCTTGTTATAGGTGCCCCGGCCGGGACAGATCAAAACGGCTGTGCGGGTCATTGCTTTGCTCCTACCAGATCCAGCGCGGCGGCAAGGATGCTGTCCTTTGACGGCAGCGTGGCGGCATAGGCCGGCCCGGTCGCGATAAAGCAATCCTCGGCAGCGATACGCGCCGCCGGGCGATCACCTTGCTCGCAAAACAGGGCCATCAGTGCCTCGGATTGGCTGCCGGTGGTGCGACATTCATCGACGATCAGCACATGTTTGCAACCTTTGGTGGCCGCAATCAGCGCCTCTGTCGGCAGTGGCGCCAGCCAGCGCAGGTCGATAACGCGGGTCTTGATGCCGCGCGCCTCCAGCTCGGTCTGGGCCTGCGCCGACAGATAGCGGCCATTGCCATAGGTGACGATGGCCAGATCCGTGCCCTCGCCATGCTGGCCGACATCGCCCAAAGCAATGCTTTGATCAGGGGCCGGGTAATGCCGCATCCATTCCCCATCCTTGGCCTCGTGCAGATCCCGCATCGGATACAGTGCAATAGGTTCAACAAAGACCACCACCCGCTGCTCCTCGCGCGCCAACCGCACGGATTCGCGCAGCATCATCGCCGCTTCCGCCCCATCCGACGGGCAGGCAATCACGATCCCAGGAATGTCGCGCAGCACCGCCAGCGAGTTGTCATTGTGGAAATGGCCACCAAACCCCTTTTGATAGCCCAGCCCCGCAATGCGCAGCACCATCGGGTTGCTGAACTGCCCGTTAGAGAAAAACGGCAGGGTTGCCGCCTCACCGCGCAGCTGGTCTTCGGCATTGTGCAGATAGGCCAGGAACTGGATTTCCGGCATCGGCACAAAACCATTGTGCCCCATGCCAATGGCCAGCCCCAGAATCGACTGTTCGTCCAGCAGCGTGTCGATCATCCGATCCGGGCCAAAGCGCTGGTGCAGTTTCTGCGTCACCCCGTAGACGCCGCCCTTGCGGCCAACGTCTTCGCCCATCATGACAATTTCACCATGCTGCAGCATCAGATCGGTCAGCGCCCAGTTGATCAGCCGTGACATCGGCTGGGCGTCATCCATCGCCCGCATGTCACTGCCAAAGCATTTGGCGCGCGCCTCTGGGCTGGGGCCATTGCTCGCGGCACAGGCGCGCGCAGGCGGGATAAGACTGGCCGCGACATCTGCACCGGTTTTCAGATGCGGACGCGTCACCACCTCGGCGCGGATACGTTCAACACGCGCGCAGGTCTCGCGGTAGATCTCCAGCGCCTCGGCACGGCCAAGGGCACCGGATTGTTCCAGCAGGCGCACCGAATGCAGCAGCGGATCATTGGCCTCATCCGCCTCCACCTCTGCCTTGGGCAGGTAGGTGGTGGGCACATCTGCCCCCGCATGCCCATAGAGCCGCACGGTGCGCAGATGCAGAAACGCCGGCTTCTTGCGGCGGCGGACATAGTCGGCGGCCTCTTGCGCGACCGCGTGCGCGGCATAGAGATCCAGCCCATCCGCCTGGAAATACTTGATCCCCGGACGACTGCGCATCGAGGTTTCAATCCAGCCCCGCGGCGTCTTGGTCGAAATGCCGATACCATTGTCTTCGCAGACAAACAGCAGCGGCAGCGGCGTTGATTGTACCGAGGTCCAGCCAGCCGTGTTGATCGCCCCCTGCGCCGTTGAATGATTGGCCGAGGCATCGCCAAAGGAACACATTACAAGGCTGTCGTCGGGCAATAGCTGGTGTTCCGGCGCATGGCGCTTTGCCGCTCCGATGGAATAGGCCGCGCCAACCGCCTTGGGCAGGTGGCTGGCAATGGTCGATGTCTGCGGCGGGATCATCAGCGCCTTTGATCCCAGCACCTTGTGACGCCCGCCCGAGGTGGGATCATCAGAAGAACAGGCAAAGGACAACAGCATATCCCAGGCGATGCGCTGCCCGGGCACCTGATCGGCACGGGCAATCTGAAAGGCAGCATCGCGGTAATGCAGAAAGGCCATATCATCCGGGCGTAGCGCCCGTGCCACAGCCGCCATGCCCTCGTGCCCGGAAGAGCCGATGGTATAAAACCCCTGCCCCGCCTTTTGCATCGACCGGCTGGTGATATCCAGCGCCCGGCTCAGCACCTGGGCGCGGTAGATGCCCACGGCCTGCTCTGCCGACAGATCACCGGCAGGCGCGGCGCCCTGCGGCAGTTGCCCGGCGCCAACCCGGTCCAAAAAGTTCTGATGCACGATCTGAGCGCGGTCCATTGGCTATCCTTTTGTCATACCTGCGCCCGTTATCAGCGAGAACAGACATGACTTCCAATGACAATATTCACCCAACACATGCAATTTCGGCATGAGTGGATCAGCGCAAAGCAGAGCCCGCGGCAATATCCTTTTGCCGCAAAATCGCGTAGTCCTGCCATATCCGCGCAATATCGCAGCCAAGGACCACGATGCCCCACAGCCAACCGACCGCTCGCCCTGGATCGCCTGACCGCAAGCACGACAGATCTTTGCCCAACGGTACCTTTAGATTTATCGCGCTGGATGTGGAAACCGCCAGCCGTGACAGCGCCAGCATTTGCCAGATCGGGCTTGCCTGTGTCACCGCCACCGGCCAGATCGTGACCTACAGCACCTATGTGAACCCCGAGCAGACCTTTGCCCCCTTCAACACCGAACTGCACGGTATTGACGCACAGACAGTGGCCTCTGCGCCCTGCTTTCCAGAGGCCTGGCAACGCTTGAAACCGCTGCTGCAACTGCACCACCTGGTGCAACACAGCAGCTTTGACAGCAGGGCGCTAGAGGCTGCCTGCCGCGCCTATCGCCTGCCCAATGCCGACCTCAGCTGGAGCGATAGCGTTCGAATCGCCCGCAAGGCCTGGCCCGAGTTCAAGGGCAATGGCGGCCATGGGCTGGCCAACCTGAAGCAAGAATTGGGACTGTCTTTCCACCATCACGACGCCGAGGAAGACGCCCGCGCCGCAGCGCAGGTGGTGCTCTTGGCAGAGGCGCGTCTGGGGCAAAGCTTCGACCAGATCAGCGGCACAGCGCGCAAAGCCCAATTCAACCTGCCGCTCGCAAAGTAAGAGGCACGCTGCCTGGTTCACGACCCACAGCCTCCCCCTGCGCCTCTTACCGCCAATTTGAAGTTCATTTGTGCCGATCAACCGGGCTGCATTAACCCCATGATCGTTTTCCGCACATACCCTTTGCAAATGTTAACCCCCGATCCGGGCGACAAATTGCGGAGACGAGAATGAACCTTGGTAGAAAAACGCGCTCACTGGCGGCGACAATAGCGTGCGGGGCCTCGCTTCTGGCCGCGCAGGCCATGGCCGAGCCAGTGCAGCTCACCACATTGGAATGGCCCCCTTATGTGAATGCAGATGGATCCGGCACCAGCACGGACCGGGTTATCGAGATCCTGAAAGGTGCGGGAATCGAAGCAACAGTGCGGGTTTTCCCCTGGAACCGCGCCGTCAATCTGGCCGCCAAAGATCCGGCATGGCTTGGCGTTTACCCCGAATACTACGCCGAGACCGATGATGCCGACAAAGCCGGGGAACGCTGCTTGTATTCCAATTCATTTGGGACCAGCCCGGTTGGCTTTGTCCAGCGTATCGATGCGCCGATCAGCTGGTCTGACCATGCCGATCTGACCGAATATTCCATCGGCGTTGTCGCGGGCTACCTGAACGAAGAGCATTTCGACACCATGGTCGCCAATGGGGAAATCAAAACCGAAGAGGTCGCCTCGGATGAGGCGAATCTCAAAAAGCTTGGTGCAGGCCGCATTGATGCCGCCGTGATTGATCGTGAAGTCATGGCGCATCTGCTTGCCACCATGCCAAAGCTTGCTAGCCAGTTGGAATTCAACGCCCAGCCGCTGGCCGAACACGGGCTGCATATCTGCTTTGAAAACTCAGAGGCGGGCCGCGATCTGCGGGATAAATTCAACGCAGCCTTTTAGCGCAGGCGCCTCATTGTCCAACACGGGGTCCAGATTCGTCTGGGCCCTTCCACTTCGGAATTCGGGCAAATACATGGCTAAAAAAGAGAAAGCCTCAGGCGTTTCCGCCTAAGGCTTTGATAAAGTGGTGAGCCGTGATGGGTTCGAACCATCGACCTACTGATTAAAAGTCAGTTGCTCTACCAGCTGAGCTAACGGCCCACTTTATAATCGCTGCTTAAGTGGTTTGTCTAAGTTGATCAAGCACTTAATTTGCTATCGTCTGACAAGTCCGTATCGTTCTTGCCGTCTCGATTGGCGGCTGTCTACGGTTAGCAGGGTAAGGGGTCAAGCCCTTTTTTGAACTTTATACGTCACAGACTGGATTCATTTTCATCGCAGGTCTATATGCCCGGTATGAGTATGTATCCAGATCCCCAATTTCCCTTCATGAAGATGCATGGGCTTGGCAATGATTTTGTCGTTGTTGATGCGCGCGCGCGAAAGCTGGCGATCACCCCAGCTCTGGCCAGGGGAATCGCCCACCGCCAGTTTGGCGTCGGCTTTGACCAGCTGGCGCTGATCGAGACGGGCACCGGCGATGCGCATCTCACCTTTTACAATGCGGATGGCTCGACCTCGGCGGCCTGCGGCAATGCCACCCGCTGCATCGCCCGCTATCTGATGGATGAAACGGGCAAGGATACCCTGCATCTGACCACTGATCGCGGTGATCTCTTTGCCCGCGATGCCGGTGATGGGCTGACATCGGTCAATATGGGCCTGCCGCAGCTTGCCTGGGATGAAATCCCACTGACAGAAGAGATGGATACCCTCGAACTCCCCATCGAAGGCAGCCCAACCGCCACCGGCATGGGCAATCCGCATTGCACCTTCTTTGTCGAAGACGCCGAATTGATTCCGCTGGCCGAATTCGGCCCACGCTATGAACACCACCCGCTGTACCCACAACGTACCAACGTGCAGGTCGCCCATATGGTCGGCCCCGATCACATCCGTATGCGCGTCTGGGAACGCGGTGTAGGCATTACACTGGCCTCTGGCTCCTCCTCCTGCGCCACCGCCGTAGCCGCCGCACGACGCGGCCTGACAGGGCGCAGGGTGCAGGTTGATCTGGACGGCGGCACACTCTGGATCGACTGGCGCGACGATGGCGTCTGGATGACCGGCCCGACCATGCATGTCTTTACCGGCAGCTTCACCGCCGCCTTTTTCGAAAGCCTCTGACATGTCCGCACCCAAGTTCACCACCCTGGGCTGCCGCCTCAACGCCTATGAAACCGAAGCGATGAAAGAGCTGTCCCAGCAGGCCGGTCTCGACAATCTCGTTGTGGTCAATACCTGCGCGGTGACGGCGGAGGCGGTGCGCAAATCCCGCCAGGAAATCCGCCGTCTGCGTCGTGATAATCCGCAGGCCCGCATCGTGGTCACCGGCTGCGCCGCCCAGACCGAACCGGAAACCTTTGCCCAGATGCCAGAGGTCGATACCGTCCTGGGCAATACCGAAAAGATGCAGCCGGAAACCTGGGCAGGCATGGCCGCTGATTTCATTGGCGAAACCGAAAAGGTCCAGGTCGATGACATCATGTCGGTGACCGAAACCGCCGGCCATCTGATTGACGGCTTTGGCACCCGTAGCCGCGCCTATGTACAGGTGCAAAACGGCTGCGACCACCGCTGCACCTTCTGCATCATTCCCTATGGTCGCGGCAACTCCCGCTCGGTTGCTGCCGGCGTGGTGGTGGATCAGATCAAACGGCTGGTGAATAAGGGCTACAACGAGGTTGTGTTGACCGGCGTTGATCTCACCAGCTGGGGCGCCGACCTGCCCGCCACACCAAAACTCGGCGACCTGGTGATGCGTATCCTGAAGCTGGTCCCCGATCTGCCGCGCCTGCGGATTTCCTCGATCGATTCGATTGAGGTGGATGAAAACCTGATGCAGGCTATCGCCACCGAACCCCGGCTGATGCCGCACCTGCATCTGTCGCTTCAGCACGGCGACGATCTGATCCTCAAACGCATGGCCCGGCGACATCTGCGCGACGATGCCATCCGCTTTTGCGAAGAGGCGACGCGCCTGCGCCCCGATATGACCTTTGGCGCCGATATCATCGCCGGCTTTCCAACAGAAACCGAAGCGCATTTTGAAAACTCGCTGAAGCTGGTTACAGACTGCAACCTCACCTGGCTGCATGTCTTCCCCTATTCAAAACGCGACGGCACCCCAGCGGCCAAGATCCCCAATCAGGTCAACGGCAATACCATCAAATCCCGCGCCGCCCGCCTGCGCACCGCCGGGGAAACCCAGGTGGCCCGCCACCTTGCCAAACAGGTCGGCAGATCACACCAGGTGCTGATGGAAAATCCCCATTTGGGCCGCACCGAACAATTCACCGAAGTGAAATTCACCAGCCCCCAGACCGAAGGCAAAATCATCTCCACCCGCATCCTCGGCATCGACGGCCCCCGGCTCACCGCCTGACGCCCGCAAAGCCTTTCATCTTGCTAAAAATACCTCGGGGTGAATGGGCGTTCACGCCCAGAGGGGCAGCGCCCCTGCGCCCGCCAGCTGCCCGAGCAAACAAAAAGGCCCCTGCAAATTACCTTGCAGGGGCCTTTCTGAATCTCAAACCAGCCTATCAGGCGGTTTTCTTACCCTTGTGCGGCGCCCAGAGCTTCTTGTTGGTCAGATACAGCAGAACCGACAAGACCGTCAGGATCAACACGCCAACAAATCCGGCCTGCTTGCGTGCCATCATCTTGGGCTCAGCAGTCCACATCAGGAAGGCCGCAACGTCCTGCGCCATCGCCTCGACGTTATTTTCATGCCCATCAGCGAACTCGACCTGCTCATCAAACAAGGGCGGGGCCATTGAAATCCAGCCGCCAGGGAAGGCGGTGTTTTCATAAAAGATCGTGCCCGCCTCTTCCTTTTCTTCGCCGGTATAGCCGTGCAGCAATGACGCGATATATTCCGCGCCACCAATGCCTTTGAACAGCTGGTTGATACCGGATCCATAGGGACCATGGAAACCGGCCCGCGCCTTTGCCATCAGGCTCAGGTCAGGGGCGCCAGCGGCGGTATTGGCAGGGAAATGGTCAATCGGCTTTGCCGGACGATCTTCGTCCAGTGCCGCGTCATAGACCGAGAAGTTGTCGGCAGCATAGGCGCGCACCTGGTCCTCGGGTAGCGCCGGGCCACCCTCATCCGCCAGGGTGCGCAGCGGCACGAATTTCAGCCCGTGGCAGGCCGAACAAACCTCAGTGTAGATCTGTAGGCCGCGCTGCAGCTGGTTTTGATCATAGGCGCCGAATGGTCCTTCAAACGAGAACTGAAAGTCCTCGACGTGGCCGCTTCCGCCTGCCGCATGGGATGCGACAGGGGCAAGGGCAACAGCGAAGGCGGCACCGATTGCGAGTTTCTTCAACATTGGTAGCTGTCCTTCTCAGTTACTCGGCAGGAGTGGCTGCGTCGGATTTCTCGCCGTAGTGGGCGTCGAAATCTTCTTCGATTGTAGCAGGCTCTGCCAGTGGCTTCTCGATGACACCCAGGATCGGCAGGATCACCAGGAAATAGCCGAACCAGTAGGCCGATGCGATCAGTGAGAAAGAGGCATAGGGCTCTTCCGCAGGCATCGCGCCCAGCCACATCAGGGCAAAGAAGTCAAAGACCAGCAGATAGAACCACCACTTGAACATCGGACGATACCGACCGGAGCGCACGCGGCTGGTATCCAGCCAAGGCACCAGTGCCATCACTGCGATCGCACCAAACATCGCCAGAACCCCAAAGAACTTGGCATCAACGATGCCACCGGTCACGAAGGAGGCAATCTGAACAACCCAAACTTCAGACGTGAAGGCCCGCAGGATCGCGTAGAAAGGCAGGAAGTACCATTCAGGAACGATATGCGACGGGGTCACCAGCGGGTTTGCCTCGAGATAGTTATCGGGGTGGCCCAGGTAGTTTGGCATAAAGCCGACGATGGCCCAGAAGATCACCAGAACCACGGCCAGGCCGAGGAAATCCTTGATCACAAAATAGGGCCAGAACGGCAGGGTGTCTTTCTCGGCTTCCGCTTTCGACCCCTTGCGCACATCAACCCCGGTTGGGTTGTTGTTGCCGGTGGTGTGGAAGGCCCAGATATGGACCACAACCAGCGCCGCGATGACAAAAGGCAGTAGATAGTGCAGCGAGAAGAAGCGGTTCAGCGTGGCGTTGTCCACCGCAGGTCCGCCCAGCAGGAAGGTCTGCAGTGCTTCGCCAACAAAGGGAATCGCGCCAAACAGGCCGGTGATCACGGTCGCACCCCAGAATGACATCTGACCCCAGGGCAGAACGTAGCCCATGAAACCAGTGGCCATCATCAGCAGGTAGATGATCATGCCGATGATCCAGGTGATCTCACGCGGGGCCTTGTAAGAGCCATAGAACAGGCCGCGGAAGATGTGGATATACACGGCGACAAAGAACAGCGAGGCGCCGTTTGCGTGTACGTAGCGCAGCATATAGCCACCATTCACGTCGCGCATGATGTGCTCAACCGAGGCAAAGGCCATATCGGCGTGGGGGGTGTAGTGCATCACCAGCACAATGCCGGTAACAATCTGCAGTACCAGGCAGAAGGCCAGTACAATGCCCCAGATCCACCACCAGTTCAGGTTCTTCGGGGTGGGGATCATGATGGTGTCATAAACCAGGCCGACGATGGGCAGGCGGCTATGCAGCCACTTTTCTGCGCCCGTCTTTGGTTCGTAATGGTCGTGCGGAATACCGGACATTTGGCGTCTCCTTATCCCAGCTTGATGGTTGTTGCGTCGGTGAACTCTGCGACGGGAACGTGCAGGTTCTGGGGCGCGGGGCCTTTGCGGATCCGGCCGGCGGTGTCGTAGTGCGACCCGTGACAGGGGCAGAACCAACCGTTGAAATCGCCAGAACCGTCTCCCAGTGGCACACAGCCGAGGTGGGTACAAACACCCATCATCACCAGCCATTCGCCGTTTTCATCCATGGTGCGGTTTTGATCCGCAGCATCGGTGCCAGGCTTATTGGGGTTCTCCGACGAATCGTCGATCAATACGGACAGATCTACAGCACGGGCTTCGTCGATCTCTTCCTGAGAGCGACGGCGGATGAACACGGGTTTCCCCAAGAACATCACACTGATCTGCGTTCCAACCTCTACGCCACTCACATCCACCAGGATCGAGGACAGCGCCTTGACGTCAGCCGAGGGGTTCATCTGGTTGACCAAGGGCCATACGGCGGCACCCGCGGTCACTGCCCCGGCGCCGGCAGTGGCGTAGTAGAGGAAATCTCTCCGGGTTCCTTCGTTGTCTTCTGCGTGGGACACGAGGTTTTCTCCATTTCCAGCGCCCGTTTAGGGCAAACATGCGCATGCACCGCTAAAACGCGGTGATCATCGCGGGTCATAAACGGGTGAAAGGCTTTCGTCCAGCGGTCAAAGCCGCACAGGTCCTTACAGTTTCAAGTTTCTTTGCAACGGCGCTTTCAAGGCAACAGCAGATCCGCCGCCAGCCACCGTAAATAAAGGCGGCATTAACCTTCTGGTGGTCGCGTGGCCTGCATAGAGGCGCGCGATTCGAAGCCTTCGAACCAAGCGGCCAGCGCGGGATTGCCGGCCCGCCAATCCAGTGTCGGGTGGCGGAAGTTCACATAACCAAGACCACAGGCCACTGCGATCTGCCCGATATCCAGCGCGCCCTCCAGATGTGGCATCCACTGCGCATTCAGCGCCGTGCAGGCCGCCAGCACCTTGCCATGCTGCGCCTTGATCCAATCCTGCGACTGCTGATCTTCGGGGCGCAGGCGCATTTCATAGGTGGCAAGAACAGCCGCATCCATCAGGCCATCGGCCAGGGCCTCCAGCACCTTGCTGTCCCAGCCCCTGTTATAAAGATCCGCTCCAGCGCGCATATTCAGGTAATCACAAATCACTCGGCTATCATAAAGCACCCCACCGTCTTCACGCTCCAAGGCCGGTATTTTTGCCAGCGGGTTCTGCGCCTGCACATCAGCGCAGGGGGCAAAGGGCGAGGTCACCACCTGGTTCAGCGCAACCTGATCCAACAGATCGGTTTCGTGCAAAAGCACCATAACCTTGCGCACAAAGGGGGATGTCGGGGCATAGTGAAGTTTCATCGCGCTCTCCTCGTCGATTGACCGCAGCCTAGCCGCTTGGCGGCAAATGGAAAGCCCGACAGGCCATGACCCGGCCAATTCACAAAAAGCCCTGCGTCACATCTGCACTTCCTGTCTTGCGCGCCGCGCAACTTCTTGGCAGGGTCGCGCTGTTCTCAGGGCGGGGTGAAATTCCCCACCGGCGGTAAGCGGGGTTTCCCCGCAAGCCCGCGAGCGGCTTTTGCGTTTGACGCGTCCACAGCCCGAAAAGTGGGAACCGGTTTTCGGACTGCGCTGTGGAGCAAACAAGGAAGTGTCTAGCAGATCTGGTGAGATTCCAGAGCCGACGGTCATAGTCCGGATGGAAGAGAACGTACGACCAAACTGCCTTTGGCTACCGCCAGGTGTGGTTTGTGTTGTTCGTTATCGCCTTGGGTGACGTGTCAAAACCTATAGGAGAGACCCATGACACACACCCGCTATGCCTTTATCAAGGCGCAATGGCATGCCGATATCGTCGACCAGGCGCTGACTGGTTTTACCCAACTCATCCCGGCAGAACAGGTTGATGTTTTTGACGTACCCGGCGCGTTTGAGATGCCCCTGATGGCGCAAGAGCTGGCCAAGACCGGAAAATACACCGCTGTGGCCTGCGCCGCACTGGTGGTGGATGGTGGTATCTACCGCCATGATTTTGTCGCCCAGGCCGTGGTCGACGGGCTGATGCGCGCCGGGATGGACAGTGGGGTGCCGGTTCTGTCGGTCTCGCTTACGCCGCATCACTTCCAGGAAACCGATCACCACAGCGCCATCTACCGCGCGCATTTCATCGACAAGGGCCGCGAAGCTGCCCAGGCCGCGCTGATGATCACAAGAACCCGCCAAGAGGCCGGGATCGCCCAGCCGCTGCCCGCCGCGCAGGTCGCGGCCTAAGGGGACATCTGTCCGCCAGCTCCGTCGCCTGCTAGCCAAGATAAGCCTTGAGCGCAGGCGGCGGATTATCCAGCAGTTCTGCGGTTGGCTGCGGCGCATGGGCCTGCCCCTCTGCCACCAGGATCACCTGATCGGCGATTCGGCGGGCATCCTGCGGGTCATGGCTGACCATCAGCACCGTGGCACCGGTTTCGCTGGCGATTTCCGCCACCAGATCCAGCATTTCCGCCTTCAGCGCCGGCCCCAATGCGGCAAAGGGTTCATCCAGCAGCAACAGATCGCGCCGCTGCAACAAGACCCGCGCCAGCGCCACCCGGCTTTGCTGCCCGCCCGACAATGCAGCGGGTTTGCGCGCGGCCAGGTCAGCCAGGCCAACCCGATCCAGGGCGCGCTGCACCTTTGCCTGCTCTGGCAGGGTCAGGCGCAGATTGGGTCGCAGCCCAAGACCCGCGTTCTGCGCCACAGTCAGATGCGGAAACAGATTGCCATCCTGAAACAGCATCGCCACGGGACGCTTGCCCGGATCCATCGCGTTCAGATCCTGCCGCCGCCACAGAATACGCCCCTGTATCAACGGCAAAAACCCCGCGATTGCTTCGATCAGGGTTGTCTTGCCCGCCCCGGAGGGGCCGACCACAGCCACCCGTGATCCAGCCGCGATCTGCAGGTCTGCGCGGACCGTAAAGACGCCATTGGCGATCTCACACTTCTCAAGCCTCAGCATGCCAGCGACCTCCGCGATCCAGTATCCAGAATGCGCCCATCGACAGCAGCAGCAAAAGCAACGCCGCGCCCGCTGCGGCCTGCATCTGATAGGCCCCCATCAGGCGATAGACCTGCAGCGGCAGGGTGGCAACCTCTGGGTCAGCAAACAGGGCGATCACCCCCAGATCCCCCATCGACAGCGCCGCTGCCAGCCCGGCTGCAAAACCGATCTGCGCCCGCATCCGTGGCAAAAACACCCGCCAGACAAAGGCCGTGCCCGCCATATCAAGCGAGAGCGCCAACCGGCTATAGCGCATCGTGATCTCGCGCGCACGTGGCACCAAAATACGCAGTGCAAAGGGCAGCGCCATCACCGCATTTACCAGCGCCGTCACCGGCAAGGCCAGCGTGAACGGATCTGCAATCGGATAGATCACGATGAACAAACCGGTCCCGATCACCAGCGGCGACGCTGCCAGCCCCAGAATACCCGCGCCCTCGATGACTTTCCGCCGCCCCAGCGCCACAGCCGCCGCCATCGGCAGTGCCAATACCAGCAACAACAGGGTGCTGATCATCGCCACCAGCACCGAGGTCAGCGCCGCCGCCCAGACTGCGCCTGGCAAGAGCAAAAGTCCCGGCAGACCAGACAGGACAACAGCCGCCAGCGGCAAAACAAGGAACAGCCCCGCCAGCGCAATCCATCCCGCATCCAGCAGGCGCGCCGCGCCCCCCGCGCCATCCCAGCGCCGCAGCGCCCGATCCAGACCGGCCCCCATGCCCTCGCCCGCAGAGACCCGCAGCGCTACATATGCGGCGCAGCCTGTCAGCCCCAGCTGCAACACCGATAAGAGCGCCGCGCGGCCAAGATCAAAATCAAAGCGAAACGCCTGATAAATGGCCAGCTCGATCGTGGTGGCCCGCGGCCCGCCGCCAAGGGTCAGCGCCACGGCAAAACTGGACAGACAAATGGCAAAGACCACCGCCAGCGCCCCCGGCACCACGCGCCGCAGCATCGGGGCCTCCAGCAGTTGCCACATGGCCACAGGCCCCGCGTTCAACTGGGCAGCCAGACGAAAGCGCTCTGCCGGAATTTCCTGCCAACCCTGCAAAATCAGCCGCGTTGCCAATGGCAGGTTGAAAAACACATGCGCCAGCACCACACCGTGCAGGCCGTAGATCTGCAGGGGCTCCGCACCCAAATAGATCAGCACCTGGCTGACCCAGCCCGCCCGGCCAAACACCGCCAGCAGACCCAGGATCGCCACGATCACCGGCAGGATAAAGGGCGCGCCCAGCAGGGCAATCAGCACTGATCGACCCCAAAACCGACGCCGCGCCAGCGCCCGCGCCAGACCAGTGGCAAGACCCACACTAATGCCTGCCGACAACAGTGCTTGCACCAGGGTAAAGCGCAGGGCTGCCCAATCACTGGCAGCAAAGCCGCGACCGGATTCCGCCCGCAGGGCCACCGCCGCCAGCGTTCCAAAGATCAGCGCGGCCACCAACAGGGCCGCGCCAATCCCCGGAACCGCGCCTATTGGCTCAGCGCGTCGAGCCATTCGTCCAATGCACCATCACGCAGGGCTGCCGCATCCTCTGCCGACAGCAGCAACGACTTGGCCGGCGTAATCAGGGTCTCAAACCCGGCTGGCAGGCCGCCAGCCGGTGTCACCGAAGGGTACATCCAGTTGGTAGTTGGGATGACCGACTGGAACTCTTCACCCACCATGAACTGCATGAAATCGCGCGCCAGCTCCGGCTGATCGCTCCCGGCAAGAACACCGGCGACTTCCACCTGCATATAATGCCCCTCATCAAAGGCAGCGGCCGCTTTTGAGGCATCTTCCTCAGCAATCAGATGATAGGCGGGCGAAGTGGTATAAGACAGGGCCATATCAGCCTCCCCATCCAGGAACAGGCCATAGGCCTCGGACCAGCCCTTGGTCACGGTGACCACATTGTCCGCAAGATCAGCCCAGATCGCTGGTGCTTCATCACCATAGGCGGCCTTCACCCACATCAAGAGACCCAGGCCAGGGGTCGAAGAACGCGGGTCCTGAATGACAATCTTCATGTCGCTGGCACCCAGCGCCTTGAAATTGGTTGGCACCGTGGCATCGGCATTGTGGACAAAGGCAAAATAGCCCCAGTCATAGGGCGCAAAGATCGCATCATCCCAGGCAACCGGCAGGTCATATTCAGCGCTGACGCCATGTTCGGCAAACAGGCCTGTGTCCTTGGCCGCTGCGGTCAGATTGGTATCCAGCCCCAAGACCACATCGGCATCTGATCGCGCCCCTTCCAGCTTGATCCGGGCCAGCAAGGCCGCGCCATCGCCTGCCCCCACCAGCTTCAGATCGCAGCCGCACTGCGCCTCAAAGGCTTCTTCCACCAGCGGGCCAGGGCCCCAGTCGGAAACAAAACTATCGTAGGTATAGACAGTCAGCTCTGGCGTATCGGCATAGGCCGCCGTCGCGCTCAAGAGTGCCGCTGCAAAAACGGAATACTTCATGGCATCCTCCTTTGCGGCATCGGGCAAGGGTGGAACAATTCCAAAACCTTCCCTCCGCCGGTTCTAGCCGGTTCAGGTTCTACGGGTGTGCTCTCAGCGTGATCTCTCACGCACCCCGAGGTACCCAGTTTCCTAGGTGCCAAGCCCCCTAAAGGCAAGCCCAACCAATATCAGCCCGCGCCGCTTGCCCATGCATCCCGACAGGCCCACCCCGGCTTCATTTGGCGCAAAATATCCCGGGGGAGCCGCCGCAGGTGGCGGGGGCAGCGCCCCAGCCTCCCCTCACCGCGCGCAGCTTTTGCAACAATCCGCCGCGCAAATCTCCACGCAATAGCCCTTGAGCCATCGCCGCCGCCTCGCTAAGCACATCTCGCAAAGGAGATCCCCCGATGTCGATGAACAGCTTTGGCCATCTTTTCCGTGTCACCACCTGGGGCGAGAGCCACGGGCCTGCGCTGGGTGCTACCGTGGACGGCTGCCCGCCGAATGTGCCGCTGGACCCTGCGATGTTGCAGCACTGGCTGGACCGCCGCCGCCCCGGCCAGAACAAACACACCACCCAGCGCAATGAACCGGATGCGGTCAAGATCCTGTCGGGGGTGTTTGAGGGCAAATCCACTGGTACGCCGATCCAGCTGATGATCGAAAACACCGACCAGCGGTCCAAGGACTATGGCGATATCGCCCAGACCTTTCGTCCCGGTCACGCGGATATCACCTATTTCCAGAAATACGGCAATCGTGATTATCGCGGCGGCGGACGCTCTTCCGCCCGCGAAACTGCGGCCCGGGTCGCAGCCGGCGGGGTTGCCCGCGCGGCGATCCAGGCGCTGGTGCCGGATCTGCAGATTACCGGCTACATGACACAAATGGGCGAGATGGAAATCGACCGGGCCCGTTTCGACTGGGAGGCCATCGGCCAGAATGATTTCTGGGTTCCTGACGCGGGCGCGGTCCAGGACTGGGAAAACTACCTGCTGGCCCTGCGCAAGGCGCATGATTCCGTCGGCGCCGTGGTGGAAGTCGTGGCCCGCGGTGTGCCTGCGGGCATTGGTGCGCCCGTCTACAACAAGCTGGATACCGATCTGGCCGCTGCAATGATGTCGATCAATGCGGTCAAAGCGGTTGAGATTGGCGAAGGCATGAACGCGGCGCGGCTCAAGGGCTCGCAAAACGCGGATGAGATCTTCATGGGCAATGATGGCCAGCCGGTCTATTCCTCCAATCACGCCGGCGGCATCCTGGGTGGCATCTCGACCGGACAGGATGTTGTGGTGCGCTTTGCGGTGAAACCAACCTCCTCTATCCTGACCCCACGCCAGTCGATCCGCAAGGATGGCAGCGCCGCCGAGGTAATCACCAAGGGCCGCCATGACCCCTGCGTCGGCATCCGCGCCGTGCCAGTGGCCGAAGCGATGATGGCCTGCGTGTTTCTGGATCATCTGCTGCTGCATCGTGGCCAGATCGGCACCAATCAGGGCACCATCGGCGCATGAAGGCGCTGCAAGCGCAGCTGCGCCGGATCACCGCAGTGCAGATGGCGCAGGATCCGGCGCATGACATCGCGCATCTGGACCGGGTCTGGGCCAATGCCCAGCGCATCGCCCGCGATGAAAACGCCCGGACACCAGGCCGGGTCAATCTGCGGGTGCTGATCGCCGGAGCCTATCTGCATGATCTGGTAAACCTGTCCAAAGACCACCCGGATCGCCACCTTGCCTCGTCTCTCTCGGCTCAGAAGGCCGCGCCGCTGCTGGCCGGGCTGGGCTATGACGCAGACGAGATCAGCGCCGCCCAGCATGTGATCGCCGCACATAGTTTCTCTGCCGGGATTGCCCCGGAAAGCTTTGAGGCCGAAATCCTGCGCGACGCCGATCGGCTGGATGCGCTGGGGGCGGTGGGGATCGCCCGCACCTTCATGGTGGCGGGGGCAATTGATCGGGCTCTTTGTGACCCGGACGACCCCTTTGCTGCCAATCGGCCGCTGGATGATCAGCTCTGGTCGATTGATCACTGGCATCTGAAGCTGCTGAAACTGCCCGGCGATATGGCCACCGACACTGGCCGCAAGATTGCCCGTAAACGGGCCCGGCTGATGCTGGCTTATCTGCGGCAACTGGCCAAGGAAATGGACACCGAGCTCCCCGAACACTGGGCCAGGCAGCTGGATCTTCCCCCCGCGCCAAAGCCCAAGGGAAAGCACTGACATGACCGCCATCCTTGCCATCACCTTTCCCATCTATGCGACTTTGGCATTGGGCTATGGGGTGGTCTGGAAAGGTTGGTTCAACGCAGCGGATATGCGCAGCTTTGGGCGCTATGTGCTGAATATCGCGCTGCCCGCGATGATCTTTTCCGCCCTAGCCTCGCGCAGCCCTGCCGAAGTGTTCCAACCCGGATATGCCGCGATCTATACCCTCGGCGGGCTGGGCACCATTGCGCTGTCCTACCTGTTGTTGACCCTGCGTGGCACCGATCCCAGGCGGCGCGCCCTGGGGGTGATGGGGTCAACCTGCCCCAACAATGGCTTTATCGGCTATCCGATCATGCTGCTGGCCTTTCCCGATCAGGCGGGGCTGGTGCTGGCCCTGAACCTGACCGTCGAGAACCTGATATTGATCCCGATTTGCCTGCTGCTGGTTGAGCTGGCCGATGCGCCGCCAGGCCAACGACTGCTGCCACGATTGGGGCGCATTCTGGGCGGTCTGGCGAAGATGCCGATGATCATCGGCCTGGCGCTGGGGCTTCTGGTTTCCCTCAGCGGGGTGCCACTGCCCGGCCC
The DNA here is from genome assembly GCF_048267565.1 of Pseudophaeobacter sp. Lineage (NCBI taxonomy): Bacteria > Pseudomonadati > Pseudomonadota > Alphaproteobacteria > Rhodobacterales > Roseobacteraceae > Pseudophaeobacter > Pseudophaeobacter sp. The sequence continues at coordinate 340,872 of NZ_JBLWXG010000002.1, read as the reverse complement.
GATGCTGAAATTTGTCGAAATGCTGGCGGCAACCGCCGGAGCGCTTGCGCTGCTGGTCATCGGCGGATCTCTGGTCGGGCTACCGCTGCATGGCAACCGGGCGCTGGCGGCACAGATCAGCGCCAGCAAGCTCCTGCTGCATCCGGCGCTTACGGCGCTTACGGCGGCGGTCTTGATGACATCTGGAATTGTCACCCTGTCACCATCCCTGCATAGTGCCGTCATCCTGTCAGCCGCGATGCCGATGTTTGGTATCTACACGGTGCTGGCCCAGCGTAATGGCCTGGAGGGGGCGGCCAGTCTGGCGATGCTCACCGCAACCAGCGGTGCCTTTGTCACCCTGACGCTGCTGCTTTGGCTTTTGACCTAAAGCAACGCGCCCCCCCCAAAGAACATGCTTCAAACGCCCAACCCGATGCCCCGGCAAGAGGCAGTAATAATGCCCCTACTCAGCCCATTGATCTTTCTGTCGCAGAAGCGCAGTCTGCCGCCATGGTAAATTCCTTAACATCGCATCGACCCATGATGGCCATTAGCCTGAAGGTTGCAGCCATTGGCATGTTCACCGGCCTGTCGGCCCTGATCAAGGCAGTTTCAGAAGTAGTTCCGGCCGGAGAGGCCGTGTTCTTTCGCTCTTTCTTTGCCATCCCAGTGATTGTCGTCTGGCTGGCGATGCGCGGCGATCTGCGCCATGGCCTGAGAACCCAGAAGCCGATGGGCCATGTCTGGCGCGGCCTGGTGGGGACCTCTGCCATGGCGATGACCTTTATGGGGCTGGGCATGCTTCCCCTGCCCGAGGTCACCGCGATTGGCTATGCCACGCCGATTTTCACCCTGATCCTGGCAGCGATTTTCCTGGGCGAGCGAATCCGCCTGGTGCGGATCAGTGCCGTGGGCATTGGCCTGCTGGGGGTCTTGATCATGATCTACCCGCGCCTGTCCGGCAGTGCAGATATGTCCGAAACAGCCACGCTGGGGGTTATGCTGATTCTTGCTGCGACATTCGCGCGTGGCTTTGTGCAGATCCATATTCGCCGCATGGTGATGACCGAACATACGGCTGCAATTGTCTTCTACTTTTCTGTGACCGCCTCTCTTTTGTCGCTTTTGACATTGCCTTTTGGCTGGGTCATGCCCGACCCGACAACCCTGGCGCTGCTAATTGGCGCCGGGCTGCTGGGTGGGGTGGCGCAGATCCTGATTACCTCGTCTTATCGCTTTGCCCCGGCCTCGATGCTGGCACCCTATGACTATGTCTCGATGATCTTTGCCATCATCATCGGCTATCTCTGGTTCGAAGAGTTGCCGACCCTGGTGATGCTCGCCGGTGCGACGCTGGTGATTTGCGGCAATATCCTGGTGATCTGGCGGGAAAGCCGCCTTGGTCTGGTGCGCGGCAAGGCAAGATCCCTGACGGACCCCAAAGGCGGGTAACACAGGGTCGCAAGACAGGCCCTGTCAGCGCTGGCTGCCGGGTACGGATGTTTGGTGGCGCAAGGCTACTGCGCGGTCTGCAACCGGGCCGTCAGGGTCTGGATACGGTCGCGCAGGCGGATCAGCTCTGCTACGTCCTCTCCCGCCGCCTCTAGAATGCAGCGCGAAATCTCTGCCGCTGCTTTTTCCAGTTCGCGCCCCTTGGAGGTCAGGGTGACAATCACGCTGCGCTCATCTTCTTGGCTGCGCTGGCGCTGGACCAACCCGGCCTGCTCCATCCGTTTCAGCAAGGGGGTGAGCGTATTGGATTCCAGATTCAGCGCCGCCCCAAGGTCAGTCACCTTTTGACCATCGCGTTGCCAGAGCGCGACCAGGACCAGATATTGCGGATAGGTCAGCCCATGGGGCGCCAATAGCGGCCGATACAGGCGCCCCATCGCGTTATTGGCAGAATACAGCGCAAAGCAGAGCAGATCATCAAGAGAAAGGGGACGGTCAATCATGCAGTTATTTAAATCGCACGCGATTAAATCACAACCCCTTGCAAGGATAAGGCAGAGGGCCTAAATTAATCGTGCACGATTTATTCATCAGCGATATAAATATCAAAAGGCGAGGACATCCAGATGACCATATCCCCAATCTACACCGCCCAGGCCCAAGCAACCGGCGGCCGCAACGGCCGCGCAACAGTCGAGGACTCCGGTCTTGATCTGGTTCTGGCAGCTCCAAACGCCCTGGGCGGGGATGGCAAAGGCAGCAACCCGGAACAGCTGTTTGCCGCCGGCTACGCCGCCTGTTTCATTGGTGCCATGCAATTTGCGACCACCCAAGATGCCAGCCTGGCCAAGGTACCGAGCGATGTATCGGTACAGGCCAGCGTCGGCATCGGACCGCATGCAGAAGGAGGATTTGGTCTGACCGTTGACCTGGCGGTGACACTGCCTGGCCTGAACGCGGCGGACGCCGAGCGGGTGACAGAGGCAGGCCACAAGATCTGCCCCTATTCCAAGGCCGTGCGCGGCAATGTCGAGGTCACCACCCAGGTGGTCTGACAGGGGCAAATCTTGGATGCGAGGCTCTGCCTCGCGCTCCGAGGTATTTTCAGCAAGATGAAGATGCGTCCGGCTTGGGGCGCATCTTCTGTATTTTTAAGCCTGTATCGACGACTAGCTGCGCACCAGGGTTTCGTATTCTGTTGCGATGTCTCGGGTCAATTGACCAACTTCGAACCTATAGGGGCCAATTTCGCCAACTGGGGTGACCTCTGCGGCGGTGCCGGTGAGCCAGCACTGTTCAAAGCCTTCCATTTCCTCGGGCATGATATGGCGTTCATGCACGGTGATTCCCTTGTCTTTCAGCATGGCGATGACAGTCTGGCGGGTGATCCCGTTGAGGAAGCAATCGGCCAGCGGGGTATGGACCTCGCCATCTTTGACAAAGAAGATGTTGGCGCCGGTGGCTTCGGCCACATAGCCCCGATAATCCATGAACAATGCATCCGAGCAGCCCTTGGCCTCAGCCTTGTGTTTGGAGATGGTGCAAATCATGTAGAGGCCGGCCGCCTTGGCATGCACTGGGATGGTGTCCGGGCTGGGCCGTTTGTATTCTGCGATATCGAGCTTGGCGCCCTGCATTTTGGCATCGCCGTAATAGGCCCCCCAGCCCCAGACCGCGATGGCCATGCGCACCGGATTCTGCGCCGAAGCGACACCCATGTCTTCGCCAGAGCCACGCCAGACCAAGGCCCGTACATAGGCGTCTTCCAGCCCGGAGGCCTTCAGGGTTTCGGCCTTGGCAGCCTCGATGTCATCCACCGAATAGGGCATTGGCATATCCAGAGCTTCGGCACTGGCGATCAGGCGTTCGGAATGTTCGCGGCTTTTGAAGATCTTGCCGTTATAAGCGCGCTCTCCTTCAAAGACGGAAGAGGCATAGTGCATCGCATGGGTCAGGACATGCACCTTGGCGTCCCGCCACTCGATCAGCTCTCCGTCCATCCAGATCACACCGTCACGATCGTCATATCCAGCCATGCCACAGCCTCCTCAAAGCAGTCATTAATTCCAAAAGTTGCGTCGCAAATGACCGAAACGGACATAATATTGCGCCAAAGCTGCGATTCGATACATCTTCACCCTTGGAATGTCAATATCGCTGACATAAACTGAGCAAGAGACACCAAAGACAAGCAGAAGGGGCAGCACCATGGCAGAAGATAGCGCAGGCGGGCGGTCGATGGGGCGGTCCAACCAGGGGTTTGGCGGTGAAAATCTGCTGTTTCTGACCGATGAACAGCTGCGCCAGGGGATCGAAGCAATGTTCTTTGCCTATCGGGGCTTTACCGCCGATCCTGATCGCATTCTGGCAGAGATTTCCTATGGTCGGGCGCATCACCGCGCCATTCACTTTATCAACCGCGCCCCCGGCACCACGGTGAACAATATGCTAACCATCCTTGGCGTGACCAAGCAATCGCTGAACCGGGTCTTGCGCACCCTGATCAGCGACGGCCTGGTCGAGAGCCGGGTTGGCGTGACAGACAAGCGCGAGCGGCATCTGCATCTGACAGAGGCAGGCCAGCAGCTGGAGGCCAAGCTATCAGATGCCCAGCGCGCCCGCATGCGCGCCGCCTACAAGGACGCCGGCCCCGAGGCGGTGCAGGGGTTCAAAAAGGTGCTGGAGGCAATGATGGATGCCGATATGCGCCGCGCCTATATCAACCTGCGGGAAACCGGCGCATGAGCACATTTGAATCCCATCTGCTGATTGTTGATGATGACGAGCGCATTCGCGGGTTGCTGAAGAAATTCCTGATGCGGGCCGGTTTTCTGGTCTCGGCAGCGCGCGATGCCGCCCATGCCCGGCGGGTGTTGGCCGGGCTGGATTTTGACCTGATCATCATGGATGTGATGATGCCGGGCGAGGATGGCATATCGCTGACCAGATCGCTGCGCGAAACCATGACCACGCCGATCCTGCTCTTGACTGCGAAGGGCGAGACTGACGACCGCATCACGGGGTTCGAAGCCGGGGCTGACGACTACCTGCCCAAACCCTTTGAACCCAAAGAGCTGCTGCTGCGGGTCAATGCCATCCTGCGTCGGGTGCCCGATACCTCGGCCCAGGATAACGCCCCCAAGGTGTTGCACCTGGGTGAAATCCGCTATGATGTCGAGCGTGGAGAAATGTGGCAGGGCAATGACCTGGTGCGGCTGACCGGGACCGAAAGCCAGCTGATGAAGATCTTTTCAACCTGCCCCGGCGAACCGGTGAGCCGCACCAAGCTGGTGGAAGATCTGGGCCGCGACCGGGGCCAGGCGCAGGAACGCGCGGTGGATGTGCAGATCACCCGGCTGCGGCGCAAGATCGAACCCAACCCAAAACAGCCCCAGTACCTGCAAACAGTGCGGGGCGCGGGATATATGCTGGCCCCCGATTGATTGCACGTCGGCGCTGCATCTGATGGGTAACAGTTGCGTATCAGGGCAGGTTGCCGCTTGTGGGTTAGCGCCAATGAATCTTAAGCTTTGGCCAAGACCCTGCTCTCTGCTTCATGCCAAACCCTGGGATATGCCATATGACAACAGCTCTCATCACCCATGCGGATTGCCTGCGACACGAAACACCGACAGGTCACCCGGAACAGGTGGCGCGCGTTGAACATGTGCTGCACGCGTTAGAGCCGCTTGCGCTTAGACGGGTTGGTGCGCCGCTGGCGGCCGAGGACGACATCCTGCGCATTCACCCCATTGACCATCTGCGCGGGCTGCGGGACGCCCTGCCGCAGGCAGGCTTTGCGAAGATCGACGGCGATACATTCATGTCGCCTGGCTCGCTGGATGCGGCCTTTCGGGCGGCGGGGGCCATGGTGCGGGCCGTGGATATGGTGCTGAGCGGCGAGGTCGACAACGCCTTTGCCGCCATTCGCCCGCCCGGCCACCACGCCGAGAGCGAGACCGCCATGGGGTTTTGCCTGTTTGGCAATGCGGCGCTGGCGGCCAAACATGCACTGGATCATCACGGGCTGAAACGCGTCGCGGTGGTGGATTTCGACGTCCACCATGGCAATGGCACCCAGGATCTGCTGTGGGATGAGCCACGCGCGCTGGTGATCACCAGCCAGCAAATGCCCCTGTGGCCCGGAACCGGCCGCGTTGATGAAGATGGCGCATATGGGCAGATCCTCAATATGCCCTTGCCCCCGGATTCAGATGGCGCGACCATGCGAAGCGCCTATGCGGAACAGGCTTTCCCACGTCTGCGCGCCTTTAAGCCAGAGCTGATCATCATCTCGGCCGGGTTTGACGCGCATCGCGACGATCCCTTGGCAAACCTCAACTGGAGCACCGAGGATTTTGCCTGGCTCACGGCAGAGCTCTGCTCTCTGGCAGCGGCGCTCTGTGCGGGCCGTATCGTCTCGACTCTGGAGGGCGGATATGATCTGAACGCCCTTGCGCAGGCCACCCGCGCACATGTGGAAGAATTGATAAAGGCAGCACCATGACCACCGACACCCCCGTGAACGAGATGAGCTTTGAGCAGGCCATGCATGAGCTGGAAACCGTGGTTGGTCAGTTGGAGCGCGGCGATGTGGCGCTGGATGCCTCTATTGCGCTGTATGAGCGCGGTGCACAGCTGAAAAAGCGCTGCGAGGACGAGCTGAAGCGCGCCGAAGAAAAGGTTGCTGCGCTGACCCTGGATGCCAGTGGCACGCCCACCGCCACGCAGCCCCTAGACGCAGGCTGACACCATGACCACAGTTGATGCACCGGGCCTTGGGTTTGCCGCCGCCATGCAGCAAGCCCAGGGGCAGATTTCACACCACCTGACCCTGCGCCTGGCTGGAGAAGACCAGCTGCATCAAGCCATGCGCTACGCCGTGCGCGGCGGCAAGATGTTGCGCGGGTTTCTGGTACTGGAAAGCGCCCGACTGCACGGTGTGGACTCAAAGGCCGCGCTGGATGCGGCTCTGGCGATTGAATGCCTGCATGCCTATTCGCTGGTGCATGACGATCTACCCTGCATGGATGATGACGATCTGCGGCGCGGCCAGCCCACACTGCACCGCAAATGGGATGAGGCCATGGCGGTACTGGCTGGCGACAGCCTGCAAAGCCTGGCCTTTGAACTGTTGGCCACGCCCGATCTGGGACCCCATGCGCTGGCGCTGATCCGCGGGCTGGCACAATCGGCCGGCAAGGGGGGCATGGTCTCGGGGCAGATGCTGGATATCGCCGCCGAAACCGCCACAAAACCGCTAACGCTGGACGAAATTACCCGGTTGCAAGCGCGCAAAACCGGCTGTCTGATCCAATGGGCCGCCACCGCCGGGCCGGTGTTGGCCGGAGCAGATTGCACCCCCCTGCGACACTACGCGACCGCACTTGGGCTTGCCTTTCAGATTGCAGATGACATCTTGGATGTAGAAGGCGACGCCGAAAAGGTCGGCAAAGCCGTGCGCAAGGATGCCGAGGCCGGCAAGGCGACATTTGTGTCGCTGCTGGGGCTGGAGCCCGCAAAACAGCGTGCACGGGACCTGGCTGATGAGGCCTGCGCTGCGCTAGCGCCCTATGGCGCAACCGGAGAAACCTTGAAGCAGGCCGCCCGTTTCGTTATTGCGCGAGACAGCTGACACCGGGGCCCGCCCCGCCCCTGACCGCCACAAGGAAACACCATGTCTGACCGGCCCTCTACCCCGCTTCTGGACCAGATTTCGCGCCCTGCCGATATAAAGGGGCTCAGCGATGCACAATTGGTGCAGCTGGCACATGAGCTGCGGCAAGAGACCATTTCAGCGGTTTCGACAACTGGCGGCCATCTGGGCGCAGGTCTGGGCGTGGTGGAACTGACCGTGGCGCTGCATGCCATTTTTGACACCCCGCGTGATAAGTTGATCTGGGATGTTAGCCACCAGTCCTACCCGCATAAGATCCTGACCGAGCGCCGCGACCGTATTCGCACCCTGCGCACCAAGGGCGGGCTGTCGGGCTTTACCAAACGCAGCGAGAGCCCCTACGACCCTTTTGGCGCCGCCCATAGCTCAACCTCGATCAGCGCCGCGCTTGGCTTTTCGGTTGCCCGCGATCTGGGCGGTGTGGTGCCCGAAGGTCTGGGCGATGCCATTGCGGTGATCGGCGATGGGGCCATGTCGGCCGGCATGGCCTTTGAGGCGATGAACAACGCCGGCCATCTGAACAAACGCCTGTTTGTCATTCTCAACGACAACGAGATGAGCATCGCCCCCCCGGTGGGCGCGCTGTCCTCCTATCTGTCGCGGCTTTATGCCGAGGAACCGTTTCAAGAACTGAAAGCCGTGGCCAAGGGCGCTGCCTCGCTGCTGCCCGAACCCTTCCGCGAGGGGGCCAAACGGGCCAAAGACATGCTCAAGGGCATGGCCGTCGGCGGCACCATGTTCGAATCCTTTGGGTTTTCCTACATCGGCCCGATCGATGGCCATGACATGGACCAGTTGTTGCCGGTCCTGCGCACCGTCAAGGCCCGCGCCCGTGGGCCGATCCTGATCCATGTGCTGACAAAAAAGGGCAAGGGCTATGGCCCCGCCGAGGCCGCCCGCGACAAAGGCCATGCCACTGCCAAGTTTAATATGGTCACCGGAGAGCAGAAAAAAGCGCCCTCCAACGCACCGTCCTATACCGGGGTCTTTGGCGATGAGCTGGTCAAGCTGGCCGCCAAGGACGACAAGATCTGCGCCGTCACTGCGGCCATGCCCGATGGCACAGGCCTGTCGCTGATGGCGGAACGCTATCCCTCGCGTTGTTTTGACGTGGGCATTGCTGAACAGCACGGCGTCACCTTTGCCGCCGCGCTGGCCGCTGGCGGGATGAAGCCCTTTTGCGCCATGTATTCGACCTTTCTGCAGCGCGGCTATGACCAGGTGGTGCATGACGTCGCCATCCAACGCCTGCCAGTGCGCTTTGCCATCGACCGCGCCGGGCTGGTGGGGGCAGATGGTGCCACCCATGCCGGCTCTTTCGATATCGGCTTTATGGCCAACCTGCCCGGCATGGTGGTGATGGCCGCCTCTGACGAGGCAGAGCTGGTGCATATGGTCCATACCGCCGCCGCCCATGACGACGGCCCCATCGCCTTCCGCTACCCGCGCGGTGAAGGCGAAGGCGTTGAAATGCCCGAAGTTCCGCAATTGCTCGAAATCGGCAAGGGCCGGATGATTCAGTCGGGCAAACGGGTGGCGCTGCTCTCCTTTGGTACCCGCCTGGGAGAGGTCCGCAAGGCAGCCGAATCGCTGGCGGCCAAGGGCATCACGCCGACGATTGCCGATGCCCGCTTTGCCAAACCGCTGGACCGCAAAATGATCCTGCAGCTGGTGGCCGACCACGAGGCGCTTATCACGATTGAAGAAGGTGCTGTCGGCGGCTTTGGCTCCCATGTGGCGCAATTGCTGGCGGATGAGGGCGTGTTTGACGCGGGCTTCAAATTCCGCTCGATGGTGCTGCCTGATACCTTCATCGACCAGGCCAGCCCCGCCGATATGTACGAAACCGCCGCCATGAACGCCCCCCAGATCGAAGCCAAGGTGCTAGAGGTACTGGGCGTGGCGCAGATCGGGGAAAAGCGGGCCTAGGGCTCATCCCAAGAACAGCAGAAAGCAAAGAACAAGATCTCAGGATCGCCCTGAAGAAACACATTGTGCCTGCCGACAATAAAACGGGGCAAGTGGGCAGGACTATAGCGCCGGCGGGTCTGCCGGGGGCACAAAGCGTTCCATGTCCTCGGCTGCCAACACTGCACACAGCCCCTCGCGGTAACTGGGGTAGAGCAACTGCACCCCCAGCTCATCCTTGATGCGCTGGTTTCTGACCCGCTTGTTTTCACCGTAAAAACTGCGCGCCATCGGCGTCATCCCCGCCTCGTCAAACGGCACCTCGGCGGGCACTGGTAGCCCCAGCAGCTCTGCGGCGTAGCCCAGAACGTCCTGCGGCGGCGCCGGGTCGTCATCGCAGAGGTTGTAGATCGCCCCCGGGTTCGGCGCGTCAATCGAGGCCAGCAGGGCTTGCGCGATGTCATCCACATGAATGCGCGAGAACACCTGCCCCGGTTTCACAATGCGCCGCGCCTTGCCGGCCATCAGCTTGGCAAAGGGGCCGCGTCCGGGGCCGTAGATCCCCGCCAGGCGAAAGATATGCAGCGGCAGATCCGGAACCTGCTGCCACTGCGCTTCGGCCTCGGCGCGCCAGGTGCCGCGTTCGCTGGTAGGGGCAATGGGCGTGGTTTCATCCACCCAATCACCGCGCCGATCACCATAAACGGCAGTGGTCGACAGATAGCCCACCCAGGCCAGATCCGGTGCCACCGCGGCGATTTCATCCCGCAAGCGCGCCAGCACCGGATCGCCCTTGGCATTGGGCCCGATCGAGCTGAGGATATGAGTGACGCCCGTCAGGGGGATATCCTGCCCCGGCCAGATGATCATCTCTACGCCAGGCACATCCGCAGCTTCCCGCGCCGTGCCAATCACCCGCCAGCCCCGCGCCAACAGAGTCGGCGCCAAGGCGCGCGCAGTATATCCACATCCAAGACAAAGAAGCGTGTTTTGCATCTGTCCTAAATGGGCAGAAGTCAGACAAGGTGCAAGACCTGTTCCCCCACTGGCAGGCCGTTTTACCGCCGCGCCCAATAATCATGCAGTTCCGACAGGAACGCCGGGCACCGCGCGTCAGCGCGGTGCCCGGCCCAACCCTAAAGTGGCAATCTGTGATTGCTACGGCAGGGGCGGGAGAGCCCCCCCCCTTTTTTCTGGATTGGGTTAGCGACCTTTCCAGACGGGGTCGCGTTTTTCTGCAAAGGCGCGGGCACCTTCCAGCTGGTCCTCGCTGGAATAGAGCACATCCACCGAGCGCAGCTGTCGCTGGGTGATATGGTTCATCGCATCCTGGAATTTGCAGTCTTCCGCATCGCGGACCACTTCCTTGATCGCCGCATAGACCAGCGGTGGCCCCGATGCCAGCAGCCGCGCCAGATCCCAGGCGCGGGTCATCAGCTGATCGCCTGGAACAATCTCGTTCACCAGCCCCCAGCGATTGGCCTCTGCGGCGTCGAACCAGCGTCCGGTCAGCAGCAGCTCCATGGCGATATGATAGGGGATGCGCTTGGGCAATTTGATCGAGGCCGCATCGGCCACGGTACCAGACCGGATCTCAGGCAGCGCAAATGTCGCGTGGTCTGCCGCCAGGATCATATCGGCAGAGATCGCCAGTTCCAGCCCTCCACCACAGGCGATGCCATTCACGGCTGCAATCACCGGCTTGTTCATCTCTCGCATCTCTTGCAAGCCGCCAAAGCCCCCAACGCCGTAATCGCCGTCCACGGCGTCGCCATCGGCGGCGGCTTTCAGATCCCAGCCTGGGCAAAAGAACTTTTCGCCGCCCCCGGTCAGGATCGCCACACGCAGGTCGGGGTCGTCACGGAAATCGCGAAACACCTCGCCCATGATCTTGCTGGTGGCGAGGTCAATGGCATTGGCCTTGGGCCTATCCAGTGTCACCTCCAGAATGGCGCCCTCGCGCCGGGTTTTCACCGGTCCGTGGTCCTGTGTCATGTCGCTCATCTCATAAAGTCCTTTCTCCGCATCAGCGCATCCGCCGCCACCGCATCGTCAGGTGTGCAGAGCAACGGATTGATTTCAATTTCTTCCAGGCCCTCAGCCTCGGCCAGGACATAGGCCTGCACCGCCTTGATAGCGGCCAGGATAGCGGCGCGATTGGCCGCCGGACGCCCCCGGAACCCCGCCAGAAGCGGCGCAATTTTCAACCCCTCCAACGCGGCCTCAATCGAGGCATCACTGGCTGGCAGCAAAAGCGAGGCACTGTCCTGCAACAGCTCTGTCAGGGTGCCACCTGCCGCAAGTGTCAGGACAAAGCCATGCGCCGGATCCTTTACCACCCCAATCAGCAGCTCGGCCACCGCGCCAGGCACCATTTCTTCCACCAGAAAACGCTGAGCAGGCATCTGGCTGGCCGCCGTACTGACATCGCTGCCCGTTGTCAGCCCCAGCACCACTGCGCCAGCCTCACTTTTGTGGGCGATGCCCTCGCCCTTCAACACCACCGGAAAGCCGATATCCGCGGCAGCCGCCCGGGCCGCACCGGGGGATTTGGCCTGAATCGACTGTGGCACCCGCAAGCCATAGTCCGACAAGCGCAGCTTGGCTTCGGCTTCGGGGATCAGGCTTGGTTCAACGGTTGGAGTTGGCAGCAACAACGGCACGGCCAGATCCCGCTGGGGCAGGCTGGCAGCAGCACAGGCGGTCAGCGCCTCGCGCAACCCGCAAAACGGCACCACCCCGGCAGCCATCAGCTGTTCAGCAACGGCTTCCGGCAGCAGTTCCGGCAATGTTGCTACCATGGCAACATTGCCCCCCGTGGCCTGATGCGTGCCAATGGCCGCATCGATGGCACAGTCCCAGTCACTGGCAGAGCACCGATCACCGCGCGGAAAATCGACCACCAGCAGGGTCATCGCCAGCGACGGATCCATCATCGCCGAAAAGGCCCGGATCATCGCCTCGGTATCGCGCCAGATATAGGTGTGATAATCTAGCGGATTAGCCAGTGCCACCATCGGCCCAAGCGCGGCACGCAGGTTGGTGCTCTGGCTGTCGTTCAGTGGTGGAAACACCACTGGCAGCCCATGCGCGGTATCGGCCGCAAGGCTGGCTTCGCCGCCAGAACAGCTGATAGAGGCCAGCCGGTTGCTGGCCAGCGGCCCGGTCACATGCAGCAGTTTCAGCGTTTCCAGAAAGGCGGGCAGATCCTCCAGCCGTGGGATGCCAAGCCGGGCAAGCAAAGCTGAAGCCCCCGCATCCCCACCTGCAAGCGAAGCAGTATGAGAGATCGTTGCCGCCTGGGCCTCGGCGGATTTTCCGACCTTCAGCGCGATGATCGGCTTGCCCAGGGCGCGGGCTTTGGCGGCCAGGGCTTCGAATGCGCGCAGATCGCCAAAGCCTTCAATATGCAGGCCCAGCGCCGTGACGCGATCATCCTCCAGCAGGGCTTCGCCAATCTCGGCGATGCCCGACTGCGCCTGATTGCCCGCCGCCACCACATAGGCGATGGGCAGGCCACGCATCTGCATGGTCAGGTTGATGGCGATGTTTGAACTTTGGGTGATCAGGGCGACGCCCGTTTCGACCCGTTTTCCGCCGTGCTGATCCGGCCACAACAGCGCCCCATCCAGGTAGTTGATAAAGCCATAGCAATTGGGCCCCAGGATCGGCATATCGCCCGCGGCCTCCAGCAGCTGCACCTGAAGATCCGCGCCCTCGGCATCCTCCGCCTGGGCTTCCAGAAAGCCCGAGGCAAAGCAGACCGCTCCGCCCGCCTCACGGGCCGCCAGATCCCGCACCACCTCGATGGTGGCAAAACGGTTAACGCCGACAAATGTGGCATCGGGCGCGCCGGGTAGGCTGGCGATATCACGGTAGACCGGCAGGCCTGCCAGCTCTTCTGCCTTGGGGTGGACTGGCCAGATCACCCCATCGAACCCCATCTTCTGACACTGTTCGATCACCAGTCGGCACCAGGCCCCCCCGCCGACAACGGCGATGGTTTTGGGCCTAAACAGTCTGTTTAGAGACTTCATTTCTATCTATTCATCCCTTGTGACCCGGTCGATATGGCCCAGGTCCTGTTGCGGGTTGATCTGGTCACGCAGGCGGGATTTCAGTTCTTTCACATCCGGAAAGCCCCCATCACGCTTGCGCTCCCAGATCAGGGTGTCATTGACCGAGATCTCAAAGATCCCGCCGATCTCTCCCGGCACCAAAGTGACCGCGCCCAGCTGCTCCTGAAAGGTGGCAAGCAGTTCCTGCGCCATCCAGGCAGCGCGCAACATCCAGTTGCAACCGATGCAATAGGTGATCGTGACTTTGGGTTTGTGGGAAAGAGTCGTGGTCATTTTAGCCTCCAAGAGCGCGTAGCATTTCGCGGCTGATGATATGACGCTGGATCTCGCTCGTCCCTTCCCAAATGCGTTCAACGCGGGCGTCGCGCCAGATGCGTTCCAAGGGCAGTTCATCCATCAGGCCCATGCCGCCATGGATCTGGATTGCCTCATCCGCAACCATGGCCAGCATTTCGGTCGCCTTGAGCTTGGCCATCGACATGTCGGATTCGGTAACGCTGCCCTGATCGAACTTCCAGCCGGCTTCCCAGGTCAGCAGATTGGCCGCCTTCAGTTCCAGCGCCATATCCGCCAGTTTGAAGGAAACGCCTTGGAATTTACCGATCTGCTGGCCAAATTGCTTGCGCTCGGCGGCATATTCAACCGCGTGCTGAAGGGCCCGATCTGCCCGGCCCAGGCAGGTCGCCGCCACCTGCAACCGAGTCGCCCCCAGCCAGGTGTTGGCCACGTCAAATCCTTTGTCGACCTCGCCCAGAATGGCCGAAGACGGCAGGCGGCAGTCGTCAAATTCCAGCACCGCATTGGTGTAACCGCGGTGGCTGACATTGCCGTAGCCTGCGCGCACTTCAAATCCCGGCGTGCCCTTGTCGACAAAGAAGGCGGTGATCTTTTTCTTCGGGCCCCGCGGCGTGTCCTCGACCCCGGTGGCCATGAAGCAGATAGCAAAATCGGCGATATCTGCATGGCTGATGAAATGCTTGGTGCCGTTCAAGATCCAGTCATCACCATCCTGACGCGCTGTCGCCTTCATGCCGCGCAGGTCGGACCCGGCATCTGGCTCGGTCATCGCCAGACAATCCCATTTTTCACCCTTCATACAGGGGAACAGATACTTTTCCTTCTGTTCTTCGGTGCCGGCCAACAGGATGTTCGACGGGCGGGCAACACCGGTCCAGTGCAGCGCGTAGTTGGCCCGACCCAGTTCTTTTTCATACATCAGCCACGACAAGGTATCGAGACCAGCACCGCCGACCTCTTCGGGCATATTGGCGGCGTAAAGCCCTGCCTCCATGGCCTTTTTCTGGATTTCCTTGATCACCTCCATATCGAGGTGGCCACTGCGCTCGACCTCCAGCTCGTGGGGGTAGAGCTCTTTCTCCACAAAGGCACGGGTGGTTTCGACGATCATCGACTGTTCTTCTGTCATGCCAAACTGCATCGCGCATATCCTTTTCTTTGACTTGCCCAGCAGTGTAACGTCGGGCTAGGGTCTCTTCGTGCAGAAACGGCGGATATCATGCAAAGATGGATCAAAGATGATGCCGCGATGCAGCAAGTTGATCTGCTGTTGTTTGATGATTTTTCCGGCCATTGCCTGGCCAATACAATTGAACCGCTGCGCGCCGCCAATACGCTGGCCGGGCGACAGATCTATGCCTGGCGCTTTCTCACCCTTGATGGGGCACCGGCCAGCTCTTCGGCCGGGATGGAGGTCAACCCACATGATCGCCTGCCGCACTGTCAGGGCGACATGCTGATTGCCATGCCATCCTATCGCTATCGCCCGCTGGCCACCGAAAAGGCCAAGGCGGCGCTGCGGGCAGCGGCGCTGCGGTATCGGGTGATGGCCGGGTTTGACGCAGGTGCCTGGCTCTTGGCTGCGGCCGGCCTGCTAGACGGGCGGCGCGCCACCATCCACTGGGAGGAACTGGCCAGTTTTGCCGAGGGTTTCCCGCAGATCGCAGTGCAGCGCCTGCGTCATGTGCAAGATGGCAATCGCATAACCTGTACCGGGGCGCTCGCGGCCTTTGACCTGATGATGGAACTGATCGGCCAGCGCCACGGTCAGGCTCTGAGACTGGAGGTTGCGGCCTTGTTCATGAGCCCCGAAGTCACCGAAGCAGAGCCTAGCCCCCTTGCCATGGGCTCTGCCCGCAGCCGATCTGTGGCACGCGCCTTGGCCCTGATGCAGGCCCATATCGAGGCCCCGCTGTCGATTGCCGAGATCGCCCGCCAGATTGGACGCAACCGCAAAGATCTGGAACACCGCATGAAGGCGCAACTGGGCGCCACCCCGCAGGCGATCTACCGACACCTGCGGCTGATACAGGCTCGAAAGCTCATATTAGAGACTGATTTATCCGTCGCCGAGGTTGCCCTGCGCAGCGGCTATGAGAACCCCAGCGCCATGACCCGCGCCTATCGCATCGAATTTGGTGCCACCCCGCGCCAGATGCGCAACGGCACGGGGTAACAGGGGAGCAGGTTAGCTGGCGTAGGTAGAACCTTCCGCATCAAGAACCAGCTTGATCTCGCGCAGGTGCGCCTCTGCCTGGCTTGGGTAGTCCTCCAGCTCCTGCGCAGTTTTCTCGGCGATCTCATCTGACAAGACGCGCAGCTTCTGACCGGTTTGCAAAGCGCGGATATAGGTTTCGGCCGCGCGTTCAAAATAATACAGCCTATTGAGGGTATCTGCCGGATCAGAACCGATAACCAGAACGCCGTGATTGCCCATGATCATTACCTTTTGCTTGGGGTCCGTCAGCATCGCCGCACAGCGCGCGCCTTCGTCTTCAAACGCCAACCCGCCATAGCCATCGTCGATCACATAGCGATTGAAAAAGGTCGCGGTGTTCTGATCGATCGGCGGCAGGTTGCTATCCGCAAGAGAGGCCAGAACCGTGGCATGGATCGAATGCACATGCATCACGCAGCGCGCCTGCGGACATAGCCGGTGGATAGAACCATGCAGCCCCCAGGCCGTTGGATCCGGCGCGCCGGGCTTGGTCATGGTTTCCGGATCATTGGCATCCAGGAACAATAGATTAGAGGCCGTGATACGGGCAAAATGCATCTGATTGGCATTCATCAGGAACTGCGTACCTTCGTCATTCACCGCCAGGCTGAAATGATTGGCGACACCTTCGTGCATGTTCAGCCGCTCGACCCAGCGAAAACTGGCCGCCAGATCTATGCGCTCTTGCCAGTGGTCCATATTGGGGCGCAGCTCGGGAGTGTTCATCTCGGGTCTCCTTGGGTCTTGGGTGAGAAGGGGTAAATCACAGTGGTCAAAACCTGATCTACCACAGCCCATTTGACCAGATCCAAATTGCCCGCCGCTGTCTCCGCCGTCTCTGGGCTGCCTCTGCAAACAAGCACAGCGATGGTCGGCTATTTTGTGCCACCTTGGCACCGGGCGCTGGGGCTATCCTCTTGTCTTGGCTATAACTGTTTCAACACAGGCAAGAATTGCAGGGCTTGCACTTGCCGGAACAATCAGAACAATTGGCACATGACAGAGAACGCATTCCCCAGCTGGCCCGACATCGCCCCGCAATTGATCAATGTTGCCGCAGGCCGCAGCCCGGCGGATACGGTGATCCGGCAGGGCAAATGGGTCAATGTCCACACCCGAGAGGTGCTTGATGGGCATGACATTGCCATCGTATCCGGGCGCATCGCCTATGTGGGACCAGATGCCAGTTACTGCATCGGCGCAGATACGCAGGTGATAGAGGCAGCCGGGCGCTATATGATCCCCGGTCTCTGCGACGCGCATATGCATATTGAATCCGGCATGCTTACCCCGGCGGAATTTGCCCGCGCCGTCATCCCGCATGGCACCACCTCCATGTTCACTGATCCGCATGAAATCGCCAATGTGCTGGGCCTGGAAGGCGTGCGGCTGATGCATGACGAGGCCCTGTTGCAGCCGATCAATATCTTCACCCAGATGCCATCCTGCGCGCCCTCGGCGCCGGGGCTGGAAACCACCGGATATGAAATCACCCCCGAAGACGTGGCCGAGGCGATGTCCTGGCCCGGTATCGTCGGCCTGGGCGAGATGATGAACTTTCCCGGTGTTGCCAATGCCGACCCCAAGATGCTTGCCGAGATCGCCGCCACCCAGCGCGCCGGGAAAACTGTTGGCGGCCACTATGCCTCGCCCGATCTGGGGCGCGATTTTGCCGCCTATGTTGCAGGCGGCCCGGCAGATGACCATGAGGGCACCTGCGAAGCCGATGCCATCGCCCGGATGCGTCAAGGAATGCGCGCCATGGTGCGGCTGGGGTCGGCATGGTATGACGTCGAAGCGCAGATCACCGCCATCACTGAAAAAGGCCTGGACCCGCGCAATTTCATCCTGTGCACCGATGACTGCCACTCTGGCACCTTGGTCAATGACGGCCACATGAACCGGGTGGTGCGCCATGCCATTGCCTGCGGTTGTGATCCACTGATTGCCCTGCAGATGGCAACGATCAACACCGCCACGCATTTTGGTCTGGAACGCGATATCGGCTCTATCACGCCGGGACGGCGCGCCGATGTGATCCTCACCTCAGACCTGACAGAACTGCCCATCGAACTGGTCGTGGCGCGCGGGCAGATTGTCGCTGAATCAGGCTCTATTACTGTGGATTGTCCGCATCTTGACTGGCCTGACAGCGCCCGTGGCACCATCCATCTGGGCCATGAGCTGACCGCAACAGATTTTGAGATCAAGGCCCCCGAAGGCGCCAATGCCGTCACCGCCAATGTCATTGGCATGGTGGAAAACCAGGCCCCGACCAAAGCGCTAAAGGCTGAATTGCCAGTGCATGACGGGCTGGTGGAAGCCACCATGGCCACCGAGGGTGAGACCTGCCAGATCGCCTTGGTGGAACGCCACCAGGCAACCGGCGGCGTCACCAATGCCTTTGTCTCGGGTTTTGGCTACACTGGCAAAATGGCCATGGCCTCCACCGTGGCGCATGACAGCCACCATATGATCGTGGTGGGCACCGACCGCGACCAGATGGCCCTGGCCGCCAATCGCCTGGCCGAGGTCGGTGGTGGTGTAACCATCTTCCGTGATGGCAAAGAACTGGCGCTGGTTGAACTGCCCATCGCCGGCCTGATGTCCGACAGCCCCGCCACCGAAGTTGCCGCCAAAGCGCAGAAACTGGGCGCCGCGATGGAGGCCTGCGGCTGCGCACTGAACAACGCCTATATGCAGCACTCTCTTTTGGCCCTGGTGGTGATCCCCGAGTTGCGGATTTCGGACCTTGGTCTTGTTGACGTGCGCACATTCGAAATGATTCCTGTGATCGAGCCCCTGACATGACCCAAACCAGTCACCTTGCGGAAATCGCGCAGCCCAAGGCCCCCGCCCCCGAGAACTTTACCGATGCCGCTGCCGCTGTGGCCCGGCTGGAAGAGCTTTATACCCAAGCCACCACATTTCTGTGCGATGCCTTCATCGCCAGCATGGCCGAGGCAACAGCCCGGGACAGACGCATCCGCGCCTTTTATCCCGAAATCCGCTTTACCACTTCCAGCTTTGCCCAGGTGGACAGCCGCCTCAGCTTTGGTCATGTCTCGGCCCCTGGCACCTATGCCACCACGGTGACCCGACCGGATCTGTTTCGCCACTATCTGACGCAACAGATTGCACTGTTGATCAAGCATCACGGACAGCCAGTGACCATTGCCGCATCAGATACGCCGATCCCGGTGCATTTTGCCGTGGCCTCTCGCCCGGATCTAACCGTGCCGCAAGATGGCGCCGCCGGGTTCACCCTGCGCGATGTCTTTGATGTGCCGGATCTGGCCACCACCAATGACGACATCGTCAATGGCACCTATCACCCCGATGACGGTATTGGGCCGCTGTCGCTGTTTACCGCACAGCGGGTGGATTATTCGCTGGCCCGGCTGGCGCATTACACCGCCACCGCACCGGAACATTTTCAAAACCATGTGTTGTTCACCAACTATCAGTTCTACGTTGCCGAGTTTGAAGCCTACGCCCGTGCACAGCTGGCGGATCCGGAATCGGGTTACACCAGTTTTGTCAGCACTGGAAACCATGAGATATCCGACTCCAAGGCGGATATTCCGGCCATCGCCAAGCTGCCGCAGATGCCCACCTATCATCTGAAGCGCGCCGACGGCAAAGGCATCACCCTGGTCAACATCGGCGTTGGACCATCAAATGCCAAAACCGCCACCGATCATATTGCAGTGCTGCGCCCGCATGCCTGGATGATGGTTGGCCACTGTGCGGGCCTGCGCAACACCCAAGCGCTCGGGGATTTTGTCCTGGCCCATGCCTATCTGCGCGAAGATCACGTGCTGGATGATGACCTTCCGGTCTGGACGCCTATTCCCGCCCTGGCGGAAATCCAGATCGCCCTGGAACAGGCGGTGGCTGAGGTCACCGAATTTGAAGGCTATGATCTGAAGCGGATCATGCGGACCGGCACAGTCGCCACCATCGACAACCGCAACTGGGAACTGCGCGACCAGTCCGGCCCGGTGCAGCGGCTTAGCCAGTCCCGCGCCATCGCCCTGGATATGGAAAGCGCCACCATTGCCGCCAATGGCTATCGGTTTCGCGTCCCCTACGGCACCCTGCTCTGTGTGTCCGACAAACCGCTGCATGGCGAACTGAAGCTGCCGGGCATGGCCTCTGACTTTTATCAGACACAGGTTGCGCGTCATTTGCAGATCGGCATAAGGGCTATGGAGCAACTGAGATCCATGCCGCTGGAACGGCTTCACAGCCGCAAATTGCGCTCTTTTGATGAAACCGCCTTCCTCTAATCGACCGTTTTTCCAATTTTCGGCAAAAAACCTCTGGTTTCTATGGTCTTTTGTCACACTACGCGTTGTGTTCCGACACAACATAACGATAATGTTGCCCGATGAGGCCCCACAGTTCGGGCAGTTTTAAGGAGATCTGAGAGTGTCCAAACCGATGACAAAAACCCAGCTTGTTGCCACTCTGGCTGAGGAAATGGGCGAAGATAAAAAGACCGCAGGCGCTGCTCTTGAAGCCGTCTGTGCCTTGATCACACGCGAAGTTTCCAACGGCGGTGCCGTGACCCTGCCTGGTGTCGGAAAAATTTATTGCCGCGAGCGCCCCGAGCGCGAAGTGCGCAACCCCGCCACCGGCGAAAAGTTCATGAAGGAAGCCGACAAGGTTGTGAAAATGACCATTGCCAAGGCTCTGAAAGACAGCGTCAACGGCGAAGCCTGATCCCAGCCCTTTTGGGGATCTAGCCAAGAAAATCAGGGTCGCCTTTGGCGGCCCTTTTTTTTGTGGCAGCGCCCTTTGCTGCCGGGGGCACTCCGACGGCTTGCGTGCAAAAGCGGAACACCCCAGAGAATTCCATTTGCTGTCCCTGCCCGCCTTGCTAAAGATCGGTAGCAGGGCGGGCAGGCGATCTGCCACCAGGGAAAGGCCAGGGTCATGGATATTCGCGCAATCGCAATGGGGCTGACCTTTGCCCTTATGTGGTCCTCTGCCTTTACCTCGGCGCGGATCATTGTGATGGACGCCTCGCCGCTGTTTTCGCTTGCGGTGCGCTTTCTGATTTCTGGCCTGATCGGCGTCGCCATCGCCCGCGCCCTGGGCCAAACCTGGCGGCTGAGCCGCAACCAATGGCGCGCCACGGTGATCTTTGGCCTGTGCCAGAACGCGCTGTATCTGGGGCTAAACTTTGTTGCCATGCAATGGATCGAAGCCTCGCTGGCTGCCATCATTGCCTCCACCATGCCGCTCTGTGTTGCGCTGGCCTCCTGGGTGATCTTTGGTGATCGGATCAAGCCGCTGGGCCTGATGGGCCTGATGGCGGGGGTGGCCGGCGTGGCGCTGATCATGGGCACCCGGATCAATGCCGGGGTTGACCTCTTTGGCCTTGTGCTCTGCTTTGCCGGGGTCGCGGCGCTGACAGTGGCAACCCTGGCGCTGCGTGGCGCCACATCGGGTGGCAACTTCATGATGGTGGTGGGGCTGCAGATGCTGATTGGATCGGCCATCCTGTTTGTTGCGGCCCCCCTCAGCGAAGAGATCTTTGTCACGCCCACCCTACGGCTGGGACTGGCCTTCGCCTATACCACCCTGGTGCCCGGCTTGATGGCAACCTTTATCTGGGTGCTGCTGCTGAATCGTATCGGTGCCATTCGCGCCGCCACCTTTCATTTCCTCAACCCCGTCTTTGGCGTCGCCATCGCCAGCCTGCTTCTGGGGGAACGCCTTGGCCTGCTGGATGTGCTGGGGGTCGGGGTGGTGACCCTGGGTATTCTGGCGGTGCAACTTTCGCGCCAACCCAGCGTCAGCGCCGCAGCCGCCGCCCCACAGACCGCCCGCCCGCAGCCCAGATAGCGCAATATGAGACGCGCGCCACTTTGGCCCAATTAGGCTTGGTTTTCTGAAACCAGATGGCGCCTTCGCCCGAAATAACACCCCAACACCAATCGCATTCCCCCCCCAGGCCAATCCTTCGCCACCCAGCCCGCAACGACCCAAAAACGGGCTATCACTTCACTGTTGTCTGGGGGTGTTGAAGATGCGTCACGCGATCGACCGTTCAGCCGGGAAGCCCGTCGATTTTTGCAATGGAGGCCAATTCGTTGTCCCAGTTCGCGCGGCTGGAAAAGCAGATATGCGCCTTGGGTCGTATATCGATCTGGCTATCAAGTGACCCTGCTGGCACGACAAGAATACCAGCAGATGCTTGAGAAACCGGCAGCGCGGAACCGCATTCGGTGCAGAAGCTCTTCACGTGTCGTGACCCAGGAATTTGGAATGTCTTGATATTTCCTTCGCCTGACACCCAGGTGATCTTTGCCGTCGACGAAAACAGGTTTGCCGAATGTGCCGAACCGCTGTCCTTGCGGCAGCGGCTACAGTGGCAAAGGAAGAAGCTCTCGAACGCTCCCGATATCGAGAACTTCACAGCGCCACATAGGCACTGTCCGGTGGCCAGATTGTCGTCCATTCACACTGCTCTCCACATGCAAGCGGCCTGCCGCCGGTCGACTACGATTTGATTGGTCCGTTGTATCCGCGTGTAGGATCACGGTCAATTTGGGCTCCGGCCGAACCTTTGGGGCATCTGGGCGATAGCTCGGTATTTCCAGCGTTTGGAGCAATTGATCACCTGCCGACCAAAACGATCTGTCGGGAGACACGCGCCTGTGAACAAAAATTGCAATTTTCCAACCACGCCCCATCTTTCACCCCGTAGCCACCCACGCCGCCAGAGGCTAAAACCATTCTGGAACACCGCACAGGACGGAGGATTTCATGACCAAATACAGCAAAGACCCCGCGGCCATTGCCGCCCTCTCTGAGGAAGAATTCTACGTCACCCAACGCGCCGGTACCGAACGCCCCGGCACCGGCAAGCTGCTCTCCAACAAAGAGGTTGGCATCTATGTCGACATCGTCTCGGGAGAGCCGCTGTTTGCATCTGGCGACAAATACGATTCTGGCTGCGGCTGGCCCAGCTTTACCAAACCGATCGAACCCGCCCATGTCAGCGAACTGGAGGATCGCGCCCTTGGCATGATCCGCACCGAAGTCCGATCAACCCATGGCGACAGCCACCTGGGCCATGTCTTTCCTGACGGGCCAGCAGAACATGGCGGGCTGCGCTACTGCATCAACTCTGCCTCGCTGCGCTTTATCCCGCTGGCCGACATGGCAGACGAAGGCTATGCAGACTACATCAACCAGGTGGAGGAAAGATCATGAACGAACGCGCTGTTCTGGCAGGGGGATGTTTTTGGGGCATGCAGGATCTGATCCGCAAACGCAAAGGCGTGCTGAAAACCCGCGTCGGCTATACCGGCGGCGATGTGGCCCATGCCACCTATCAGAACCACGGCACCCATGCGGAAGGGATCGAAATAGTCTTTGACCCCAGCCAGACATCCTATCGGGATCTGCTGGAGTTCTTCTTTCAGATCCACGATCCCACAACCGAAAACCGCCAGGGCAATGATCTGGGGATGAGCTACCGTTCGGCGATCTACTATGTCGATGATGCCCAAAAGGCGACCGCGCTCGACACCATCGCAGATGTCGAAGCCTGCGGCCTCTGGCCTGGCAAAGTCGTGACCGAAGTCGAACCTGCTGGCGATTTCTGGGAGGCAGAGCCAGAGCATCAAGACTATCTGGAACGCCGACCAGATGGCTATACCTGCCACTTTGCCCGCCCCGACTGGGTGCTGCCAAAACGCAAAGACGCGGCTGAATAGCCAGGATTAGAGCCACACAAAGGCCAGGGCCTCGCGCTATTTCAGTGCGGGGCTTCTCATCTCTGGCTATTGTTCAGCCCCTTAGCCCTTGGCGACCCTGGGACGCCCACTGGCCTCGACCGTCACCATCGCTTCGACAAACACATCGCGCGCCTCGACTGTGGCGGTGCGAATGTCGCGGCTGATATCAATGTGAATATCCTGCGCACCGGCCAGTTCGGCGTCGCCGCGCGCCTGCCCCTGCAAGGCCTGTTCCAGCACCTGCAGCGCCGCGTCAGAGCTGGAAAAATCCTGCGGGCCACTGTCCAAATGGACCCGAAACTTCCCCTCGGCCGGGCAGGTAACACTGCCACTGCGCCGCATGGTGACACGCCCGACAACCGCACCAATCGCATTGGCGACACCGGCGTGTTGCGGCAGCAGCATACGGCACTTCAGCCGCTCACCAACCGCCGGATAATAACTGGGCGCCGAGGCCCCAAGCCCGACAACATCCACATTGATCGCAGTATCCAGCGCCAGAATGCCCCGATGCGCCGCCAGCCCACGCCGGGTCAGGACATGACGCGCCAGATCACGGGCCCGATCTGCACCCTGATCCTTCGCCGCCCCTTCAACTGGCAAGCCAAAATCGGCGCCATCCTCAAAGAATGCGGTCTCTAACAAGGCCAATGAGGTTTGTTCTGTCAACTGATCCACAATCATCTGCGCCAGGGCCTGGGCATCCGGGGCCAGGGGCTCTCCGCTACCAATCCGGCGACGGGCAAACAGCGTCAGCGCCTTTTCGGCCGCCAAGGCGTCCCAGACCTGTACCCGACCCAACAGGTGGCTCGCATCCGAGGGCGTGATACCGGCAACCTGCACCAGCCCCCGATCCAGCAGGCGGCCCAACGCCCCCTGATCAATCCGGTTCCGAAGGATGGCGCCCAGGGGATGTACCTCTGTGCCGATGCGCTCCAACAGGGCACGCTCTCGCGGGCCAATCCCGACAGCAGGCAGGCCAGGAACCGCGCGCAGAAACCGACCGTCATATTCCCCCACGACCGGCGCGTTTAGCTGCCTGTCCAAGGCACCATGCACGACCTCTGCGGCCTCGACCGCCATCAAAGAGATGGGCAACACTCGGCGTGGGCCAAGAACCACCCCGCCCTGCAGGCCGCTGGCACACGCATGCACCTGGCTGTCACCGCCCAGGCCTGTGGTGCGCATCGCCACCGCCTCGACCATGGTGCGAAATTCGCCGACCCGCGCGCCGGCAGGATCAATCGCCGGTTTCCCATCGCGGATCAACGCCACATCGGTGGTGGTGCCGCCAATATCGCTGACCAGGGCA
This sequence comes from Pseudophaeobacter sp., assembly GCF_048267565.1. Lineage (NCBI taxonomy): Bacteria > Pseudomonadati > Pseudomonadota > Alphaproteobacteria > Rhodobacterales > Roseobacteraceae > Pseudophaeobacter > Pseudophaeobacter sp. The sequence goes on along the minus strand of NZ_JBLWXG010000002.1, from coordinate 316,190 downwards.
TGATCCACCCCCGTCAACCAGCGCGCCCCCACAAGCGAAGCCGCCGGACCGCTCAGGATGGTTTCAATCGGACGTGCCCGGGCCTGTTGCGCCGACATCAACGCACCATCACCGCGCACAACCATCATCGGCCCAGTAATACCCAGCTCGACCAGCCTGTCTTGCGCCCGGCCAATCAACCGGTCAATCATCCCAATAAGCCGCGCATTTAGCACAGCCGTCAGGGCCCGCTTGGGTCCATTCAACCGGGCTGACAGCTGATGCGAACAGGTCACCGGCTTGCCGGTTACCTCAGCAATAAGACTGGCAGCGGCCAGCTCATGCGCTGGATTGCGCGTGGCAAAGACCGAAGCCACGGCAAAGCCCGAAACCTCTGCCGCCTCTGTCTCTAAAAAGCGCTTTAGAGACAGATAATCCAACGCAGTCACCTCTCCCCCCGCGTGATTGTGCCCCCCTGCCACAACCAGTGCCGGATCGCCTTTCAACGCTTCTTTCAGCCCGTGGCGATCCAGATCGGTCGCTTCAAATCCAATGTAAACAAGCGCAATCTGACCGCCCTGCCCTTCGACCAGCGCATTGGTGGCCAGGGTGGTCGACAGGGCCGCCATGCTGATCTCGGCTGCGTCACATCCAGATTGCAGCAATACCTCCCCTACGGCAGAGCCTATGCCGATGGCCAGATCCCCGCGCGTCGTCAGAGCCTTGGCGCTGGCGATCACCTCCACCTCATCGCGGATCAAAACCGCATCCGTATAGGTCCCGCCGGTATCGACCCCAAGCAATAGCGCCATGCCACCCTCTCCATTCTGTTCGCATGCCGGGTGTAACGCCTATTTGCGCCGGGTCCATCCTGTTTGCGTCATGTCAGACGTTGAACAGCCCATCGTGCCGCATCTGCCACCGTGGGGTCCGGATCATCGACCAGGCCAGCTGCCACGGCGCGCAAATCGGGCTGGTTGGAATTGCCAATCGCATAGAGCACATTGCGCACAAACCGATCCCGCCCTACCCGCTTGATTGGCGAGCCGGAGAAATACGCGCGAAACGCCGCATCATCCAGCACCGCCAGCTCTGCCAGTCTTGGCGCCTGCAATTCGGCACGGGCTGCATAGCGCAGATCGCTGGCCGCGACGGCAAACTTATTCCAAGGACAGGCAGACAGACAGTCATCACAGCCGTAGATTCGATTGCCCAGCTTGCGGCGCAACTCTGGCTCAATCGGGCCCTTGTGCTCAATCGTCAGATAGGAAATGCAGCGCCGCGCGTCCATCTGGTAAGGCGCTGTAAAGGCCTCTGTCGGGCAAGCAGTCAAACAGGCAGAGCAAGATCCACAGCGATCCGGTTCCGGCGCATCCACCTGCAGCTCAAGCGTGGTAAAAACAGAGCCTAAGAAGGCCCAATTCCCCCAATCCCGACTCACCAGATTGGTATGTTTACCCTGCCAACCCAGCCCGGCCGCCTGCCCCAGCGGCTTCTCCGGTACCGGTGCGGTGTCAACAAAGACCTTCACCTGTGCCGCCTCACCCTGCTGCTTTGCCGCATCAATCAACCAGCGCGCCAAACGCTTCAGACGCTTCTTTACCAGATCGTGATAATCCTTGTTGCGGGCATAGACCGAAACCGCACCACGATCGGCGCAGCCCACCACCGCCATCGGGTCTTCCTCCGGGGTATAGCTCTCGGCCAGCATGATCACCGATCGCGCCTCCGGCCACAGCGCGGCCGGATCGCCGCGCCAATGGCTTCGCTCTGCCATCCAGCCCATCTGCCCGTGATAGCCCTTGTCAAGAAAGCGCTGCAGCCGGGCCGGCACCTGCGGCACATCACCGGGTCGACAGATCTTGCAGGCCACAAACCCCTCTGAAAGGGCCTGTGCAACCAACCGCTCCTTCAGTTCGGACCCGTTCTTCATTTGGCCAACAATATCCTCAGGGGTGAATTGCCTTTGCAAAAGGCAAGAGGGGGCAGACAGCCCCCCCACTGCACGAACCGCTCAAAAGTCGAGATCGGCATAATGGGCGGGCGGGCGAAAACCGGCAATCTGATCCGCCAGGATTGACCGAAACGCCGGGCGCGATTTGATCTTGGCATACCAGTCTTTCACCACGGCCGAGCGGTTCCAATCGACATCCGAAATATAATCAAGCGAAGACAGATGCGCGGCGGCGGCAAAATCAGCCAGGCTCATCTGATCACCGGCCAGCCAGCGCCGATGATCCAGCAGCCAGGTCATGTAATCAAGATGATACTTGATCGCCTTGGCCCCCGCCTTGACGTTCTTGCTGTCCGGATAGCCTTCACCGGTGACCTTCTTGTTGACCCGCTCATACAGCAGCTTTGATGTTACCTCGCTATGGAACTTGTCGTCAAACCAGCTGACAATACGGCGCACCTCATAGCGGCCATCGGGATCAGATGGCATCAGCGGCGGCGTCGGCCGGGTCTCTTCCAGATACTCGCAGATGGCGGCGCTCTCAGACATCATCTTGCCATCCAACCGGATGACCGGCACCTTGCCCGCCGGATTGCGGCGCAGAAAATCCGGGTCCGCCTCCCAATAGCGTTCTTCGACCAGCTCGACTTCAATCTTTTTTTCCGCCAGCGACAGGCGAATTTTCCGACAAAAAGGCGAAAGCGGGACATGATAGAGACGGGCCATGGGGACTTTTGAAACTCCGGGTCGAGCTGCAGGAATGATTTCCAGCAATGCCCTGTGTGTCACAAAACTTCAATCCTCGAAACAGCCGGCCCGCCCATCTGCGCGGATGGTGGCTGCCCCATCGCGGATACTGGCCGCTCGGCGCACCACAAACTTGCTTGGTCGTGCAGCAGACCGTTGCTTTGGATTGGGCAAGACGGCCGCAATAAGCGCCGCCTGGCGGGCACTCAACTGATCCGGGCCGACGCCAAAATAATGCCGCGCGGCGGCCTCGGCACCAAAAATGCCTTTGTCCATCTCGGCCACGTTGAGATAGACTTCGAGAATACGCTTTTTGCTCCAAAAGACTTCAACCAAGGGCGTGAGCAGGGTTTCCAGCGCCTTGCGCGGCCAGCTGCGCCCCTGCCACAGAAAGACGTTTTTCACCACCTGCTGCGACAGGGTAGAGCCCCCCCGCTGGCCGCCCTCGGCCAGGGCAGCGCGGATGGCCTGCACATCGATCCCCCAATGCTGGCAGAACCGTGCATCCTCGGCCGCCACGACAGAGCGCACCAGCACCGGTGCCATATGGTCAAGCGGCACCCATTCCTGATCGACCTGCCCCAGGCGGCGCTTTTCGCTCCAGATCGTATGGGTGGTGGGCGGGTTCACCACGGAAAACAACAGCACCAACAGCGTGGCCAGGGCAGCAAAGCCCAGCACGGCGCGCAAAATCCACCGCCGCAGCCAGCGCAGCGGCACCGCCAGCTGCGTTCGAATCCAGCTGCCTGCGGGTTTTGCCTGCTTTTTGGTTTTTTTTGCTGCCTTTGCCATGTCTCTCTATAGAATAGCAGCGCCGTCAGAACCAACTGCAAAAGCCGCCTGCTGTGCGGGCATCCGCCGGATTCTCCGGGAAAAAAATGCCCCGCAGGCGGTGAACCTACGGGGCATATATATCGGAGCTATCGGCGCGGGCCTATTCGGCGGGAACCGCCGCCTGCTCCGTGCTCAAGGGATAGGCCAGTTTGTCCAGCATTTCGGTTGGGCAAACCTGCAGGAAGTTCCCCTTCTCCAGATCCCAGTTCTGCAGAATCTCTGCCGCCTTGCGACTGCCGGTTTCTGCCAGGTGGCGTTCAATCAGGCCCTTCATCTCGGCTTCCCAATGGGCCACCGAAACTGGACAGACAACCAGGCCTTCCATGTTCATCATGGTTTCCGCCTGGCCATCAGGATCATAGAGATAGGCCATACCGCCGGTCATACCTGCGCCAAAGTTGGCCCCGATGCTGCCAAGAATGACTGCAACGCCGCCCGTCATGTATTCGCAGCCACATGCCCCACAGCCTTCGATCACCACCTTGGCGCCCGAGTTCCGTACGGCAAAGCGTTCGCCTGCGCGACCTGCCGCAAACAGGTAGCCATCGGTGGCACCGTAAAGCACGGTATTGCCGACAATGGTGTTTTCGCTGGCAACCAGAGGCGAAGCCATCGGAGGACGCACCACAATGGTACCGCCCGACAGACCCTTGCCAACATAGTCATTGGCATCGCCCGAAACTTCCAGCTTCAGCCCCGGCGCTGCAAAGGCCCCCAGAGATTGCCCGGCAGAGCCTTGCAATTTCACCGTCAGGTGATCCGGCTGGAACGCATTGCGCATGCCGAAGTTGCGCACGATGTGGCTCGAGGTGCGGGTGCCCACAGATCGGTGGGTGTTTTGCACCGCATAAGACAGCTGCATCTTTTCACCATCCTGTAGGAAACGCGCCGCGTCGCGGACAATTTCGCTATCCAGGGTATCTGGCACCGGGTTGCGATCCTTGTCGCGGTTGTAAACGATATTGGCAGAACCATCGACGGTGATCAGCAGCGGATTCAGATCCAGATCATCCAGATGTGCCGAGCCACGCGACACCTGTGCCAGCAGATCGGCACGGCCGATCACCTCGTCCAGACTACGCGCACCAATAGAGGCCAGGATTTCCCGCACTTCCTGCGCATAGAAGGTAATCAGATTGACCACTTTATCCGCCGTGCCGGTGAACTTGTCCCGCAGGGCTTCGTCCTGGGTACAGACGCCAACCGGGCAGGTATTGGACTGACACTGGCGCACCATGATGCAGCCCATGGCGATCAGCGCTGCGGTGCCGATGCCGTATTCCTCGGCCCCGAGCATCGCCGCCATGACGATATCACGCCCGGTGCGCAGGCCCCCATCTGTGCGCAGGGTGACGCGTTCCCGCAGGTTGTTCATCGCCAACACCTGATGCGCCTCGGTGAGGCCCATTTCCCAGGGCAGACCGGCGTATTTGATCGAGGTCGCAGGCGAGGCCCCGGTGCCGCCATTATGGCCCGAGATCAGAATAACATCGGCCTTGGCCTTGGCCACGCCAGCGGCAATGGTGCCAACCCCGGAGGAGGCCACCAGTTTCACCGTCACTTTGCAGCGCGGATTGATCTGCTTCAGATCATAGATCAGCTGTGCCAGATCCTCGATCGAGTAGATATCATGGTGCGGCGGTGGTGAAATCAGCGTCACGCCCTTGGTTGAATGGCGCAGACGGGCAATCAGGTCGGTGACCTTCATACCGGGCAGCTGGCCACCCTCGCCGGGCTTGGCCCCCTGGGCCACCTTGATCTCCAGCTCTTCGCACTGGTTCAGGTATTCGGCGGTAACACCAAAGCGCCCCGAAGCCACCTGCTTGATCTTGGCACTGGGGTTGTCGCCATTGGGTTCCGGCACAAAATGCGCCGGATCCTCGCCGCCCTCGCCAGAGTCAGACTTGGCCCCGATCCGGTTCATCGCCACGTTCAGCGTCTTATGCGCCTCCGGGCTCAGGGCGCCCAGGCTCATGCCTGGCGTGACAAAACGTTTGCGGATCGAGGTGATGCTTTCCACTTCCTCGATCGGCACCGATTTGCCAAGCGGCTTGATGTCGAGCAGATCGCGCAGGTGGATCGGCGGGTTGGTCTGCATCTTGGCGGAATACTGTTTCCACATCTCGAATGAGGCGCGGTTACAGGCCATCTGCAACATATGCATCGAGGTGGCTTCCCAAGCGTGAGTTTCGCCGGATTTGCGCGCTTTGTAAAAACCCCCGATTGGCAGGATATTTTCAGCGCTCTTCCACCCACGGGCGTGGATTTCTTCCGCCTTGACCTGAATGCCGCTGACGCCGATGCCGGAGATACGGCTGGTCATGCCGGGGAAAAACTCGGCGCACATGGCGCGCGACAGGCCCACCGCTTCGAAGTTGAGCCCGCCACGGTAGGACGAGATCACCGAGATCCCCATCTTCGCCATGATCTTGAGAAGGCCCTGGTCGATGGCATCGCGGTAGCGCGCCACATTTTCCGTCAGGGTGCCATCCAGCAGGCCGCGTTCAATGCGGTCAGCCAGAGAATCTTCGGCCAGGTAGGCGTTGACCACGGTGGCACCGCAGCCGATCAGCACAGCAAAATAATGCGGGTCAACACATTCGGCGGCACGCACATTGATCGAGCAGAAGGTCCGCAGGCCCTTGCGCGTCAGGTGCGAATGCACCGCCGATGTCGCCAGGATCATCGGCATGGCAACGCGGTTGGCATCGGAATATTGATCGCTCAGCACCAGATGCCCGGCACCTGAACGCACCGCATCTTCGGCCTCGGCACGGATACGTTCGAGCGCCTGGCTAAGCGAGCCCTCGGTCGGATCAAAGGAACAGTCGATTTCCGCCAGTGGGGCGGTGAATTCACTGACCAGCTTGTCCCATTGGGCATTGCCGACAAAGGGGCTTTCCAACACGACGATTTCGGTCTGGCTGCTGTCTTCATCCAGAACGTTCTTGAGGTTGCTGAAGCGGGTCTTCAGCGACATCACCCGGAATTCACGTAGTGAATCGATCGGCGGGTTGGTCACCTGGCTAAAGTTCTGGCGGAAGAAATGCGACAGCGGGCGGTACTGTTTCGACAGCACAGCCGAGGGCGTGTCATCGCCCATGGATGCCAGGGTTTCCTTGCCATCTTCGGCCATCGGCGACAGGATCTGCTCCAGCTCTTCGATGGTATAGCCCGCTGCCACCTGACGGCGACGCAGCTCTTCTCCGGTAAAGAGCGGCGCTTCGGTGACGGTGGCAAGGGTTTGATCCACATCGTTGATCTTGCTCACCCAATCGCCAAAGGGCAGCGCCGCAGAGAGTTTGTCCTTGATCTGGGTGTCGTTGTACAACTTGCCCTTTTTCATATCGACTGCCAGCATCTGACCGGGGCCAAGCGCGCCCTTTTCCACCACAGTGGCTTCGTCGATCGGCACCATGCCGGCCTCGGATCCGGCAATCACCAGCCCATCCCCTGTCACCACATAGCGCATGGGGCGCAAGCCGTTGCGGTCAAGGCCCGCACAGACCCAGCGGCCATCGGTCATCGCCAGGGCGGCAGGACCATCCCAGGGTTCCATCACAGAGTTGCAGTAGGAATACATGTCGCGCCAGGCCTGGGGCAGCTCTACCGCCTGCTTTGACCAGCTTTCCGGTACCAGCATGGTCTTGGCCATTGGCGCCGACCGGCCTGCACGCACCAGAACCTCAAACACCGAATCCAGCGCAGCCGAGTCGGATGATCCGCCGGCGATGATCGGTTTGATATCTTCGGCGTAATCGCCAAAGGTGGTGCTGGCCATGCGGATTTCGTGGCTTTTCAGCCAGTTCATATTGCCGCGCAGCGTGTTGATTTCACCGTTATGCGCCAACATACGGAAGGGCTGGGCCAGCCACCACTGCGGAAAGGTATTGGTGGAATAGCGCTGGTGATAGATCGCAAAGGCGCTTTCAAACCGTTCATCCATCAGATCGGGGTAGAAGACAGCAACCTGTTCCGCCAGCATCATGCCCTTGTAGATGATCGAGCGGCAGGACAGCGAGGCAAGATACAGCTCGCCAATCCCGGCGGCGGCAGCGGCCTTCTCAATACGGCGGCGGATCACATAAAGCTCGCGTTCGAAGGTTTCCTCGTCCACGCCCTTGGAGTTGGAGATCAGGATCTGTTCGATTTCGGGGCGAGTTGCGTTGGCCTTGCCGCCAAGGCAGGTCACATCCACCGGCACATGGCGCCAGCCATAGATGTAATAGCCCATACGCAAAACTTCGGTTTCAACGATGGTCCGGCAGGTTTCCTGGGCACCGAAATCGGTGCGCGGCAGAAAGACCTGGCCCACGGCCATCAGCTGATCTTCGCGTGGCACATGGCCGGTGCGTTTGATCTGATCATAAAAGAACGGCACCGGGATCTGCACATGGATGCCAGCCCCGTCACCGGTCTTGCCATCGGCATCAACCGCCCCCCGGTGCCAAATCGCCTTGAGCGCATCAATACCGGCCTCAACGACGCTGCGGCTGGCCTTGCCATCCACCGCCACCACAAGCCCAACCCCACAAGAGGAATGCTCTTCTGCTTCGGTATAAAGACCGTTTTCCGCCATCCACTTACGTTTGGCTTCTTCGGCGCGCACCCAGTCCGCGTCATAGTTGACTGCATCACGATTGGTCATTGGTCGTCTCCTTCTGCCGCGGGGCGAAACGCTGTCATTACATCCGCTTCGGTCATCTGCCGTTGCGTTCCAGTAAAGGCGTAGCCTTCGGGTTTCTTGTCGATATAGAATTTCAGGTCGAGAGTGTTCCCGCCGGTATTTTCAAAGAGGCCAGCAGCCATTTGGACCTGGCCGTGCATGTCACCGGGCGCGGTAATGCGATACCAAAGCGCCGAGCCGCAGGTGCTGCAAAAGGCGCGTTCCGCCCAGTCGGACGACCTATAGGTCGTTACCGGCCCCAGCGCTGCATAGCCCGAGGCCGCCGGGATGGTCATCAACGTCGAGCTGGTCCAGCGACGGCACATATCGCAATGACAGGCCCGCAGCGTGTTTTGCGCTGGCGTCATTGACACGGTAACCGCACCGCACATGCATTGGCCTTGCAACTCGCTCATTTACCCTGGCTCCCTTGCGGTGGCTTTTGTGACTACTCGGCTGCGACCGAAGCAGCAGCACTGTTAAAACGCGCAACCAGCGCATCGGCGCAGTCGCGGCCATCCTTGATAGCCCAGACCACCAGCGAGGCACCGCGCACGATGTCGCCAATGGCATAGACGCCATCCAGATCGGTCGCGCCGGTACGGAACGCCGCCTTGATGGTGCCCCAGCGGGTCACCGGCAGATCGGGCTGATCCCACAGGGTTGGCAGCGCTTCCGGCTCAAAGCCCAGCGCCTTGATCACCAGATCGGCCTCTTCCACATAATCGGCACCCTCGATCACCTCGGGGGCCTGACGTCCGGTTGCATCGGGCTGGCCCAGGCGCATTTTTTGCACCATGACGCCGGAAACCTTGCCGCCTGCATCCGCAAAGCCTTTGGGCGCGGTCAGCCATTCAAACTGCACGCCTTCCTCTTCGGCGTTCTGGGTTTCACGCTGCGAGCCGGGCATATTGGCGCGGTCGCGGCGGTACAGACATTTGACCGAGGTCGCCCCCTGCCGGATCGAGGTGCGCAGGCAATCCATCGCGGTATCGCCACCGCCAATCACCACAACCTTCTTGCCGGCCGCATTCAGGGTGCCGTTTTCAAAATCTTCCACCGTGTCGCCAAAGTTCGACGCGCGGTTGGCAGCTGTAAGGAAATCGATCGCCTTGACGATACCAGTTGCACCAGAGCCGGGCATTTCCAGATCGCGCGATTTATAGACGCCGGTAGCGATGATCACCGCGTCATGCTTGGCGCGGATCTCATCAAAACTGATGTCTTCGCCAATATTGCAATTCATCACAAAGGTGACGCCACCATCAGCCAAAAGCTGGTTGCGACGCATCACCACGTCTTTTTCCAGCTTGAAACCGGGAATACCATAGGTGAGCAATCCCCCCGCCCGGTCATAGCGATCATAGACCGTGACCTGAATGCCCGCACGGCGCAGCATATCCGCCGCCGCCAGCCCGCCAGGGCCCGCGCCGATGATACCAACGCTTTCGCCGCGTTCCTGTGCCGGGACAATCGGTTTGACCCAGCCCTTATCCCAGGCGGTATCGGTGATGTATTTTTCGACAGCCCCAATGGTGACGGTGCCATGGCCCGACTGTTCAATCACGCAGTTGCCTTCACACAGGCGATCCTGCGGGCAGATGCGGCCGCAGATTTCGGGGAAAGTATTGGTGGCCTGGGAAGTCTGATAGGCCTCTTGCAGGCGGCCAGTCGCCGTCAGATGCAGCCAGTCGGGGATGTTGTTGTGCAGCGGGCAGTGGGACTGGCAATAGGGCACGCCACATTGGCTGCAGCGGCTGGCCTGCTCTTCGGCCTTGGCCGCAGCGTATTCCGCATAGATTTCGTCAAAGTCTTCCCGCCGGGTATCAGCGGCGCGCTTTTGCGGCATATCGCGTGCGATCTTCACGAATTTGAGCATCGGTTGCTTGGCCATGGGCGAACTCCCTAGTTTGGCTGGCTGCGACAGGTCCGGTCTGGAGCGCTGCGAGATTAGGTAAACATTGCTGACCCAAATTGAGCAGCTTCAGCCCGTGATACTGATTTCTGCAGAATTGTACAGGAATTTTGGGGCCACATCGGACCTAAAACCGCCCTTCCCTATCTAGCTGCAGGATTTATACAAGACGCATTGTTTTCACCCCCTGACATCCCACCAGACACTGGGCCAGCCACCAGGGAAAATACCGCGCCAAAGTGCCGTGACATCTCTTTTCAGGACCCCATTATGCCACTACTGCAACTTATTCTTGTCGCGCTGATCCAGGGAATAACTGAATTTCTGCCTGTTTCCTCTTCTGGGCATCTGATTCTCCTGCCGGGCCTGACCGGATACGCCGATCAGGGGCAGGTGATCGATGTGGCGGTGCATGTTGGCACCCTTGCAGCGGTCGTGATCTACTTCTGGCAGGATGTCCGCATCGGGCTGATCGGACTTGTCCGACTGGCGCGGGGCCGGGCAGACACCCCCGGAGCGCGGCTGGCGCTGGGGCTGATCGTCGCCACCATCCCCACGGTGCTGTTTGGGGCCTTTCTGCATTTCACCCATCTTAGTGATGCACTGCGCACACCAGCGGTGATTGGCTGGACCATGCTGATCTTTGGCATCGTCCTCTATGTGGCGGATCAAAAAGGCGACACCCAAAAACAGGCCAGTGACTGGGGGCTGCGCGATGCGCTGATCATGGGGCTCTGGCAGATGATCGCCCTGATCCCGGGCACCTCACGGTCTGGCATCACAATCACCGGGGCACGGCAATTGGGATATAACCGCGAAGATGGCGCCCGGATCGCCATGCTGATGTCTATCCCGACCATCATCGCCTCGGGGCTGCTGCTTGGAACCGAGGTCGCGCTAGAGGCAAATATGGCTCTGCTCCGCGACGCAGCCCTTGCCGCCCTGCTGGCGCTGTTCTCTGCCCTCGCAGCGCTGAGCCTGATGATGCGGCTGCTGCGCTCGGTCAGCTTTACGCCCTATGTGATCTATCGGGTACTTCTGGGCCTTGCCTTGCTGTGCTATGCCTACGGCGCCTGACCTCCGCACCGCACAAAAAGAAAGGGGCGCCGGATCTCTCCGCGCCCCATCCTGATCTATCGCCGAACAGGCCAGACCTCAGGCATCGCCCTTGAGATTGCGCGCCGAGGCGGTCATCTCGTCATACTGGCCAGAGGGGCGGAATTTCCACAAATAGCTTGGCAGAATCGGGCCGAGCATTTCCGGGGTGATGCCAAGATCCGCAAAGCCAAGCGCGCCGTCAGAAACCACATTGTCCCGGCCCAGGTTTTTCAGCTGGTCGCGGGTCAGCACCTTGTTTTCGATCAGTTGCAGACTGATGGTCTGCAGCATGTCAAACCCAAAAGCGATGGGCCAAGCCGCAAAGCCCGGCAACGACAGCACCAAGCGGCGGCGCAGGATGACATCGCACATCTGTTTCATCAGGTCCGCAAAGCTCTTCACCTCGGGGCCGCCCAATTCATAGATGCCGGGCTTGGCTTCGCCCAGAACACCCTTGACCGCAGCACGGGCCACATCATCGACATAGACCGGCTGGAACAATGTCTTGCCCTTGGCAATCGGCAGCACTGGCGACAGGCTGGCCATGCCGGCAAACCGATTGAAGAACTGATCTTCAGCGCCAAAAATAACAGAAGGACGCAGAATCACCGCATCCGGGAAAGCCGCAAGAACGGCCGCTTCGCCCTCTGCCTTGGTCCGGGCATATTCGCTGGCCCCCTGGGGGTCTGCACCAAGCGCCGAAATATGCACCAACTGGCCAATGCCCTGGCTTTGGGCGATCTGTGCCACCCGCGCCGCGCCTTCGGCCTGGACTGCGGAAAACGTATTCTTGCCATGCGCGTTCAGCACGCCAACGCAGTTCACCACCGCATCCGCGCCCTGCATCGCCGCCGCAACCGAGCCCGCATCGCGGATATTGCACAGAACTGGCTCGACCTGACCTGGCACACCATAGGGCTTTACATGCATGGCCTCGTTGGGTCTGCGAACCGCAACCCGCACCCGCCAGCCCTCTTTTGCCATGCGCCGTGCGATGTAGCGGCCGACAAAACCAGACCCGCCATAAATCGTGACCAGTTTGGACATCTCTTGGCTCCTGAAATAGCTATGCCCCCGATCTACCGCTCCTTCGCCTTTCAAACAAGGCGCAAAACATACCGGCCGCGGCACAATGGCCGCAGATTCTGCATTTGCCCGCTACGCAGGCTGCCAAGCTTTCAGTTGCTTCACGTTCCGTTCAGCACTACCAATTTTGGCTAAGTAAATGTCAGCTAATGCATTATAAAGATGCAATAAATAATCATATTTAACGAGGCCGACACGCGTTTAGTAGAGAGGCATGAAAATGGTAGCCATTCCTGGAAGATCCCAAGTGCGCAATAGCCTTGAAAGCGACCGGATGAACCTGGAGAGCTTTATCACGGAATTTTACCGCATCTTCTTTGACCTCTCGCCGCAGGTCAGGCCACTTTTCCCAACTGATACCGCGCGGCTCGAGGCAAAGATGATGGGCACCCTAACCCATCTGGCCGAGGCCCTGGACAGCAACACCCGGCTAGATGCGATCCTCCGCAAGCTCGGCGACAAGCATCGCGGCATGCTGATCTCTGATGCCCATTTCGAGAGTTTCATCGAGAGCTTCATCACTGCGCTTTCCAGAACACTTGGCCCGGAATGGAACACAGAGAGCCAGCAGGCCTGGGACAAATTCCTGCGTTTTGTGGCCAAAAGAATGAACTATACGGCTGAAGCTTAACCCCCCATCACAACACACAGGCCGCGCCGCCTGACCCGACAAAAAATAGTTTTGCAAAAACTGAAAAATCTATTTGACGCCCCTCTCGCAGGGGCCTATACGCCCCTTCACGACACCTGCCCAGGTGGCGGAATTGGTAGACGCGCTAGCTTCAGGTGCTAGTATTGGCAACGATGTGGAGGTTCGAGTCCTCTCCTGGGCACCACCTTACAATCCGATCCGGACAGGCACTGTACACCTTGAACGGAAAGGTTGTTTTAGGTTTACCCCCCTTCCGACGGACTAAGTGCAAGAGGGTGAGAAACCCAACCGAACACTGCCCTATTGGACGCCCAATCCCCCTTTTTCCATATACCCTAAGGGTTTGAGAGAACGCGCATGGAAATTGCGAACGCAGTTCGATCCGGCACGTCAGATCTCAAGATTTCATCGAATTGTTCGTCAACTTTCCCCCTGGCAATCGATTTCTCTTTTGCCCCTACCGGTATCTGCATATCCCGCTGAACCGGGAAGGCTGGAAAGTAACCTGAAAGACACGCTGCCGATCTACCGCAAATAGGGCCTGACGATGCGCAAACGCGGTGGCCGCATGCTTACGATTGGCACCCATGCGCCGATGGCAAATCTGCAAGGCACGAACCCATGATGGGCGCTGGACTTCCCGCGGCGCGAAAAATATGCGCGCCGCGAAAAATACGGGTTCATCTACAGGCGATTAGAAATCCAGATTTTCGACGCTCAGCGCGTTTTTCTGGATGAACTCTCTGCGGGGTTCCACCACATCGCCCATCAGTTTGGTAAAGAGATCATCCGCCCCGACCAAATCATCGACACGCACCTGCAACAGGGTACGCGCGTCAGGGTCCAGCGTGGTTTCCCACAGCTGGTCAGGGTTCATCTCTCCCAATCCTTTGTAGCGCTGCAGAGACAGGCCCTTTTCGCCCTCTTCCATGATCGCCTTCAGCAGCTCAAGCGGGCCGTGAATGGCCTGCGTCCGGTCGCGGCGGGCCAGCTGTGCCGAGGTGTTGTAGACCTCTTGCAGGCTCTTGGTGAAACTGCCGGTTTTGCGGGCCTCGCCCGAGCGCAGCATTGGCCCGTCCAGGGTGCGCACTTCCTCGACGCCACGCAGGATGCGGGCCAGACGAATCCCATGATCCTGGGTGATCCGACCATGCCAGCCTTTTTCATATTCCAGCGCAATCAGATCAAGCCGGGCCGCGACCTTGTCGGCCACCCCTTGCAGATCTGAATCAACCGCACCAGGAACAAAGGCCCCGGAAACAGCGGCCTGTTCCAGAATGTGCCGTGGGTAATGGGTTGGGAAGGCATCAAGCACCCGCTTCAACTGGCGCGCCTCATCTACGACGCGGACCAGATCCTGCCCGACAAGCTCTTCACCAGTGCCCAGCTTCAGGGTGGCACCGTCGACCCCCTGCTGGATCAGGTAATCGTCCATTTCGGCTTGGTCTTTCAGATAGACTTCCGATTTGCCGCGCGCCACTTTGTACAGCGGCGGCTGGGCGATATAGAGATACCCGCCTTCGATCAGCTCGGGCATTTGCCGGTAAAAGAAGGTCAGCAGCAGGGTGCGGATATGGGCACCGTCGACATCCGCATCGGTCATGATGACGATCTTGTGGTAGCGCAGTTTACTGATGTCAAATTCATCGCGGCCAATGCCGGTACCCAGCGCCATCACCATATTACCGATTTCCTGGCTGCCCAGCATCCGGTCAAAACGCGCCCGCTCGACATTCAGGATCTTACCCTTCAGCGGCAAGATAGCCTGGGTTTTCCGGTCACGGCCCGTCTGGGCAGAGCCGCCGGCAGAGTCACCCTCCACCAGGAATATTTCAGTGTTTACAGGGTCTTTGTCCGAACAATCCTTGAGTTTTGAGCTCAGGAAATTCAGATCCATCGGGTTTTTGCGCCGCGTCAGTTCACGCGCCTTGCGCGCAGCCTCGCGGGCAAGGGCAGCCTCCACCACCTTGCCGACGATCTGCTTGGCCTCGGCGGGGTTTTCCTCAAACCATTCCGCCAGCTTTTCGTTCACCAGGCTTTCCACCACCGGGCGCACTTCGGACGAAACCAGCTTATCCTTGGTCTGGCTAGAGAATTTGGGATCCGGTACCTTTACCGACAGGACACAGGTCAGACCTTCGCGGGCATCATCGCCGGTAAAAGTGACCTTTTCTTTCTTGGCGATACCGCTGGACTGGGCATAGTTGTTGATGGTGCGAGTCAGCGCGCCACGAAAGCCCGCCAAATGGGTGCCACCGTCGCGCTGGGGGATGTTGTTGGTAAAGGGCAGCACCGCTTCGTGGTAGCTGTCATTCCACCACATCGCCACTTCGACAACGATGTCGTCTTTTTCACCGATGATATAGACTGGCGTATCCATCACCGGGGTTTTCGACCGATCAAGGTACTTCACGAATTCCTTGACGCCACCTTCATAGCAAAGCTCGGTCTCAAGCCGTTCTGCCGGGCGCTCATCAATCAGGATGATCTTGACGCCCGAATTCAGAAAGGCCAGTTCCCGCAGTCGCTTTTCCAGCGTTTCAAAGACGTAATCCAGATTGGAAAATGTATCGGTCGAGGCCATGAAGCGGACCTCGGTGCCGGTGCGATCGCCGCAGTCACCCACCACCTTCAGGTGTTCAGCGGTATCGCCGCGTTCAAACCGCGCGACATGTTCCTTGCCTTCCCGCCAGATCCGCAGCTCCAGCCAATCGCTCAGCGCGTTCACAACCGAAACGCCAACCCCGTGCAGACCGCCGGAGACCTTATAAGAGTTGCTGTCGAATTTGCCGCCCGCATGCAGCTGGGTCATGATGACCTCGGCCGCCGAGACGCCCTCTTCTTCGTGGATGCCAACCGGAATCCCGCGACCATTATCGCTGACCGAGACACTGGAATCAGCGTGAATTTTGACGGTTACCGCATCAGCATGACCGGCCAAGGCCTCATCAATACCGTTGTCCACCACCTCATAGACCATATGGTGCAAACCAGAGCCATCATCCGTGTCCCCGATATACATCCCAGGACGCTTGCGAACCGCCTCTAACCCTTTGAGAACCTTGATGGAATCTGCGCCATAGTCGGCCGGGTTCTGTTCGATATCAGACATTCGCGATTTCCTGTTTTATCTTTGGGATTTTATACCCAACCGCGCCCCTATTGTCACCCACAGAGCCCGGTTTTTATTGATCGTGAGCAGGGGCGTAGAACAACAGCGCGCCGCGCCTGTCAGCCGCGTCCGGGCTGGGTTGTGATCAGGTGAAGGGCAACAGCAGCCCCACGGCGATCAACAGGCCGCCCGACACCCTATTCATTCGCCGCAGCGCCCGGTCAGAAGCAAGCACCACCCGCAGACGATGCACCATCGCCGCCATGCTCAGGTTTCCCAGCAAGGGCACTGCAAAGGACAGGCAGGCAATCACAGCGACATCCAGCAGGGTGGTCGCACCAAGGTCAAAGAATCCCGGCAATAGCCCCATGTAGAACAATACTGCCTTGGGGTTGCCAAGGATCACCGCCAGCCCAGCAACAAAGCCAGCCCAGAGACCGGGGCGGGTCAGGGCGCGGTTTTCGCTCAGCTTGCGGTTCGCGTGGCGCAACACCAGTACACCCATCACGACGAACATCACACAGGCCCCCCAGCGCAATACAAGCATCACCTCTGCAAGGCTTGCCGCCAGCCAAGACATGCCGCCGATCGCTACCAACGACCAGAAGACATCGCCGCAGGCCACCCCAAGCGCCAACGGCCAGGCGGCATGAAACCCGCCAGACACCGACCGGGCCATCACTGCCAGCCAGACCGGCCCCGGCGTCAGAAACAACACAAACAGCGCCCCGGCATAGAGCAGCAGATCCCAGATCGACAAGCTCACGACTGCAACAGCCCCGAACCGCCTGCGGTCTCTGTCACCGCAATCCGCTGGGCGCGCCCGCCCAGCTCGGCAAAGAGCTCGGGCCCGGTGCCCGTCATCCAGGCCTGAGTGCCCAGGGCGCAAATCTCATCATAAAGGGCCGCCCGGCGCGCCGCATCCAGATGGGCGGCAACCTCATCCAGCAACAGGATGGGCGGCGCCCCCTCTGCAGCCGACAGCGCCCGGGCATTGGCCAGGATCAGCGAAACCAAAAGCGCCTTTTGTTCTCCGGTCGAACAGTCCTTGGCGGCAATCCCCTTGCGGGCATAGGTGCCGATCAGATCGCTGCGATGCGGGCCAACCAACGTGCGCCCCACGGCCATGTCGCGCAGCCGCCCATCGGCAAGGGCAGCCGCCAGATCCGCCTCGCTCTCGGGCATCTCGCCCTCGGATTGGATCAGTTGCAGATCGGCGGTGGGAAACTGCGTCTCGGTATTGGTCTGCGCTGCGGCAAGCCGCGTCAGGGACTGACAGCGCACCTGATGAATGCGATGCCCGGCAGCGGCCATCTGCGCCTCAAGCACCCGGTACCAGGCCGCATCGCGGATCTGTTCCTTCAGCAATTTATTGCGTTCGCGCATGGCTTTTTCATAGGCAAGTGTTGCCTCGGCGTGGTCGGGATCAAAGCTCAGCGCGATCCGATCCAGGAAACGGCGGCGGCCTTCGGCAGCCTCAACCCAGAGCCGATCCATCACCGGCACCAGCCAGACGACCCGGCAAATCTGCCCCAGCGCAATTTGATTGGAGGCCTTGTTGTCGATCCGCACCTGCCGCGCCGCGCCCGCCTCTGACCATGTTTCAACCTCATAGGCCTGTTCGGGCGCCTGTAGTACCGCCTTGAGCTTCCAGCCAGGGGCATCGGGGCGGCGCACCATCTCGGCTGCACTGGCCCGGCGCAATCCGCGCCCCGGTGAAAACAGCGAAACTGCCTCCAGAATATTGGTCTTGCCCGCACCATTGTTGCCATGGATGGCCACGGGGCGGCCATCCAGATGCAAATCCGCCCGCAGATGCGAGCGAAAATGAGACAGAGTCAATTCAGTTAAGGCCAACATGACTGGGCGCGCCTTTTGCTACACGGGCGCAGCTGTACACTACCGATTATACGCGCATCGGCATAACAACATAGACGGCGCTTTCGTCGCTGCCTTCGCGCATCAGGGTCGGATCCCCGGAAGAGTTGAACATGAAGACCGCATTTTCGCGATCAACCTGATTGGCGATTTCCAGCAGGTATTTGGCGTTAAAGCCAATTTCCAGACGTTCGTCATTATAGGCCACCGCCAGCTCTTCCTCGGCGGCACCGCTATCAGGCGCATTGACAGAAAGCACAAGCCGGTCTTCGTCCAGCTGCAGTTTCACCGCGCGCGACCGCTCAGAGGACACGGTGGCAACCCGATCCACAGCGCGGGCAAATTCAGCCGCGTCCACCTCCAGGCGGCGGGTATTGCCGGCTGGAATCACGCGGGTGTAATCGGGGAAAGTGCCATCAATGACCTTGGAGGTCAGGGTCAGGTTGGGCGTGGCAAAGCGCACCTTGGTTTCTGACACCGAGACGGCGATATCCATCTCATCGTCATCCAGCAGCTTGCGCAGCTCCCCGACGGTTTTGCGCGGCACGATCACGCCGGGCATGTCCTCGGCGCCCATCGGCAGGGCAGCATCAATTCGCGCCAGACGGTGGCCATCGGTGGCGACACAGCGCAAGACCTTGCCACCCTCAGCAGCATCCGAAACATGCATATAGACCCCATTGAGGTAATAGCGGGTTTCCTCGGTCGAGATAGCAAATTTCGATTTATCAAAGAGACGGCGCAGCATGGCCGCATTGGCGGTAAAGTTCGAATGATATTCCGAACTGGCCATCACAGGGAAATCTTCGCGCGGCAGGGTTGCCAGCGAAAAGTTGGAACGCCCGGCTTCGACGGTCAGTCGGCCAGTTGCCGCATCCGCCGTCAGCGTCACCAGGGCACCATCGGGCAGCTTGCGCACGATTTCATGCAGGGTGGTGGCGGCCACGGTGGTGGCACCTGCCCGTTCGACCTGCGCCGGTGCCTTGTCGACCACCTCGATATCAAGGTCGGTGGCGCGGAACTGCGCAACATCGCCCTCGGCTTCGATCAGAACATTGGCCAGGATCGGAATGGTATTGCGCCGCTCAACCACCGACTGGGCCTGTGCAACGGCCTTCAGGAGTGTGCCACGTTCAATGCTGATCTTCATGTCGCTTTCCTTTTCGTCGCGCCGCTGCGCTGTCGCCCAGGCATGTCAATGCAATGTCCGGGATAGGCAAAGTAGCGGTTTACCCCTCATGCACAAGGCTTTTATGAAGTTTTCCAAGGGAAAATCAACAGCGTCAAGGGGGCAAGCCCAAGTGCCGCCCCAAGTGCTGCAATAAAAACGGCCCCGGAAAACCGGAGCCGTGTATTTTTGCAGGTTTGCACCCACAGGCTTTAGGATTCGAGCGACCGGCGCAGCATTTCCACGTCTTCCGCGATCTGACCATCGGTGGACTTCAACTCTTCGATGCGGCGCACCCCGTGCATCACCGTGGTATGATCACGACCACCAAAGCGGCGACCAATTTCCGGCAGGCTGCGGCTGGTCAGTTTCTTGCACAGATACATCGCCACCTGACGCGGCCGCGCATAGGAGCGCAGGCGCTTGGGACCAATGATATCAGACATCCGAATATTGTAATATTCCGAAACCTTGCGCTGAATTTCCTCAACCGTGATCTTGCGCTCTGAGGCGCGCAGAACATCGGCCAGACAGTCCTGGGTCAGATCCATGTCGATCTCGCGTCCGACCAGGGAGGCAAAGGCAAACAGCCGGGTCAATGCGCCCTCGAGCACCCGCACATTGGTAGAAATCCGATGCGCCAGGAACTCCAGCACGCCATCGGCGATCTGCAGGTCGGGATAGGTCTTTTGCTGCAGCTGAACCTTGGTCTGCAGAATGCCCAGACGCAGTTCATAATCCGTAGGATGCAGATCCACCACCAGGCCACATTGCAGGCGCGATTTCACCCGATCTTCCAGATCCTTGATTTCACCCGGTGCCCGGTCGGCAGAGATGATGATCTGCTTATTCTGGTCCACCAAAGCGTTGAATGTATGGAAAAACTCTTCCTGAGTGGAATCCTTTCCGGCGATGAATTGCACATCATCCACCATCAAAACATCAACCGAGCGGAACAGATGTTTGAAATCCATCATCTTGCGCTCGCGCAGGGCCTGCACAAAACGATACATGAACTGTTCCGCCGACAGATACAGCACGTTCAAACCGGGGTTCTGGGCCGATATTTCCCAGGCGATCGCATGCATCAGGTGGGTTTTACCCAGGCCAACGCCACCATAAAGCACCAGCGGATTAAAGGTCACCGGACCGCCCTCGGCCACGCGGCGCGCGGCGGCATGGGCCAGCTCGTTTGGCTTGCCGACAACAAAGTTGTCAAAGGTAAAGCGCGGATCCAACGGTGCGGCCTGCAGGGTCTCCATCGGGGCCGCTGCTGTGGCCTTGCTCGACAGCGACGCGCCTGAAGTGACCGATCGTGCCGGGGCTTCATCCTGATTCTGCTGGGGCTGGCTGCCGCCTGCCTGCATTTCAGCGAAGGGTTCGCTGGGCTGTTCAACCTGGCGCACCGGACGCGCAGGCGAATTGGCGGCGACCCGAAAGGCCAGACGCTGCACCGACACACCCGAAAGGCTGAATTCATGCAAGATCAGATCTGCAAAATTCTGGCTGACATAGTTGCCCATGAAATTGGTCGGTACGTGAAACACCGCGACGCCATCATCGACCGAATTGAACTCCAGCGGTTCAATCCAGGTGGTAAAGTTGTTCTGCCCAACCGTCTTTAATAGACGTGTCCTGAGCTGTCCCCATTTTTCTTCCGTCATCCTGCGCCTCATGCATCCCCGAACAAGCAGCCGTCCGCTTCATCTTCGCCTAATATTTTGTCACGCTCCGAACCGGAGCCACGTCTCACCCACATATACACACAAACTGCGTTTACGGTCAGGCACCCTGACCGCATTCCCTTACGGGGCAATCGATTATCCAACAAAGATCGCCAAACCTTGGCGCGCTTCAGAAGTGAAAACCGTTCTGCACACAAATGAGACAAGGCAGCTGACTAAAACTCAAATACAGCGGCATCGTGATCCCCCGAAAACCCTATTGGCCATCGGTGAACCCCATGCCGTTTGTAACCCTGATGCCCGTCAAGGTCACCGCGAGCAGCCTGTCCCCCAGCGAGTGAATCGCTGTACATGTGGTAGCAATTTGCGAGGGGGAGCGGCAACGAAACTCTGCGGTTGACTCATGCTTTGCCAAGAAAGAATCTCTCGCGGTTGCAGCAGTGCTTAGACAGATAAGGACAAATAAAAAAGACGCCGCAAAAATGCGACGCCTTCATTTTTTTCAAATTCTTGCTTGCGCGAAATTCCCGTCAGGGAATCATGCCAGCGCTTTGACCCGTGCGGTCAGACGCGACACTTTGCGCGATGCGGTGTTCTTGTGATAGACGCCTTTGGTGACGCCGCGCATCAGTTCAGGAGCGGCAAGACGCAGAGCAGCAGCGGCTTCGTCTTTGTTGCCAGCTTCGATGGCTTCTTCAACTTTACGCAGGAAAGTGCGGATGCGCGAACGGCGGGCCTTGTTGACTGCAAAACGCTTTTCGTTCTGACGCGCGCGCTTTTTAGCCTGAGGTGTATTTGCCATGTCTGATGACCTTCTCTTTGGGTTCGTATTTCAATGTCGGCGCAAGCCAGCCAAACCCGGATCGGATCATCGGAGTGATTCTAGCCAAGCGGGCTGCACGCGCATGTATGGGAGCGGTCCTTAAAGACATGTGGTGCAAGATGCAAGTCAATTACCAAAACCCGGTCTTTACAGGGCCACGCCCGCAGGCAATCCAGTAATGAGGCACTGTCTAGGCACCAAAAACAAAGGGGGGCCAACCCAATGGCTGCCCCCCCTAGCTGATGATCTATTGCAAAAGTTACTTGTCGCGGAACTGGGCTTCGCGCTTTTCCAGGAACGCGGCCATGCCTTCTTTCTGGTCTTCTGTTGCAAACATCGAATGAAACACCCGGCGTTCGAACAGCATACCTTCGCTCAGCGAAAGCTCATAGCTGCGGTTCACGGTTTCCTTGACGGCCTTGGCAGTCATCTGGGATTTTTCAGCGATCTTCTGCGCCGCGCCCATGGCCTCTTCAATAAGCTTTTTCGGCGGCACCACCCGCGACACCAGACCGGCACGCTCGGCTTCTTCGGCCCCCATGAAACGGCCCGTCAGGTTCATATCCATGGATTTCGATTTACCAACAAACCGGGTCAGACGCTGCGTGCCGCCAATACCGGCCACAACGCCCAGGTTGATTTCGGGCTGACCAAACTTGGCAGTTTCCGACGCGATGATGAAATCGCACAACATCGCCAGCTCACAACCGCCGCCCAGGGCATATCCCGCCACAGCTGCGATGATCGGCTTGCGAATGGCGCCAATGCGATCATTCACCTGGGCAAAGAGATTGCTGGAATACACCTGAGCAAAGTTCAGCTCTGCCATCTCTTTGATGTCCGCGCCGGCCGCAAAGGCCTTTTCCGAACCGGTCAGGACGATGCAGCGCACCTTGTCGCTGTCATCTGCTTCTTCCAGCGCAGCGCAAAGCTCACTCACAAGCGCAGCATTGAGCGCGTTCAACGCCTCGGGGCGATGCAGTTTGATAAGGCAAACGTGGTCCTGCACATCGACGTTGATCGTCTCATAGGCCATAATTGATGCTTTCGTTGTTCCGTTCAGAAACGAGTCATTACCACGAGAGATATCGCGTTCAAGCTATCTTTGACACTTGCCACAATAGAAGGTGGATCGCCCGGATTGGGTGATTCTCTCAATCTCCCCCCCACATCCCACCCTACGACAGGGGGCTGCTTCGCGACCATAGACATCAAAGCTATGTTGAAAATATCCAAGTTCTCCACTGGCTTGGCGGAAATCCTTTAGCGAAGATCCCCCGGCTTTGATCGCATCTTCCAGCACCTGCCGGATGATCGGAACCAGGCCGGCAACCCGCTCTGGTGCGATCTGGGCTGCCTTTTGTATGGGCGAAATCTGTGCACGAAAAAGAGCCTCACACACATAAATATTGCCCAGGCCCGCGATGATTCCCTGATCCAGCAGCGCCGATTTCACCGGTGTGTTCTTCGCCGCGAAGGCCGCAATCAGGTAATCTTCGTGGAAATCATTGCCCAGAGGTTCCGGCCCCAGCACCTTCAAAAGCTTATGTTCAGCCAACCCGCCCGTGTCGATCAGATCCATGGCACCAAATCGGCGCGGATCATTAAACGTAATCCGGGCACCGTTCTCCATGTCAAAGATCACATGATCATGTTTTTCCGCCTGTGGATGATCATGCGCAAACTGGCCCAGGGGATCGCCCGAAACCGTCATCCGCCCCGACATGCCCAGATGCACCAGCAGGGTTTCGCCACGATCCAGCTCTGCCAGGATATATTTTGACCGCCGCCGCAGGGCCACGACCCGCGCGCCCGTTAGCCGCTCTGCCATGCGCTCGGGGAAGGGCCAGCGCAGATCCGGGCGGTTCACATGTGCCTGCGCAATCACTGCATCCTGCATAGAAGGCAGCAAACCCCGCATCACGGTCTCGACCTCGGGCAATTCAGGCATTACATCGCTCCCTAAACCTGTATGACATAAGGGCCGCATTGTGCCTGCCCTTCAAGGCCCTATAACTGGGGCGATCCTAATAAAACGGCAAGCCACATGAGCGATAGATCAGACAGCACCACCCATTTTGGCTTTGAAACCGTCCCAGAGCATGAAAAAGCAGGCCGGGTGCAGGGTGTGTTCAATTCCGTGGCCTCAAAATACGACATCATGAATGACGTGATGAGCATGGGAATCCACCGCATCTGGAAAGACGCCATGATGGATTGGCTGGCGCCGCGCCCAGGTCAGCGTCTGCTTGATGTGGCGGGTGGCACTGGTGATATCTCCTTTCGTTTCCTGAAACGCGCAGGTCATGGCCATTCTACCGTTCTGGACCTCACCGCACCAATGCTGATCGAGGGGCGCAAACGCGCCGAAGCCGAACAAATGGCCGACAGCCTTGACTGGGTCACCGGCGACGCCATGGCGCTGCCCTTCAAGGATAACACATTTGACGTCTACACCATCTCCTTTGGCATCCGGAACGTCACCCGCCCGCAAGAGGCCCTGAACGAAGCCTTTCGTGTACTGAAGCCCGGCGGTCGCCTGATGGTACTGGAATTCAGCCAGCTGCCCAATGATGGCATGCAAAAGCTCTATGATCTTTACAGTTTCAACGTCATCCCCCGCATGGGCAAGCTGATCGCTGGTGACTACGACAGCTACCAGTATCTGGTGGAATCAATTCGCAACTTCCCCGATCAGGATACCTTTCTGGAGATGGTGAAAACCGCAGGCTTTGCCAACGCCAAATACCGCAACCTGTCGCTGGGCATTGCCGCGCTGCACTCCGGCTGGAAAATCTAGAGAATGCGCGGCCCACACAACATTATCCGCCTGATCCGCACCGGTGCCACCTTCGAGCGCACCGGTGCAATGAATCTGGTACTTGACGCCTTTGAGGCCCCCAAACCGCTGCGCATCCTGGCGCGCACCCTGGGCTGGCCCTTCAAATGGCTCGGCTACAAGGGCGATCCCTCAATGCCGCCCGCCACCCGTGCGCTCACCGCGCTGGGGCCCGCCTATATCAAATTCGGCCAGGTGCTCTCGACCCGCCCCGACGTGGTTGGCGACGATCTGGCACAACAGCTGCGCGTGCTGCAGGATCAACTGCCCCCCTTTTCCCGCGCTGCCGCCATGGCCGAGGTAGAGAGCGCACTGGGCCGCCCCCTGGCCGAGATCTTCTCGGAATTCAGCGAACCCATCGCCGCAGCTTCGATCGCCCAGGTCCATCGCGCCCGCCTGACAGAGACCGGCGAAAATGTCGCGGTCAAGGTGTTGCGCCCCGGCATCGAACGTGCCTTCAACAGGGATGTCGACGCCTTCTACTTTGCCGCCCGCATCGTCGATCTCTTTGCCCCCGGCGCACGCCGCCTGCGCCCGATGGATGTGATCGAACATTTTGCCGGCGTCGTACAGGGAGAGCTAGACCTACGCCTCGAAAGCGCCGCCGCCTCGGAATTTGCCGCCAATACCGCCGAGGATGAAGGCTTTCAATTGCCGCGCATCCGCTGGGAAGCCTCGGCGCGCCGGGTAATGACGCTGGACTGGGCCGATGGCACCGCACTTGGCGACAATGCCGCCCTGGATGCAGCCGACCATGATCGCCAAGCCCTGGCCAAACGGGTGCTCACCCTGTTCCTGCAACACGCGCTGCGTGATGGCTTCTTCCATGCTGATATGCATCAGGGCAACCTCAAGGTCGCCGCCAACGGCAATATCATCGCCTATGATTTTGGCATCATGGGGCATATCGACGAATACACCCGCCGGGTCTACGCCGAAATCCTCTTTGGCTTTATCAAACGCGATTACCAACGCGTCGCCGAGGTCCATTTCGAAGCAGGTTATGTCCCGGCAAACCGCGATGTGGATGAATTCGCCCGCGCCATCCGCGCGGTCGGGGAACCCATCTTTGGCATGGACGCCAGCCATATCTCCATGGGCAGCCTGCTGAATTACCTGTTCGAGGTCACCGAACGCTTTGGCATGGAAACACGCACTGAACTCATCCTGCTCCAGCGCACCATGGTGGTGGTAGAAGGCGTCGCCCGCTCTCTCGACCCCAAGATCAACATCTGGGAAGTCGCGCAACCGGTGGTCGAAGACTACATCAAAAAGAGCATCGGACCGCGCGCCATGGCCTCTGACCTGATGAAAACCGCCAGGGTCATGGCCCGGTTTGGCCCCCGCCTGCCTGCCCTGATGGAACAGGCCCTCATTGCCCAATCCCAGGAACCCGGCGGCGATAAAAAGAACCGCACCTGGCACACCCCTGCCGCAGTTGGCGCGACCGCTGGGATCCTGCTCACCCTCCTCGTCAACCAGCTAATAAGCTGAACAAGAAAGGGCGCCGCAATCGCCGCGCCCCCTTCATCTTACCCAAAATACCTTGGGGTGAATGGCCCAAAGGGCCAGAGGGGCAAGGCCCCCCTACCACCTCTCATTTTCAAAGACGCTCGATCGCCAGGGCAATCCCCTGACCGCCACCAATACACATGGTGATCAAAGCCTTCGACCCACCAGTGCGCTCCAGTTCATATAGCGCTTTCAGGGTGATGATTGCGCCAGTGGCGCCAACAGGATGGCCCAACGCAATGGCGCCGCCATTGGGGTTCACCTTTGCCGGATCCAGCACCAGCTCCTTGTTCACCGCCAGCGCCTGCGAGGCAAAGGCCTCGTTGCTCTCGACAACATCGAAATCGCCCGCCTTCAGGCCGGTCTTGGCCAGCAGATTCTGCACCGCCGGAACCGGGCCAATGCCCATAACCTCTGGGCGCACCCCGGCATGGGCATAGCCCAGAATTCGTGCCTTGGGTTTCAGACCGGCCTTTTCGGCCGCCTCAGCCCGTGCCAACACCAGCGCCGCGGCGCCATCGTTGATGCCGCTGGCATTGCCGGCCGTGACGCGTCCGTCTTTTTGGAACACCGCCCGTAGCCCCGCCAGCGCCTCAAGCGAGGTTGCCTTGGGGTGCTCGTCCACCTCAAAGGGCACCATGTCGCGCTTGACCTTGACCTCGATCGGCGTGATCTGGCTGTTGAAATGGCCCGCAGCGATTGCGGCCGCCGCGCGGGTCTGGCTGGCGAGGGCAAATTCATCCATCTGTTCGCGGGTGATGTCATGCTCATCTGCAACGTTTTCTGCCGTCACCCCCATGTGGCCGGTGCCAAAGGGACAGTTCAGCGCGCCCAGCATCATATCAAGCGATTTGACATCACCCATCTTGGCGCCCCAGCGCTGCTGCTGCATGATAAAGGGGCTGCGCGACATGTTTTCCGCCCCCCCGGCCAGGGCGAATTCCGCATCCTTCAGCATCAGCGATTGAATGCCGGAAACCAGCGCCTGCGCGCCCGATCCGCACAGACGATTCACATTCATCGCCGGGGTGCCATGGGGCACGCCGGCCTGCATCGCGGCAACGCGACTCAGATACATATCGCGTGGTTCGGTATTGATCACATGACCAAAGACCACATGGCCAATCTGCGCGGGGTCGACGCCAGAGCGCTGCATCGCTGTTTTGGATACAGCCGCAGCCAGATCAATAGGGGCCGTATTGGCCAGCGCCCCGCCAAAGGTGCCAATTGCGGTGCGGGCACCATCCAGGATGACAATATCAGTCATGGTTTTTTTCTCCTCAAAGGTCTGTTGCGCCCATTATGCAGCCGCAGCATCGCCCTGTCTGCCCCCTTGATCTGTGAACGTCCCGTCATTGACAAAAGAGCGCAGACCCCGCAGGACATCTGTTATGACGGAACATACAGACGATATCCTGACCCTGCTGCCTGCCCGCCTGAAAGAGGCCCGCCGCGCCAAGGGGCTTTCGCTTGAGGCGGTGGCCAATCTCTCCGGCGTCAGCCGCTCGATGGTCAGCCAGATCGAACGTGGCGAAAGCAGCCCAACCATTGCCACACTGTGGAATCTGACCCGCGCCCTGCAGGTGGATTTTGCCGGCCTATTGGAAGCCGGCGACATGCAAGACCGGATCGAGGTGCTGCGCGCTGTCGATGTTCCGAAGATCGAAAACATCGGGGAAGGCTGCCGCATTCGCATCCTGTCCCCCCCGGAAGAGGCCGGCGGGCATGAGGTCTATGACATCCGCTTTGACAAGGGTGGCGCCCTCAACAGTGCCCCACACACCCGTGGCGCACTAGAACAGCTGACCGTGCTGGAAGGTGAAATCACAGTGACCTCTGGCAGCGCGTCAGACCATTTGCACGCAGGCGATACCGCCCGTTACGCAGGCGATGTGCCCCATGCAATCACCGCCCCTGATGGGCCCGCGCGGGTATTTCTGATTGTGAAAGATGCCTGATTTCAAATCCTGACAGGACGGTTTTCTAATCGTCCCGTGAGACATCGGCGGCCGGGTGATTTGAAACCCACCCGCCAGATCCTTTGCAATATAGCGCAGCAACTCCACCTTGGTGCGGACTGTCAGGCCCTGTATTGCAATGCGCCCGCGCCATGGTGGGGGCGGTTCTCTCCATGGAAAATCCATCTTCACGGATTTTTTTCCGAGATAGTGAAATCTTCTATTTGGGAATCAAATCCGTTATGGTAGATGCAATTCCATGGATAAGGAGTTTCCCGCTATGAGCACTGCATTTCTGAACGATATCTCTGAAACGCTGGCCCAGATTGAGGCCGACGGCCTGTACAAGCGGGAACGAATGATCACCTCCCCACAGGGGGGCGAAATCACGGTGGGTGACCGTCAGGTGATCAACCTCTGTGCCAACAACTACCTGGGGCTGGCCGATCACCCCGATCTGATTGCCGCCGCGCGTGGGGTGATGGATGACAAGGGCTTTGGCATGGCCTCGGTCCGCTTTATCTGCGGCACCCAGGATATCCACCGCGCGCTGGAGCAACGCCTGGCAAAATTCCTGAACAAGGATGACGCCATTCTGTTTGCCGCCTGCTTTGATGCCAACGGTGGCTTGTTCGAACCGCTCTTGGGGCCAGAAGATGCAATTATCTCTGACAGTCTAAACCATGCGTCGATCATCGACGGGGTGCGCCTGTGCAAGGCGAAACGCTATCGCTACCTCAACAGCGACATGAACGACCTGGAGGCCTGGCTGAAACAGGCCCGCGCAGATGGCGCGCGCCATATCATGATTGCAACCGACGGGGTATTCTCGATGGATGGCTATCTGGCCAAGCTGCCGGAAATCCGCGCCCTGGCGGATAAATATGACGCCGTGGTGATGGTGGATGACTGCCACGCCACCGGGTTCATGGGGCCAAATGGCGCTGGCACGCCGGATCATGCGGGGGTGGATGTGGATATCCTCACCGGGACATTGGGCAAAGCACTTGGGGGGGCCATTGGCGGTTATATCGCCGGGCCGCAGCCAGTGATCGACCTGCTGCGGCAGCGGGCGCGGCCCTATTTGTTCTCCAATTCGCTGCCGCCCTCTATCGTTGCTGCCGGGATCGAGGCCATTCGCCTTGTCGAGGAAGGCGCAGATCTGCGCACACAGCTATTTGAAAACACAAAGTTCTGGCGCGCAGGTCTGACCGATCTGGGGTTTGATCTGCTGCCGGGCGAACACCCCATTGTGCCGGTGATGTTGGGCGAGGCGCAACTGGCGCAGGACATGGCCGCGCGCCTGTTTGATGAAGGCGTCTTTGTCTCGGGCTTTTTCTTTCCGGTGGTGCCACGCGGGCAGGCCCGCATCCGTACACAGATGAGTGCCGCCCTAACACGCCCGGAACTGGAGCGTGCCCTCGCTGCCTTTGGCAAGGTAGGTCGCGCATTAGGGGTGATCTCATGACAGTTTGGGCCAAGCCGAACACCATGATCGCGCTAGAAAAATCCCGGCCCGAAGAAGGCCTGTGGAAGGTGCAGGCACCGGTGCCGGAAATCGGCCCCGACGAGGTGCTGATCAAGGTGAACAAAACCGGTATCTGCGGCACCGATGTCCATATCTGGAACTGGGATGCCTGGGCGCAGAAAACCGTGCCCGTACCACTGATCACCGGCCATGAATTTGCCGGCGAAATCGTCGAACTTGGCCGCAATGTCACCGATCTGGAGATTGGCCAGCGCTGCAGCGGCGAGGGGCATCTGATTGGCAAACACTCCCGCCAGAGCCGGGCCGGCAAGTTCCATCTGGACCCCGAAACCCGTGGCATCGGCGTCAACGAACAGGGAGCCTTTGCCCAGTATCTGGCCCTGCCGGCCTTTAATGTGGTGCCGCTGCCGGATGACATCCCGGATGACATCGGCGCCATTCTCGATCCGCTTGGCAATGCAGTGCATACCGCGCTCAGCTTTGATCTGGTGGGCGAGGACGTATTGATCACCGGCGCAGGCCCGATCGGTATCATGGCGGCAGCCGTGGCGCGCCACGCTGGTGCCCGCCATGTGGCCATCACCGATGTAAACCCCGGTCGACTGGCGCTGGCTGCCAAGGTCGCAAATGTGCGGCCCGTGAATGTCGCGACGGAAGACCTGAACGATGTAATTGCCGAACTTGGCATGCGCCAGGGTTTTGACGTCGGGCTGGAGATGTCTGGCAACCAGGCCGCGCTGGATCAGATGATCGAAGCCCTGGTGATGGGGGGCCGTATCGCGCTCTTGGGGATTCCGCCGGGAAAATCCCCCGTCGACTGGAGCCGGATTGTCTTTAAGGCGATCACCCTGAAAGGGGTCTATGGCCGTGAAATTTTTGAAACCTGGTACAAGATGATTGCCATGTTGCAAAACGGGCTGGATGTCAGCGCGGTCATCACCCATCGGTTTGGGGTTGAAGACTTTGCCAAGGGGTTTGCCGCGATGAAATCAGGCAACAGCGGCAAGGTGGTGCTGGACTGGTGCTAAACCGAAACGAGAGCATGTTGCGCAAAAGCGAGCACCGGTTTTGCGCAACGAATACATGCAAGATCAACTAAAGCGCGCCAACCACATGCAAAGACGCGAACGCGACAGGGGCAACACAATCAGTAGTGATCAGCGACCGCAAAATAAATCAAAGCCTTGCAGCCATATCGCCACTTGTTACCACGGCAGCACAGGACCTCTGTAACTTTTTAACCGTTCAGGCTGCCACCAGGTCGCCGATCACTGGTTCAACCTAACCGGGTTTTCGTTATCAAAAAGTTCACATGCAGCACATTCCGGGGCTTTGCCTCGTTACTCTGCCAGCAACGGCCTGCGCCCCGCCTCCTCCAGCACCCAGGACTTGCGGCCTTCAAAAACCGCCGCTGTCAGCTGACGACCAAATCCGGCACCTGAATCCAGATTAACCCGATTGCCGTGATGTTCGGGGGCGGCCACCTGGGTGTGGCCATGCACTACAAGCCAGGGGTGCGCCCCCTGATATTCCAGAAATTCCTGCCGGATCCAGATCTTGTCATTCTGGATCTGTTCTTGCAGCGCCACGCCGGGGCGAATGCCGGCATGAACGCACAATAGTTCACCCTCTTGGTGATAATCTGGCAGTGCCGCCAGAAAGGCGCGGTGGTGATCCGGAACAGCCTGCCGCGCCTCCGCATGCACCTCATGAATCCGGCGGCGTTCGCCGACCTCAACCCCATAAGACCCTAGCGTCTCTTCCCCGCCGATGCGCGCATGCAGCCAGTCGTAGCCGACCAACAAACGGTCATCAGTGCGCGGGTAGTCCTCGAGGAACATTGAAAACATCCGGTCATGATTGCCCAGCAGGCAGACCCAGTTGCGTCCAGCGGCCATGCCCTGCGCCAGAATATCAATCACGCCATGCGAATCTGGCCCGCGATCAACATAATCCCCCAGAAACACCACCCGTGCGTCCGGCCCGCCGTCTGCCTCGATCCGCGCCAGGGCGGTCTCCAGCATATCGCGTTGGCCGTGGATATCACCAATTGCGTAGATCGGATTCAGCATTCGATACCCTCATATATTGTGTTTTCTAGCCGCATTCCTGCGTCCCAAATAGTGGAAACAAACACTTACCTTGGCTATGGAGCCTTGAGAAGCACCGCAATACGATCTCTTAGCCAACGGTGTGCAGGCGCTGTGGACAGGCGCGTATGCCATGCCAAAACGCCTTGTACCGGTTCTACGAAAAACGGTGGTTGATAAATACCCAAGCCAAGCTTGGGGGCCACGCGCCGCGCGAATTGCTCCGGTACCAAAGCCAACAGATCACTTTGGGATACCACGTTACAAACCCCTGTAAATCCAGGCAAAGTCATCACCACATTTCGTCGTCTGCCAAGGGCGGCAAGGGCCAGATCGCCCTGTCCCTGCAGTTTTCCGGCGGCTGAAAACAACACATGGTTGAGCCCACAATATAGATCCAGAGGAAGAACATCGCCTGGGGTGATCCCCCTTTGGGACAGATCAGGATGCCCCCGTCGGGCAATGACCAGAAACTGTGACAACAGCAGGTCCCGCGTCTCTACCCACTTGGGGAACATGGTTGCCGGAACCAGGGCCATATCCAGACCGCGACTTTCCAAAGCTTCGATATCTTGATCCAATCTGGAATCGACCAGCTGCACCTTGATGCCAGGCGCCTCTTTTGTCAGCAGGAAGGCCAACTGCGGCATCAAAAGCTCGGCGTAGAAATCGCTTCCCAACAGCCGAAAGACGGTTTCAGTCGTTTCGGGGGAAAATTGGTCACTCCCGGACAAAATCCCCTCTGTACGGTTGAGCACCTCGCGCAGCGGGATTCTTAGATTTTGGGCAAATTCAGTTGGCGCAAGCAGGCGCCCCTGGCGCACAAACAGCGGATCTTCCAAAGCGTGCCGCAGGCGTTTCAAAGCCGCAGAAACCGCAGGCTGCGACAGGCCCACCTCTTTGGCGGCCCCGGTGGTCGATCCCGTTTGCAGCAGCGCATCCAACACCTTGAGAAGGTTGAGATCGAAACCAGATAAATTCATGCCGTCAATTCATATCATACAAACAATAAATTTCCAAAATTCATGCGGGCTTGGCAGACTTCCCCTGCGAATAGAAAAGAAAGGAAACACCCCATGACAGGACTAAGCCGTAGCTTCATGATCCTGGCAATCCTCTCTGCCCTGTGTGGCATTGTCTGGGGCATTGCCATGGCAGCCAGCCAGAACCATGAGTTATCGCCAGCCCATGGCCATCTGAACCTTTTGGGATGGGTGAGCTGCGCGCTCTTCGCCTTTTACTATCACTTGACGCCACATGCCGCAGCGACAGGGCTGGCAAGGATGCATTTTGTACTCACCTTTGTGGCGCTGGTGGTTCTGGTGCCGGGTATCGCCCTAGCCATTCTAGACGTCACCGAAACACCCGCCAAAATCGGATCGCTGATTTTCCTGATGTCGATGCTGGTTTTTGCCTGGTTGGTGATAAAGCCCCAGCCTGCACAAAACGATACGACCGCAAGAAAAAATGCCCCCGCCTGACAGGGCGGGAGCATTTTGACCATTCAGAAACCTGTTGCCTTGATCAGGCGACATCAAAGGTTAGCGGTTTGATCTGGTTGAACAGATCGCTTTCGGCCAGTTTGGCGCGGGCTTCGGCGGGGACGACGTCGTCCACGTAAAGCAGCGCAATGGCCTCACCACCGGCTTCGGCACGGCCCAGGGTAAAGTTGGCAATGTTGACGCCATGCTCACCCATGGTCTGACCCAGGGTGCCGATGATGCCGGGCACGTCGTTGTTGGTGGTGTAGAGCATATGTGCGCCCACCTCGGCGTCGATATTGATACCCTTGATCTGGATGAAACGTGGCTTGCCATCCGAGAACACTGTACCCGCAACCGAGCGCTCGCGCTTATCGGTTACTGCTGTCACCTTGATGTAGCCATCAAAGGCTCCGGTTTTGTCCTGGTTGGTGGTCGAGATCTGAATGCCACGTTCCTTGGCCACAACAGGGGCCGAGACCATGTTCACATCCGGGTTCACCTTTTTCATGATGCCCGCAACCACCGCACAATTCAGCGCCTCCAGGTTCATATCCGCAGCAACACCATCATAGAGAATGTTGATAGCCTTGATGGGCTCATCCGTCATCTGCCCCACAAAAGAGCCAAGATGTTCAGCCAGTTTGATCCAGGGGCCCATGACCTTGGCCTCTTCGGCCGTTACGCTGGGCATGTTCAGCGCATTTTCCACCGCACCGGTCAGCAGATAGTTCGACATCTGTTCAGCCACCTGCAGGGCGACGTTTTCCTGCGCTTCAGAGGTGGCGGCCCCCAGATGCGGCGTGCAGACCACGTTGGGCAGTTTGAACAGGGCATTTTCCTTGGCGGGCTCTTCAGAGAACACATCAAAGGCGGCACCGGCAACATGGCCAGATTTCAGCGCCTCGGCCAGGGCCTCTTCGTCCACCAGACCACCACGGGCACAGTTGATGATGCGCACGCCTTTCTTGGTCTTGGACAGGTTTTCACGGCTCAGGATATTGGCGGTGGCATCGGTAAAGGGCACGTGCAGGGTGATGAAATCGGCGCGTTCCAGCAGGTCGTCCAGCTCTACCTTTTCAACGCCCATCTTGTCGGCTTTTTCCTGACCCAGGAAGGGGTCATAGGCAACGACCTTCATCTTCAGCCCACGGGCGCGGTCACAAACGATGCCACCGATATTGCCGGCGCCAATAACGCCCAGGGTTTTATTGGTCAGCTCGGTGCCCATGAATTTGGACTTTTCCCATTTGCCGGCATGGGTCGAAGCAGAGGCCTCGGGGATCTGGCGCGCCACGGCAAACATCATGGCGATGGCATGTTCGGCGGTAGTGATCATGTTGCCAAAAGGCGTGTTCATCACGATCACACCTTTTTTCGACGCGGCTTCCTTGTCGATGTTGTCGGTGCCGATGCCTGCGCGGCCGATGACCTTGAGGTTGGGCGCATTGGCGAGGATCTTTTCCGTCACCTTGGTGGCCGAACGGATGGCAAGACCATCATACTGACCGATCACTTCGGCCAGCTTGTCCTTGTCTTTGCCCAGATCGGGCTGAAAATCCACGTCGATGCCGCGATCCCGAAAGATCTGAACAGCCGCTTCGGAGAGTTTGTCGGAGATAAGTACCTTGGGAGCCATTTTTGGAGGTCCTTTGAATATCGGGGGCCGGACCTGCGCTAGGGCAGCAACCGACCGAGGGAAGGGGGCGATGCGCCCGCCCGTCAAACCAAAGGTTTGCCTTCGGCAAGACGGGGCGGTTGGGCGCTGCCCGGCCTATCGGCCGGGCAAAAACACTTTAGCCTTGTGCGGCGATCTCGGCCTCAAAGGCCCAGGCAAGCCAAGGCAGCATGGCCTGGATGTCGGCGGTTTCCACCGTGCCACCACACCAGATCCGCAGACCGGCAGGCGCATCACGATAGGCGCCGATGTCCAATGCGATGTTCTCCGCTTCCAGACGCTTGGCCACGGCCTTGGCAAAGGCAGCGCCATCCTGAATGCGGTCATCGGTGAACTTCAGACAGACCGAGGTGTTGGAGCGCGTCGCCGCGTCTTCGGCCAGATTGGCAATCCAGGGGTTGGCGTCGCAGAAATCAAACACGGCCTGCGCATTGGCATCAGCGCGGGCGATCATGCCTGTCAGGCCACCCACCGAACGGGCCCAGTCCAGCGCAAAGAGGTAATCCTCGACCGCCAGCATCGACGGCGTGTTGATGGTGGCACCGGTAAAGATACCCTCGATCAGCTTGCCGCCTTTGGTCATGCGAAAGATTTTTGGCAGGGGCCAGGCCGGGGTGTAGCTTTCCAGCCGTTCCACAGCGCGGGGCGACAGAACAATCACCCCATGGGCCGCTTCACCGCCCAGAACCTTCTGCCAGGAGAAGGTGGTCACATCCAGTTTGTCCCAGGGCAGATCCATCGCAAAGGCGGCGCTGGTTGCGTCGCAGATGGTCAGACCGGCGCGGTCATCGGCAATCCAGTCGGCGTTGGGAACCCGTACGCCAGCGGTGGTGCCATTCCAGGTAAAGACCACATCGTTGGTGCAATCGACAGAGGCCAGATCAACGATCTGACCGTAGTCGGCGGTTTTCACTTCGGCGTCGATCTTCAGCTGCTTCACCACATCGGTGACCCAGCCAGCGCCAAAGCTTTCCCAGGCCAGCATCTCAACCTTGCGTTCGCCCAATAGCGACCACAGGGCCATTTCAACCGCGCCAGTGTCAGACGCGGGAACGATGCCGATACGATAGTCAGCGGGGATGCCCAGGATTTCGCGGGTGCCTTCGATGGCCGACTTCAGCTTGGCCTTGCCAACGCTCGCGCGGTGGCTGCGACCCAGGGGGGCGTCGGCCAGTTTGGACAGTTCAAATGTAGGGGGTTTGGCACAGGGGCCGGAAGAAAAACGCGGATTACCCGGCCGCGTCGCCGGTTGCTGAGTAGCCATAAATGCTATCCTTACAGATATCTGCCCTTCGTTGGGGAAGGGTGTCCCGCCGCTAGAGCTAGGGGGCAAAACGGGTCAGTGCAACCTATATATCGCCAGGAGGCGCCGCTTTAGGCATTTTTTGCGACAGGCTTTGACGCCTTTCGGAAACTTCCTTACCAAAGTCTCATCAGCTTTGCGGTCCAGATGCCGCAAGGCCTGGCCTTTTCAGGACTCTGAAATCCCCATCCTGGCACGAACGATTCGAGGCGGAAAATGACAAGCAGATTGGCACAGGTCACCTATTCTCTTGCTCTCATCCTGATGCTGGGCTGGCTCTTGGTGGCGGGGCAGGCCATCCTGCTGCCCGTGCTGGTTGCCATCATTGCGGTCTATATCCTGACCACCGCCGCCGATGCGCTGATGCCCGTGCCCCTGATTGGCCGCCTGCCGCGACGGTTCCGCCGCTTACTGGCCCTGGTGATTTTCACCCTGAGTTTTTTGGTTCTAGCCTCCTTTATCACCGCCAGCGCCACCACGCTTTCGACTGCCTTGCCGCTCTATGCAGAGAATTTTGATGCGCTGCAGAGCAAGTTCCTGACCGCATTGGGCATCAAACAAGAACAGAACTGGGGCAGTCTGGGGGAATATCTGCTTGATATGGTCGATGCGACAACGCTGATGCCCACCGCGCTGGCGACCATCAGCAATGGCGGTTCGGTGATTGTCGCTGCCACGCTCTATGCAGTGTTTCTACTGGCCGAACTTGACGCCCTGCCGGACAAGACGCGCCGCGCCCTGGGCAATAACATGCAGGC
Source organism: Pseudophaeobacter sp. (assembly GCF_048267565.1). Classification (NCBI taxonomy): domain Bacteria; kingdom Pseudomonadati; phylum Pseudomonadota; class Alphaproteobacteria; order Rhodobacterales; family Roseobacteraceae; genus Pseudophaeobacter; species Pseudophaeobacter sp. Next base: position 279,485 of record NZ_JBLWXG010000002.1, on the reverse strand, counting down.
AGAGCACACCATGGCGCTCACCCGCAAGATCAACGACAAGATCGGCAGCTATCTGGCAGCCAAGACACTGGTCAACCTGATCCTGGCGCTGGTCTCCTATGCGATCTTGAAACTACTGGGCATCGCCCATCCGGCCTTTTGGGCCATCCTCATCGGGTTGCTCAACTACATTCCCTATATCGGGTCGGTCATTGCGGTGGTTTTTCCCGTCACCATGAGCCTGATCCAGTTCACCTCTTTCAGCCATGCAGGTGTGGTGCTGGTGCTGCTGATGATCCCGCAGCTGATTGTTGCCTATTATGTCGAGCCCAAATTCCTGGGGCGTTCTGTCAATCTCAGCCCCTTTACCGTGCTGCTGGCACTGGCCATCTGGAGCGCCCTTTGGGGCATGACCGGCGCGATCCTGGCGGTTCCCCTTACGGCGATGGTCATGATCATCCTGGCCGAGATCCCCAATGCCCGCTGGATCGCCGTGATGATGTCGGAAAAGGGCGACCTCTGAGCGCAGGTTTACAGCCAAACCGCTTCGGGACTGGCTCATCCGGGTTCTGGACGCTATGACACCGCAACCGAAGGCCCAGATGGAACTCTCTCATGTATATCGTCACGCTGCTTTGCAATCCTGCCACGCCCTGTCTTGATGCCACCTTGCTGGACTCACTGCGCAATGCCTGGGGCGGCGGTAGCGCCCAGTGGCTGGCACCCGATATCGCGGCGGAATTTGCACTGGACACAGTGCCCGACAACCAGTGGCACGTCTGGGAGGACCTCCAGGCGCTGGGGATTGATCTGATCCTTCAGCCCGCCGCCAACCGCCGTAAAAAGATGCTGCTGGCCGATATGGATTCAACCATGATCGAACAGGAATGCATCGACGAACTGGCCGAAGAGGCAGGCGTCGGCACCCGCGTCAAGGAAATCACCGCCCGCGCCATGAACGGTGAGCTGGATTTTGACGGAGCCCTGACTGAACGGGTTGCCCTGCTCAAGGGGCTGCCTGAAACGGTGATTACGCAGGTTCTGGACAACCGCATCAGCCTGATGCCGGGCGGTCGGCAGCTGCTTGCCACGATGAAAGCCAATGGCGCCTATGCGGCGCTGGTCTCTGGCGGGTTCACTGCCTTTACCACCCGCATCGCGACAGAGCTGGGCTTTGATGAAAACCGCGCCAATACGCTGCTTGTGGCCGAAGGCAAGCTTACAGGGGAGGCAGGTCGCCCGATCCTGGGACGCCAGGCCAAGGTGGAAGCCCTGGAGCAGATTACCAAAAAGCTCTCCATCACCGAAGCAGAGGTGATTGCGGTAGGCGATGGTGCCAATGATCTGGGCATGTTGACTCGGGCCGGGTCCGGCGTTGCGCTGCATGCCAAACCTTCGGTGGCGGCGCAGTGCCAGATCCGCGTCAACCACGGCGACCTGACGGCGCTCTTGTATCTGCAGGGCTATGCCCGCGACGATTTCAAAGGATAGCACATATGCTTGAGGTCGGGATCGAGACCCTGCTGCTTCTCATGGCGGCAGGGTTTGCCGCCGGGTTTATTGACGCGGTGGCAGGTGGCGGCGGTTTGATCACCGTGCCAGTGCTGCTCTTGGCTGGGGCGAACCCGGTCACGGCACTGGCCACCAACAAAATTCAGGGTCTCTTTGGCGCAGCCACTGCGGCACGAGCCTACGCCAAGGGCGGCCATGTGAACCTGCGAGACCAGGCGGGCTCTGCCCTTATTGCCTTTGCCGCCTCGATTGCCGGCGCGCTGCTGATCACCATTCTGCCCACCGGGTGGATTCGAATGATCCTGCCGGTGCTGCTGATCGGGATCGCGCTGTTCTTTGCCTGCAAAAAAGGGCTGGGCGATCTGGACCGCGCCCGGCGCATGGGCGCGGGTCTCTTTGCCGCCACCATGGTGCCGCTCTGTGGTGCCTATGATGGGCTGTTGGGGCCAGGGGCGGGCAGTTTCTATATGCTCGCCTTTGTGTCGCTGGCAGGCTACGGCGTGCTCAAGGCCACCGCCCATACCAAATTGCTCAACCTCGCCTCCAACGCCGGGGCTCTTTGTGCCTTTGCGGTTGTGGCGACGCCCTGGTGGATCACCGGGCTGTGCATGGGGCTGGCGCAGATCGCAGGCGCCCAGGCTGGGGCCACCCTGGCGCAGTCCAAAGGGGCTGCCATGATCAAACCGCTTCTGGTACTAACCTCGCTGTCGCTGGCCGCGAAGCTGATCTGGGACATGCTCTGACCTCGCACACCCAGCGGAAGGGGATTCAGCACAAAATCCCTCCACGGCCGGGCCGCCCTTCCCAAAATCGCCATTATCACTAACTATGGCGACACACTGCCGGGTGATCAGCAGCAGCGATGGATCGCCCCGCGCTGACCAATTGCCTGCGGCAACCGTGCCAAGCACAGGTCCAAAGCACCCACGATACACCAGCCCCCAAGGAGGACAGAAAATGCCACAGTTCATATTCGCCTATCACGGCGGCAATACCCCCGAAACCGCCGAAGCAGGTGCTGCGGCGATGGCAGCCTGGCGCGCATGGATGGACGACCTTGGCGCGGCCCTGGTGGTTCCGGGAAACCCGGTCGGCAAGTCACATACCGTCGCCAGCACTGGCACGACAGAAGACGGCGGAGCCAATCCGATCTCGGGCTATTCCGTGGTTGAAGCCGCCGACCAGGCCGCTGCCTGCGCCATGGCCAGAGGCTGCCCCCTGGTGGCCGATAGCACCGGCTCGGTTGAGGTTGCGCCACTGATCGAAATGTAGCCTCAGCCTGGGACCACAGGTACACAATGCAAAGGCCTGCCCCAGATCTTCGGAGCAGGCCTTTGCATGTAAGCAAATTCTAGAGGCGCTTAGAACCGCAGCTCGGCGCTGGGCCGCAAAGATCCACAGTCGATGCCACGCCGGTTCAGCAGCGGCGCATCAAGGTATTTGCGGGTCTCGGGGTGATCAGCCTCTAGCACGCCCAGCCCCACCAGAATCGCGGCGATGGCGCATTCGCTGGCACGGGTGGCGCCATCAACGATTTTGACCGCAACGCCCAGCTTCTTTTCTGGAATGATGGCAATAAACACCGCCTCGGCCCCGGTTTTCACCGCCACTTTGCCCCCCATGGCGCGCATCAGATTGGTGCAGGCGCGGGTTTCACCCGCCACCAGATCGGGGTGAAGCATCATGGCAGCACTCAGCTCTGCTGCCGCCGCCGAGGCGCGGTCCGAACGATCCCCAGCCGATGCAAACCAGGACATCGCCCGCGCCAGCCCATGCACCGTGGTGGCATAGTTCGGCGCCGAACAGCCATCAATGCCGTAACCGGGGCTGGACATGCCCGTCACCTCTTCAAAGGCCGTCAGGCAGGCCTGCTGCACCGGGTGATCGACCTCGACATAGTCTGGCCCGGCACCCAGGTGTTGGTTCAAGGTCAAAAAGCCAGCGTGCTTGCCGGAACAGTTGTTATGCACCTGGCAGGGGCTGGCGTCATTCTTGATCAGTTCGTCGCGGGCGGGTCGGTCGGCGGGCTCCTGGGGGCCACAGCGGAAGTCATCGTCACCCAGCCCCAACTGCGACAGCCAGTTGTTCACCCGGTCGGTATGGATATGCGCCCCGTTATGCGAGGCACAGGCCAGCGCCAGCTGCTCTGTGCTCAACCCGTATTTTGCCGCCGCACCCGAGGTAATCAAGGGCAGTGCCTGGATCATCTTGGAAGAGCTGCGCGGATAGATCACCGCTTCCGGGTCGCCCCAGCTGCGCACAATCTGGCCACTGTCATCACAGATCACCGCATGCCCTAGATGCAGGCTCTCCAACAGAGACCCACGCCAAATTTCAGCCATTGGAACTGGTTTCGTCATTGTTTCAGCCTCTTTTCTTGGCGAATTCCTGCCAAACGCACTTTCGCCCGTAGCGCTTGTTACGTTAGTGTGCTTGTGTATGGCAAGCGAGAGCATCTGGTACAGACGGCGGTTTAAACGCCGCTTGCTCTCATCGTAATTGAGGTAGAGACAGTCTTGGAGTCGGGACAAATGGCATCGAAACTCGCCCGTATAGTCGCGGGCCTGTGTCTGGCCGCTATGGCCACATCTGCAACCGCGCAGCAGACCACAACCGACAATCGCGTCGGCGCCAATGTGGACTGGAGCGTCTTTCAGGGCGACAGCCCCAAAGAATGTTGGGGCGTTTCAGCCCCCAAGGAAAGCGTCAACACCCGCGATGGCCGCGTTGTTGCCGTGCGCCGCAGCGCAATCCAGTTGTTTGTGTTCTACCGGCCCGACAATGCCGGCAATGGTCAGGTGACCTTTACCGGCGGCTATCCCTTCGCGCCCGGCTCGACCGTCAACATGACCATCGGCGACAGCGAATTTGAACTCTTTACCGAAGGCGAATGGGCCTGGCCTGCAACCGCAGCGGATGATGCCAAGATCATCACCGCAATGAAGCGCGGCGCCGACGCGGTGCTGACTGCACGTTCTGCGCGTGGCACCCAGACCAAAGACGCCTTTTCCCTGCTGGGCTTTACCGCTGCAGTCGAGGATGCAGAAAAACGCTGCGGCAGCTGATCACCCATTCCCAGCGGCCTCGCCAAGCGGACCTGCCCTGCACCCTGGCCAATGGCCGGGGTTTTGCATTTGCACCCCGCCCTACTATGGTGGTCCGTACAAAACGGACCAATATCAATTGGGCCTCTGCATAGCCGGTCTGCGAAGGAATCTTTTGATCTTTTGCCGATCTCCTATATAGACCCGCATTCACCCTCCAAACCTAGAGTCGAGCTGCCATGACTGCCAACGCGCCGATCACCCAAGACGTTCTGACCCTGCCCCGCAAGCTGCCCGAGGGCGGCAAGGCCAATCTGGTGGGCATGACCCGTGACCAGATGCGCCAGGCACTGATCGACATCGGCACCCCGGAAAAGCAGGCGAAAATGCGCGTCGGCCAGATCTGGCAGTGGATTTACCAATGGGGCAAACGCGACTTTGCCGAGATGACAAACCTGTCGAAATCCCTGCGCGCCGATCTGCAACAGCATTTTGAGATCAGCATCCCCGAGGTGATCAGCAAACAGGTTTCCGAGGACGGCACCCGCAAATATCTGGTGCGCATCGCCGGCGGTCACGAGGTCGAGGTGGTCTATATCCCGGAAGACAGCCGCGGCACGCTGTGCATTTCCAGCCAGGTCGGCTGCACCCTGACCTGCTCCTTCTGCCATACCGGCACCCAGAAACTGGTGCGCAACCTGACCGCAGCTGAAATCATCGGCCAGGTAATGATGGCGCGCGACGATCTGGACGAATGGCCCGTACCCGGCACCCGCAACACCGATGAGGCACGCCTGCTGTCAAACATCGTGCTGATGGGCATGGGCGAGCCCTTGTATAATTTCGAAAATGTGCGCGACGCGATGAAAATCGCCATGGATCCCGAAGGTATCCAGCTTAGCCGTCGCCGCATCACCCTGTCGACATCCGGCGTGGTGCCGGAAATCGCCCGTACAGCCGAAGAAATCGGCTGCCTGCTGGCGGTGTCTTTCCATGCCACTACCGACGAGGTGCGCGATAAACTGGTGCCGATCAACAAACGCTGGAACATCGAGGCCCTGCTGGAATCCCTGCGCGCCTATCCGCGCCTGGCCAATTCCGAACGCATCACCTTTGAATATGTGATGCTGGATCATGTGAACGACAGCAAGGAAGATGCCCATCGTCTGGTCAAACTGATCGAAGGCATTCCGGCCAAGATCAACCTGATCCCCTTCAACGAATGGCCCGGCGCGCCCTACAAACGGTCCTCGGGCAATCGAATCCACGCCTTTGCCGATATCATCCATGATGCCGGCTATGCCTCGCCAATCCGCAAACCGCGTGGCGAAGACATCATGGCGGCCTGCGGCCAGTTGAAATCAGCCACCGAACGCGCCCGCAAAAGCCGCAAGCAGATCGAGGCAGAGGCGGGAATGAAATCCTGATCTGCGCCGCTGCAAATCCCTGATCTACCGAAACGCCGCCAAGCCAACGCTTTGCGGCGTTTTGCTGTGCGTGTCTTTGGCGCATCAGCGCGACGCCGCCACAAAATCTCCTCAAACTGGATATAATCCGGCCACAGCGCGCCAACAATCTCAACCTCAGAAACAATTAAACAAGTCTATGAGGACTGAGCATGACCCAAGCACCCCCATCCCCGCTGGACAAAAACCTGCTGGAACTGATCCGCGAAGAACGCGAAAAAGCGCTGAGCCCACGTGAATGGCAGTTCCGCCTGCGCGGCTATGGCTATGCCATCAAACGTGTGGCAGGTGACCAGATCCTGACCCGCCTGCCCAAAGGCACCGAAATTGGTGTGCTGCCCGCCGACATCGCCTGAACCCGCGCAAAACTGTCTGGCCCCTATTGGGGCCTTTGACACAGGCAATCGCAGATCTACGGGAACAGGCCGCCCGCAATCAGCGTTCGCGGCCAGGCAGGCTATCGCGCGCCGGCTCTGGCGACCAGTTTTGGATGATCTCCGCCGCCTCTTCGGCGGTCTCGACAAATTTGAACAGTTGCAGATCCTGTTCGGAAATGGTGCCGGCATCAGCCAGCGCCTCCCAGTTGATGATTTTTTCCCAGAAGGCGCGTCCAAACAGGATAAAGGGCACCCGCTCCATCCGGCCAGTCTGGATCAGGGTCAGGCTCTCGAACAGTTCATCCAGGGTGCCAAAGCCGCCAGGGAACACCGTAATCGCTGCCGCGCGCATCAGAAAATGCATCTTGCGAATGGCGAAATAGTGAAAGTTGAAGCTCAGCTCGGGGGTGACATAGCCATTGGGCGCCTGTTCATGCGGCAGCACGATGGATAGCCCGATGGATGCGCCCCCCGCATCAATGGCACCGCGATTACCAGCCTCCATCACCCCCGGCCCCCCGCCGGTGGCAATCACGTTCTTGCGGCCGCCGCTTTGCAGCGAAACCTCTGTCATCATGCGGGCAAATTCACGCGCCTCATCGTAGAAATGCGACAGATCTGCCAGCGTCTGGGTGCGGGCACCGCCCTTATTCGCCGGGCTGGGGATACGCGCGCCGCCAAACATCACGATTGTGGTCTCGATGCCCCGTTCGTCCAGCATCAGCTGCGGCTTCAGCAGCTCTAGCTGCAACCGGACCGGGCGCAGCTCTTCGCGGCACAGGAAATCCCCATCCGCAAAGGCCAGCCGATATGCAGGCGACGCAGATTGCGGCGTCTGTGGCACGTGTTCGGCACGGCTCTTGTCGGCATTTGCATCGGTAAAACGGCTGTGGCGATCATCATTCATGGCGTCTCGGGCAATCCTGTTTGAACAATTATAGCGCCAGCTTATCCCCCATTGGGTCAGAGGTGCCAGCAGGAACATCAGCAGGTCTTGTACCGCCCCCGCCAATCGCTAAGGTCAGTACGCTGCAAAACGGGAGAGCGCGCATATGGATTGGACCACTGAGATCAAGGCGGCAACGGCACGGATTACGGGGCACACCCAGGTAACCCCGGTATTGCAGTGCCAGGGCTTTGGGCTGGATATCCCGATCGAGATAAAGCTGGAACAGATGCAGCATACCGGCAGCTTCAAGGCGCGCGGTGCCTTTAATACCCTGCTCAGCCAAGACATTCCCGCGGCGGGTCTGGTGGCGGCATCAGGCGGCAACCACGGCGCGGCGGTGGCCTATGCGGCGAACAGACTGGGCCATCGGGCGCGAATCTATGTGCCCGAGATGGCTGGCCCCGCCAAGATCGCCCTGATCCGCAACAGCGGTGCCGATTTGCAGGTGGTGCCCGGTGCCTATGCCAACGCGCTAGAACTGGCCCAGGCCTATGAACAGGAAACCGGCGCCATGCAGGTCCATGCCTATGACGCACCGGCAACCGTGGCGGGACAGGGCAGCTGCTTTGCCGAATGGCAGGAACAGGGGCTTGCGGCCGATACAGTGATCATCGCCGTGGGCGGTGGCGGGCTGGTGGGCGGTGCCCTGGCCTGGTTTCAGGGGGCCAAGAAAATCGTCGCGGTCGAACCCGCAACCTCTTGCGCGCTGCATGCCGCCCTCGCTGCGGGCACACCCGTGGATGTAGAGGTCTCGGGCGTGGCCGCCAATGCGCTGGGGGCGCGACGGATCGGCACCATCTGCTTTGATCTGGCGCAGCAACAACACCAGGCCGACAAGTTGACCTCGCTCACCGTCAGCGACGAGGCAATCACTGCCGCGCAATCCGCCCTGTGGCGCGAACGCCGCCTGTTGGTCGAACCGGCTGGTGCCACCGCGCTTGCGGCGCTGACCTGCGGCGCGTATCAGCCCGCGCCGGGCGAAAAAGTGGCCGTGTTGCTCTGCGGTGGAAATATCGCCCCCGATCCGCTGGGCTAAGCCTTGCACCAGCGCCATACGCAGCCTATCGACCAGTCATGAATGCAACAATCGCAGATAGCATCTATCACGCCCTGAGCGAGCAGATCGTTACCGGCGCCCTGCCCGCCGGGGAAAAGCTGCGTCAGGACCATATCGCGCGGGCCTTTGACACCAGCCATGTGCCGGTACGCGAGGCCCTGCTGCGACTGGAAGCACATGGGCTGGCCATATCCGAACCCAGGCGCGGCACCCGTGTCAGCGCCCTTAACCCCGGTGAAATCCGCGAGGTGATCGAAATGCGCGTCGCGCTTGAGGTTCTGGCGCTGACCCATGGGATTGCCCGGTTCTCCAAAACCGATATGGCCGAGGCCGAGGCCGCCCGCCAGGCCTGCGATGCGGCCGAAGACATGGCCAGCTGGGAGCGCTGCAACCGCGCCTTTCACCGGGTGCTGCTGGCACCCTGCCAGATGCCGCGACTGCTGGCCTCGATTGATGATCTACACATCGCCTCGGCGCGGCATCTCTTTGCCAATTGGCAACATCAGTGGCGACCGCGGATTGATCAGGACCATGCCGCGCTGTTGCGCGCAATTGGCAATCAGGACGCCAGCGCCGCCTGTGAAATTCTGCGCCGCCACCTGCGCCGAGTGCGCTAAAGCCCGCAGCCACCGCTTTGCCGCCCAGTTTCGGCGCAATCGGGCATGACCTGCGCGCCAATTGCCGTTAGAAAGCTGCGAATCCTTTTTGCACGTCAATCACGCCGGAGTACCCCCTTATGTCCAACGCTCAGCTGGAAACCGCGATCGAGGCCGCCTGGGAGGCCCGTGATAGCATCACCCCCGCCACCACCGGCGAACAACGCGACGCCATCGAAGCAACCCTGCACGCGCTGGATTCCGGTGCCCTGCGGGTTGCTGAAAAGCAGGACAGCGGCGACTGGCATGTCAATCAATGGGCCAAAAAGGCTGTTCTTCTGGGGTTCCGTATCAAGGACATGGAAATGCAGTCCGGTGGCCCGCAGGGGTCCAGCTGGTGGGACAAGGTTGACAGCAAATTTATGGGTTGGGACGCGGCAGATTGGAAATCAGCCGGTTTCCGAGCCGTACCAAACTGCATCGTTCGCAAAAGCGCCTATATCGCGCCCGGCGTTGTGCTGATGCCCTCTTTCGTCAACCTTGGTGCCTATGTTGATGAAGGCACCATGGTAGATACCTGGGCCACCGTTGGGTCCTGCGCACAGATTGGCAAGAACGTGCACCTGTCTGGTGGCGTGGGAATTGGCGGCGTACTGGAACCCATGCAGGCCGGCCCAACCATCATTGAAGACAACTGCTTTATCGGGGCGCGTTCGGAAGTGGTTGAAGGCTGCATCGTGCGCGAAGGCTCGGTTCTGGGAATGGGTGTCTATATCGGCAAATCGACCAAGATCATCGACCGCGAAACCGGCGAAGTCATGTATGGCGAAGTGCCGCCCTATTCGGTGGTTGTTTCCGGCTCGATGCCCTCCAAGAACAACGTCAACCTGTACTGCGCGGTCATCGTGAAACGAGTCGATGCCCAGACGCGCTCCAAAACCGGGATCAACGAGCTGCTGCGCGACTGATCCCAGGCATTGATCCCAGGCGGGGGCAGCCCCAGCCGCGTCAAACGCCTTGCACCATCCAGAATGCGCGCCGTTTCAGCCCGAAACGGCGCGCATTTTTGCAAAAGCCGCTCTTTTCTGGCCGCTCATCCGTCAAGCCCGTGATCCAGGATGAACGGCTCCAAGCCTAGGGAATGTCGCGCAGGCGCAGCAATACGGCCTGCCCGCCGTCAGACAGCGTTACCTCGGGACCAAGCGCGCCATGATATCCCTCGCCAGTAGAGAGGCGCTGGAAGACGGTGCCATCAGCCTGTCCCGACAGTACAAAAAGCACCACCGCATCAGCGGGCAGGGGATGCGTACCCTGCGACAAGATCTGTATCTCAGCGCTGATTTTTCTAGGATCATAGATCAGGTTGAAAGCGGTGCAGCCCCCGTCATTCAGCCCTGCCATCAGATCAAGCCCGCCATCAAAATGCAGCGGCTGCAATGGCTTGGCCTCTAGCTGAAGATCCGCGCCAGTCAGGCGCAACCCGGCCCCAGCCACAATGCAGTGGATCCGCGCCATCCCGGGAAAGCGCGAAAAGACGCCGTCCTGTTCGATGGTTGCCAGGCTCACCCGCCAGAGCATTGCCCCCTCTGCGGAGTCTCCGGCCCGGTGGCAGACCAGCTCTCGGGTAGAGCCGCCCCCGTTCTTCCAAGCCTGCACCGGGATATCCGCCACCGAAAACCGCATATTGTCATCCCCCGTCAGATCTTTGCCTGACCGGTTTTGCGGCTTTTTCAAACGGCAGGCAAGCCACTGCAGATCATTTCCCGGCTCATGTTGGGCGATACCGCAGCAATCGCGCGGTTGGGGCGATTGGGGCGATTGGGGCGATCCGCCCCGCGATCAACAGGTTGGAATTCGATTGACCGCACGCCACCAGCAGGGCTATGGCGAGCGCATGGAAAAGAAGAAGATATCCCGCCAACAGGTCTACACGCTTTTGGTTCAGATTGGACGCAAAGAAGGCGACGGCCTGCCCGAAGGCGCCACCGGGGCAGCCTTGATGATCTATGCCTCTGGCGTGGACGAGGCCGAAGCCGTGCGCGAAACCGTCGCCATCCTGAAGCAGGCAGATACCGCGCCGCTGGATGTGACGGGCTATGGCACCCTGGCCGAGCGTGAGGAAGAAGGCCATGAGATCGGCGAGGAAGAGCACGCGCTGATGCAGCGGGCGCTGGAAGAAAACTCCGTGATCGTCGCCCAAATGACACCGTTCTTTGACGGCCAGGAACCAACGCTGCACTAATCATTTAAAATGACGCCGATCGCCGAACCGCGCGGGCGCTGCGGCTGCTACTGGTCCAGCAGGTCCTAGTCCAGCTGGCCGAACCAGCTACGATAGATTGCCTCATAGCTGCCGTCTTCCTGCATCTCCAGGAGCGTCCGGTTAACCGGTTCCGTCAGGGCAGACCCCTGCGGGAAGACAAAGCCGTAATATTCGCGCAGGAAAGCCTGGCCAATTGTGCGCCCATAGGCACTGCCACCATGCTGGACATAATAATTCAGCACTGGCGCATCAAAGACCACAACCCGGATATCGCCCTCCTCAAAGGCCGCCAGCATCGCGCCCAGGCTGCTGTAGCCTTGATAATCGATGTCGCGACGCTGCAGAAAGCTCGCAGCGGTAGATCCCTCTATGGTGCCTGTCCGTTTGCCATAGAGATCATTGACCGATGTAATCGATCCGCTGATCGCTTCTACCGTCATCACCGCCGTGATCTTGGCCACAAAGATCGACACGACAAACAGCGAGGAAACCACCAGAAGAACCCCAAACATTCGTCCGATCGGCGTGCGGGGCACCCGCTCTTCAAAGCCGCCGTTGACCACCAGGTTCAGCGCCCACCAGAAAGAGGGAAACCAGGCCTCTTTCAGCGGGCGATCAAAATAGGGCTGGGCCCGGCGTTCCAGCGCCCACATGAACATGCCCCCCACCAGCAGCAGCAAAAAGGCCAGGCCAATGGCGATCACCAGATCCCAGGACAATAGCGCGTACATCAATGAAGGCGCGCGCGCGTCATCTGCCTGCACCAGAATTTGCAGCCCACTTTCAAAAACCGGCTGACTGAAATCCATCACTGCCTCGCGGGCAGCTGTGATCGAAATATTTGCCGCCGCCAGATCCACCTCTCCGTCGGCCACCCCATCAAGCATCTCGGCAAAGGTGCCCTGGCGATGGATCACCACCTGCCAGTTCAACCTGTCAGCAATCGCATGTAGCAAGTCGATGGAAAACCCGGTCTCTTCTCCCTTTTCAATCATTGAAAAGGGGGGGCGGGTCACTGTGTTGACCTCTATCACCTGCGCTGCCAGCGCAGTTCCCCACAACAAGAGAATAAAAGGGAGCATACAACGAAAGGAGCGCAAATCTATACCTAAGAGCCAAATACAACATTCCTGAATCCGTCTTAGGGGGTTCGCCCTGACCAGGCAAGCTTGAACCCTTTGGCCAAGTCTGGACGTTGCGCCCAATATGCCGACTGTTTACATGGGATTTTTCAGAATTTGCCCGATGTTGGCGCCGGATTTGCAAGGTCTTTCAAAGCACGGTAAATCAGGCCAACCTCATCTCATGCGTCAGGCCTTGACGCCCTACAGGAGCATCCCCCAATGTCCGCCATCGACCCGGTTCGCCTGACCGCAGATCTGATCCGCTGCCCCTCGGTCACCCCAGAAGAAGGCGGCGCGCTGCACCTGCTGGAAGCCCTGCTCTGCGAGGCCGGTTTTGCCTGCACCCGCGTGGATCGTGGCGGCATTTCCAACCTGTTCGCCCGCTGGGGCGACAAGGGCCATGTCCGCAGCTTTGGCTTCAATGGCCACACCGATGTGGTGCCGCTGGGCGATGAAACCGCCTGGACCATGCCCCCCTTTGGCGCCGAGGTAAGAGATGGGGTGATGTATGGCCGGGGAGCAACCGATATGAAATCGGGCGTTGCCGCCTTTGCCGCCGCTGCCATTGATTTTGTCACCCAGACTCCGCCTGATGGTGCCGTGATCCTAACCATCACCGGCGACGAGGAAGGCGATGCCATTGACGGCACCACTGCGCTGCTGGACCATATGCAGACCACAGGCGAAAAGATGGATGTCTGTCTGGTGGGCGAACCCACCTGCCCCAATATCATGGGCGAGATGATCAAGATCGGGCGGCGTGGGTCCATGACCACCTGGTTCACCGTGACGGGCAAACAAGGCCATTCCGCCTATCCGCATCGCGCCAACAATCCGCTGAACGCCATGGCGCGGCTCATGGATCGTCTGGCAAGCCATCCGCTGGATCAGGGCACCGCGCATTTTGATGCCTCGACCCTGGCGGTGGTGACCATCGACACCGGCAACCCGGCGACCAATGTGATCCCGGCGCAGGCCCGTTCAACCGTCAACATCCGCTTCAACGACAGCCATTCTGGTGCCAGTCTCACGGCCTGGCTGCAACAAGAGGCAGACAGCGTCGCGGCAGAGTTTGGCGTTGAGATTGACCTCAAGACGCAGATTTCCGGCGAGAGCTTCATCACCCCGCCCGGTGCGCTGTCGGATCTGGTCTCGGCGGCTGTGCAGGCCGAAACCGGCGTCACCCCCGAACTGTCAACCACGGGCGGCACCTCGGATGCGCGCTTTGTCAAGAACCATTGCCCGGTGGTTGAATTTGGTCTGGTCGGCAAGACCATGCACCAGGTAGACGAAAACGTGCCTGTGGCGCAGATCAAGCAGTTGAAATCCATCTATACCCGCATCCTGAAAGACTATTTCACATGACAGCTGTGATCGAAATTACCCAGGATTTTACTGCCTGCTATGCGCTGCGCCATAAGGTCTTTGTGCAAGAACAGGGTGTCCCTGAAAGCGAGGAACTGGATGCACATGATGCCAGCGCCACCCATCTTCTGGCATGGCAGAACCACGCGCCCATTGGCACGGCCCGCATTGTGTTTGATGGTGACTTGGCCAAGATCGGGCGCGTTTGTGTGCTACCAGATCTTCGGGGCACCGGGCTTGGCGCAGACCTGATCCGTGCCGCCCTTGCCATTGCCCGCGACACCCCCGGCATTGCGACGGTCAAGCTGGGCGCGCAAATCCAGGTGCTGGGGTTTTATGAAAAGCTGGGCTTTAGCGCCACAGGCCCGGTCTATGACGACGCTGGCATTGACCACCGCGACATGGTGATGGAGCTGGCGTGAAACCAACCCTGATCATTATGATCAAAGAGCCACGCGCTGGCCGGGTGAAAACCCGGCTGGGGCGTGACATTGGCCAGATCGCCGCAACCTGGTGGTTTCGTCATCAAAGTGCCCGGCTGATCCGCCGCCTACGTGATCCACGCTGGCAGATCATCCTTGCGGTTGCCCCCGATCTGGCTGTTGCCGCGCGGGTCTGGCCCGCCGATATTGCCCGCCACCCCCAGGGGCCTGGTGATCTGGGCCAGCGCATGGCGCGACTGCTGCGCCACTTTGGCCACCCCCGCATCAGCCCCGGCCCGGTCTGCCTGATTGGCGCGGATATTCCTGGTATCAGCCCCGCCCATATCGGCCGCGCCTTTGCCGCGCTTGGGGCCCATGATGTGGTCTTTGGCCCGGCGATGGATGGCGGGTATTGGCTGATCGGTGCCAAACATCCAAGCCGCCTGCCGCCCGGCCTGCTTTCAAGGGTGCGCTGGTCCAGTCCGCAGGCCCTTGCCGACAGTATCCGCAGCCTGCCCGATCAGCGCATTGCCCTGATCGACCAGCTGCGCGATGTGGACACCGGCGCCGACCTGCACTGCGTATAGCAGGGTTGCACTGCCGGGCGCGCTTTTATCATGACCTGCCGGGCCAGCCATGCTAGGCGAAGGATATGACCCGTATCCCCTCCAAGGCAGAGATCCTCGATTGGATCAGCGCCCACCCGACCCAGACATCGAAACGCGACATTGCCAAGGCTTTTGGCATCAAGGGCGCCGACCGAATCGACCTAAAGCGCCTGCTGAAAGAGCTGGAGGCCGAAGGTCATCTGCAAAAGCGCAACAAGACCTATCGCGATCCAGAGCAATTGCCCCCAGTCACCGTGCTGCTGATCAAGGCGCCGGATGATAATGGCGATCTTTATGCGCAGCCACTGGAATGGCACGGCGAAGGCGTCGAACCCATCGTTCTGGTTGTCACCACCCCGGCCGGGCCCGCCCTGGGCCAGGGTGATCGCATTCTGGCCCGGCTTACCAAGGTTGAGGGCGGTGATCACCACTATGAGGCCCGGCTTATTCGCCGCATTGGCGTCAATCCCAAGCGGGTGATTGGCATCTTCCGCAAAGGCACCGAAGGCGGCCGCATTGTGCCCATCGAAAAAGCCTCGGCCAACGAATGGGCGGTGATGGCGGATGCCATGTTAGGCGCCCAGGATGGGGAACTGGTAGAGGCAGAACAGGCTGGCCCCAAGGGCCGCATGGGTCTGCCGCGCGCCCGGATTCTCAACCGGCTGGGCGACCCTTCGGCCCCGAAGGCGGTGTCGCTGATCGCCATTCATCAGCACGGCATTCCCGATGATTTCCCCGACAAGGTCGTGGCCGAAGCGGATGCCGCCAAGCCCATGGGCCTGAAAGGGCGCGAAGATCTGCGCCAGATGCCGCTGATCACCATCGACCCGGCAGATGCCCGCGACCACGATGACGCCTGCTATGCCGAAGCCGACACGGATCCGAAGAACCCCGGCGGCCATGTCATCTGGGTGGCGATCGCCGATGTCGCCGCCTATGTCACCCCCGGCAGCGCGCTGGACCGCGAAGCGCGCAAGCGCGGCAACTCTTCCTATTTCCCCGACCGGGTTGTGCCAATGCTACCGGACCGGCTGTCAGGCGATCTGTGCTCCCTGCATGAGGGCGTCCCACGCCCCTGTCTTGCCGTGCGTATGCAGATCGACGCCGAGGGCAACAAGATCTCTCATCGCTTTGTGCGCGGGATGATGCAATCCGCTGCTTCGCTGCACTACACCGAGGTCCAGGATGCAATTGACGGGCAAGTGACCGAACGGACCGAGCGGTTCCTGGAGCCGGTGATCAAACCGCTCTATGCCGCCTATGAGGCGCTGAAGGCAGCCCGCAGGCAGCGCGAACCGCTGGATCTGGACCTGCCGGAACGCAAAATCATCCTCAGCGACAGTGGCCAGGTGACATCAGTCGCTTTTCGCGATCGGCTGGACGCGCATCGCCTGATCGAGGAATTCATGATCCTCGCCAATGTCGCCGCCGCCGAAACCCTGATCAAGAAGCGCTCACCGCTCTTGTTCCGGGTGCACGAAGAGCCGGCGCCGGAAAAACTGGAATCGCTGCGCGAAACCGCCATGGCGGCGGGCTTTCCGCTGGCCAAGGGACAGGTGCTCCAGACCCGCCACCTGAACGCGCTGCTGAATGGCGCAGCGGGAACCGACGACGCAGAGCTGATCAATATCTCGACCCTGCGATCCATGCAGCAGGCCTATTATGCGCCTGAAAACTTTGGTCATTTCGGCCTCGCGCTCCGCAACTATGCGCATTTCACCTCGCCGATCCGGCGTTATGCCGATCTTATCGTGCATCGCTCGCTGATCTCGGCCCATGGCTGGGGCGACGATGGGTTGTCGCCTGCAGAGATTGAAGGCCTGGCAGAAACCGCCACCCATATTTCGGAGACCGAACGCCGATCGATGATTGCCGAACGTGACACCACCGACCGCTATCTCGCGGCCTATCTGTCCGAACGGGTTGGCAATGAATTCACTGGTCGGATCAGCGGCATCGCCCGATTTGGCGCCTTTGTGAAAATGGATAAAACCGGTGCCGACGGCCTGGTGCCCGTGCGCACAATCGGGCGCGAGTTCTTTCACTTTGATGCCGAGGGCAATACCCTGATGGGGGTTGATACCGGCCTGACCCTTTCCATCGGCCAGCGGGTCACCGTACGCCTGACCCAGGCGGCGCCCGTCACCGGCGGCCTAGAGCTGGAGCTGCTTTCCATCGAAGGAGACGAGCTGCCAAAGGGCAATGTTCGTAGTGGTGGCGGCGGCAGGCGTAGCCCCGCCGGGCGTACCGTTAAACGCAAAAGCAATCGCTCAAAACACAAGGCCGCCAAGGTCAAACGTAAAACCGAACGCAAGCGCAAGAGCTGAGGCAGCGCGCAGTTTCTGCGCTCCAACAAAGCCAATAAAACGCGAAAGGCCCCGCAGAAATATCTGCGGGGCCTTATTTTTTATGTTTATTTCAGAACTTTAACCAGGGCTCATCCCGCGCAGACGTTCCGAACGGCGGCGCAGTAATTCAACCGTTGTCAGCAGCATGATCGAAATCGCCACCAGGATTGTCGCAACCGCCAGAATGGTGGGTGAGATCTGTTCCCGCAGCCCGATAAACATCTGCCAGGGCAGGGTCTTCTGACCAGCCGAGCCAACGAACAGGACCACCACGACTTCATCAAACGAGGTGATGAAGGCAAACAGGCCGCCCGAGATCACGCCAGGCAGGATCAGGGGCATCTGAATGCGGAAGAAGGTGGTCACCGGATCCGCGCCCATATTGGCCGCCGCACGGGTCAGCGAGCGGTCAAACCCAACCAGCGTTGCCGTAACAGTGATGATCACAAAGGGAATCCCCAGTGCCGCATGGGCCAGCACCACCCCAAGGTAGGTGCCCTGCAGACCAATCCGGCTGTAGAAGAAATACATGCCCGCAGCCGAAATAATCAGCGGCACAATCATTGGCGAAATCAGGATCGCCATGATCGCGCGCCGGAACGGCACATGCTGCTGGCTTAGCCCGATTGCCGCCAATGTGCCAAAGCTGACCGAAAGCAGCGTCGCCATTGGGGCAATCTTCAGCGAATTCCACATCGCACTTTGCCAGGAATCATTGTTGAAGAAATCCCGGTAGTGTTTCAGCGAAAACCCTTCTGGATCAAGCCGCAGCATTTCCGGGGTGAAAGTAAAGAAGTCCTGCGCATTGAAGCTCAGAGGGATGATCACCACAATCGGCGCGATCAGGAAGAAAAAAATCAACCCACAGATCACCCGGAAAGAGTAGTACCAAGCCCGCTGGCCCGTCGTCGCATATGGAGGAAGTGCACTCATTGTCGGTTACCCCAGCTTCACGTTGTCGATGCCGACAATCTTGTCATAGACCCAGTACAGCAGCAGCACCACTGCAAGCAGGATCGAACCAAGCGCAGCGCCCAGACCCCAGTTACCCGATGTCGAGATGTGATAGGCAATCAGGTTAGAAATAAAGGTCCCTTTGGTCCCGCCAACCAGGGCCGGGGTGATGTAGTAGCCAACCGCCAGAATGAAGACCAGGATCGACCCAGCACCAATGCCCGGCACCGACTGCGGGAAATACACCCGCCAAAAGGCCGTCCAGTTGGTCGCACCCAGCGATTTTGCCGCCCGCAGATAGGTGGGCTGGATCGTCTGCATCACAGAATACATCGGCAGGATCATAAAGGGCAGCAGGATATGGGTCATCGCAATGATGGTACCCAGCTCATTGTTGATCAGCACAAGCCGGTTGTCATCGGCCACAAGACCAATCCAAACGAGGACATCATTGATAACCCCCTGTTGTTGCAGAAGGATTTTCCAAGATGACGTTCGAACCAGCAAGGATGTCCAGAAGGGCAGCAAGACCAGGATCATCAAGAGATTGGCTTTGCGTGTTGGCAGGTTTGCCAGCAACCAGGCCACTGGATAGCCCAGCATGATGCAGCTGAAGGTAATGATCAGCGACATCCGCATGGTGCGGATCAGCATGGTATTATAAATGCGCTCTGTCTCGGGGCGAACTTCGACCCCGTCGGCGCCCAGCTTCAGATCGACCGCGTTGAGGAAATACCCCGCCGTCCGCGTGCCGGAATAGGTCTTGATGGTGCGCCATAATTCAAGATCAGCCCAGCCATCGTCCAGTTCGATCAGGCGTTCCTTATAGGGGCCGTCGTTTTCGACATCCCACTTTCCGATCTTGCGGCCAGATTTACGAAACACCGAGGACATACCAGGATTTTCGTAGTTCAGACGCTTGGCCACACGGGTATGAACCTTGAGTTCGGCCGCCGCCTTCATATCCACGGCCAGGGCCGCAAATACGGCTTCATCTGGCAGTTCGCTTGAGTCCGGGTCCCAACTTTCCAATGCGTCAACGGTTTTGGGCAGAACCTCTTGAACGATGCGATTGTCCACGGAGCGGAACAGCATGTCGCCCACAGGCAGGATGAAGGTCACAAGAATAAACAAGAGCAGCGGTGCAATCAGCATCAAAGCCCTGAGCTTCTGCAGCCGCAGTGCCTTCGCGAGGCTACGCTTTAGCGGCGTGCCATCAGCGGCCAGCACAGGGCCATTTTGGGTGGTATCACTCATGGTGGGGATCCCCGTCGGGTCTTTTTTGATTGGTGGAGAAAGGGCCCAGACAATGCCGGGCCCTTTCCCGTTCTCACAACGAGGTCAGATTACTGGAGCAACCAGGCCTGGAATTTTGCATCCAGATCATCACGGTTGTCTGCCCACCATTCGTAGTCATAGGTGTGCACATTGCCAGAGTTGGCAGGATCTGTTGGCATGTGAGGCGCCATTTCGATGCCCAGCACTGCGTGCTTACCAACCAGCGGTGCCGAGGAGGCACGTGCGGGACCGTAAGAAATGTAAGCAGCCTGATCAGCCAGACGCTGGGTGTCGGTGGCGAACTTCAGGAAGTCCATCGCGCGGGCCTTGCGGTCCGCAGGCAGACCGGCAGGAACGATCCAGCCGTCAAGGTCAAAGGACTGCATGTCCCAGAGCATACCAATTGGCTGGTTCTGCTCGGCAATCGCCGAGAACAGACGACCGTTGAAGGTCGAACCCATCACGACTTCGCCATCGGCCAGCAGCTGAGGTGTTTCCGCGCCAGCAGACCACCAGACAACGCTGTCTTTGATGGTGTCGAGCTTGTTCAGCGCCCGTGTCACACCTTCGTCGGTGCCCAGAACGTCATAGAGATCTTCCTTGGCAACGCCATCGCAGTACAGAGCCCATTCCATGTTGTCGATTGGGCGCTTTTGCAGCGAACGCTTGCCTGGGAATTTGGCCAGGTCAAAGATGTCGCAGACAGAGGTTGGTGCTTCGGCACCAACCAGATCGGTGCGGTAGCCAAAGGTGGTCGAGTAAACGATCTGTGGCACAAAGCATTCGGAAACCAGCAGGTCGCCAAAGTCTTCCGTGGCAGGGGTGCCGTCGGGTGCGGCGGCCAGATCTGCGTCGTGGTCCAGCTCTGCGGCGAGACCTTCGTCACACAGACGCATCGCATCCGAGGCCACAACGTCGACCAGATCCCAGGTCACATTGCCGGCTTCATTCATGGCGCGCAGCTTGGCAACCGCTTCAGCCGAGCTTTCGTCCCAAACGGCGCTAACGCCTTCGTTTGCAGCCAGATAGGGTTCGACATAGGCTTTGTTCTGGCTGTCCTGATAGGCACCGCCCCAGGATACCAGGGTCAATTCGTTTGCCATGTCTTCAGCAAAGGCCGCAGGCGCGATCAGCGCTGTGGTCATTGCCAGTGCAGACAGTTTCGTCATCTTCATAAGAGATCTCTCCTTGTTGATTTTCGTCGGTTTACAGCCCCGATCATTGATGCCGGGGTTTGCGCGGTTGGACGCTTAGGCGTCCAGAGCGCGGCAATCTTCGGGCAGCCAACCAATTTCGATCTGCTGGCCCGGTTTCAGACGCACTTGGTCGGGGGCATTCCGGGTCTTGATGATAAACTCATCGTTGCCAGCAACCCGCAGGCGGGTCCGGAAAATATCCCCCATGTAAATGAACTCAAGCACTTCGGCTTTGAGTGTGTGAACGCCTTCGGCGAGGCGATCCTTGTTGTATTCAACCCGCTCGGGGCGAATCGACACACGGGTGCGTTCACCTGGCTTGGTGACATTGATCGGCTTGCAGTCGATCAGCTCTCCACCGTCCAGCTGCACCAGCGCGACGCCATTGCTGATTTCTTTGACAGTGCCTTCCAGGGTGTTGTTTTCCCCGATGAACTGCGCAACGAAACTATTCTGCGGCTCTTCATAGAGCTTGTCTGGCGGCGCCAGCTGCTGAATGCGGCCATCTTCAAACACCGCCACCCGGTCCGACATGGTCAGGGCTTCGGTCTGGTCGTGGGTCACATAGACCACAGTGATCCCAAGACGATGCGCCAGATGGGTGATTTCAAACTGCATCTTTTCCCGCAGTTGCTTGTCCAAGGCGCCAAGCGGTTCATCCATCAAGACCAGTTCAGGTTCAAACACCAGCGCACGCGCCAGGGCGATCCGCTGCTGTTGCCCACCCGAAAGCTGCGAGGGGCGGCGGCCACCGAAGTCGCCCATTTCCACCATGTCCAGCGCACGCTTGACCTTGGCCTCACGATCCGACTTGCCGATTTTGCGGACTTCCAGTGGAAACGCCAGGTTTTCAGCGATGGTCATGTGTGGGAACAGCGCATAGTTCTGAAACACCATGCCAATGCCGCGTTTATGCGGCGGAATGTTGTTGATTGAGGTGCCGCCAAGGCGTATGTCGCCATGGGTTGCCGTCTCAAAACCAGCCAACATCATGAGGCAAGTTGTTTTGCCCGACCCCGAGGGGCCCAGCATGGTAAGAAACTCACCCCTGGGCATAAAGAGGTTCAAGTCTTTTACGACAAGGTTCTCACCGTCATAGCTCTTTTGTACGCGTTCGAACTCTACGAACGCGTCATTATTAGACGCATCAGCCAAAGCAGGCTCCCCGTTTTTTATTAGTCGGCAGATTGGTTCTGCGCTTGTGTCGCGATGTAAGCATAACCTTGGCAGGGTATGCAACCGTATCGTTTATTTACAAAACTGTCGTTAGCTTAGGCTCTTACTGCCCTGGAATTAAACCCATTGCGGCAATTAGTGTAAAATTTGCGACATAGTTTGCGTATCAGGCCTATCCCACAGGCGTTTTTGTGCGAAATACGGCCCAGCCCAAAACGACAAAAAGGCCCTGCACAAATACTATGCAGGGCCTGAAATTTCACACAAAGTTAATAAGCTAGACCAGCCTGGTCAGTGGCAAATCACCCAAAGACCAAGAGACCGGACCCGCGTTTCACCTATACCTTACGCGCTGTGCAGCAGATCTTTTTCCTGCAGGATCGCATAGCATTCATCCAAAGAGCGGCGGGCCCGCTCTATAAGAACATCGATTTCATCTGTCGTGATGACCAGAGGCGGAGAAATGATCATCCGATCCCCGACGTGGCGCATGATGAGGTTGTTGGCAAAGCAGCGCTCGCGGCAGATATAGCCAACCGTTCCCCCATCAGCGGCAAAGGCAGCGCGGGTTTCCTTGTTGGGGGTCAGCGCGATGGACCCCATCATGCCAACAATCCGGGCTTCTCCGACCAGAGGGTGATCCACCAGCGCTTCCCACTTCTCTTTCAGGTAGGGGCCCGCTGTGTTCTGGACATGGCCAACAACGTCTTCCTCTTCCAGTATGCGCAGGTTTTCCAGCGCCACCGCTGCAGCCACGGGATGGCCTGAATAGGTATAGCCGTGGTTGAATTCGCCGCTGCCAATCACGGCGGCGACCTCGTCCGACACGATAGAGCCGCCAATCGGCGCATAGCCAGAGGACAACCCCTTGGCGATGGTCATAATGTCAGGGCGAATGCCCACGGTCTGCGAGCCAAACCAATTGCCGGTCCGGCCAAAGCCGCAGATGACCTCATCCGCGATCAGCAGGATTTCGTATTTGTCGCAGATCCGCTGGATTTCAGGCCAGTAGGTGGCTGGCGGCACGATGACGCCCCCGGCCCCCTGCACCGGCTCTGCGATAAAGGCGGCAACACGGTCTTCGCCCAACTCCAGAATCGCCGCTTCCAGCTCTTGTGCACAGGCCAGGCCAAAATCATCCTCGGGCGTGTCGCCGCCTTCAGCCCACCAATGTGGCTGATTGATATGGTGAATATCGGGAATCGGCAGGCCGCCCTGCTCGTGCATTGCGCTCATCCCGCCCAAGGAACCACTCCCAACAGAGGAGCCATGATAGGCGTTCTTGCGGCTGATAATGATGGATTTTTCCGGCTTGCCCTTCAGCGCCCAGTAATGCCGCACCATGCGAATATTGGTATCATTCGCCTCTGATCCGGACCCGGCAAAGAACACATGGTTCAGATCACCCGGTGCCAGCTCTGCGATCTTGGCGGCCAGCGCGATGGCGGGCACATGGCTGGTTTGAAAGAAGGTATTATAATAGGGCAGCTCACGCATCTGACGCGCGGCGACATCCGCCAGTTCATCACGACCATAGCCAATATTCACACACCACAGCCCGGCCATGGCATCAAGGATCTCGTTGCCGTCACTGTCGGTCAGGGTCACGCCCGTGGCGCGGGTGATAATACGGCTGCCCTTTTCGGCCAGCTCGCCATTGGCCGTAAAGGGGTGCATGTGGTGCGCTGCATCCAGCGCCTGCAATTCAGCAGTGGGCATATGGTTGGTGATCACGTTCATCAGACTCGCTCCATCTGTAAGAGATTGAGTTCAGAATATGATCAAATTTCACTTTGTCAATCGAATCACTTTGCCTCTGCCAGGCCCTGACTCACCTGGTCCATACCCTGTGCCACGTCTTTTTCCATCGCCTGTGCCACTTTTTCTGGCGTGCCCTTACGCATGGCATCAATGATGTCCTTGTGGCGGTCGGGAAAGCTCTGGGTGCCAAAGCGGCCGCAGACCACCCGCAGTGAGGGGCCGAAGCGCAGCCAGAGACGATCGGCAAGATCCGCCATGATCGGCGCATCGGCATGCGCGTAAAGCGCGGCATGGAAGCTGTAGTTCTGCACCAGGTAGCCAGCGATATCGCCGGCGGAAATGGCCTGATCCAACGCCACATCAATGGCCTCCAGGTGATCAATATGAACCGGTTTGATACGCAGTGCTGCGCGGCGAGCAAGCTCACATTCTATTGTTTTTCTTACAAAACCTAGCTCATCAATGTCTTGTGTTCGCAACATGGGAACCGACACTCGCCGGTTGCCCTGGAACACCAGCGCGCCATCCGAGGTCAGGCGGCGGATCGCTTCTCGAACGGGCGTCATGCCCGCCCCCAGCGACTCTGTCAGCCCCTGAATTGTGACCGCCTGCCCCGGCGCCAATTCGCCAAAAAGGATCTGCTCCCGCAGCTTTTGATAGACGATTTCATGGGCAGGCAGCTTGGCCCCCTCAACGGGGTTTGCCTGGGATGCTTCAACGGCTGAATTGGTCACCGACACGTGGGGTTTTCCTTCTAATTTCTGGGCAGTTTGCACCAAGATTTGCCTGGTGGAAACATAAACAGTATTGCCGAACGAAGCAAAACTTGATCAAATCTAGGTCAGCCGGGCTCACACCGGTACCCACAGGGAGAAAATCATGACACTTAGAATGATGACAACCACTGCAGCTTTTGCCTTGCTCGGATCTGTCGCCATGGCTGAACAGGTGCGCGTCTACAACTGGTCTGACTATATCGATGAAGCGTTGCTGGAAAAATTCGAAACCGAAACCGGCATCGAACTAATCTATGACGTATTCGACAGCAACGAATTGCTAGAGACCAAAATGCTGGCCGGTGGATCCGGCTATGACGTGGTTGTGCCCAGCGGCACATTCCTGCAGCGCCAGGTTACAGCAGGCGCATTTCAGAAGCTGGACATGTCAAAACTGCCCAACCACAAAAACATGTGGAACGTGGTCGAAGAGCGTACCGAACAATACGACCCGGACAATGCCTATTCCATCAATTACATGTGGGGCACCACCGGCATCGGTGTGAATATCGGCAAGGTTCAGGAGCTCTTGGGCGAGGACGCTCCCATCAACTCGCTTGAACTGGTTTTCAACCCAGACAACATGGCAAAACTGGGCGACTGTGGTGTACATTTCCTGGACGCGCCTGCCGAAATGATCCCCGCCGCGCTGAAATACATCGGCGAAGACCCCAATAGCCATGACCCGGACGTGATCGCCAAGGCCGAATCCGTCTTTATGGCAATTCGCCCCTATATCCAGAAATTCCACTCTTCCGAGTATATCAACGCCTTGGCAAACGGCGACATCTGCGTGGCAGTTGGCTGGTCTGGCGACATCCTGCAGGCCCGTGACCGCGCCGCCGAGGCCGAGAACGGCGTCACCATCGCTTATCACGCCGCAGTCGAGGGCGCGCAGATGTGGTTTGACCAGATGGCCATCCCGGTTGATGCGCCCAACCCGGATTCAGCACATGTATTCCTGAACTTCATCATGGACCCACAGAACATGGCGGCTGCGTCGAACTACGTCTATTACGCCAACGGCAACAAGGCATCACAAGAATTCCTGGTCGAAGACGTGATTGGCGATCCGGCGATCTACCCAGATGACGCAACACTGGCGAACCTGTTCACAACCACGCCATATGCCCCCAAGGTGCAGCGTATCGTGACCCGCCTTTGGACCAAAATCAAATCGGGCACCTGACCTTCGGGTGACTGATCCTGCGGGGCGCCCAGCGCGCCCTGCCCATGCCAAATTGCATCACATTTCTGACAGCCAGGCGCGCCACTTGCCCCTGCGCATTCAGAACCTGCGGGGGAAACAGCTTGACCAGTCCTGTATTCGAACCCTGGAACGATCCCGAGGCCAAACCTCTGATCGAGTTCCAGAATGTTACCAAACGCTTTGGTTCATTCACGGCGATCGATGATCTGACCATCGGCATTTATGAAAAAGAGTTCTTTGCGCTGCTAGGCCCCTCGGGCTGTGGCAAGACCACCCTGATGCGGATGCTCGCCGGATTTGAAACCCCAACCGAGGGGGCGATCTTTCTCGCAGGGCAAGACATGGCGCCGGTGCCGCCAAACAAGCGCGCCACCAATATGATGTTTCAGTCCTATGCGCTGTTCCCGCATCTTTCGATTTGGGACAACATCGCCTTTGGCCTGAAGCGCGAAAGCATGCCCAAGCCTGATATCGAGGCCCGCGTTGACGAAATGCTGCGCCTCACCCGGATGGAAAAATTTGCCCGCCGCAAGCCGCATCAGATTTCCGGCGGTCAGCGCCAGCGGGTGGCCCTGGCACGATCACTGGCCAAACACCCCAAATTGCTGCTGCTGGACGAACCGCTTGGCGCGCTGGACAAAAAACTGCGCCAGGACACCCAGTTTGAACTGATGGATATTCAGGAAAAGACCGGCACCACCTTTGTCATCGTTACCCACGACCAGGAAGAAGCGATGACCGTTGCCAGCCGCGTTGCGGTGATGGACAATGGCAAGATCATCCAGGTTTCGACCCCGGATCGCATCTACGAAAACCCCAATTCAGTCTATGTCGCCGACTTTATCGGCGAGGTGAATATCATCGATGGCACCGTCACTCCCAATGGGCCAGACAGTTATTCCGTCGCCTGGAAAGATGGCCAGCCGCCGCTGAATGTGATTTCCCCCACCGCCTTTTCTGACGGGCAGAGCTGCCATCTGGCCATCCGCCCCGAAAAAGTGACCATCAACGCCGAGAAACCCGCCGACGTCGACAATGTGGTGCAGGGCAAGATCCTCGACATTGCCTATCTGGGCAATATTTCGACCTATCATGTGGAACTGCCCTCGGGCGTTGTGATCAAGGCGCAGAGCGCCAATACCCGCCGTATCTCGCGCCGGGCCTTTACTTGGGAAGACACTGTCTGGCTGTCCTGGACCGCCACGGCTGGCGTCCTGTTGGCGAACTGATGCGCCGCTTTGCCCTGATCGCCGCCCCCTATCTTTGGCTGTTGGCCCTGTTTCTGGTGCCCTTTGCCATCGTGTTGAAAATCTCGCTGTCGGACTATGCGATCTCTATCCCGCCCTACACGCCACAGTTTGACTGGGCCACCGGTATTGGCGCCTTTCTGGAAAAGCTGGATTTTGAAAACTTCATCTGGCTGACCGAGGATGATCTCTACTGGAAGGCCTATCTCAGCTCGCTGAAAATTGCCCTGATCTCAACCTTCATGACGCTGCTGGTGGGTTATCCAATGGCCTATGCCATGGCCCGCGCCCCAGCGGAATGGCGCGCCACCCTGATGATGCTGGTGATTCTGCCCTTCTGGACCAGCTTTCTGATCCGGGTCTACGCCTGGATGGGGATTCTGTCGAACGAAGGGTTCCTCAACCAGTTTTTACTCTGGACCGGGATGATTTCAGAGCCGCTGACCATCCTCAACACCAATACCGCCGTCTATATCGGCATCGTCTACACCTATCTGCCCTTTATGATTCTGCCGATCTATGCCGCGTTGGAGCGGCTGGACGATTCCCTGATCGAAGCCGCCGAGGATCTGGGCTGCTCGCGTCTCACTGCATTCTGGCTGATAACCATTCCGCTGTCGAAAACCGGCATCATTGCCGGCTGCTTCCTTGTTTTCATCCCGGTCATTGGTGAATTTGTCATTCCCTCGCTCTTGGGCGGGTCTGACACGCTGATGATTGGCAAGGTCCTGTGGGAAGAGTTCTTTTCCAACCGGGATTGGCCGGTGGCCTCGGCGGTGGCGGTGGTGCTCTTGCTGCTCTTGATCATTCCCATCGTGCTGTTCCAGCGCAATCAGCAAAAGCAAGAGGAGGCCGACACATGACACGCATGAGCTGGTTCAATACCGTATCCCTTACGCTTGGCTTTGCCTTTCTTTATGTGCCGATGCTGATTCTTGTGATCTTCAGCTTTAATGACGGCAAGCTGGTCACTGTCTGGGCCGGGTTTTCCACCAGATGGTATGGAGAGCTGATGCAAAACGAGGCCTTTCTCGACGCGGCCTGGGTCACCATCAAGGTCGCGGTAGCATCCTCCACCATTGCCACGGTTCTGGGCACCATGGCCGCCTATGTACTGGTGCGCGGCGGACGTTTCATGGGGCGAACGCTGTTTTCAGGCATGATCTACGCGCCCTTGGTGATGCCCGAAGTCATCACTGGCCTGTCGCTCTTGTTGCTGTTCATCGGCATTGGCCTTGACCGCGGAGTGCTGACAATCATCCTGGCCCATACCACCTTTTCCATGTGCTATGTCTCGGTCGTGGTCTCCTCACGGCTGATGACCTTTGACCGGTCATTGGAAGAGGCGGCGCTTGATCTGGGCTGTTCTGCGGCGCAGGCCTTTCGTCTTGTCACCCTCCCGATCATTGCCCCGGCCGTGATTTCCGGCTGGCTCTTGGCCTTTACCCTGTCACTGGACGATCTTGTGATTGCCTCCTTCACCTCAGGACCGGCGGCCACCACCCTGCCGATCAAGATCTATTCCGCAGTGCGGCTGGGGGTTTCGCCTGAAATCAACGCCCTGTCGACCATCATGATTGCGATTGTCACCATCGGCGTTATCACCGCATCGCTGGTCAACAAACGGCAAATGGTGCGCCAGCAACGCGATGAACAGTCAGCGGTGCGCAGCTGATGCGACGCATTTATTCCGACTATGCCTATGGTCCCGGCCCCCGCAACAATTGCTGGTGGGACGAAACCTGTGCCGCGCCACGCTGGCCAGAGCAGAGCGGCGACGCGCAGGTTGATGTCACCGTCATAGGCGGTGGTTTCACCGGCCTGTCTGCGGCGCTGCATCTGGCCGAGGCCGGTGCCAGCGTCGCCGTGCTTGAGGCCGAGACCCCCGGTTGGGGGGCCTCGGGGCGCAATGGCGGCTTTTGCTGCGTGGGCGGGTCAAAACTCTCCAGTGCCAGCATGCGCCGCCGATATGGAACGGAAGAAACCCAGATCTATGAAGCGGCAGAAGAAGAGGCCGTCGCCCTGGTGGCCGGAGTGTTGGAGAAACACGGCATCAAAGCCGATACCCATTCCAAGGGCGAAACCCAGATGGCCCATAGCCCGCGCGCCTGGGCCAGGCTGCAAAAGCAGGCTGACGACATCACCCGCAGCGGTGGCAAGGTAGAACTTTTCAGCAAGGCGCAACTGGCACAACAGGGGCTGAACGGCACCTTTCATGGTGCGCTGACCACCCCGGTCGGTTTTGGTCTCAACCCGCGCAAGTATCTGTTTGGCCTGGCCCGTGCCGCGACCAAGGCCGGGGGGCAGCTGTTTCAGCACAGCCCGGCGCTGAAGATTAGGGCCAGTGGCAGCCAGCAGATCGTTACCACGAAACGGGGCAGCTTGCGCAGCGATCAGGTCATCATTGCCACCAATGGCTATTCCTCAGACGATCTGCCCGACTGGCTGTCAGCCCGGTATATGCCAGCCCAGTCCACCGCAATGGTGACCCGGCCCATGACAGACCAAGATCTGCAGGCGCAGGGCTGGTTCAGCGACCAGATGGCCTATGACACCCGCAACATGCTGCATTATTTCCGTCTGATGCCAGATCGGCGTTTCCTGTTTGGCATGCGCGGCGGTCTGCTGTCATCACCGAGAGTCGAACGCGGAATCCGGCAGAAACTGCGCCGCGATTTTGAACGGCTGTTCCCGGCCTGGCACGGCGTTGAAACCACCCATAGCTGGTCGGGTATGGTCTGCCTGTCACGCAATCTCGTACCCTTTGTCGGGCCAGTACCGCAGCAGCCGGGGATATTTGCCGGGCTATGCTATCACGGCAACGGGGTCGCCATGGGCAGCTATGCCGGCCGGATTCTGGCAGATCTGGCGCAGGGAAAGCGCCCTGGTCTGCCCTATCCTGCACTGATGCAGCAGATGGGCCGCTTTCCCTTTGGGCGGGCCCGCCGGGTGGTGATGCCGCCTGCCTATGCTCTCTTGGCGATGCTGGACTGATCCAGCGCCGTCAGCTCCAGCCGCAGCGCCTGCCTGTCGCGCGGCTCTCCGCTGTGGCTGCGCCAGAGACAGTAGGCCGCCATACGCCAGTGAAACCAAGGTTTTAACGATAGATATCGCCCCACAATTGCCGGATCGGGATAGGCGCTCAGAAAGCTGTCTTCCTCTGCCTGGGACAGCGTCGCACCGCGATAGATAAACTGCATGGCCGGCGACAGGAACAGCGCCAGATCTTCGCTGGGGTCGCCCTGTTGCGGGCATTGCCAATCAATCAGCGTCAGGGTGCCATCGTGCGCCAGCAGGTTGCCTGGCACCGGATCGCCATGGATCACCCCCAGCTGCCGCAGCGGCGGCACCTGACCAATGGGGCGCTGCCCGATCAACTGCGCCGCCACCGCCACATCACCGCAATGCGCCAGAATCGCCAGGGCCTGGGCCTCTAAATCAGCGCTGCCATTGCGGCCCTGCGGCAAGGCGCAAAAGCCGGGTTGATCGTGCAACCGACCCAGAAGCTGCGCCACATGCGCTGCATCCCGCTGCCAGGGCGCGCCGGTAATATGGTCGTAAATCAGCCAGTCCTGGCCTTCAAAACGGCCGCAGCGCCGCAGGCGGGGGGCCATGCCGGTGCCTGCCAGCGCTGTCAGCGCTGCCACTTCGCGTTTTGCATCATTGGCAAAGAGCGGATTCGCCTGTTGCGGCAGGTAGAGTTTCACAACCTGATCGCCACAGCGCCACACCCGATTGGACCGCCCCCCCTGAAACGGCAAGGGCGCAGGGAGGTGCCCCCCCTGCCCCCTGAGCGATTGAAAGAATCGCTGGTCAAATTCTGTGGTCAGGCCTTGCAGGGCGTTGCTCTCCGGTGCTTGCGCCCCTTAGCCAGAGCGCATTCTCTCTAGACCGCGCAACGCCGATTGGATCAAGCCTCTTCTTGGCCAGAACCAGGATCACGCAGCGCCGTCACAGAAGTCGCCAGAATCGCAGCGCCAGTGTCATTGATCAAGACAACATCATTGCCCTGCATCCGGGTTTCACGCACTGAAGTATAAACTTCGGCCAACTCGGAAAGCACCACTTCACCGTCGACCTTGCTTTCTACGACGAAGCTGTAGGCACCGGCGGGCAGGGTATCGCCGCTAAAATCGGTGCCGTCCCAATCATAGGGATCCGCCGAAACTGGAAGATCGATGCGATTGACTTCATCGCCATCGGAATTGCGTACGATCATCGTCACCTCATCGGCCGAGGCCGCAGGGTTGGGGGCAATATTGACTGCATTGGTGCCGTCAAAATGCGCCGCCGTGGCTGAACGCACCTCCATGCCGACCCAGCCGGTCAAAGCCGCCATATTGCCCAGACCCAGCTGATCCAGCGCAAAACCAAGGTTGTCATTGGTCAGAACCTGCTGTTCAACCATAGAGAATTCCGCCAGCTGCGAGGCATATTCGGTATTGTCCATTGGCTCTGTCGGGTCCTGGTATTTTGCCTGGGCCGTCAACAGCTTGATGAAAGTGTCAAAATCAGAAGTCAGGTTGGTACCGCCTCTGGCGGCGGCGCTTGCCGGGCGGGGTGTGACCCCCGCGCTGGCAGAAGATACTTCAGTTGTCATCGCTTAAACCCTCATGTCCACGCCGGCATTTCCAAGCCGGAGATGTTGTACCTGTGTTTCTGCGACCTCTGCCGCAGTCAAATCATCGCTGTGTCCGGTGCCGGATATGCCAACACCGGCCTGGCTTTCACTGTCGCCTTGGGTCTGCCCCCCCGACGCACCACCACCGTTGAATTCAAAAGAAATGTTTTCGAACCCCATCTTGCGGAATTCATCTGCCAGCTCGTTGATATGGCGGCGCATCAGATCGCCGGTTTCCGGGCGTTCGGTCTGAATCACCACCGTAATCCCTGATTCGCTGGTGCTGACCCGCATTTTGACCCGGCCAAGCTCCTCTGGGTTCAGGGCAACATCAACGTTGCGATCCCCCTTGGCCACAATGGCTTGGGCCAGTTGCGCTGCAATCAGGCGCGGTGTTTCTGGGCGATGAACGGTGCCCGGCTGAAGGACCGCTTCGGTCAGCAACTGCGATAGGCCGGGCATATCAACGGCGGGATCACCCGTCAAAAGCTGCGCCTCGGCACCACGTCCACCCGCTGCACCGCCATCAGCGCCCAGAACCTGGGCGGCAAAGGCCTGCTGAACAGCGCTGATCTGCGCAGCCGCAGCGGATTTCACGCCCGCCGCAGCGGCCCCCGTCACGGCATTGCCCGACACGATGGCCTGTGCCTCACGCGATTCATGTGCGCGGCCCTGCGCCCGGCGGCCCGGTTCACTGGCTGCCGCCGCGCGCGATTGCCCAACAGCCGCCATGGTTTCGGCAAGGCCCGGTGATTTGCTGCCAGCGGATTTACCGCTCGCATCCACCGCAGCAGCCTGTGTTGCGGGATCTGTATCTGCGGCGGGGAGAGGCACAGGCTGAGCGACGCCCTCCTTACCGGCTGCACCCACGGCAAGGGGTGCCGCAGATTTGGACGCGCCTGCCCCGGTCTGAACCTGCCAGTTCACCCCCTCCTGCACGCGCTGTGCTGTCTGGGGTGCCCCTATGCTGGCCTGGCGCTCGGATGCGGGTAGATCAACATCACCGCCCTTGGGGGAATCAGTAGTGGCGGCAACGGTGACCTCTGCTGCGGCTGTTGTCGCGCTCGGCTGAGCCACCGCCCGAGAGCCCCCCTGCACCTGACCGGCGACGGCAGTAGCTGGTGGCTTGCCGCTCTGCGGCTCCACCTTGGCGGTTGCGGCAGCTTGCAGTGCAATTTCTGCCCCGTCTTCTGCTGGCGCAGCGGCGGTGTTTTGCACCCGCGCGACGGCCTCAGACGAATCGCCTGATGTGGAGCGCACAGGCTTTTGTTGTGTATCGCCCGGTGCGACCAGACCAAGTTTAACCACGTCTTCCGCAAGAAGATCAGCGCCTTCTGCGGGAAGGTCGGCATCCTCTGCGGTAAAGTCAGCGTTTTCTGCGGGAAGGTCGGTACCTTCTGCTGCCTCAGCCGATATTTCAGGGAACTCTGCGCTGTCGTCGGCAGCCCCTGTCAGTTCGCCGTCAAAGGGCAGCGCCGCTGTGTCATCGACCTGCGGGCCTGCATCGGCCTGGCCTGCGACTACCAGTTTTTGTGCGGCGGGCTTCGTCCCTGCCTCTACAGTCTTGCTGTCTGCAGCTTTTTCAGTCTGTTTTTCAGGTTGATCAGCGCGATCTTTGTCGGAAACGGAATTTGCTTCGCGGCGACGGGCGCGATCATCCATATGATCAGAGAAGCTGCGCGTGCTTTGCTGTCGCGTCGGGCTTTGTGTCGCCTTGGCGCCGGCCTGGTCTGCAGCGCCGGGGCGCGCCTGACCAAAGAGTATACTTGTAAGCATAGGATTCCAGACATTCTATCTCGATGCCCTCCTAACTAGCGCAAAGCGGTTACGGTAATTTTAACCGCTCTTGGGGCAATCTCAGAAAAATCATCTAAAGCTGGATTTAAACTGGAGAGACCTGCGGAATGGCCAATCTGACAACAGTTCATCAGGCGGCGCCCCCTTCACCTGCGCTTCAACGCCCCTCGCAAGAGGATGCGATTCGGGACGCCGCCAAGAAGCTAGAAGCCTCTTTTCTAACTGAAATGTTGAAATCTGCCGGGCTTGGAAAAAGCCGCGAAGGCCTGGGCGGAGGCGGCGCTGGCGAAGACCAGTTCTCCAGCTTCCTCGTGCGCGCGCAGGCGGAACAAATCACTGAATCCGGCGGCATCGGCCTCGCCGAATCACTTTATCACGCAATGAAGGATTCCTTTAATGACTGACCTTACCCCACAGAGCCTTATCGAAGAACTGGACAACATCCTTGATCAAGAACGCGGCGCCCTGGTGCGCGGCGAGCTGGATCAGATCCAAGATCTGCTGGTCCGCAAAGAGGCGGTCATCGCGCAACTCAACATGATTGAGAACCTGGAACGCAGCACTCTCAGCAAAGTGCAGACAAAGGTGTCACGCAATCAAGAGCTGCTCAACAGTGCGATGGAAGGCATCCGCAGCGTGGCCGCCCGTATGTCTGAACTGCGCCGGGTCAAGAAAGGGCTTGATGTGTATGACAGCGCCGGGCGCAAATCACGCTATGGCACCGCAATGGGTCAGCGGTTGGAAAAGCGTAGCTAAGGATCTGCCGCGGTTGAGTAAAATTCTAGGAAATGCCCCCTTGGACATTAGCACTCCCTTAGCACCTTTCGCTGCAATGTCATCTTGCATCTCATCACTGGGGTGGCGCGGAAGCCGATCGGCGGAACGCACTGTCAGAAAGACGCTAAAATGCCCTTCGGGGCTGGGAAAAACTAGAGACCAAAGTGTCTCGATCGCTAAAGGAACTATACTATGACCAGCATTCTGACAAACAGTGGCGCAATGGTTGCACTCCAGACTCTGTCGATGGTGAACGACAATCTGGAAGGTACCCAGGCCGAAGTCTCCACTGGTAAAAAGGTCGGCAGCGCCAAAGACAACGCCGCTGTTTGGGCGATTTCCAAGACCATGGAATCTGACATCTCTGGTTTCGCCGCCATTCAGGACAGCCTTGACGTTGGTGAAGCCACCGTTGCCGTTGCTTCTGCCGGCGCCGAACAGATCGTTGACGTTCTGAAGGAAATGAAACAGCTGGCGGTTTCGGCGCAATCCGAAAACGTTGACCACACCACCATTCAGGCCGACATGGCAAAGAAGACTGCACAGATCACTTCGATCATTAGCGCGTCTCAGTTCAACGGCGCCAACCTGTTGGCCGCTGATGTTGATGGCAACACCACAACATCTCTGGGCGTTCTCGCCTCGCTGGACCGCGTTGGTCCCTCCGGCACACCTACACCTGTCGAGATCTCGGTTGCCACTGTTGACTTCGAGACCAACATCGACATCGCCGGCATGACAGCCATTACAGACGCCGCAACTGCGGCAACTGCAATGGGTGAAATCGAAGCCATGCTGTCCACCGCCATCACCGGCGCTGCTCAGCTGGGTGCGGACGCTTCGCGTCTGAAGGACCAGGGTGAATTCGTATCGAAACTGACCGATGCGATGAAACTGGGTGTGTCTGCAATGACCGACGCCAACATGGAAGAAGCATCTGCCCGTCTGAAGGCCCTTCAGACTCAGCAGCAGCTGGCCGTGCAGTCGCTGACCATTGCGAACAAGCAGCCTGAAACTCTGCAGCAGCTGTTCCGCTAAACGACTTGAACCGGGGCGCGTTCACCGCGCCCCGGTTCCCTCTTCTCAGAGAATCTGAAGAAATAAAACGTTAGGAAAACACGTGAATGCACTTATGAAAGCGACAAGTGCCTATTCGGCGGCAAAAGCCCCTACGCGAACAGTCAAAGATCTGGAATTCGATGCCGTTGCCCGCATCACACGACAAATGATTACAGCTGCCAAGGCGCGTCCTTACGACTTCAAGGAAATGATCGCCGCAGTCAGCGCCAATCGCAGGCTTTGGATCCTTTTCGCCGCAGACGTCGCCAGCGAAGACAATGGGCTGCCGATGGAACTGAAAGAGCACATCATCTCGCTTGCTGCATTCACCAAACAACACACCAGCAAGGTCATGTCGCGCGAGGCGAACATCCGGCCGCTGGTAGAAATCAACACGGCCATCATGCGTGGCCTTCGCAGCGGAGCAACATAATAATGAGTGGACTAGTTCTCAAACTTGCCCCAAAAGAACGCGTTCTGGTCAATGGCGCTGTCATTGAAAACGGGGACCGCCGCAGCCGTCTGTCGATTGTGACCCCGGACGCCAATATCCTGCGCCTGCGTGACGCAATTCACCCGGAAGAGGCCACAACGCCTGTGCGCCGGGTCTGTTATGCCGCACAGCTGGTGCTGACCGGTGATACCGACCCCGAAGAGGGCCGTATGCCAATGCTGCGCCACATCGAAGAGCTGAGCCAAGTCTTCCACGATTCGGACAGCCGCGCCAGCCTGGCCGAGGCCACCGAAGCCCTGCTGAGCAACAACCACTATCGCTGCCTCAAGGCGCTGCGTGGCCTGTTGCCAAGAGAGGATCGCCTGCTGGCGATACGCCCCTCATGAGCTTTGAGCCAATCCTTCTGTCAACTGGCATCACCGGCTGGACATTCTTGCAGTCGACCTATGATGACCAATTCGAGAACTTCAAGAACGACACCGTTCTGAAGCGCGAGAATGACTATTTCACCGAGAACATCGGGAATATCAGTTCGGCAGAGGATCTGGTCAAGGATCGCCGCCTGCTGGGGGTCGCCCTGAAGGCTTTTGGCCTGGAAGATCAGATTGATTACAAGGCGATGATCCAAAAGGTTCTGGAAGAGGGCACAACCGCCGATGGCAACCTGGCCTCCAAGCTGGATGACAGCCGCTGGGTTGATTTCTCCAAGGCCTTTGGCTTTGGTGGAGGGGAAACCCGCACCAATACCGACCCTGTTGCCATGGCGGCCATCGTGGCCGACAACGAGGCACAATCCTTCGAGATTGCCGTTGGAGAGCAGGACGAAACCATGCGGATCGCGCTTTATGCCCTGCGCGAGTTGCAAGAGGTCATCCTCCCCGACGACGCCGAAGAAGACGGGCCGTCCGTCAAAGCCCAGTGGTACAATATCATTGGCCAGCCGCAGCTGGCGAAGATGATGCAGGTCACCCTGAACCTGCCGGAATCGATCAACCTGATTGATGTTGATCAGCAGGTGCGCGTCTACCAAGAGGCGGCGCAGCGGTTCCTGGGCACCGATGATCTCAGCTCCTTGTCCAGCGAAGAAGACATGAACAAGCTGGCGATCACCTATCTGGCCCGCGCCGAGGTTGCCGCCGTTGGCAACGCTTATTCGTCAAGCTCGGCGGCTCTTTCACTCTTGCAAGCCTGATATCCAGGCGACCTGACAAAACGAACCGTCACATTGAAAAAGGCGCCGCCAGACTATCTGGTCGGCGCCTTTTCATGTTCTGCTTTTGGCATTGCCTAGGTCTGTAGCCGCTGCCGGGCCGCAGGCCAGCGCTGCCCCGCAGGGGGGGGAACGCTGTTTTCCTTTGTTAGCGCCCCTTGCTGGCGCGGCGCAGCATCAATTGCAGCCGGTTAAAGCTGTTCTCTACGCCCTGCGGGTCTTCCTTGCCAAAGAAGGCGTCCAGCTCGGGCCAGATCTTCACGGCCTGATCCAGCACCGCGTCATTGCCTTCGGAATATAGACCGGCGCGGATCATCACTTCGGATTGCTCATAGGATCCAAGGAACTTACGCACCTCCAGAATGGCAGCGTTCTCTTCCGGGGTGGCCGCCGCGGGCAGGCTCCGCGAGACAGAGCGCGACACATCCACGGCCGGAAAGCGGCCACGTTCAGCAATTTCACGGTTGAGCACGATATGCCCATCCAGAACCCCGCGCAGAATATCTGCGATTGGTTCATCCATGTCAGAGCCGGCAACCAAGACGCTAAAGACCGCCGTGATATCACCCTGCCCCTCAGACCCAGGCCCCGCACGTTCGCACAGCCCCGTGATAAGTGGCGTCACCGATGGAGGGAAGCCCCGCAGCGCCGGTGCCTCCCCCGAGGCGGCAGAGATCTCCCGGTGGGCTTCGGCAAATCGGGTCACGGAATCGGCCATGAACAGAACATTCTTTCCCTGATCGCGGAAATGTTCGGCGATGGTCATGGCAGCCCAGGCGCTGCGACGACGCACAAGCGCTGATTGATCCGAGGTGGCGGCAACCACAACCGCGCGCTTCATGCCTTCGGGGCCCAAAACATCCTCAACAAAGTGATTCACTTCGCGGCCACGTTCACCAATCAGCGCCATGACGACGACATCGGCCTCCATAAATTGCGCCATTTTTGCAAGCAATGTCGATTTACCAACACCCGACCCCGCAAAAAGACCGATACGCTGGCCCTGAACGACGGGGAGAATCGTATTGAACACCGCAAGCCCGGTGTCCAGACGCGCCCCCATATGACGCCGACCCGCCGCTTTTGGCGGCGGTGCCATCAGGTCTCGGGCCTTCTCTCCGCGCAGCATCGGCTTGCCATCCAGCGGCACACCAAAGGGATCAATCACCCGACCAATCCAGTTGTCACCCGGTGCAAATTCCGGCGCCGGATGTAGGCTCACCCGGTCGCCCATGGCCACACGATCTGGCGCACGATCTGGTAACATGCTGATTTTGTTTATATCAATCTTCAGGACTTCGCCGTGCAACTCATCCCCTGGGCCACGGACAAGGACCAGGCGATCACCGATTCGTGCCTCTCTCTCTAGGCCGGATATTTCAATTTCCCCACCCGAGATACCGCTGACGCGCCCCATAGAGGTTGCCAGTTTCTGACCGGCGATTTGTTCAGTCAAAGCTTTCAGCTCTGCGATCATGGCCTGAGGCCTCCATCTAGTTCCTGAAACAATTTCTAAAGGAATCAGGGTTAAGCCTTGATTGAAATTGATCGAGGGAGAAGCCCCGGTGTTTACTGAACTGAACGTTTTTAAAATCGCATACTCAATGGCCACCCATGCAGGGAAGCGCCAGGCATTGGTGTCACAGAACATCGCCAATGCAGATACCCCTGGCTATCACGCCAAGGATATCAAACCTTTTAAGGAGGTCTATGCCGCCGGGCCACGCCCTGGTGACATGGTGGCCTCTCGTGGCTCGCATCTGAATGGCATCAATGGTTCCAATATGGACTGGGCTGTAACCACGTCGTCAGATGGTGCCGACCCCAATGACAACACGGTTTCTATCGAAGAGGAAATCCTCAACGGGGTTGAGGTCAAGCGTCAGCACGACCGTGCGCTCGCCATCTACAAATCATCGATGAACATACTGCGATCCAGCCTGGGTCGCGGTTAGAGGAGCATGATCCATGAGTGAATTCGCCAATTCCCTGAGTGTGACCGCCAGCGGCCTGAAGGCACAGGCCACCCGGCTGCGTCACGTCTCTGAAAATATCTCGAACGCTGATACCCCCGGCTATCGCCGCAAAAGCGTTCCCTTTGAAGCCGTGCGCGATCTCAAAAATGACGTCGAGCGCGTCAAGACCGGCCGCGTCTCTCTGGACCGCAGCGATCTGGAGAGCGTCTATGATCCTTCGCATCCGCTATCGGATGCCAGCGGCCACTATGAAGGCTCTAACGTAGATCTGATGATTGAAATCGCGGATGCCCGCGAAGCCCAGCGCAGCTACGACGCCAACCTGAAAATGTTTGAACAAACCCGCAGCATGTCATCGTCCCTGATGAACCTGCTGAAACGCTAACCACATTCGAGGAGATCCAGAATGGATATTCGCTCTATCACTGCCGCCGCTGGTGGCTACGCCGCCGCCCGCCCCGCCACCAAGGTTGACCCGGAATTCCATGGCACCAGCGCCACCGATCAACTGCGCAACAGCTTTGCCAGCTTTAACAATACCATGCAGGTTGGCGAACAGACTGCCGTGCAGTCCATGACAGGCAGTGGTGATCCACATGCCCTGGTACAGGCCCTGGCACAGACCGAACTGGCCGTCGAAACCGCCGTCACCGTGCGCAACAAGGTTGTCGAAGCCTACCAAGAAATCCTTCGGATGCCGGTCTAAGCCCATGATGAGCGAAGGCCAATTCTACGACACTTTGCGACAGGCGCTTTGGGCCGGGGTGACCATGTCGTTGCCGATCCTGGCGGTGGCCCTGGTTGTTGGCCTTGCCATTGGCCTGTTTCAGGCCCTGACATCGGTCCAGGAAATGACCCTGACCTTTGTTCCCAAACTGGCGGCCATTGTCGTCGTATTCTGGATGTCGATGGGCTTCATGACCCAAACGCTCGTGGCCTTTTTCAATGGCCATGTCATTCCTTTGATTGCAGGAGTTTAGTGATGGAATCTGCAGGCTATGCAACCCTATCCCGTCAGACGGGTCTCATGCGTGAAATGCGTGTGGTAGCAAACAACATCGCCAACGCCGCGACCACGGGCTACCGCTCCGAAGGACTGATCTTTTCGGAATTTGTACAGTCCTCTCAGGGGCAGGAATCGCTGTCCATGGCGCGGGCCAATATTTTCAACACCTCGATGGAACAGGGGCAGCTGACCCAGACGGGCGGCACCTTTGATTTTGCCATCGAAGGCGATGCCTATTTCATGATCGAGACCCCGCAGGGCGAACGGCTGACCCGCTCGGGTGCTTTTTCACCCAATGCCGAAGGCGATCTGGTGACCATGGATGGCCACCGGGTTCTGGATGCAGGCCGCGCGCCTGTCTTTGTGCCAGGCACCGCAGGATCAATCCAGGTGGGCGCCAACGGCACCATCACCGCCGATGGCAATGCGGTTGGTCAGATTGGTCTGTTCCAGCCAGACGAAGACACCATCCTGATGCGTGAGGACGGTGTGATGTTCCGCGCCGAAGGTGAAATCGTCGACGCGGAGGGCGCCAAGATGGTGCAGGGCTATCTTGAAGGCTCCAACGTCAATGCGATCACCCAGGTGACCCGCATGATTGAAATTCAGCGCGCCTATGAAATGGGCCAGAGTTTCCTGGAAACAGAAGACCAGCGCATTCGTAACGCCATTAAAAACCTGATCAAATCGTAGGAGACAACCGATGCGTGCCCTAAAAATCGCTGCAACTGGTATGAGCGCACAGCAACTGCGTGTTGAAACCATTGCGAACAACCTCGCCAATATGAACACCACAGCCTACAACCCGCGCCGGGCTGAATTTGCCGATCTACACTATCAGCAGGTCAGCCGCGCCGGCACGATCAACGCATCTGATGGCACGATCCTGCCAACCGGTGTGCAGGTCGGCCTCGGTGTGCGGCCTGCCGCCATCTCTGTGCATCTGCAACAGGGGGCGCTGGAACAGACCAATAGCGATCTGGATGTCGCCATCGAAGGCAAAGGCTATCTCGAAGTCACTCTGCCATCTGGGCAAAGCGGCTATACGCGGGATGGTTCTTTGAAACGCTCATCCGAGGGGCTGATCGTCACCTCGGACGGCTATACCGTCGCCCCGGACGTGACCATCCCGGATGACGCGCTGAGCATTTCGATCAATGCCGAAGGTGAAATCTACGCCTATTTTGACGAAACACCCGAGGGCCAGCTGCTGGGTCAGTTCAACTTGGCCAGCTTTACCAACCCCAAGGGGCTGGAAGCGATCGGCAGCAACCTCTTTGCAGAGACCGAAGCCTCGGGCGCGCCAAATGTATCCACCGCCGGCGAAGACGGCCTGGGCACCCTGCGACAGGGCTATCTGGAAGGCAGCTCTGTTGATTCAGTGCGCCAGGTGACCGAACTGATCGAAGCCCAGCGCGGCTATGAAATGAACTCCAAAGTCATCTCTGCCGTCGACCAGATGATGTCAGCAACGACACAGATCCGCTAATGAAACACATTCTCGCCCTTCTCATTGCACTGACTGTTCAGCCCGCCTGGGCGGATATTCTGGTGCCCCTGCGTACCATCCGCGCCAAAGAAGTCATTCGTGCCAGCGACCTGACCTTTAAACCGGTCCAGGTGGCAGGGGCTATGTCCGATGCAAATGAAGTGGTGGGAATGGAAGCCCGTGTGCCGCTGTATCCCGGGCGCCCCATGCGCCCCGGCGATATCGGCCCCGCCGCCATCGTCGACCGGAACGATCTTGTCATGCTCTCGTTTCACCGCGGCGCGCTAACGATTCTGGCAGAAGGCCGTGCCTTGGCGCGCGGTGCCGAAGGCGAATGGATTAAAGTCATGAACCTGGCGTCGCGCAGCACCGTGACCGGGCGCGTCAACTCAGATGGGACAGTAGAGGTAAGATAATGAAAACGAAAACAGTTGCCACCAAAATTGCACTTGCCGGCCTGGTCCTTATGGGGGCCTGCGCCCGCATGGATCACATCGGCAAACCACCCACCATGTCCCCCGCTGCGGAATCCCCGGAACATGTTGCCATGCTCTGGCAGGGGTTGCCCAACGAGGTCCAGAACCAACGCGCTGTTGATGGTTCCTCTCTCTGGAGCGGGTCGCAGAATTCGCTGCTGGGGGATCGCCGGGCGATCAACAAGGGTGATATCCTTACCGTTGCGATCCAGATCGACGAAGAGGCCGAAATCTCCAACGGCACCAGCCGCTCGCGCTCCAGCGCCGAAAGCCTGGGCATGCCGCAGCTATTGGGCCTGCCACAGCGGCTTGACGAACACCTGCCCGATGGCGCCTCTTCGGCGGATGCGGTTGATCTGTCCGGGTCAAGCAGCTCCAAGGGGAATGGATCCGTCAAACGCAGCGAAAAGCTGGAACTGCGCGTCGCCGCCACCGTGGTCGATGTCTTGCCAAATGGTGTACTTGCCATCAGCGGCAAACAGGAAGTCCGGGTGAATTTTGAACTGCGTGAGCTACTTGTGTCCGGCTACGTCCGGCCACAGGACATCAGCCGCCAGAATGAAATCACCTATGACAAGATTGCCTCGGCGCGCATCTCTTATGGTGGACGTGGACAGATTACCGATGTGCAACAACCCCGATACGGCCAGCAAGTGCTGGACGCGATCCTACCATTCTGAGGTGACCCATGATCGCTAAATTACTTCCTGTTATCTTGCTGATGGTTGGAACCGGGGCTGGAATTGGGGCTGGTATCATGCTGGCCCCCGCCCCAGAGCCCGCAACGGCCCATGCCACCGACGACAACATGGGCGACGACCTTGATCATGCCGACGAGGCTGCGGACTCTCACGCGGAGGACGATACTGGATCGGATCATCTTGCGCCTGAAAAGGACCGCGAATACGTCAAGATCGACAACCAGTTTGTGATCCCCGTGGTCGAGCGTGACGATCTTTCCTCTCTGGTGGTGATTGCGCTTAGCCTGGAAGCAAAGCCTGGCATGAGCGACAAAATTCGGATGCTGGAACCCAAACTGCGCGATGCCTTCCTGCAGGTGCTGTTTGACCACGCCAATATGGGCGGCTTTCGCGGGGCCTTTACCCGTTCTGATGTGCTCAACCCGCTGCGCACCGCCCTGCGCGAAGCCGCACAAAAGGAACTGGGCAAAAGCGTCTATGACGTTTTGATCGTAGAAATTTCGCGTCAGGACGTCTAAGGCACCCGCCACCCGGATCTGACCCGGACAAGACCTGCAACGCCGATGCCTGTATCCTTCAGGCGTCGGCGTTTTCATATCGAGCCCAGGAACACGCGCGGTGCCACAGGCTGGCTTTCGGCGTAGCCGGTTTTGCGAACCTTCGCAGTGGTCACCACAATGGTTATTTCGCCTTCTTTGGCGGCCAAGCCCTTAGGAATCCGTTTTCAGGGGCTGTGGAAATTTGCTTCACAGAGATCTAGAATTCACCTAAATAATATTAGAATGATTCCAAACTAACTGATGCGGCAGCCCCTTTGCATTAGAAATTCTGTCCAGATCGAGGCCATCATGGACCCAGTCATCCTTGTTTTTCTTGCAGCACTTGTCACGGCGCTGGCAACTGGCCTTGGCCCTTTGCCGTTTGTATTCTGGCGCCAGATGTCGCCTAAAGCCGTCTCCATCTGTAATGGTATCGCTGCTGGGTTGATGCTCGCGGCCAGCTTCAGTCTGCTCAAGGAGGGAAGCGCGCTTAGCCCCATTCGCACAATTCTGGGGCTGCTTGGCGGTTTCATGTTTATCGCGCTAAGCTACAGCATCATTGAACGCTACGACGACTTCCGCTTTGGCGCAGTCAAAGGGGCGGATGCCATCAAGATGCTGATGATTGTCGGGATCATGACATTGCATTCCGCGGCTGAGGGCGTCGGCGTTGGTGTTGCCTATGCCGGTGACGGCAATCTGGGTGAATTTATTACCGCAGCGATTGCCGTACACAACATTCCCGAAGGGCTTGCCATCGCGCTTGTCTTGATTCCAAGGGGCACCAAGATCTGGCAGGCAATGGGCTGGAGCGTTTTCTCAAGCCTGCCTCAGCCGGTTCTAGCGGTACCTGCCTTCATGTTCGTGACGTTCTTCACGCCGTTCCTGCCCGTCGGGCTGGGCTTGGCTGCCGGCGCTATGATCTGGATGACCCTGTCCGAATTGATCCCAGAGGCTCTCGAGAACGCAACCAGCCCGATGATCGCCAGCGCTGTGACCATGTCGATTGCCGGAATGCTGATATTCGAGCTTCTGTTGCGAACACTGTGACCAGAAAAAGCAGTGCTTCCTTGTAATGAAAATGGCGGGCGCAAAACCCGTTTAGCCAAGATGTCTGCCAAGATAAGAACAATGTAGCCTGGGGCACAGGCTTACCTTTATCGGCCCCTGCGGGGCGCATCAGGGGCTGAACCTCACAATTGCAGCAGTTGTTCTTCCAGCGTCTTGGC
This sequence comes from Pseudophaeobacter sp., assembly GCF_048267565.1. NCBI lineage: Bacteria > Pseudomonadati > Pseudomonadota > Alphaproteobacteria > Rhodobacterales > Roseobacteraceae > Pseudophaeobacter > Pseudophaeobacter sp. The sequence goes on along the minus strand of NZ_JBLWXG010000002.1, from coordinate 235,443 downwards.
GCGCAGGGTCTTGATCCGGGTTTTCTCGGTCTTCACCATATCCCCCACCGCCGTCTTGCGGCCAAAGCTTTTGCGCAGGCGATCCATTGCCATCAGCTTGCGGGCGGTCACCTGCGCCAACTGCATGTTGAGATTGCGCCGCGCATTGGTGTGCCAGCCCTGCCACAACAGATCTGCGCCCAGGGCTTTCATCGGCATGTCCTTGTTGGCCTCTTCGCGGGCCTCTTGCACCTGTGCGTCGAGCTTGCTGATCTGTCCACGCAAGCGTGCCTCATGGTCGAGAATCGGTTTGATCTTGGCGTGTTCCTTCAGATATTGCGCCTCGGTTACGGCGGCCATCTGGGTCAGCATTGCCATCTTCTGTTGCATTAGATTCCTCCTTTGGCCCGCTGGCGCATCTCTTCGGCGAACCGGATCGCTGCGGCGACTGGTGCATAGTATTCTTCTTCCACCTCGTCGCCGATGCCGATGGTCGCATAGAGCGCCCGTGCCGTCGGCGGATCAGAGTGGATTGGAACGGCATTTTCATTGGCGATGCGCCGGATGGTGGCGGCAACCTCGTCGACGCCCTTGGCGACGCAGACCGGCGCAGTCCCGGCACCACCGCCCCATTGCAGCGCCACCGCATAGTGGGTCGGGTTGACGATGACGACGCTGGCCTCTGGCACTGCGGCCATCATCTGTCCCATAGCAATTTCCTGGGCTTTCTGGCGGCGCTTGTTCTTCATATGCGGATCGCCTTCAGAGTCTTTATGCTCGTCCATGATTTCCTTGCGCGACATCATGTTTTTGCGGCGGTGTTCATCATGCTGGAAGATCGCATCAACCACGCCGATGATCAGCGAAATCAGCAGCGCGATCACCAGGAATTCCATCCCCAGCTCGGCCAGCATCTTGATCACCGAAAAAGGCCCGGTTGCCGCCGAGGCGATCATTTCAGGCATTCGGTAGTTCAGATAGACCCCCAAGCAGATCGAATAGAGCATCAGCTTGATCGTGCTTTTGCCAAACTCGAACAGCCCAGCGCGGCCAAATTTGTTCTTGGCGTTGGAAACCACCGAGATCCGCGACATTTTTGGTTCGAGCTTGGTGGTGGCAAAAACCATGGCTCTTTGACCAACGATCGACAAGAGAACCAGAACAAAGGGAATCATAAACAACGGAATAAGCGGCCAGGCCATGGCAGCAATCATGCCGCCCACCGGAGGGGTGCCATTACCCGAAAACAGTTGCTTTGCCAGCCGGTCCGGTTGGTCAATTATCGACATCAACACCGTGCCAAGCCCGGTGACCATGTCATAACCAAACGCATAAAAGGCAACAACCAGCCCCATATAGGCCGCCGCAACCGATAGGTCGGTGGATTTGGCAACTTCACCTTTTTCCCGCGCCTTTCGCAGTTTCTCTTCGGTGGGCTCAAATGACTTTTCTGAATCGTCGTCATCGCTCATGGCAGGCCACCTCCGGGATCGGAGAAGAAGGTCATCATCTCTCGGATCCAGACATCAAGGATCATCGGGCTGGCCACCATCAAAATGAACAATCCGCCAAAGGTGATCACCGGTGCGCCAATAAAGACCACCATCAACTGTGGCATGGCGCGGTTGATCACCCCTAGTGTCAGGTTGTAAATCACCGCCGTGATCAAGAAGGGCGCCGAAAGGGTGAAGCCCATGTAAAAGGCCTTGGCAATCCGGTGAATGCCCCATTCCGAAAAACCGGCCGGATCTGGATAGGCGCCTGCCGGAAAGATCTGATAGGAATAAATCAGGAACTCGGCCACCCGAACATGCAGCCCCATCATCACCGCCAGGGCAAGCCCCGAGACCAGCAAGACACCCCCAATGGCGGGCAGTGCCTCGGCACCGATATTGCCCAGAACCTGCGACAAAGAGGTGCTCTGTGCTGCGATGGTGCCAGCGATCTGAAGCCCCATCACAAACAGCCGGACCGCAATGCCCATGCCTAGGCCAATAATTGTTTCGCTCACGACCAGGTTGGCAAAATGCAGGGGCGTTTCCGGTTCTGGGAACCGCGCCAGCGCTGGCGCGACGACGAAGGTAAAGGCAACGGCAATCGCCAGTTTGACCCGCATTGGCACATATTGTTCGCCAAAGGCCGGCAAGACAGAGGTCATCGCTCCGACGCGCAAAAAGACAATGGCAAAATGCCAGAAACTCGCCCCAAGAAACGCCCGTAATTCCGGAGGAAAGTCCAGCGGTGTCATGCGGCGACCATTCCCACCAGTGCCGGGCGGGCCTCAAGACCGATTTCCTCGAAGGAGAGCACCGGGTTGGTGATGCCACGCGATTTCAGAATGGTGCGCAGATAACGGCGACGCCGGGTAGAGGTCACGACAGCGGCAAAAACACCCTGATCTGTCACCGTGGTCAAACGTTCGCTCAGCCCTTCGGCGAGACGGTTGAACATATCCGGTGGTAGCGCCACATCGAGATTGCCGCCGCTGACATCCACCTGATAGGTCGAGAATGTTTCTTCCCATTCCGGTGCCAGCTGAATCAGCGGGATGGTTCCATCCGCGCGCTTCATTTCGGCCACCAGTTGGAAACCCAGGCGCTGACGCACATGTTCGCAGATGGCTTCTGGCTGGGTCACATGCACGCGGGCTTCGGCGATGGCTTCCAGGATCAGCGGAATATTACGGATTGAGACCCGCTCTTCCAGCAGCAGGCGCAGCACCGAATGCAGCGTATCCATTGGCACCTTGTCAGGCACCAGATCCTCTAGCAGTTTGCGGTTCGCTTCGGCCCGGAAGGGATCCGACAGCTCGCTCATCTCATTCAGCAAACGACGCAGGGATTTGAAGGTCAACAGGCGGGCAAAGTTCTGCTTGATCACCTCCAGAAGGTGGGTCGCCAGAATTTCAGGCGGGGTTACCACGGTGGCCCCGGCAAGAACCGCGTCCTGCTGTTGCACCCCTTTGATCCAGCGCGCGGGGGCACCATAGACGGGTTCGGTCACATCGGTTCCAGGGGGCAGTGCATCGTGGTTGTCGGGCATCAGCGCCAGTACCATATCGGGATGCAGCGTCCCGCGCACCTGTTCCACACCCTGCACCTTGACCACATAAGTCCCACGGTCCAGATCGGCCTGATCGGTCAGCCGGATTTCCGGCAGGATCAGACCAAAGCTGGTGGCGATATGGGTCCGCATATTGGCAATGCGCGCATCCAGCCCGGTGCCGGCATCAAGCACCATGCTGACCAGATCCGGGGCGAACTCCAGGTGCAGATCGTCAAGATCCAGAATATCCCCCAGCGCCTTGCTTGGTGTTGGGTTGGCGGTTTCTTCCATTTCTTCTTCGATTTCGGCCTCTTCCCTGGCCTGAACCTTCATCTGCAAACGATAGGCCGCAAAGCCAAGAATCCCGCCACCGATAAGAAACGGCAGGAAAGGCAGGCCGGGCACCAGTGCAAACATGATCATCAGTACAGAAACCGTGGCCAGCGCCGCCGGATGTTTGCCGAACTGATCCACCAGCGCAATATCAGTCGCGCCGGTTGCACCGCCACGGGCCAGCAGCAGCGCGGCGGCAATCGAAATGATCACAGATGGAATCTGCGATACCAGACCATCGCCAACAGTCAGAATTGCATAGGTTTCAAAGGCGGCCGAGACCGGCATTCCGTGCACCAGAACCCCCATGACCAAGCCCATGACCAGGTTCAATAGGGTGATCAGCAGGCCTGCAACCGCATCGCCTTTGACAAATTTCGAGGCCCCATCCAGAGATCCAAAGAAAGTGGTTTCCTTCTGGTCGTTTTCCCGGCGCGCCTTGGCCGTGGCATGGTCAATGGCACCAGCAGCCATATCAGCATCAATCGCCATCTGCTTGCCCGGCATCCCGTCCAGGGCAAACCGCGCCCCGACTTCGGCCATCCGGGCCGCACCCTTGTTGATCACCATGAAGTTGACGATCAGCAAAACCCCAAAGGTCACCAACCCCAGAAACACACTGCCGCCCATGACGAACTGCGCGAACCCCTGGATCACGTCGCCCGCCGCATCGGTGCCGGTATGTCCCTGGCCAATGATCAGCTTGGTCGAGGAAATGTTCAGCGACAGCCGCAGCATCAAAGAGGCCAGCAGGATCGTCGGAAAAGACGAGAAATCCAACGGGCGTTCGATAAACAGGGTGATGGTGAAAATCAGGATTGCCAGCCCAAAAGAGGCGGCAAGACCCACGTCCAGCACCCAGGCCGGCATTGGCAGAATCATCATCACGATGATCGCCATCAATGCCAGCGCCAAAAGTACGGTCGGGCTAAAAAGCTGTTGAGCAGTTATCTTAGGCACGAGGTTTCTCTTGTTCTGGAGCAGGTAGATTGCTGATTTCATCACCGGATCCGTGCAGGGCCAAAAGCCCGCCACCAAAGCCGGATGGGAGTAACGAAGATGCTGATTTTGAATGATTTAAAGCAGAAAAACCCAATCTCACAGGCCATGCTACTGCTGCTGTCTGGGGCCAGTTCCAGGCCGGACGGCGAACCGCCCGGCAGGCATCACAACTGGCATCACTGCGGGCAAACGCCCCGCCTGCCCCGCCATTCAGCGGTTCTGAGATTTGTAAAGCTAACGGCATTCTGCCTGTCCAATCGGGGATTATTCTAAAATCCAAGTTAGTTTCAGACCGTTGACAAAGTGTTAGCATCCATGACGAAAGGCCGCCCCATCGGGACGGCCTTTCACGATTTTAGCGATCTTCGCTTTCCCAGTGCCTAGCTCTCGGGCGGTTTATTCGCAGCATCAACCCGGTTCAGCAGATCCAGAATATTATCGCGGGTACCGATACTGCTATCGACGAGCGCGCGGGCATGGGCCAGCGGCGACAGGCCTTCCGGGTCCTGGCTGGTCTCGGAGATCTGGGTCGTTACTGTCGCGACCTGACCAAAGGGGGCAGTCTCATCGGCGGTCAGGGTCTCAAGCCCTTCTGAATTTTCCGAATGCCAGAACCCACGCGCCGCAGCGTTCACTTCTTCTTCGGCCAGCATATACTCACCCGAGCGGGCATATTCACCATTGCGCCACAGGGCCTCGGCCCGCATCCGGTTCGCAGCAGAGCCATCCAGCCCCATCAGCTCGACCAGGGCGCTATGTGGTTTGCCCAGCGCCAAAGCGGTTTCCGCCATCATCAAGCGGCGATCCTTGTTTTCCGGTTCAAGCGCCAGCTTTTGCAGCAGCGATTGCGCCTGCTCGGCAAAGCCGAGATCCAACAAGCGGCGCGCCATGATTTCCGCCACTGGCGCGGCTTCGGCGGCAGTCGCCCGACCGGCAAAGACCAGGGCATACTGCAGGAAGGTCACGTCATCAGCCCGTTCGGTCAGTAGCGTCATCAATGGCTCGATCACGTCGACCCGCGCGGCGGGCCCATCACGGTGGGTCACATTCTGCAGTTCATCAAATGCCTGCGGGAACTGTCCGGTCAAGGCCATCGCGATTACGCCAGCCTGACGCAAAGCCCCACCCAGTTCGGTTTCCCGGCTTTCCAATTCGTAGGAAGCGATCAACTCTGGCACATCCGGCGACAAAGCCTTGCGCTCTTTATAGCTGAGTGTAATCAGGTCGATCAAAGCCGTTGGCGCGCTTTCGGTCCGTCCGGCCACTTCGTCGGTCAGCTTTTCCGCGACCACCTCGGTATCACCTTCCAACTCAGCAATCGCGGCCTCTGCCAGGTTCAGTTCGGGCACATGGTCCATACCGGTACGACCAACCGAGCGAAGAATCGCCTCGGCAATGTGAAGCTCTCCAGATTCGGCAAACAAAGAGCTGAGCTGAGGGCCAAAGTTCACCCGCAGATGCACCGGCAATCTGGCAAACCCCTGCTGGATTGCATCGGTATTGGCTGTCTTGCGCAGGCTGCCATCCGCCAGAACAGACCAAAGCGCGGCTTCGCTGTTGCAGCCCTGCTGGCCGGAAAACGGATGGTTGATACCAAGATCCCGGCCGTCCATCAGATCCGCCATCGCCAAAAGTGTAGCCTGATGCCCTGGATCGACCCGTTCGGGTGGCAACATTGCCAGCGTAGAACGTGCCTCTGCCCCAAAGCCGAAATAGAGATACAGCTTGGCCAAGGCCCGCACGCTGGCCGGGTTAATATCGTCAAACTCTCGCACCAGGGCGCCCCGCAATGGGCCGAGCTGATCCGAAAAAGAACTGTCATTGCCCCAGCTATGCACGGCGATCTGACGATCTGGCATGCAATGGTCATCCACTTTCGTCGCCGGATCACGGGTTGCAAACAGCCCCGTCTGTCGGTCAATCGCCGAGGTCACCGAAACATTATCCAACGGGTTCAGCGGCCGATCTGAACGGCCCAGCGTTTCCAGCGGGCGGTTGCCGTCGGTTGCGGCCTGAGCCACATCCAGCAGGCCCTGGTTCGCGGCCCGGCCAATCTGTTGCAACAGACGGTGTTCGGATGCATTGACGATGGCAGCCCGCGCGGTTTCATCCATATTCAGCAACAGATTAACCTCGGGCAATTCACGGTTCTTGTCTTCTGGCGCAGGTTCTTCTGGTGCGGCAATCTGCGGCTGGTTCAATCCCAGTTCGGCATCCAGGCCAGCCGCCAGAACCGCAGACCCACGCGATCCAACCGGCGCAGGCTCGGCAAAACGAGCAGATTCGGCGGCCAGTTCTGCACTGGTTTTGGCTGGTGCTGTCTCTGTTTCTGCCGCGCGCGGCTGCGCTGTTGCACCGCCGGCAAGACCGGGGCGCAGGGTTGAATTCTGGCTCAAGGCTATGCGTGCATCGGCAACCGCACCCTGTGTCAGATTGAAACGATAACCCGAAGTCGCTGGCGCAGAATTCATTGGCTGTTGTGAAGGCATATCCACAGGCGCACCAAGAGAGAGGGTGCCAAAGACCGACGGCACCGGGGCGGCGCCCAGGTTTCTGGCCACTTGCCGATTGCCCACCGGATTGCCATCACCGTCAGCAATATCGACAACCAGATACCCATTGCCTTGCAGGTACGATCGGATCTTACAGTCACATCCCAAAGCCATCTTCAGCGGTTGCCCCGCACCGCTCTGGCTGATCTGTTGCAGCCGCTTGCGCGGGATCAGATCAAACACCCGCGACGTATCAAAGACGGCCGAAGGCGCATTCAGTTTAAGGCTTGCCGACCGCCCGGACTGGTCCAGGGACCATGTGGCACCATCGGGCAGGCGCATGACCAGACGAGAGAAGCCATCATGTTCCCCGGAACGGGTAACAATGGTCTGTGCCTGGGCTGAGCCCGCCGCCACGCCAAGGGCGGCTATCGCAAATGCGCGCCAAATCATGCTGCGTCCTGTTTCACCGATCTAAGGGCCTCTTCCAGTTCAGAGAAGCCGGGGCGGATATGCGAAGGTGTGTTCTGGCGACCAACTTCGATACAGATGGCAGCCGCGTGGTTATGCAGGTTTGCAACCAGAACTTCGCGGATCAGTTTGTAAAAATGCGAGTCCTCTTCGGTGATGGTTTTCACCTTGTCGGCAAAAGGACCAACCAGGCCGTAGGCCAGAAAAACCCCAAGGAATGTCCCGACAAGCGCGCCACCAATCATCTTGCCCAGCACCTCGGGCGGCTGGTCGATCGCGGCCATCGTCTTGATCACGCCCAGAACCGCAGCCACAATCCCCAAAGCAGGCAGGCCATCTGCCATGGTTTGCAATGCGTGGCTGGAATGCAGCGCGTGATGATGGTTGGCCTCCATGCGTTTTTCCAGCACTTCTTCAACCTGGTGCGGATCGTCGTAGTTCATCGAAGCGGAGCGCATGGTATCGCAGATCAGGTTCACCGCCTCGCCATCGGCCAGGATTTTTGGGTATTTGTTGAACACGGATGAATTTTCCGGATCCTCGATGTGCTGTTCAACCTCGACCGGGTTGGCACGGGCAATACGGATCAACGAAAACAACAGGCAGAGCAGATCGCGGTAGTCATCCGACTTCCATTTGGGCCCTTTGAACACCTTGCCCAGATCTTTTAGGGTATGCTTGACGCTGCTCATGTCGTTGCTGATCAGGAATGCCCCAACTGCCGCACCGCCAATCATCATCAACTCAAAGGGTAGCGATTTAAGAATAATCCCCATTTTGCCACCCGCCAGCAGATACCCGCCGAACACCATGACAAAGATAATCAGGATACCTACAATTCCGACCATAGGGTCACTCCAAATCTAATTGCTTTATCCAAGCCTAGGCGAGTCTGATTAAGAAAGCCTGAGCGCTAGAGACAAGTTATTCCTTGGGAACACCGCTGTGACGGCCTGCCATCACAACACTGATAGTATAGGCAGCTTCCGGGCTCAGGCCGGCCATGATGCCAGCTGCTGCTTCGGGTCGCATACGGGCCAGGAAGCCGGCGGCGAAATTGGGATCCATCTCTTCAAACAGGGCTGCCGATTCTTTGGGCTTCATCTGTTCGTAAACGGTGGTCAGTCGACCGACATCTGCCTCGGTCGCGCCATCCGCCAGCGCCAGGGTAGAGCGCAGCGCTTCCTCGGCCTGCTCCAGAGCTGCCAATTTGCGATCAATCGCGGCATCGGCGATTCCCAGGGCCTTCTGGCGATCTTCGATCTCTGCCTCTCGCGCTTCCAATACGGCTTCGCGTTCCTGAAAGGCTGCCAGCATCGCCTGCAATTCCGCCGAAGACGGCATGCCGTCGCGGTGCAATGCACCGCCATCATTCTGCGATTCGGCCCCACCTCTATCCATGCTGGAAACCTCTCGCGCGATCGCAGGGCCTGCTTCCATGCCCAGGCGAACCAACGCCGAGCCGATCAACAGAAAGGACAGCATCATCAGCGCACTGCTGCGGCTGCGCCCCGGCTTCTTGGCCTTTGCTTTCTTTGTGCTCATCATGCCACCCGATTCTTGTCACGGTTGTGGCGTACAAACATCACGCCTGCCGATTTGCCGGTCTCTTCCGCCACAGGTTCTGGCGCAACTTCAGCCGCCCGGTTGGTTTCATAGGCAACGGCCAGGGCATCACGCTCTTCCGCCTCTGCGACAGCCATCTCGCGGGTGCGCTGAGGGGCAGCGGCAGCCGCCTCGGGCATGTCATGCATAGAGGCCATCATCAGCTCTAGCCGCTGCGCCACCTGTTCGGCGCGCCCGGTCAACTGATCCAGCGCCTGGCTAGAGCCCTCGGTCACCTTGCGGGCCGTTGCGAAAGATTTATTCAAATCATCTACTTGCGAGGAAAGAACAGCAACGGCACCGCCGACGCCTTTTTCCAGGTCATTGAACCGCTTGAGTCGGCGCGAGAGCACCAGACAATAAAATCCAGCCCCAAGGGCCCCTGCTGCAAGCAGGATATCAGCAATAAGGTCCATCCCGTTACTCCTAGTTCAGTACGAATTCCATGATCAGCAAATCACGCACACGCCCCTGTCCGGTGGCTATGTTGATTCGCCGCAGCATCTGTGCGCGCAGTCTTGGCAGCGCCATCGGATCGGACAGATCCTCAAGCTCCAAGGCGCGAAGATAGCTATTCAGTACATCGACTACACGGGGGAGGACTTTTTCGACCTCGGCCTGGTGGATCTTATCCACCTCTAGTTGTGCGCTGAACCGCAAGTGTTTAATGCCGCTTGCTTTGCGCAGCGTAATCACAATGGGTTCCATCTCGATGAAGGCGAGCTGGGCAATATCTGCCGCCGACTCACCACTATCTACGCCTTCTGGCGCTGCTACAGCCGCGGGAACCTCAGTGTGTTCCGCGGATCGACCAAAAGGAAGAAGCCCTGACGAGACCGCAAAAAAACCGCCACCGCCACCTGCAATTGCAAGGACGACCCCAATGATGAGGGGCAGTTTGCTTTTGGGCTTTGTTGCGTCTTCTTCCGCATTCACTACAGCGTCTGTCATGGCTTTTCCTAAAACGTCGTGCAAAGCCTTCATAACCCCTGAGGGACTAACCGAATGTTAAGGCCCCTCGGTCAAAAAGGGGTCACGCCGGACAGAATGCCGGTGCGACGGAGGTTACATTGCAGCAGATCAAGAATGTCTGGACTGGTTTGGATACGCGCAAGCGGTTGATTGTGGCAGGCGCCACAGCAGCAGTCATTGCAAGCGTGTTTGCTATGTCCCATGTGGCAAGCAAGCCCACCATGAGATTGCTCTATGCTGGGCTGGAAAGTGGCTCGGCAGGGGATGTTGTGCGGTCTTTGGAACAGACTGGCACACCATATGAAGTACGCGGCGGCTCTATATATGTGCCGTCCGATCGCCGGGATGAACTGCGCATGACGCTCGCCAGTGAAGGTCTGCCCGCAAATGGCGGCCGTGGCTATGAGCTGCTCGATTCGCTTACCGGGTTTGGCACCACATCGCAGATGTTTGACGCGGCCTACTGGCGCGCCAAAGAAGGAGAGCTGGCCCGAACCATCGTTGCCAGCCCCCACATCAGCCAGGCCCGCGTTCATATTGCCAATACAGGCGCCAATCCCTTTCAACGCACCGTAGATCCAACAGCCTCCGTATCTGTGGTGCCTTTGGGATCGCCAATCACACCGGCCCAGGCCAATGCGATTCGCTTTCTGGTTGCTTCTGCTGTCACCGGTCTTGCGGTAGATAATGTCGCCGTGATCGACGCCAATGGGTCGCTCATCGGTTCTCCCGAAGCCGCCGCAGCTGCCGGCGCTGGGACGGATGACCGCTCGCAGTCGATTCGAGAACGGGTGCTGCGCCTGATTGAGGCCCGCGTCGGACATGGCAATGCCGTGGTCGAAGTCAGCGTCGACACCGTCACCGATACAGAATCGATCCGCGAAAAGCTGGTGGATCCCGCTAGCCGCGTCGCGATCAGCACAGATGTCGAAGAACGCGCCGATGTCTCAAGCAACCAGTCCGGTGAAGTCACCGTAGCCTCCAATATTCCCGATGGGGATGCGGCTTCTGGCCAGGGCTCCAAGAACAACACCACCGCCACACGCGAGCGGGTGAACTACGAGATCTCGGAGACCGAGAAAGAAATCATCCGCGGCCCTGGTGCCATCAAACGGCTGACAGTAGCTGTGCTGATAAATGGCACTACGGGCACCAACGAAGCTGGTGAAACGATCTTTGAACCCCGCCCCGAGGAAGAACTGAGCGCCATGCGCGAGCTGATCTCCTCTGCTATCGGGTTTGACGAATCGCGCGGTGACGTCATCACCCTGAAATCCATGGACCTGCCCAGCATAGAGCCGCAGGGCACCGAAGCGACCTCCTCCTTCATGGACAATATCTACTTCGATGCCATGGGAATCATCCAGATCGCGGCGCTTGCCCTTGTTACCCTGGTGCTTGGTCTCTTTGTGGTACGCCCGATTCTGGCCGGCAAAAACGAAGGTTTGCCCGCTCTTGGCGCCCCGGATGCACCCGACATGGGTGGGCTGCCGGATCTGCCAGCTATGGGCACAGCACCCGGCATGGGCGATTTCATGATGAACCCGGATCTTGGGTCCAACATAGCCCTGGATGGTGAAATTCAGGATGGCAACGGCCAGTTCGGCGGCATCGGCGATATGGGTGGCCTGCCCGCGCTTGGCGGCGGTGGCGAAAACCCAGTTGATCGCCTGCGCGACATGATCGGCGAACGCCAAGAAGAAACTGTCCAGATCCTTCGGGGCTGGCTTGAAGAAAATGAGGAGCGCGCATAATGGGCATTACTCACCTGCTAGAAGATTTTGGTACCGCAGTCATCGTTCCCCCAGTCGTTCAAGATGTCTCGGAAGAGGTAATCGAAGAGGAACGGTTGGTGTCTTTTGAAAAAGGCTATAGCGCCGGCTGGGACGACGCCGTGACCGCGAAAGACAAGGAAAACACCAAGATTTCCGCCACTTTGGCAAGCTCGCTAGAGGATCTGAACTTCACCTTCAAAGAGGCGCAATCGCAGCTAATCGAATCGCTGGACCCGATGTTCAAGGTTCTGACCAGCGCAGTCCTGCCCGACACCATGGCGGCGACCTTTGGTCACCATATCGTCGATCAGATGGTTGATATGGCAAAATTCCACACGGACCAACCGATGAGCATCTTTGCCTCACCGGGCGAAGGCGCCGCAGTGCGCGCCCTATTGCCCGATTCTTTTTCAACACCGGTGCAGGTTCAGGAAGACGAACAGCTCGCGCCGGGTCAGGCCTATCTGCGGGTTGGTAGTACAGAACGCGAAATAGACAGTTCAGGGCTGGTTGAATCCATCAAGGATTCAATCGACGCCTTCACCTATCACGTTAAAGAGGACAGAAATTATGGATGACGCCGACAATCTCAAGAAGAAAGCCACCGACGCCTCCAACCCCTTTGTGTCGGTTCCCGTCGAGGTGGTTGTCTCGGTTGGCAAAGCCCGTCCCTTGGTGCGTGAATTGGTTAACCTGGGCGAAAATGCGATTCTGGCGCTGGACAAGCGCGTTGATGATCCCGTTGATCTCTATGTTGGGGACCGCCTGGTCGCCCGTGGTCAGCTTGAAGAAATGGAAGGCGATCAAGCCGGTCAACTGGCCGTGCGCCTGACCGAGATTGCCGATTTGCAAAACGGCCTGGGATGACACGCACAGCCACCATAGCCTTTACTGTCCTGATCGCCTGCGCAGCGCTGATGCTGCCGCAGGCGGCACTGGCACAGGAGCTGAACCTGTCGATGGGCGACGGGCAGTCGATCTCGGCCCGCTCGATCCAGCTGATCCTGCTGATTACCGTGCTCAGCCTGGCCCCCGGCCTGTTGATCATGATCACCTGTTTTCCCTTTCTCGTCACCGTGTTATCGATTCTGCGTCAGGGCATTGGCCTGCAGCAGGCCCCACCCAACATGATGATGATCAGCCTGGCGCTGTTTCTCACCTATTTTGTGATGGAACCGGTGTTTACCGAGGCCTGGCAAACCGGCATCAGCCCGCTGATCGAAGAACAGATCGACGTGGAAACCGGCATGATGCGCAGCCTGGAGCCTTTTCGCGGCTTTATGGCCAATCGGCTTGATCCCGATACCTTTTACGCCATTGCCGATCTGCGCCCTGGCTTGGAAGAAATCGACCCAACCCCCGAGGCACCGCTTTCGGTTTTGGTGCCCAGCTTTCTGCTGTCAGAGATCTCGCGCGCCTTTCAGATCGGCTTCTTGGTCTTTCTGCCCTTCCTGGTCATCGACCTGGTTGTCGCCGCAGTTCTGATGTCGATGGGGATGATGATGGTGCCGCCTGCGGTGGTCTCTCTACCGTTCAAGCTGGCCTTCTTTGTCGTCGCCGACGGCTGGAGCTTGATCGCAACCGCCTTGGTGCGCAGCTATTATCCCTAGCCGCTAAAATAAGACATAAATCCCGCAGGGTGCCTGTGGCATTCTGCTTTCACAGCCCCGGTTCTGCACCGGGGCTGTTGTCGTATGTCCACATGCCCTTCTGCCCGTCTTGGCCCATGGCTGATTGGGATTAGGCAGAATTATCTTGCTGAACGTTATGATATAACATTATATATCCAACTCAGTCATCGTTCGCCGCCTAGAAAAGCCAAGGAACCACCCCATGCGTGACACTGCCCTATCTGATACCCGCCTCCCCGTGACCGTTCTGTCCGGCTTTCTTGGGGCTGGCAAAACGACATTGCTCAACCGTGTCTTGAACAACCGTGACGGGCGGCGTGTCGCCGTCATCGTCAACGACATGTCCGAGGTAAACATCGACGCCGACCTGGTACGAGAAGGCACCGAACTCTCGCGTTCCGAGGAAACGCTGGTGGAAATGTCCAACGGCTGTATCTGCTGCACCCTGCGTGATGACCTGCTCAAAGAGGTGCGCAAACTGTCGCAAGAAGGCCGCTTTGACTATCTGTTGATCGAATCGACCGGAATTTCAGAACCGCTTCCCGTGGCGGCGACCTTTGATTTTCGCGACGACCAAGGCCAGAGCCTGTCTGACGTGGCACGGCTCGACACCATGGTCACCGTGGTCGATGCGGTGAATCTCTTACAGGATTTTTCCAGCCATGACTTTCTCAATGATCGTGGAGAATCGCTTGGCGAAGAAGACAACCGCAGTCTGGTGAGCCTGCTGACCGAACAAATCGAATTTGCCGATGTTGTGATCCTCAACAAGGTGACAGATGCGGGTGCTGCCCGCACCCAAAACGCGCGCAAGATCATCCGGGCCCTGAATGGCGATGCCAAAATCATCGAAACGGATCATTCCGAGGTGGCAACCGATACCATCCTCGACACGGGCCTGTTCAACTTTGACACCGCCCATGAACACCCGATGTGGGCAAAAGAGCTTTATGGCTTTGCCAACCACACCCCCGAAGATGAAGAATACGGTATCGAATCCTTCGCCTATCACGCCCGCGCGCCTTTTGATCCGCACAAACTACATACCGTATTGAATGGCACGCTGCCGGGGGTGATCCGTGCCAAGGGGCATTTCTGGATCGCAACCCGGCCCGACTGGGCCGCCGAATTCAGCCTGGCCGGCGCGCTGTCTTCAGTGGCTCCGTTAGGCCGGTGGTGGGCCTCGGTACCGCAGGACCGCTTGCCCGATCATCCACAGGCGCAGGCCGAAATTGCCCGCAACTGGGTAGAACCCTGGGGCGACCGGCGTCAGGAGCTGGTCTTCATTGGTGCCGGACTTGAACGTGAAACCATCTGCGCGCGACTGAATGAAGCCTTGCTTGATGTGGATGATTACCAGCCCGACGCCTGGGCCGATATGGCAGACCCCTTTCCGCAGTGGGGACAACGCTGACGCAACCGATCCGGTCTTGTTGTTTGGGTCGCGCGTGTCTGTCCTGAACGGGGAAAAGTGACACCTTAGCCCGCAGAAACGAATCCCCCCAGACCGTCGGCGACGGTCTGGGGGGATCTGTAGCACAGGCAATCGACAGAGGCTTAGCGCACGACAAACTCGGCATGTAGAGCACCTGCTGCCTTCAGGCTCTTGAGGATATCAATCATGTCACGGGGTGAGACACCCAGCGCATTGAGGCCAGCCACCACTTCCGACAGCGAGGTGGTTTCGCGCACCTCGGCCAGCTGGATGCCGTCTTCTTCATCAATGGCAGCATTGGTGCGCGGTACCACAACGGTTTCGCCATCAGAGAAGGGGCTGGGCTGCGACACGAGGGGGGCTTCTTCGATCCGCAGGGTCAGATTGCCCTGGGCCACGGCCACCCGTGAGATCCGCACGTCACTACCCATCACAATGGTACCGGAGCGTTGATCCACCACCACGCGCGCCTTGCGCTGGGGTTCCACCAGCAGGTTCTCCAGCCGACCCAGCGCGTGAGCAGTAGAGCGCGCATTTGTACGTTTGATGTCAATTTCGACCGTGCCAGAATCGCGCATCAGGGCAACGCCGCGCCCGAATTCATCGTTCACCACCCTCTCGATCCGCTCGGCAGTCGTGAAGTCGGGTTCCCGCAGGGCCAGGCGCATGGTGGACAGCGAAGACAGATCAAAGCCGATCTCGCGTTCAACCCGCGCCCCCGACGGAATACCACCCGAGGTAGGCACACCCTGGGTCACGGTCGCGCCATCACCTTCGGCTACGGCACCACCGGCCAGGATATTGCCCTGAGCCACCGCATAGATCTGCCCGTCCGCAGCATTCAGCGGCGTCATGATCAGGGTACCGCCCAGCAGGCTCTTGGAATCGCCGATAGCGGAAACCGTAACATCCACGGTACCGCCCACCCGCGCAAACGGCGGCAGGGTTGCGGTGACAAAGACCGCCGCCACATTCTTCGGCCGGAACTGCTCGCCGGTCACATTGACCCCAAGACGTTCCAGGATATTGGTCATGATTTCCTCGGTGAAGGGCGAATTCCGCAACCCGTCCCCAGTGCCGTTCAGACCGACCACCAGGCCATAGCCCACCAGGTCATTGCCGCGTACCCCGTCAAATTCGACAAGGTCCTTCAGGCGGATTGCATTGGCCTGGGCCAGGGTCGGCAACAGCAGGCAGGCGATCAAAAGGCGAAGGAATTTCATCATTACATATGCTTCACAAGGCTGAGCTGGGCACTGCGCGCGGTCACAGTATAAAGAACTTCCAGCTGCGTTTCTGTCGACTTCAACTTGGCGGAGGTCTCATATTGATCCACCAGGACGATCTCGTTGAAGGCCAGGCTCAGCGCGGTTTTGCTGGCTTGATTTCGGGTACTTACCCGCTCTAGCTGCGCTTCCATGAAACCAATATCAGCCTGCACGTTGATCAGGCGATCCGTACTGTCGGACAGCTCGGCCCCGCCTTTGCGTGCCAGATCTTTTTGGGTTCCGGTAGACAGGCCAAGCGCCGGTTCATCCAACAGGGCAATGATGGCAAAGCTCTGCAGGGCGCTTTTCAGATCAGGATCATCGGCGCGCAAGTCAAGCGAGATCTTTTCTCCGTCGCCCACCTCTACCGGAGAGAGAGAGGTGGTAGATCCATTGTACATGGCGGCGTCAAACCCGGCTGGATCAGCAAACCAATCCTTCACCGCCTGGATGATGTCGTCCGCATCGGTCAGGCCGGCGACTTCGCCCACCAGTTCCGTCATCAATGTATCTTTGCTGTTGAGCGGCGTGGTCCCGGTTGCTGTCCCGGCAAACAGGCTGCGCCCACCAGCCCAGCCGTTAAAGGAACTGATCGCAACGTCCAACTGCCGCTCTGCCTCCAGGGCAAAACGGGCCGCATCGGTACCCGTCATGGTGGCCGAGACCGAAAAGACATCATCACGCATTTTCTGAGTGCTTTCCTGAACCCGCGACAGGTTGTCCTGGATGCTTAGCGCAAACAGCTTGGTTTCACCCGTCGCAACCATCTGACTGGTGATCCGGTTCAGGTTGTTTTCAATATCTGCCAAGTAAGAAAAATCGCCACCCAGCTCTGCGGTCAGGTTGGATTTCTTACCCGTCGAAACCTCGCGTGACAGGGTTGCAAGATCCAGCTTCAGCTCTGCGTTACGATTGCGCAGAAAGCTATGTGTGGTCAGGTCGCCATAAGATTTATAGATCATGAATTAGATCCTCAAAAGAGATTGCATCATCTCATCGATCGCCGAGAGCATCTTGGCGTTCGCCGCATAGGCGTTTTCGATAAGCATCATATTTTGCAGTTCGGCATCCGAATCCACCCCAAGGGCCAGTTCGGCCTTGGCCATCTCGGTATAGCTGGTCGCGGCATAGCTCATGATGTTGTTGGCGCTGTCGGTATCACGGGCAAACCGCGACATAAGAGAGGCGGTAAGCGTGTTCATATCTGCCGAGATATTGCCCAGCTTGGTGGTAGAAATGGTGCGGTTTTCGGCCAGGGCATCAGAATATCCGATCAACTGGCTGGCATCACCCGGATCGCCCTGCGTTGCCGCATAAAGGCCATCCCGGAAGCGCCAGGTTTCTGCCTGGCCATCCATCGCCACCAGATCATTCAATTCAAGCCGCGCCGAGATACCAACCGTATCGGCGGCATCAAAGGCGCCACCACCATCCGTGAAAATCCCCGCATCAGTCACGCCGATTGTGGCATCCAGCGCCGGATCCTGAAACCGTTCAATCAAATCGCGTGCCACCGCGTCCAGATCATTCTGGGCCTCAACGGCGGCGGTATCGCGAATTTCAAACTGCGCAATCAAGGTGCCGCCACGCAGCTCTCCGCTGGCAGAGGTATCCATCGCCCGGCCATTGACTTCCAGCCCTGACAGCAACCCGTTATCCTGGGTCATATGCGGTTCGATATTGCGTTTGGCGTCAAAGCTCAGCTCGGCTGCCTTGCCATCCAGCAGGGCAACACCGCCAACAGAATAGAGCGCAACCCGCCCCTGCCCCCGCTGTACCACATTGACGGGAATCGCCTGGTTCACCTTGTCAATCAACAGATCACGCTGATCTTCCATGGCCGAGGTTGTCGCGCCCGCCGCCTGCGAGACCACAATGCGGGCGTTCAGCTTTTCAAGCTCTTTCAACTGATTGTTGAGATTGTCGACCTGCACATCAATGGCTGTCTCGGCAGCAACCCGTTGTTTGTTCAACCCCTGCGCGGCAGTGGTAATCGACTGGATCACCAGATCCGCCTTTACCGACAGGTCATGCAGGCGTTCCACCGAATCTGGTCGCGACGTTGCCTGTACCAGAGCGGCGTCAAAATTCGACATTTGTGCGGCGATCGAGGTGCCGTCATCAACGATGCCAACATAGTCTGACATGCGTGCATAAAAATTGGCAAAGACCTCTGATCTGCCAAATTCAGCCTCGGCCTTGCGGGTCGAGGATTGCAATGCGGGGTCGATATTGCGCTGAACATCGCCAATCCTCACCCCTGGTGCGTACTGCCCAGAGGAGAGGTTCAGTCTTTGAGAAGAGTAGCCGGGCGTCAGCGCATTTGCCAGGTTCTCTGAGGTCACTTGGGACAACCGCGCATTGGCTGTCAGCCCGGTCATCGCGGAGTTAAGCGCACTTGTGATAGACATTTCCGGCCACTCTTTCTAAGTCGAGATCAAGATATCAGCGATGTTTACCGCTTGATGTTGGTGGTTTCCTGAAGCATCTCATCGACGGTCTGGATCACTTTGGCGTTGGACGAATAGGCCCGCTGCGTCTTGATCATATCCGTCAGTTCGGTGGCCACATCGGTTGCCGATTCTTCACGTGCATTGGATGCGATATCGCCGGTTGGACCATCCCCCGCATCCCACAGGAAGTAGGATCCGCTATCCGACGAGGGCAGATAGGTCTGGTTGTCCATCGACTTCAGCCCGTTCAGGTTGGGCACATCCACCAGCGGAATCTTGTAGATCACGCGGCTGGCACCGGAATCGTAGTTGGCGCGTACATAGCCCTGCGGATCGACCTCGACGCCAACCATGGTGCCCACTTCAGAGCCGTCCTTAGTCACTGTCGCCGGGGCAAAAGTATCGGACAACTGGGTCAGACCTTCGCTTTCACCAATCATACCAACCGAGATTTCCACCGGGCCGCCATCGACGCTGACCACGAAGCTGCCCGTGGCCGGGTCATAGGCCCCGCCAGAGATCGCTGTCACCGAAGCAAGCGAACCGCCTGCGGTCCGGCTATCATTGAAAGTCACGGTATATTCCCCGATCACCGCACCACCAGAGGCACTATCGGTGATCGACATGGTCCATTCATTCGACGACCCCATGGCAGGCACGGTTGGGGTATAGGTAATCCCCAGGGTCTGCGAGCTGCCAAGGTTGTCATAATATTCAACCGTCATGTTCCGCACGGTCCCGGCGCTGCCAGCTTCGGTGTCGGTTGCCGGCAGGTTGACGCCAAGGCCAACGGCTGTCGTCGGCTCACCTGTCAGTTGGTTCATGTTGTACTGCACCGGCTCAAGGCCTTCGGCCGTATCACGCGGTCCATCAGAGACGGTGCCATCGGGGTTGGCCGGCCAACCCAGAAGAACCAGACCTGAATTGGTCGTCAGGTAGCCTTCCTCATTGGTGCGGAACGACCCGGTTGTGGTCATCATCATGGTAGGCGAACCGTTGTTGCCCTGCACCTCTGTCAAAGAGGCAACTGGCAACATGCCGCGACCACTGACCGCCAGGTCGGTTGCGTTATTGGTCCCCACCAGAGGGCCACGCTGGTCAATCAGACGCATATTGCTGGAAGAAACACCACCCGCAGTATAGCGCCCACCGGAGGTACCAATCACCATGGATTGGAAATCGGTCTGCACCCGTTTGTAGCCACTGGTAGAAGAGTTTGCGATATTGTCCGAAATTGCGGCCAAGGAGCTCGCGTTTGCGCTCAAGCCGGATACACCGGCGTTCAGGGCGGAAGAAATGGTCATGTTGCGCCTTTCTGCTGCAATAAGTCGATCGTTCTTGCAGCAACAGCTAGCGCATCAGCACTTAACGGGCGGCTAACAGATAAAATGCAATTTATCCGCCGCCGCCCTAGGGTAGTGTTTATTGGGGTATCAGTCGCGCAAAAGGATGATTTCCACCCGGTTATTGCGCACCGACATCGGATTTCTAACCGCCAGCGTGCGATCCGCATGGCCGGTAACGCGATGGATTCGGCTGGATTTCAGCCCCCCCGAATCAAGCAGCGCACGGGTGGCATTGGCGCGGGCATAGGACATTTCCCAAACCGGATTCTGTGCCAGGACAACCGGATGCGACTGCACATGACCACTGATCGCGATATTATTGGTCACGCTGCCGCTGATCCGCGCGACCATGCGCACCAGATCCCTGAACAGCGGCGTCGGTTCCGCCCCATCGCCAACAAAAAGTGGGACGTCTTCGGTTTCAAACAGCTCGATGATCAGGCCTTCATCGGTGACCTGCGTGATAATGTGGCGCGACATCTCGACCGAGACCATGCTCTCGCCGCCGCGACCCTGAAGCTGCTCTTCGATGGCGCGGAACCTGCTGTCTTCCTCGGCCTTTTCGGCATCATTGACGCCGGTTTCGCCCTGCGCCTTTTGCGCATCCATCGGATTGATGTCTGTCGCGCCTGTGCCGGACTGCGGTTGGATGTCTTCGGTGAACATACTGTCACCCTGGAAGGCCCCATTGCCGCCACCCGAAATTCGGCTTAGCGGGATAGAGGGCGAAAAGTAATCCGCCAGCCCTTTGCGTTGCTTTTCAGTTGTTGCGTTCAATAGCCACATCAACAAGAAGAACGCCATCATGGCTGTCACAAAGTCGGCATAGGCCACCTTCCAGGCGCCCCCATGGTGGCCACCGCCACCGCTGACTTTTTTCCTCTTGATGATAATAGGCGCCATTCCATCTTTTGCGCTCATATCCACCACCACTAATTTTCACCCATCACTGGGATAGCAGCAGGAGCGTTAACTGGTCCCTAACAATTAAACTTGCCGGCAGTTAAGCTTTATCAATGGAAGGTTGCAGCCCCAGGAGACCGGCACCCCTACCTGACAGGCAGAGGCACCGAATCTGATCGTTTAGCTGTCAAGCAGCAGGGTGCCATAGGTTTCACGCAGCTTGTTTTTCAGCACCTTGCCAGTGCCGCCCAACGGCAGCTCCCCGACAAAGACCACCCGATCCGGGATTTGCCAGCTGGCGACGCGACCCTCGTAATAGGCCAGCAGCTCGGCTTCGGTCAGACTCTCGTCCGCCTTTATGGCCACCAACACCGGACGTTCATCCCATTTGGGGTGCTGGGCCGCAATTGCGGCGGCCTGTACCACCTTGGGATGCGACATGGCGATATCTTCCAGTTCCACGGTCGAGATCCATTCGCCGCCGGATTTGATGATATCCTTAGAGCGGTCGCGGATGATCATATAGCCATCCGAATCGATGGTGGCGACATCGCCGGTGTCAAACCAGCCATCCATTGTCAGGGCGCTGCTGTCCTGGCCAAAGTAGGTGTCGACGATCCAATGGCCGCGAATCTGCAGCTCGCCTTGGGTTTTCCCATCGGTGGGCAGCAGGTTGCCCGCCTCATCGACAAGGCGCAGTTCGACCCCATAGGGCGGACGGCCCTGACCTTCGCGGATCGCGCCCTTTTCGGTCTCGGACAGATCCTGATGTTTTTGCAGCAGGTGATTCAGCGTTCCCAAGGGGCTGGTTTCGGTCATGCCCCAGGCGTGGATCAGCTCTACCCCGTATTTGTCACGGAAGGCCGGAATCATCACGGTTGGCAGTGCTGATCCGCCAACAACGGTCCGGGTCAGGCTCTCGGCCTTGCTGCCGGTTTTTTCCAAGGCCTGCAAAAGCCCCATCCAGATGGTTGGCACGCCCAGCGCCAGGGTGACCTTTTCGCCATCAATCAGCCGCACCAGGCTTTCGCCATCCAGATTTTGCCCCGGCAGCACCAGCTTGGCACCAACAGCTGCCGCGATATAGGGCACGCCCCAGGCATTGACGTGGAACATCGGCACCACCGCCATGACGGTATCGCGCGCGGAAATCGCCAGCCCATCGGGTTGGTTGCCCCCAAGCGAGTGCAGCACCGTGGTACGGTGGGTATATTGCACCCCCTTGGGATTGCCCGTGGTGCCAGAGGTATAGCACAGGCTCGACGGCATGTTTTCATCCAGATCTGGCCAGCTGTAATCATCCCCTTCAGCCGCGATCAGTTCGTCATAGAACAGGATACCCGGCACGGTCTTTGCAGCGGCTTCATCGCGCGGCCCCATCAGGACGATATGTTTCAGCGTTGTCAGATGTTCTTTCAGCTGGCCAACAGCCGCGACAAAGGTCGCATCAATGAACAGGACCTGATCGTCCGCGTGATTGATGATATAGATCAGCTGCTCTGGCTTGAGCCGTGGGTTGATCGTGTGGCAGATCATGCCCGCCCCGGAGACGCCAAAATAGATTTCCAGATGGCGGCGGTTGTTCCAGGCAATGGTGCCACAACGTTCGCCCTGCGCCACACCCAGACGCGCCAGCCCCGCCGCCAGTTTGCGGGCATTGCTTTCCACTTCTCTCCAGCTGGAATGCACCACCTCGCCCGTGGTCTCGACCGAGGTCACCGTGGTATCGCTGTGGTAACGGCCCGCATGTTCAATCAAAGAACTGATCGTCAGCGGTTTGTGCATCATCTTGCCAAGCATCTCGCCTGTCTCCTCAAATATTCCCTGCAGCCAGTGCTGCGCTGCCACGGATCAAATCCGCAGCCTTTTCCGCAATCATGATAGTGGGCGCGTTGGTATTGCCGCCAATCAGCCGAGGCATGACCGAAGCATCCACCACGCGCAGCCCCTCCATGCCGCGCACCTTCAATTCCGGATCCACCACGGCCATGTCGTCCTGGCCCATTTTGCAGGTCCCCACCGGATGGTAAATAGTATCCGAGCGCGCCCGGATATGCTGCTCCAACGCTGCGTCATCCGGCTCTTCTTTGATAAAAAGCTCCTTGTGGATGTAACCGGCCAGCGGCGGGGTCTGCATGATCTCGCGGGTCATCTGAACCCCCTTGATCAGGGTTGCCAGATCATCAGGATCCGACAGGAACTGCGGATCAATCCGTGGCGGTGCCAGCGGATCACCCGAAGTCAGCCCAACCGCGCCGCGTGATTTTGGCCGCAGCACACAGACATGACAGCTAAAGCCATGCCCCATATGAAGTTTTCGCGCATGATCATCGACAATTGAGATGACAAAATGCAGCTGGATATCGGGCCGCTCCAGATCTGCTTTGGTCTTCAGAAAGGCCGCGCCTTCGGCAAAGGGAGTGGCAATCATCCCGCGCCCGGTCTTGCGCCAGTTGGCAATATGTTTCAGCAGCGACAGGCTACCGGGAAGCGAGATGCCAAAATTGTCGCGATCCTTGGATTTGTAGGCCAGGGTGAAATCAAGATGGTCCTGCAGGTTTTGCCCGACGCCGGGCAGCGCGTGCAGCAGTTTGATGCCATGCGGTTCGATGTCTTCTGGCCGTCCCACGCCCGACAATTGCAACAGCTGCGGCGAGTTGAACGCGCCACCACACAGCACAACCTCGCGCCGCGCTGTGACCTGTTTATCCTGCCCGCCCTGCCGGTAGGCCACGCCAGTGGCGCGCTTGCCGTCAAACAGAACCTTGGTCGCCTGCGCCTTGGTCAGCACCGTTAGATTGCTGCGATCCATCACCGGGTGCAGATAGGCCGCCGCCGCCGAGCAGCGCTCTCCCGCCTTATCCGCGCTGTGAAACTGGGTGACCTGATATTCGCCGATACCGGTATTGTCGCCGGTGTTGAAATCCGCCACCTCGCGGATTTGCCGTGCCTGCCCCGCCGCAATAAAAGCGCGGGTGATCGACCGCGGAGAGCGCTGGTCACTGACCTGTAGCGGCCCCGCTTCGCCATGCATGGCATCGCCACCACGGGCATTGTTTTCAGAGCGCTTGAAATAGGGCAGCACCGCATTCCAATTCCAGCCCTGGCAGCCCAGATCGGCCCATTCGTCATAGTCCTTGGCGTGGCCGCGCACATAGAGCATGGCATTGATGGCGCTGGATCCGCCGAGGGCCTTGCCGCGCGGCTGATAGCCCCTGCGCCCGTTCAGCCCCGGTTGCGGTACGGTTTCAAAGGCCCAGTTGTTGATTTTGGGCTTGCCCGGCAACATCGCCACCACCGCTGCCGGAGCGCGCACCAGAAGGCCATCGCCCTTGCCGCCGGCCTCGATCAGGCAAACCGATATATCAGTATCTTCGCTCAATCGTGCCGCCAGGGTCGATCCCGCGGATCCGCCTCCGACGATGACATAGTCAAATTGCATGGCCTGTCCTCCCTCTGGCTAGCTGGTCTACACAACACAAGCCCGCAGGCCCGAAACTGTACAGGTTTACACCGCGTCACACAGAGGGAAGACCGCCAGACGGCCTGGCCTGGCTTGGGAAGCCTAGCGCAGGGCGGCCCGCGTCTCTGCATCATCTGCAGGCAGCTGTTCAGAATCGCCCGCAAGATCGGCATCTTCTTCTGCCCGAGGTGTTTCGATATCATCCACCGGGTCCAGATCCTGCACCACCACCGCATCAGAGGCGGCAGTGCCGGTGATCAGCGGCAGCATCTGCGCCCCAGAGACACTGGCCAGTTCCGGCGTTTCCGGCCGCTGCCAGCTGAGGGTATCAAAGCTGGTGCAATGCTCGCACACAGGGGCCCAATCGGCATGGATGTGGTTGCAATTGCTGCACAGCCACTGCGGACCACGTGGCGCATTCAGCGCCCGTGCCAGCCAGGCCTGGGTCACCGCATTGTCAGCGCCTTCGCCTTTTTCGATTGCTGCCATCAAGGTCAGCGCACGGGCATCGGGGCTGCGTTCAACCAGATCCCCCAGAACCCGACGGGCTTCGGGGTAGTCTTCGGCGACGATATGCAATTCAGCCATTACCAGCCGGGTTTCATCATCCTGTGGTTTCATCCGCGCCAGCTGCTCAAACCGTTTCACCCGCTGCTGTGCAGTTTCATCCGGTTCGATCTGGGCAAAGACATGGGCCAGGTCGGGATGCGGCTGCGCCTCCCAGGCCTTTTTCAATACCTTGATGGCATTGCGCTTTTTACCCTGATCCAGATAGGCACGCGCCGCCATGGCTGCGGCCGGCACCAGATCCGGCGAGAGCCGGTTAGCCTCGATCGCCTGTTCGCGCTGTTCTAGGCTGGCGGTTTCATCCACAACCGCCCGCGAAGCCGAGAGCGCCAGCACCGCATCGCGACGCTTGAAGACATCGCGTGGCAGAGTGCCGGTTTTCAGCTTGGTCGACAGGGTCTTGCGTGCCCCGGCCCAGTCTTCGGCCTGTGCCTGCAACTGCAGCAATATATCCTGCACCTCGACATGTTTTGGACGCAGCGCCAGCGCCTTTTCGGCCAGCTGCCGGGCAGTGTCCTTGTCGCCTTCTGACAGCTTTTGTTTCATGATGCCACGCACCCCGACAAAGCGGGTGGACTGATTGGCAAGCAACCGTTTGTAGGCCTCGCCGGCGATCTTGGTCTCGCCCGCCATCTCGGCCGCCTGGGCGCTTAGCAGATCGGTGAGTTCCGGTTTCTGCAGATAGCGCGAAGCCTTTGCTGCCTTGGTCATTGCCAGGCGTCCCTCGCCAGAGGCCAGCGCCATCATACCGTCGGATAGCGCCTGAAAGCCCTTTTCTTCTCGGCTCTTGTCGAAATAGCGCGAAATTGCCGTTTCATCACCGTTGAGGAACTTCAGCGTCGCGATCAACAGCCGCAGCAGTTTCAGGAACAGCCAGACCCCGACAAACAAGACACCCAGCGCCATGACAGATTGCAGCGCCCCAAGGGTATATTCCACCCCGGCGACGGTAATCTGCACCCCGCCGGCGGTTTCCATCAGGATCCCGGCGCCAAAGGCAAGCAAGGCGACAAGGGCAACAAAAACGAGAATTTTCAACAATGACCAGAGCATGTCGGCTTCCTTATTTGGCGTTCAGGCTTTGGGCCATTTGATCTACAGCAGCCAGGGCTGCCAGACGGGTTTGCGCCGCGGCCTGCCAATCGTCAAAGGCGGCCTGGGCTGTTTCGGGCAGGGCTGCAAGCTCCTCTTGTGCCGCCGCAATCTGGCCAGACTGGACCGCAGCTTCGGCGCGCGACAGAATGGCATCCGCGTCATCGCCATCACGCGGGGTGACCGAACGGGCGCCAAGGTGGCGGTTGATATAGGCCATCATGCCGCCGTTGCCTTTGGTTTCTTGCCGCGCCAGCGCCAGGGCCTCACGGGCAAGCGGGGCAAAGCTGGCCTGCAATCCCTGAAGCGACGTCACGCCCGTTTCGGCACTGGCCAGCAGCTCTGCCGGGACCTCGACCTGCTGCGCCTGCAGATCTGCCACCGCCGCACCATAGGCCGTGCCGGCCTGCAAGGCGCCGCTTATCCGGGCCAGCGCGGTCTGCGCCGCAGCTATTCGGGCGGCCTCTATCCCCGCTTCTTCCTTCATGCGGGCCTCAGCCAGCATCTCTTCGACCTCAGAGCGCTGAGCCGCCAGACTGTCCTGCAATTTGCCCAGCTCGGCCTCAAAGGCGGCAACCGCCTCGGGCGCGGCCGCATCAGACAGCGGGCGCATCTCCAGAGTCTCTATCCGGGCCGCCATGCTGGCAAGCGCCGCGTCCAGATCACCCTGGGAAACCGCGCCGGAACCCGCCGCCTCTATCTTGGCCTCGGCGGTGCGAAGGCTGGCCTCAACCCCCGTCAGACGCTGCGCCACTTCAGAGATATCGGGCTGGTTTGGATCACTTTGCTCTGCCTGAAGAGCGGCAATCTGGTCTTGCAACTTAGCCTGTTCGGCCTGCATCGCCGTTACATCAGCGGCGCTGCCGCCCTGCAGGCTGGGTGGCAGCACCCCATTCAGCAGCCCGCCCTGGCCAACAACAAACCCCAAAACAGCGGCAACCGCACCGCCCAGCAGCGCGGCACCAAAACCTCCGCGTTTTTCGATGATCTGTGCAGGCGCTGGCTGCGGATCTGGCGCGGGTGCGGGTATCTCATCCGCAGATGCAACCGCATCCGGTGTCTCGGTCTCGGTCTCGGTCTCGGTCTCGGTCTCGGTCTCGGTCTCGGTCTCGGTCTCGGAAGAAGACACCTCATCCTGCGCATCAAGATCAACCGTTTCGGCGGGGGTCTGATCTTCGTTCAGACCTTCGGGCTCCGCAAACTCCGGCGTATCCGTTGCGTGTCCACTGGCCGTCTGCGAGTCAGTGTCCGGCGTTTCGACCTCCGGCTTGGTCATATTGTCGGCAGTCTTTTTGTCAGCCACGCCGGCCTCCCCTCGATTCTAAAAATCACCCAAACGCACCGGGATTTCTGTGATCCTACTGCGCAGAATCCCCACCCTCAAGCCGCGTCAGGCGGACTGCGGCATCACGGACCATCTCAGCCATACTGGCCGCGTCTGGTTTCTTACTGACCTGCAAGCCCTTGCATTTCAAGCCCTGCAACTCTGCAGCAACGGCCTGGCTTATTGCAATCAAAGACAAATTCGCCGTGTCGAGCCCCAGGCTGGCGAAATGCCGCGCAGTACGTGGTGAAAAAAGCGGCACGATTATATCGCTTTGCGCCCCGATCTGTTGCCGGGCCGCATCCCCCAGCGGCAAAAGCTGTTGTTCATAGACCACTTGGCCTCGGCAGGGCAGGCCAGCTGCGCTCAGCCGGGGCGCGATATCGCCACGGGTATGGCGGCCATGAAGATGCAGCAGCGGGCTGGCCGGCCGCATCTTGATCAATTGCGCCACCAGTTCTGCGCCGTTGGCGCCGCAGCACTGCGCCTGCCAGCCCGCCGCCTGCGCCGCCTGGGTGGTGCGCTGCCCCACGCAATAGGCTGGGATCTCGCCAGCGGCGGTGACTGCTGCAACCCCATTGGCAGAGGTGAAGATCACCCCGCCGTAATCGGCACATGAAACCTCTGCCTCCAACCCCTGCACCTGCATCAGCGGCGCATTGATCAGCTGCAACTTTGCGCGCAGCGACGCTGGCAGCTCTGCAACAAACCGGGCCGCCGCCGCTTTGGGTCGGGTCATCAACAAGGCCACCTGGCGCGGCGATGGGTCGCTGGCACTGTCCATGCCTGTTGCTCCTGGGATTGTTTGCATGTCGCATAGGTGCTAGCTCCACCAGCAATTCGATGCAACGGGTAGAGCATGACACAAAGCCTGACACTCTTGGGGCTGGAAAGCAGCTGTGACGATACCGCCGCCGCCGTGGTGCGGCAGGAACCGGGCCAGCGGGCCAAGGTTCTTTCCTCTATTGTCTTTGGCCAAACCGAGCTGCACAGCGCCTTTGGTGGGGTGGTGCCGGAAATTGCCGCCCGCGCCCATGCGGAAAAGCTGGATCACTGCGTCCGCGACGCGCTGCAGGCTGCCAATGTCACCCTGCGCGATCTGGACGCGATTGCGGTTACCGCCGGGCCAGGGCTGATTGGCGGGGTGATGTCTGGGGTGATGTGCGCCAAGGGCATTGCCGCTGCCACTGGGCTGCCGCTGGTTGGCGTCAACCACCTGGCCGGTCATGCGCTGACCCCACGGCTGACCGATGATCTGGCCTATCCCTATCTGATGCTCCTGGTCTCTGGCGGACATTGCCAATATCTGATTGCGCGGGGCCCCGAAGATTTCACCCGGCTTGGCGGTACCATTGACGATGCCCCTGGCGAAGCCTTTGACAAAACCGCGCGCCTGCTGGGCCTGCCGCAACCTGGCGGTCCCTCGGTGCAGAAAGAGGCCGAAACCGGCGATCCCAAGCGGTTTCGCTTTCCCCGACCACTGATCAACCGGGATGATTGCGACCTTTCCTTTTCGGGATTG
Organism: Pseudophaeobacter sp.; assembly: GCF_048267565.1. Classification (NCBI taxonomy): domain Bacteria; kingdom Pseudomonadati; phylum Pseudomonadota; class Alphaproteobacteria; order Rhodobacterales; family Roseobacteraceae; genus Pseudophaeobacter; species Pseudophaeobacter sp. The sequence goes on along the minus strand of NZ_JBLWXG010000002.1, from coordinate 206,765 downwards.
AAGACCGCGCTGATGCGGATGCGCGATCAGATCGTTGCCGAAAAATCAGGCCTGACACAGCAGGACCGGGCCGATCTTTGCGCCGGGTTTCAGGCTGCGGTTGCCGATGTCCTAGCCTCTAAAACGCGACGCGCGCTGGCGATCTACATGCAGGACGCCCCCAGATTCCCAGCCCTGGCCGTGGCTGGTGGCGTCGCAGCAAATACCGCCATTCGCGCCGCATTAGAGACGGTTTGTGCCACGGAAAACACCCGTTTCATTGCACCGCCGCTGGCCCTGTGCACCGATAATGCGGCGATGATCGCCTATGCCGGCCTAGAGCGGTTTCGCGCAGGTGCGCGCGATGGCATGGATCTGACTGCCCGCCCCCGCTGGCCACTGGATCAAACCAGCCCCGCCATGCTGGGGGCGGGCCGCAAAGGGGCAAAGGCATGAGTATTTCGGTTCTGGGTGCCGGGGCCTTTGGCACCGCGCTGGCCATTTCACTGGCCAAGGAAACACCCGTCACCCTCTGGGCGCGCGATCCGGCGCATGTGGCGCAGATGCAGGCTGAACGCTGCAACACGGCGCGTCTGCCCGATGTGCCATTGCCAGCAGGGCTGAATCTGACGGATGATATTGCCAGCGCCGCAAAATCACAGGTGCTGCTGCTGGCGGTGCCCATGCAGAAACTGCGCGCTGTTCTGACCACCTATCAGGCCGAATTGACCGATAAGGTGCTGGTGGCCTGCTGCAAAGGGATTGAACTGAAAACCGGCCTTGGCCCCGTCAAGGTTATCGCCGAGACCCTGCCCAAGGCCCGACCTGCGCTGCTGACCGGCCCCAGTTTTGCCGCCGACATTGCCCGCGGGTTGCCGACGGCGCTGACCCTGGCCTGCGCCGATGCCGTACTTTGCCATCGCTTGCAGGAACAGCTGACCACCGCCAACCTGCGGCTCTACCGTACAACCGACACCAGCGGTGCCGAACTGGGCGGGGCCCTGAAAAACATTATCGCCATCGCCTGCGGTGCCGTAATTGGGGCAGGCCTTGGCGATAGCGCCCGTGCGGCGCTGATGACACGCGGCTATGCCGAGATGCAGCGCATGGCCCTTTCCTGTGGTGCCCGGCCTGAAACCCTGGCTGGCCTGTCCGGGTTTGGCGACCTGGCCCTGACCTGTAGCTCTGCCCTGTCACGCAATTATCAGCTGGGGCTGGCGATTGGCCGGGGCGAGGTATTTGACCCCAATATCACCGTCGAAGGTGCCGCCACCGCCCGCGCCACCGCAGCCAAGGCCGCAACCATGGGGCTGGATATGCCCCTGACAGAAACCGTTGTCGGGCTGCTGAATGGTGACTTGACGATTGCCAGCGCCAGCGCTCAACTGTTGGCGCGCCCATTGAAAGAGGAATAACATGCTGATTGCCCTGATCGCCCGCGACAAACCAGAGCACCTACAGACCCGCGTCGACAACCGCGCCGCCCACCTGGCCTATATCGAAGAAACTGGCGCTGTTGCGCAGGCTGGGCCACTGCTGGATCAGAACGGCGATATGGCCGGGTCGCTGGTCATTCTGGATGTTGAAGACATGACGGCAGCCGAAGCCTGGGCTGCAGCTGATCCCTATAAACTGGCCGGCCTGTTTGAATCGGTAGAGCTGATCACCTGGAAGAAAGTCATCGGCTGATGCGGTATTGGCTGTTCAAATCGGAACCTTCAACCTGGGGCTGGCCAGATCAGGTCGCCAAGGGTGACGCGGGCGAGGAGTGGGACGGCGTACGCAACTATCAGGCGCGCAATCACATGCGAGACATGACCCTTGGGGACCGGGGGTTTTTCTATCATTCGCAAAAGGAACGGGCGGTGGTCGGCATTGTAGAGATCTGCGCCGAAGCACATCCCGACAGCACCACAGCTGATGACCGCTGGGACTGCGTTGATATCAAGGCAGTGCGCAGCTTTGAACAGCCCGTGACGCTGCAGCAGATCAAATCCGATCCGCGACTGGCAGAGATGCCGCTGGTCAAAAGCCCCCGCCTGTCGGTGCAGCCCGTCAGTGCAGAACAATGGCAGGTGATCTGCGCAATGGGACAAACCGATCCAGAGTGATCCGGGGTCGCGTTGTCCAGGGTCTGATCCTGGCCCAATCCTGGCCTGATTCAGATCTGCTCTAGAGTGCTGAAATGGGAGGAACGTCTTGGAACTTTTGAATGTAGTCATCGCAGCCCTTGCCGGCTTTGCGCTGGGGGCTGTCTATTACGGGATCCTGGCAGAACCCTGGATGGTGGCCGCCGGGATTAGACGTGGCACCGATGGCAAACCCGAAGGCGGCCAAAAACCGCTGATCTTTGTGCTGAGCTTCTGCCTGCAACTGGTTGTGGCGGGCATGATGCGCCATGTTTTCACCCTGTCAGGCATCTCTGACGCAGGTGCCGGTCTGGTGGCTGGTCTGGGTGTTGGCTTATTCTTTATCAGCCCATGGATTGCGCTGAACAATCTCTTTGGCGGACGCCCTGTCAAACTCACGCTGATTGATGGCGGCTATGCCAGCCTGGCCTGCGCCACCATTGGCCTGGTGCTGACGCTGTTCTGAAACGGCTGGCGGCCCTGCTGCTGACGCTGCCACAGGCCCAAAGAGGATCAGACATAAAAAAAGGGAAGACCCTACAGGATAGTAGGATCTTCCCTTTCACCCCGCGTGCTCCACAGTCCACCACACGCGTATGAAAATTCCGTCCTAGCCATCCTGGCTGGTATACATTTCATAGCCTACTTGGGGTTGTGGTGGCAAACTCTATCCACAGACAATTCAATTCAAATAAAAAACACCCGGCACGCCTGCCGAGTGTTCCTGGTCTTGTGTCGCGCCCTGTATCGCTGGCGCAGAGCCACAAATCCACAAAAAATGTGGCTTAGCCGTAGACGGCTTCTTTGCCGAAATGCTTGGTCAGCATGTAATAGACAACGGCGCGATACTTGTTGCGCTCGGATTTTCCGTAGATCTCTACAACCTTAGAGATTGCCTCCATCAGTTCTGGACCATCCGCCAGGCCAAGTTTCTTGACCAGAAAGTTTTCCTTGACGGTTTCCAGTTCACTGTCCTGGGTGGCCGCCACGGTAGAGGCATCGGCATTATAGATCGCCGGGCCGCAGCCAATGGTCACCTTGGTCAGCAGATCCATATCTGGTTCCATACCGCATTTGTTTTTCAGATCATCAGCATATTGCGCGATCAGGTCATCACGTTTTCCCAAAATCTTTTCTCCCTTCTGGGTTGGATCTTGTTCAGGATCCTTCCGGCTATATCGTTGCCACCTATAGTTTAGAGGCAGATACACACAGAGCAACTGGGAATTTTGGCGGTCCGAACTCACGCTGCTTCAGCCCTTCCCCGCTATAAGATCAATGCCTTCCTTTGGAAAAGACAGGTCAGCATAAGCCGCGCCAAAGCCGTGCCGGTCCCGCCAACAAAAAATCCTCCGCAAGATAGTATCTTGCGAAGGATCTAAGGGTCTTACGACCTATAGGCTACACAGTTAGTAGCGATAGTGCTCTGGCTTGAAGGGGCCTTCCGGGGTCACACCGATATAGGCGGCCTGCTCTGGGCTTAGGCTAGACAGTTTGACGCCGATCCGATCAAGGTGCAGACGGGCGACTTTTTCATCCAGATGCTTGGGCAGGATATAGACTTCGTTCTTGTACTCATCGCCGCGCAGCCACAGCTCGATCTGGGCCAGAACCTGGTTGGTGAAGGAGGCCGACATCACAAAAGACGGGTGCCCGGTCGCATTGCCAAGGTTCAGCAGACGCCCTTCAGACAGCAGGATCAAACGGTTACCCGAAGGCATCTCGATCATGTCGACCTGTTCTTTGATGTTGGTCCACTTGTGGTTCTTCAGGCTGGCCACCTGAATTTCGTTGTCAAAGTGGCCGATGTTGCCAACGATCGCCATGTCCTTCATCTCGCGCATGTGCTCGATGCGGATCACATCCTTGTTGCCAGTGGTGGTGATGAAGATATCGGCGCTATCGACGACATCTTCCAAGCGCACCACCTCAAAGCCATCCATCGCGGCCTGCAGGGCGCAGATCGGGTCAACTTCGGTAACTTTGACGCGGGCGCCAGCACCGGAGAGGGACGCAGCAGAGCCTTTGCCCACATCGCCATAGCCACAAACAACAGCAACCTTGCCAGCCATCATGGTGTCAGTGGCACGGCGGATACCGTCGACCAGCGATTCCTTGCAGCCATATTTGTTGTCGAACTTCGACTTGGTGACCGAATCGTTCACGTTGATCGCAGGGAAAGGCAGCTGGCCATTTTTCTGCAGCTCATACAGGCGGTGCACACCAGTGGTGGTTTCTTCCGAAACGCCCAGGATGGATTCGCGGGTCTTGGTGAACCAGCCGGGGCTTGCCGCCATACGCTTTTTGATCTGGGCAAAGATGGCTTCTTCTTCTTCCGAAGTTGGCACTTCGATCAGATCGGTTTCGCCGGCCTCAACACGGGCACCAAGCAGCACATAAAGCGTGGCATCGCCGCCATCATCAAGGATCAGATTGGCACCCTCGGGGAACATGAAGGAGCGGTCGAGATAGTCCCAATGTTCAACCAGCGTCTGGCCTTTAATGGCAAAGACGGGTGTACCACCTGCAGCGATGGCCGCAGCCGCGTGATCCTGGGTCGAAAAGATGTTGCAAGAGGCCCAGCGCACATCTGCGCCCAGCGCCACCAGCGTTTCGATCAGCACCGCAGTCTGAATTGTCATATGCAGCGAGCCAACGATACGAGACCCTGCCAGCGGTTTGCTATCCCCATATTCGGCGCGCAGCGCCATCAGGCCTGGCATTTCGGTCTCGGCGATATCCAGTTCCTTGCGGCCAAATTCAGCCAACGCAATGTCTTTTACAATATAATCCTCGGCCATGGTCCGCTCCGTTCTGGTTACGAGTTCTCTTGGCAGCAGGAGGTAACACCGCAATGGTTTACAAGCAACGAAGATAGCAGCTGCGATGGCATGCCGGATTCGTTCCCGGCAAACCCGCCATCAACTGGGCACTCCGGACTGGGAACCTGTCTTTGTCACTTTGAAATAATTCTGACCGGAGGCGACGATACAGCTGATACCCGAAGGATAGGTCACCAGCACGGTAAAGGTCCCGCTATCGGCGGAACTCCAGATCTCGATCATCGTATCAACAGGCTGAGAGTTCTGCAGGCCGGCCGAGGACAGGCTTTCGGAAAAGGCGGCTTGCAATTGTTCTACCAACCCTTCGCGCGGCGCACAGCTTGCAGCCAAGGCCGGCGGCGCCATTGCAGCCATGCCAAAGATCAGGGCGGATGAGAAGAGACGTTTAAACATGATAAGCTCCTATTTTGTAGAGGTTTCTCTCACTACTAGGGGCGCGTTATCCGGGCGAATAGCGCCCCTGTTCTGGTATATGATTTAGGCCTTGAACCGGGAATTTCAATCTCACGGCGGATCACCTTCGCGTCGGGGACCCTGCCACCGCCCTGCAAAACACCTGCGCGGTTGTCGGCAAAAATCCGGCTTTGCTGCGCTTCGCGGTTTACCTCTGGGTCACCAAACAGATAGGCAGAGAAGGTCTGCTAATCACCGGAATTACGCCCGATGCCCCCTAAACCCGTCCGCGCCTGGCAACGTATGCTCTCTGGTCGTCGTCTGGATTTGCTGGATCCGACGCCGATGGATATCGAGATCAGCGATATCGCCCACGGCCTTGCCTTTGTCGCGCGCTGGAACGGTCAGACGCAGGGGGATTTTGCCTATTCCGTCGCCGAACATTCGCTGTTGGTGGAAGAACTGTTTTCGCGCATGCACCCCAAAGCGCCAGTGAAATGGCAGCTGGCGGCGCTGCTGCATGATGCGCCGGAATATGTCATCGGCGATATGATCTCGCCGGTGAAGGCAGCGGTGGGGCCGGGCTATGGCGAATTGGATCAGCGGCTGACCTCGGCCATTCACATCAAATTCGGCCTGCCAGCCCAACTGCCCAAAACCATCAAGGCGCAGATCAAACGGGCCGACAAAACCAGCGCCTGGATGGAGGCGGTGCAGATTGCCGGCTTTTCCGAGGCCGAGGCCAACAAGCTGTTTGGCCGCCCCAGAACCGAGGTGATCGCCGGGCTGGCCATTGACCTGCGCCCACCGCTACAGGTGCGCCAGTCCTTTATCGCCCGCCATGCGGAATTGCTAGCCCGCCTCTAGGCCTAGGCTGCCTCACCGCGCTTTTTTCGAGGCTTAGCCTCGACAAACCCGGCCTGCCCGCCCAGACCTTTGTCCTGCAGGATCTGGTTGCGCTCTGCCTCTGTCAGGGTGGTCCAACCCGTTGTCTGCGAGATAAAGCCAAGCCGCGCCAAGGTGTCGCCAATGACCTGGTGATCCAATTCACCAAAGCTAAGCCGACTGGATTTTTGCTTGGCTTGGGGCACCCATTCCGCCCGCAGACCGCCAATCACCACCGGGGCGCGTTCGCAAAAGCTTTCGACATGCTGCGCCAGCAAATTATTGGCACCAGAGCTGCGCCGCAGGATCATCGCCACCTCTTGGTCGGCCCGTCCCACCATGGCAAACAGATGCAACGCCGATCCATCGGCAGCAATCACTTTGCGCGCCGCCTTGTAACGCGCAACCTGCACCGTCAGGCTGTGCTCCTGCGGGTGAAAAATCTCATATCCTTCGGCCTCTAGCAGGGTTTCCAGCCGTTCTTCGCCCAGCAGACCGCCCTTACCCAGGCCCAGTTTGGACCGCGAGATATACAGCTTTTCCGCCCCCTCGGCCACGACATCGCAGGCAAATCGGCTGTGGACCGCCTGGCGGAATTTTCCCGTACCTCGGGTGATTTTTCCCAGGCCAAACCCCTGCCCCGGCACCACCAGTTCTTCCACCTGGGTCGGGCGAGTCGCGACGTGGATGGGCAGATCGCTGCCAAACAGCGACAGGTATTCCCGCTGGTAGCCACGCACCACATCGCCCACCTTGGGTCGTTTGGGGATGAACAAAATGCCGCGAATATCGTCTTCCACCCGCGACAAAGCCCAGAGCCGAGAAGAGCTTTCGACCAGGAAATGGCCAAAATGTGCCCACAGTACCCCGCCCCAAAGCCAACGGCCCTGCAGGGATCTGCGAACCTTCCCAGGGCGTTCAGGTGCGATGGTGATGGGGCGGAATTTACGCCAGAGCGCCGCCTCGGGGCAATAGCTGCCATCACTGTACAGCACACCGGCTGGCTGTACCAAGGCGCTGATTTTCGGCGGCACCACGCAGGCATCGGCCAAGATCTGCATGTTTTCGGACCAGCCGCCACTTGGCAGGGGCTGCAAGGCCGGGTCGATGATTTCTGGCTGAGATGGCGGTAACATCCCGCAGCCCCTAGCGCGGGCTGCGTTTGGCCAGAATGCGCTGCAGCGTCCGGCGATGCATGTTCAACCGGCGCGCGGTCTCGGATACGTTGCGATCGCAAAGCTCATAGATACGCTGGATATGTTCCCAGCGCACGCGATCTGCGCTCATCGGGTTTTCAGGCGGCGGCGGCATTTCGTCATCACCGCTAAGCAGGGCATTCATGATATCCGCCGCATCTGCCGGTTTTGACAGATAATCCGTGGCACCGATCTTGACCGCCGCAACCGCAGTGGCGATGGCGCCATATCCGGTCAGCACCACCACCCGGCTGTCGGGTCGTTTTTCGCGCAGAACTTCGACCACATCCAGGCCATTGCCATCTTCCAGGCGCAGATCCACCACCGCATAGGCCGGCGGGCGGGCAGTTGCGATGGCAGATCCACCGGCAACTGAATCGGCAGTTTCCACATCAAAGCCGCGTTTTTCCATGGCCTTGGCGAGACGCCGCAGGAAGGGTTCATCATCATCAACCAGCAACAGCGACTTGTCTGGCCCAATTTCCTGCAGTGCGTCTTCGGTCATGCCCGGTTCTCCGCGAATTCTGCGCAAAGGTTACGCAGATCATTGAAGGCGATACTAGCGACCCCGCCAGCAAGGTCAAACAGCCTAGGCTATTTTACATATTCTCGACGTAGCAGCTGACCTTGTCTGCGACCTGTTCGGGCGTTTCATCGCGGCGGAAGAAGTCCACAAAACCGATCTCGGGCAGCACCAGATAGGCAAATGTCGAGTGATCGACCAGGTAATAATCTTCATCGCCGGGCTGGCGTTTGAAATAGGTCTTATAGGCCCGGCTGGCTGCTTTTACCTGTTCAAGCGATCCGGTCAGCGCAATCATCTTTTCATGCATATTTTCAGCGTAATCCCCCATCACTTCGGGGGTGTCGCGCTCAGGATCGATCGAGACAAAAACCGGTGTGGTGCTGATACCACGTTCCGCCAGCAGATCGACGGCATCGGCGTTGCGGGTCACGTCCAACGGGCAGACATCCGGGCAGAAGGTATAGCCAAAGTAAAGGATCGACGGTTCAGTAAAGACATCGCGGTCGGTTACCAGCTCTCCCTTTGCATTGATCAACTCGAAGGGGCCGCCAATCGTATCGCCACCGCTGGCGATGGTGCTGCTGCCACACTGCGCGAATTTATCATCGCCGCTGCTGCGGGTGAAGAACCAGGTGCCGCCGGCCAGGGCAGCGACAAAAAGGACAGCAAGAATCGAATAGAGACGGGTCATGTGATCACACTTTATGTTGCAGGAGGAGAGTTGATCGTTTCTGCCGCCAGACCTATCAAGAAACACAGGCAATGCAACTACGCCAAAACATCACAGCTGTGCGAGGCCGACCCCGGTTTGCGCAGGCTGCAGGAGCGATAGCATGAGTGATAGGCAAATTGACCTGATGCAGGGGCAGGAACGCAGCCATTGGATTAGGCTGCGCACCCTGATTGTGCTGCGGTGGGTGGCCATCACTGGCCAGCTGATTGCCATCACTGTGGCGCAGCAGCTCTATAATCTACAGCTGGATCTGGTCCTCTGCCTGCTTGCGGTCGGAATCTCGGTGATTAGCAACATGCTGGCGATCTTTGTCTTTCCGGTCAACAAGCGCCTATCAGAGTTTGAAAACCTGCTGATGGTTCTGTTTGATCTGCTGCAACTGGGGTTCTTACTCTATCTGACGGGGGGGCTGAACAATCCCTTTACCCTGCTGGTGCTGGCTCCGGTGACCATTTCCGCCGCAATGATGGGGCTGCGCTCGACGCTGGTGGTGGGGGGAACAGCAATCATTCTGGTGACGCTACTGGCTGAATTCCACATTCCGCTGCGCACTGCACAGGGATTTGTCCTGCGTATTCCAGATGTCTTTATCTTTGGCAATTGGACTGCCATCGTCATCGCCATTCTGTTTATCGGCGCCAACTCCTTTCGCATCAGCACCGAAATGCGGCGCATGTCCGATGCGGTTGCCGCCACCCAGCTGGCGCTGTCACGGGAACAAAAGCTTACCGATCTGGGCGGGGTCGTTGCGGCCGCCGCGCATGAACTGGGCACACCACTGGCCACCATAAAGCTGGCCAGTGGTGAACTGATCGACGAATTGGACGCGCTGCCTGACCTGCGCGAAGACGCGGTATTGATCCGCGAGCAGGCGGAGCGCTGCCGCGATATCCTGCGCGACATGGGCCGGGCCGGCAAAGACGATTTGCACCTGCGCCAGGCACCGCTGTCCACCGTCATTCACGAAGCCGCCGAACCGCATATCAATCGCGGCAAGGAGATCCATTTCGACGAGGCCCCGCTGGAAGATGGCAGTTTCCAGCAACCCACCATCCTACGCAAACCGGAAATCATCCATGGGCTGCGCAATCTGGTGCAGAACGCCGTTGATTTCTCGCGCACGACCGTCTGGATAGAATCAACCTGGAACGACGAAAAGATCACTCTGAATATCCACGACGACGGGCGCGGGTTTTCCCCACATCTGCTGGGCCGCATTGGTGACCCCTTCATGCGTCGCCGCCGCAGCGAAACCGACCGCAAACAGCGCCCGGAATACCAGGGCATGGGTTTGGGATTATTCATTGCCAAAACCCTGCTAGAGCGCACCGGAGCCGAGTTGAAATTCGCCAATGGGGCCAGTGAACCGCCGCCACACCCATCTGATCGCCCCGGTGCCATCGTTGTGGTATCCTGGCCGCGCGGCAAAATTGACGCCCAGTTCGGGGAAAATGCCGTTCCGAAGGGGAAAAATAAGTGGATAGAAGTTTAGCTGTTCACTTTTAGGTAATTAATTAAACTGCAGTTAACCATTTGTGGTCCACCATGAGAAAAACGAGCACTGAAATAGGCAGGACAATATGCAGAACCTCATCTCGATCGAGTGGTTGATGCTGGCCACACTTTGCTGTGCAACTGCAGCAGCGGCCGTATGGTGGCTGTCACCAGAACAGCGCTCCAAGAGTATGGAGCAGGATCTTTTGGTTGGCGATGGCCGTACCGACGCCGTTTTTCTCTTTGATGACACCAGCTTGATCGGGTGGTCCTCGGGCGCGCGAAAATTCATCGGCGAACATGCCGAACATTTCAGCTGGAATATGCTGCGCGACCAACTCGCCCGCAACTATCCAGGCCTGCCGCAAAGCCCGGGTTTTCTGAAAGATATCGGCCCGCTTGTGCTGACCGGAACCGCCTCTGCCGAAAGCCGCGAGGCCCATTGCGAATGGATTGATGGGATCACCCGCGTGCAACTGCGCCGCAGCACCTTGGAAGAGCAGAACAAATCGCTCGACCAAGAGCTGACCACCCTGCGCGCTGCGGTGCATCAGGCCCCCTATCCGGTCTGGCTGCAATCGGACGAGGGTGCCGTCACCTGGTCGAACCTGGCCTATGATGATCTCAGCCATAAACTGCGCGGACGCGATGCCGATTTTTCCATCCCGCTGTTCGACAATCTTGAAGAACCCAAAGCCAGCGGCAAGGCAGAGCGGCTGTTCATCCCGATGCCCGAAAGCACCAAGCGCCTGTGGTACAATATCTCGACCACCGAAACCGAGGCCGGCTGGCTATGCCATGCAGTTGACGTCAACGCTGTGGTCGATGCCGAGATTGCACAGCGCAACTTTGTACAGACGCTGGCAAAAACCTTTGCCCAATTGTCCATCGGGCTCGCGATTTTTGACCGCAACCGCCAGCTGGTGCTGTTCAATCCGGTGCTAATCGACCTGACTGCCCTGCCGGCAGATTTCCTCAGCTCGCGCCCCAGCCTGATGACCTTCTTTGATCGACTGCGCGACCAGCGGCTGATGCCTGAACCAAAGAACTATTCCAGCTGGCGCCACCAGATCGAAGACCTGCTGGAAGCCGCCGCAGAAGGCCGCTACCAGGACACTTGGTCGCTGCCCTCCGGCTCGGTCTATTCGGTCTCTGGCCGTCCCCACCCCGATGGGGCCATCGCCTTCCTGTTCGAAGATATCACCGCCGAGGTCACGCTCACCCGGCAGTTCCGCTCTGAATTGGAACTGGGCCAGTCGATCATGGATCAGATGGACGAAGCCATTGCGGTCTTTGCCAATGATGGCACCATGAGCTTTTCGAATGAAACCTATCATTCGCTGTGGAAAATGGATCCTGACGCCAGCTTTGCCAAGGTCTCTATCATGGATGCGGCCCGCATCTGGCAAGACACCTGTCGCCCCAACCCCGCCTGGGGTGAGATCCGCGATTTTGTGGCCGCCAGCGATGGGCGCAGGCCATGGTGGACCCAGGTGCAACTGCGCGACGGCACGCCGCTGCTTTGCAAGGTCACCGCAATCCAGAACGGCGCAACCATGGTCAGCTTTCAGGCGCCAGAACCCGGTCTGCCACCGCTGGAGCAGCAAAAATTCGCCATCACTGACCAGACCGGACAGACCTGAAGCCTGGCACCACATCAGGCCAATCATTGGCACAAAAAGGGCGCGATCAGCGGGGGCTGGTCGCGCCCTTCCCGCTTGCAGCGCAGCCCGGCCAGAGGCATTGTGGCGCCATGACTGAAAGCCCTGATACTGCCTCCCCCCCGGACAGCGGCACCACCGCCTCCCCCAGCAGCCCGTTTTCCTGCGACCTTACCTCTGCCGAGGAAACTGCAGAACTGGCACGGCGGATCGCGGAACAGTTGCAGCCCGGCGATTGCCTGCTTCTGGCGGGACCAATCGGGGCCGGTAAAACGCATTTTGCCCGCAGCCTGATCCAATCCCTGATGCCAGTGCCCGAGGACGTACCCTCGCCCACCTTCACCCTGGTGCAAACCTATGAGCTGCCGCGCTGCGACCTGTGGCACGCGGATCTCTATCGTCTTGCCGCCCTGGAAGAGATCGAGGAACTGGGCCTGGTTGAGGCCTTTGACGAAGCCATTTGCCTGATTGAATGGCCCGACCGCCTGGCTGAGCTGACTCCAGCCCATGCGCTGCAGCTGTCACTCTCGCTGGACCCGGCGCAGGAAGACAGCCGCCACCTGACCCTGACATGGACGGATCCGAAATGGCAGCACCGGCTGGATCAGATCGCCTGCCTCAGCCGGGCCAGTTCGACCCCTGCACAGCCTACCCCAAGTGAGAGCCAAGATGACCAGTCGTGACACCCAGATAACCGCATTCTTACAGCGTAGCGGCCACGGCGATTGGCAGCGCGCAACACTGGCGGGCGATGCATCGGCGCGACGCTATGACCGGCTGACCAGCCCGGATGGGCGCAGCCTCGTGTTGATGGATGCCCCGCCTGACAGCGGCGAAACCATTCTCCCCTTTGTGCGCATCGCCAATTTTCTACGTGATCAAGGGCTTAGCGCGCCTGCCATCCTTGCCCAAGACCCAGAAGCTGGCTTTTTGCTGATCGAAGACCTGGGTGACCAGCTATTTTACGAAGTCCTGCAGGCGGATCCCAGCCAGGAAAAGCCGCTTTATGGCCTGGCCACCGACCTGTTGCTGCATCTGCACCAGCAGCCCGCCACCAGCATTCCGTTGGCGCTAGAGCCACTTGGACCGCGCGCCATGGCGGAAATGTCCGGTCTGGTAATCAGCCACTATTGCGGCCCACTGCGCGGTGGTGTCGACACCGACCTGCAACACCGCTTTGAAAACCAGTTCGAAGACATCCTGCGCCAGACCCTGCGCGGCGAAATGGTTTTTGTGCATCGGGATTTTCACGTGCAAAACCTGATGTACCTGCCGGATCGCAGCGGGCTTGCCCAGGTCGGCATGATTGATTTTCAAGACGCCCGCGTCGGCCATCCCGCCTATGATCTGGTGTCGCTCTTGCAGGATGCCCGCCGCGATGTGCCCGCCGCAATCGAGGCGCAGATGATCAACCGCTACCTTGCGGACAGCCCAATCGACGGCTCCAGCTTTCGCAGCGCCTATGCGGTGATCGGGGTGCAGCGCAATCTGCGCATCCTTGGCGTTTTTGCCCGGCTCTCGCTAGAGCAGGCAAAGCCGCAGTATCTGGAACTGATACCACGGGTCTGGAGCCATGTGATCAACGGCCTGGAACACCCGGCGCTGGCACCGCTGGCCAGTTGGCTGCAACAGGACCTGCCCCCGCCAAGCCCGGAAAACCTGGCAAAGCTGCGCCGATGACCAACGCCACCCACCCGCAAGACAGCCCCGAAAGCATCCTGTTGTTTGCCGCCGGCTTTGGCACCCGGATGAAGGCACTGACACAGACCTGCCCCAAGCCGATGATCACTGTGGCCGGCCAGCCGCTGATTGACCATACGCTGACCCTGGCCCAGGCCATGCAGCCACGCCATATCGTGGCCAATCTGCACTATCTGCCGCATGTCCTCGCGGCGCATCTCGCCCCCAAAGGCGTGCTGCTCAGCCAGGAAAGCCCAGAGGTTCTGGATACCGGCGGCGGGCTGCGTCATGCGCTGCCCCTCTTGGGGTCGGCGCCGGTCTTTACCGCCAATACCGATGTGATCTGGAAGGGGTCAAACCCATTTCAGGTTGCCCTGAACGCCTGGGATCCGGCCCGCATGGACGCGCTGTTGGTCTGCATTCCAATCCCCCGCTGCCATGGCCGCAGCGGGGCCGGCGATTTCACCCGCGATTCCAATGGGCGAATCAGCCGGGGCGGCGATCTGGTCTATGGCGGGGTGCAAATTGTCAAAACCGCCGGACTTGCGTCGATTAAAGAAGATGTCTTTTCACTCAACCTGTTGTGGAACGATATGGCGCGCGATGGGCGGCTTTTTGCGGTGGAATACCCTGGCCACTGGTGCGATGTGGGCCATCCCGAAGGAATTGCCATTGCCGAGGATCTGATTGCCAATGATGTTGTTTGAACCTCAGGATACGCCCCGCATCTTTGCTGTTCCCATTGGCGTCGATTTCCCCCGTGCGCTGGCCCAGGGGCTGCAGCACCGGGCGCATGCGCTGCCGCCCGAAGGCCTGGCGCAGGTCGAAGTGATCCTCAACACCTCTCGGATGATGCGCCGCTGTCGCGCGCTGTTTGAAGAAGGCCCGGCCCTGCTGCTGCCACGCATGCGCCTGTTGACCGATCTTGCCCATGAGGCCAGCCTGCAGGGCCTGCCCCCCGCCCTACCGCCACTGCGACGGCGACTGGAACTGTCACAGCTGATTGCCAAATTGCTGGATGCGCAACCCGATCTGGCCGCCCGGTCTTCGCTCTATGATCTGTCGGACAGTCTGGCGGCGCTGATTGACGAAATGCAGGGCGAAGGCGTCAGCACCGACGTGATCCGCAATCTTGATATTTCCGATATGTCGGGCCACTGGGCCCGGGCGCAGTCTTTCATTGGCATCGCAGATGATTTCATCGAGGGCCATGATGGCGCCATGGATGCCGAAGCCCGCCAGCGCCAGATGGTACTGAACCTGATCGAGACCTGGCAAGATACACCGCCGCAGCATCCGGTCATTCTGGCCGGCTCTACCGGGTCGCGCGGCACCACCCTACTGCTGATGCAGGCCATCGCCCGGCTGCCGCAGGGGGCCGTGGTGCTGCCCGGTTATGATTTTGAGCAACCCAGCCCTGTCTGGCAGCACCTGCATGATGCGCTGACCAGCGAAGACCACCCGCAGTATCGCTTTGCCAAGCTGATCGCCGATCTTGATATGACACCGGATATGGTGCGCCGCTGGAACACAGCCGAACCTGCCTCGGTGCCGCGCAACCGGTTGATTTCCCTAGCCCTGCGCCCGGCTCCGGTCACTGACGCCTGGATGAGCGAAGGCCCCGATCTCACCGATCTGGACAGGGCCTGCGCCGATATCACCCTGGTCGAGGCCCCCACCCCGCGCGCCGAGGCACTGGCCATTGCCCTGCGACTGCGCCAGGCCGCCGAAGACGGCAAGACCGCGGCGCTGATCTCGCCGGATCGGATGCTTACCCGGTTGGTTTCGGTGGCGTTGGACCGCTGGGACATCCTGCCCGATGATTCAGCCGGTCTGCCGCTGCAGCTGACGCCTCCGGGGCGTTTCCTACGGCATGTCGCCGAATTGTTCTGCCGCCCGCTGACCGCCGATGCGCTGTTGACCCTGTTGAAACACCCGCTGACCCATGACGGCACCAGCCCGGATGCCGCGCGCGGTGAACACCTGCGCCATACCCGCGATTTTGAACTGGACCTGCGCCGCAATGGCCCACCCTTCCCCGACGCTAACAGCTTTGCAGCCTTTGGCACCAAACAGGATCTGACACCGGGCTGGACCAGCTGGCTGGCGCATAACTTTGCCAACCAACAGGTCCAGCACCCCCTCCACCTGAGCGATTGGGTCGCTCTGTTACGCAGCCGAGCCGAAGCCATCGCAGCCGGCAGCCAGATCACCTTGCCCGGGGCAAGCGGCACGCTGTGGGACAAAAAGGCCGGTCAAATAGCGCATGAGGTCTTTGCCAACCTGGAAGCAGAAGCCGCATATGGCGGCGAAATGTCAGCGCGCGATTTTGCCGATCTGCTCTCGGCGCTGTTGTCACAGGCCGAAGTGCGCGACCGCGACACCCCCTATGGTTCGATCATGATCTGGGGCACGCTAGAGGCACGCGTGCAGGGTGCCGATCTGGTCATCCTCGGTGGGTTGAACGAAGGCAGCTGGCCCGAAGCCGCCAAGCCCGATCCCTGGCTGAACCGACAATTGCGCCATCAGGCCGGGCTGCTGCTGCCGGAGCGCCGCATCGGCCTGTCAGCGCATGATTTCCAACAGGCCGTCGCCGCACCCGAGGTCTGGCTGACGCGCGCCGCCCGCACAGACGAGGCCGATACCGTTGCCTCGCGCTGGCTTAACCGCCTGACAAACCTTTTAAAAGGCCTGCCAGATCAAGGCGGCAAAGCGGCTTTGGATGCGATGAAAGCACGCGGACAGACTTGGCTGGATTGGGCTGAAGCGCTGGAAGATCCGATCGAACTTCCAGCCGCCCATCGCCCTGCTCCGCGCCCGCCCCTGGCCAGCCGCCCCCGCAGGCTGACCATCACCGAAATTCCGCGACTGATCCGCGACCCCTATGCGATCTATGCCAAACACGTGCTGCGCCTGCGCAAGCTGAACCCGCTGGTGCAGGAACCTGACGCCCTGCTGCGCGGCACGGTTGTACATGAAATATTTGAAGATTTCATTCGCGATACGCTGCAGGATCCTGGGCTGCTCACCACTGATCACCTGATTGGAACGGCCCGCACCCTGCTGGAACGCGATGTGCCCTGGCCGGTGGCCCGCATGCTTTGGCTATCGCGGATTGAGCGGATCGCAGGAGATTTCATTCTGTCCGAACAGGCCCGCCAAAGCCGTGGCAAACCGCTGAAACTGGAAGCGAAGGGCGAAGCACAGCTGGCGCCTTTGGATTTCTCTATCGCCTGCCGGGCTGACCGGATTGACCAGGATGATCGTGGTTTTCTGCATCTCTATGATTACAAAACCGGCATTCCGCCTTCGGAATCGCAGCAAAAGAAGTTTGAAAAACAGCTGTTGATCGAGGCCGCCATGGCCGAGGAAGGCGCCTTTCAGGAGATTGGCCCCGCCGAGGTGGCCAGCGCCGCCTTTATCGGGTTGGGCAGCAGCCTGAAAGAGGTGCCCGCGCCGCTGCAAGATCAGCCCCCCGCCAAGATCTGGGAAGAACTAAAAACCCTGATCGGTGCCTATTTTGAACAGGAACAGGGCTATTCCAGCCGCCGCATGGTGCACCGCGATGATTTTGCCGGCGATTACGATCACCTGGCCCGTTTTGGCGAATGGGATCGCAGCGCCATGCCCAGCCCCGAGGATCTGACATGAGCAGCCCAACCGCCAAACCCCGCGATGCCGCCTCTGAGGCGCAGTTTCGCGCGGCCCGTCCCGACGCCTCGACCTGGCTGGCGGCCAATGCCGGCTCTGGCAAGACCAAGGTGCTGACCGACCGGGTGGCGCGGCTACTGCTCAAGGGGGTGCAACCACAGCATATTCTGTGCCTTACCTATACCAAAGCCGCCGCCAGCGAGATGCAGAACCGGCTGTTCAAGCGCCTTGGCGAATGGGCCATGCTGCGCGATGATCAGCTTACCGCCGCGCTAAGCGATCTGGGGGCGGATGATGCGATATCTACGGAAGGTCTGGCCCAGGCGCGCACCCTGTTTGCCCGTGCCATCGAAACACCTGGCGGGCTGAAAATTCAGACCATCCATTCCTTTTGTTCGTCCCTGTTGCGTCGTTTCCCGCTAGAGGCAGGCGTCAGCCCGCAATTTTCAGAAATGGAAGACCGCGCCGCCGCGCTATTACGGGCGGAAATTGTCGAAGACTTTGCCAAGGGCGAACTGGCGCATCTGATTGAACCTCTGGCGCGCCATGTGGGGGGCAGCGATTTCGAAGACCTCACCGCAGCCCTGTGCCAACGCCGCGCCGCCTTTGATGCGCCGCTGGACTGGCCCGAGCTGCTGGCGCGGTTTGATCTGCCGCCGGGGTTTGACCGCAGCGCGCTGGAACAGCTGGTCTTTCTGGGTGGCGAGGCAGAGCTGTTGCAAGCCACCCGCGATATGTTGGCCGCAGGCGGCACCACCGATCAGCGCGCCGCTGACAAGCTGGCAGGACTTACCGCGCCAACCCTGGCTGACCTGCCAGCGCTGGAAAGCATCTTTCTGACCGGAGCAAGCGCCGCGTCGCCTTTCTCTGCAAAAATTGGCAAATTCCCTACCAAGAAACTGCGAGAGGCCAATCTGGGCCTGATGGACCAGTTGGAACCCCTGATGCTGCGGGTGGAAGATGCCCGTGCCAAGCGGCTGGCGCTGGTGGCAGCGCAAAAATCGCATGATCTGCACCGCTTTGCCGCTGCCTTCCTACCGGAATACGAGGCCCGCAAACGCCTGCGCGGCTGGCTGGATTTTGACGATCTGATCCTCAAAGCCCGCCAGCTGTTGAATGACCCGGCAGTGGCAGCCTGGGTGCTGTACCGGCTGGATGGCGGCATTGATCACATTCTGGTGGACGAGGCCCAGGATACCAGCCCGGTGCAATGGGATGTGATTGAAACCCTGGCGCAGGAATTCACCGCCGGGGAAGGCGCGCGCTCTGATGTGGAGCGCACGATCTTTGTGGTTGGCGACAAGAAGCAGTCGATCTACTCGTTCCAGGGGGCCGACCCGGATGCCTTTGACAGGATGCAGGTAGAATTTGCCAATCGTCTGGCCGAATCCGGCGATGGGCTGCAGAACGCAGCGCTGGAATTTTCCTTTCGCTCTTCTGCCGCGATCCTGCGACTGGTTGATCTGGTGTTCCAAGATAGCCCGCGCGCCGGGTTTCACAGCGACGCCCTGCACCGTGCCTTCAAATCCGATCTGCCCGGCCGGGTTGATCTCTGGCCCGCGGTGGAAAAGAGCGAAGACGAAGAAGACAGCGACTGGACCGATCCGGTTGATCGTCCCGGCAGCCGCCATCACACCGTGGTGCTGGCCGAACGCATCGCGGCACAGATCAAGGAAATGATCGTCAGTCAGGTCACCATCCCAGAGGACAGCGCCACACGCGGCACATTCCAGCGCCGCCCCGTGCATGCCGGCGATTTTCTCATTCTGGTGCAGCGCCGATCCGAGTTGTTTTCCGAAATCATCCGCGCCTGCAAAGCCGCCGACCTGCCCATCGCCGGCGCCGACCGGCTGAAGGTGGGGGCGGAACTGGCGGTAAAGGATATTGCGGCGCTCTTGTCATTTCTCGCCACGCCGGAAGATTCGCTATCCTTAGCCGAGGCCCTGAAATCGCCGCTATTTGGCTGGTCGGAACAAATGCTGTTTGACCTGGCCCATCGCCGCGACGGGGGGCAACATCTTTGGGCCGCCCTGCGGGCACGCAGCACAGAGTTTGCAGACACCATGGCGGTGCTGAACGATCTGCGCAGCCAGACCGATTTCCTGCGCCCATTCGATCTGATCGAACGCATCCTGACCCGGCACCAAGGGCGGCAAAAACTATTGGGCCGTCTGGGGGTAGAGGCCGAAGATGGCATAAATGCACTGCTATCGCAGGCGCTGGCCTATGAACGATCAGACATTCCCAGCCTGACCGGGTTTCTGGTCTGGATGCAGACAGATGATCTGGAAATCAAACGCCAGATGGGCGCTGCGGGCAATATGATCCGGGTGATGTCGGTGCATGGATCCAAGGGGTTGGAGGCCCCGATCGTCATCCTGCCGGACACCGCCAAGCGCAATGCCCCCAGTGACGCCGAAATCATGCTGGCCGAGGGCACACCACTGTGGAAACTGCCCAAAGACCAAATGCCGGATCTGTTGTTTTCCGCCCGTGAACTGGCCCAGGAAAAACAGCAAAATGAACGGCTGCGCCTGCTCTATGTCGCCCTGACCCGGGCGGAAAAATGGCTGATCGTCGCCACGGCCGGCACGCTGTCGAAAGAGGGCGACAGCTGGTATCAACGGGTGGAAACCGCCCTACGCGAAGCCGGCGCCAGCGCCTGTGATCTGCCCGGCGGCGAAGGCCTGCGGCTGTCGCATGGCGATTGGGAGGGGCTGGAATTTGTCCCGCATGAGGTCGCCCAGCGGACCCGCGCCAGCCTGCCTGCAGTCTTTGGCCAGCCTGCCCCGGCCTATCAGGCCCCGGATACTACGCTGAATCCATCGGATCTGGGCGGGGCGAAGGCGCTGCCGGGGGACCAGGGGTTGGAGGAAGAAGACGCCAAGGCACGCGGCAGCCGGTTGCATCTGCTGCTGGAACATCTGCCCGCACAACCAAGCACCGATTGGCCCATACTGGCAGGACGCCTGCTACCCGGGGCCGAAGACTGCGAAGAGCTGCTGGCCGAAGCAAGCGCAGTGCTGCAAGCCCCGGCCCTGGCGCATATCTTTGCCGCCGATGCCTTGGCCGAGGTGGCAGTTACGGCGCAGCTAGGCGACAGCCGCCTTTTTGGCATCATCGACCGGCTGGTGGTGACGCCGGAACGGGTGCTGGCGGTGGATTTCAAATCGAATGCCCAGGTGCCGGACCGCGCGGAAACTTGCCCCAAGGGGCTGCTGCGCCAGATGGGGGCCTATGCCCATGCGTTGAAACAGATCTACCCGGACCGGAGGATCGACACCGCGCTTTTGTGGACCCGTAGTGCCAGCCTCATGCCGCTGCCGCACGATCTTGTGACAGATGCGCTGAAGCCGGTGCTGGACCTTGACGATCCGTTAAGCCCTACCTAGGTTCCAACCTCAGTTGCCATAGATCTCAGGAGACATTTCCATGTCCACCGTAGCCGTCACCGACGAAACATTTGACGCCGAAGTCAAGAACTCCTCTGTCCCCGTTGTGGTCGATTTTTGGGCCGAATGGTGCGGTCCCTGCAAACAGATCGGCCCCGCGCTGGAAGAACTGGCTGCAGAATATGGCGATAAGCTGAAGATTGCCAAGGTTGATGTCGACAGCAACCCAAATGCCGCCGCCGCCATGGGCGTGCGTGGCATTCCGGCGCTGTTCATCTTTAAGGATGGTGAGGTTGTATCCAACCGCGCCGGCGCCGCCCCCAAGGCGGCGCTGCAAAGCTGGATCAACGATTCTATCTGATCCAAGCGATCCGCTGGATTTCAAAGGCGCCCTCGCTGAGGGCGTCTTTTTCATTTCAAAGGACAGTTTATGACACCCGATTTTCGCCAGAAGGCCATTTCCATCTGCACCGACAAGATCGCCAAAAAGGGCGAAGGCGTTGGCCTGTCGTTTTATGCCTTTTTCAAAAACCGCAATGATGATCCCCTGCTGCTGATGCAGGTGGCCCGTTGGTGGATTGAAACGCATCAATTGGACCATTTTGAAAAGGCCGTGAAAATCCGCAACATGCTGGAAACCGGCGCCTAGTATGTCTGACCCGGACACAGCGATGCTTTGCCGGGAAGATGTCTATCCTAAGGGGCGCTGCCCCGTTCGGCCCTAACGGGCCTCACCCCCCGGGATATTTTTTGCCAAATGAAAATATGGGGTTTTCTTTTGCGGCCTGCTGCGGAGAGTGAGCAGAACAGAAACGGGGAGGCAGAGATGGCCAAAACACGGGTATTGGTGGAATTCGGTATGGGCACCTCGCTGCGCCGCGAGGATTACACCGAGGCGGCAAAACGCGCGATCAAAGATGCGCTTTGGCATAATTCGGTGAATGTTGCAGAGCTGTTTGATTTTCCGAAAGAGGCGATGATTATTGATGCCGAGGTGGGCGTGGCCCGGCCTGATCAGGTTGATCTGGCCGCGCTGAAGGCGATCTTTCCCTATGGCCAGCCGGAAATCACTGTCAGCCAGGGCGGGTTGGATGTGGAAAAACCAGATGGGGCAGGGCGCACAGTAATTGCCAATGCTGCTGTAAGTGTCTCTTTTGATATGGAGACCATATGATGGAACAAAACATGGGCGAAAAACGCATCATCCTGGAAATGGGCACCGGCAACGATCTCTACGGTCAGGACTATACCAAGGCGGCGCGGCGCGCGGTGCAGGACGCGCTGCATCATTCATCGATCACGCTGTTTGCCAAGCTGGGTGTCGATCACAGCAAGATGCGGGTCGCTGTCACCATCGCGGTACAACAGCCAGATCTGGTAGATTGTGATCTGGTGGCGCAGGATCTGCCGCGCGGCTGTGCATCGGTGCGAGCGGTCAAAGGCGGGTTGGATGTGGCCGATGCCGGATCTGGCAGCCCGCATGTCGTTGCCACTGCCGCAATCGAAGCCTGGCTGCCGGATCTGGCAGCGCATTACAGGCTCAGTTCCTGAGGTGGGTGCGCCAAAAGACAAAGCCGCCCCAAAATGGGAGCGGCTCATCCTATCTCTGGCGCGGCTGCGCCCGGACCAGACTGCTGTTACAGTTTGGCGATATCTTCGGCGGTGAGGCCGATATCTTCCAGCTGAGCAGCCGAAAGCTGCGACAGCGCCTTGCGGGTCTGGCGGGATTCGTTCCACTCAACCAGATTTTCCTTGGCGTTGTAGATGAAGTCTACCAGGCGAAGAACGGAGACTGCGCCCAGCGGCGCATGGAGGTTTGCGGTCGTCATTGCACGAGTCCTTAAAGTGAAGAGTGTTGAGCACAGTGTATGTCTGTGACCTCCATGTAGGAGAGCGATGTGAGTCTCACAATTGCCTATTAAACAGTCCGGAAATGCGCTGGATGCATAGCAAGTAAGCAGCATATTAACGCCCCTCTATTCCCCCGCAGCAGCCGAGCCTTGTACAGCGCTGGCGATGCTTCCATATAGGGGGCAACAAAACTGGAGGCATAAATGGCAGAGGATCAATTCCCCGGCTGGCACGGAACCACCATCATCGGGGTCAAGAAAGGCGGCCAGGTCGTCATCGCCGGCGATGGACAGGTTTCCCTGGGGCAAACCGTGATCAAGGGCACCGCCCGCAAGGTGCGCCGCCTGTCCCCCGGCGGGTTCGACGTGGTTGCCGGCTTTGCTGGTTCAACCGCCGATGCCTTTACCCTGCTAGAACGTCTGGAAGCAAAGCTGGAAGCGACCCCCGGCCAACTGGCCCGCGCCAGTGTTGAACTGGCCAAGGACTGGCGCACCGACAAATATCTGCAAAAACTAGAGGCCATGCTGATTGTCACCGACGGAACCGAGCTTTTGGTGATCACCGGGGCCGGTGATGTGCTGGAACCGGAACATAACGTGGCGGCGATCGGATCGGGCGGCAACTTTGCGCTCGCAGCGGCGCGTGGCATGTTTGACAGTGAACGTTCTGCCGAAGAAGTGGCGCGCGAGTCGATGGCAATTGCCGCCGATATTTGCGTCTATACCAATGGGCGCCTGACGGTTGAAGCCATTGCCGCCGATGGCAGCGACCCAACCAGAAAACCGGAGCACTGAAGTGAGCCTGATCGACCAGAATGACATTCGCGCAGCCGTTGGCTCTGGCCTGATCAGCGAAGCTCAGGCGACCTCTCTGGTGGCCATGGCCCAGAGCCGCCGTGGGGCGCGCGAAAACCTGGCCCCCGGCGATGAACCTTTTGAACTGTTCCGAGGTTTCAACGAAATTTTCATCGTCATCGGCATGCTGATCCTGGCCTCGGGCTGGGCGGCGGTGACAGCTGCCTATATCGCAGGCAGCCTGGGTGGCTATATTGACAAGACCATCTACTCTTCGGCTCTGGGCGCGGTGGTCCTGTGGGGATTTGCCGAATACTTCATTCGCCGCCGCCGCATGGTCGCCCCGGCAGTTGCACTGTCGCTGCTATGGGCTGGGAATGCCGGTGTCGGCATCACGACCTTTTTTTCGGAACCCTTCATGGTGGCGCAGAACGATTATTCCAGCCTGCCACTGCCCATGGCGCTGACCACCCTGGCCATGACGCTGTTCTGGCTGCGCTTTCGCGTTCCCTTTGCCATGGCACTGATCGCGCTGGGGATTTTTGCCTTTGCCCTTATGGTCGCCGCCGAACAGGCCGGTAGCCCGGCTGGCATCAGTGATTTCTTCTTGTTTTCAGCATCCGGCCCCTTTGCCTGGGTGACACTTTTGGTGGGGCTGGCTGTGTTTGGCGTCGCCATGGGGTTTGACCTTAGCGATCCGCATCGGGTGACCCGCCGTTCGGCGCAGGGGTTTTGGCTGCATGTGGTGGCCGCGCCGGCCTTGGTGAATACCATTGCTCTCAACCTGTTGCAGGACGGTACAACCCAGGGGCAACTAACGCTGATGGCGGTGCTCTTGGGGTTTGCCCTGGTGGCCATCATCATCGACCGCCGGTCCTTTCTGATCGCCGCCATCGGCTATAGCGTCACGCTGGCCAGCACTGTCTTTGACGGCGAAGGTGCTGCGGTGACCATCCTGTTGCTTGGTCTTGTCCTGGTGATCCTGGGTGCCTTCTGGGCACCGATCCGGGCTGTCCTGCTCTCTCCTTTGGCTGGTGTGCTGCCGCTGCACCGGCTTCCTCCTTCACACTGAAACGAGACCTGCCATGACTGATCTTACCCCCCGTGAAATCGTTTCTGAACTTGACCGCTTTATCATCGGCCAAAACGATGCAAAGCGCGCCGTTGCCGTAGCCCTGCGCAACCGCTGGCGCCGCAAGCAGTTGTCCGATGATCTGCGCGACGAGGTCTACCCCAAGAATATTCTGATGATCGGGCCCACGGGCGTCGGCAAAACCGAAATCTCGCGGCGGCTGGCCAAACTGGCACGTGCGCCGTTTATCAAGGTCGAAGCCACAAAATTCACCGAGGTCGGCTATGTCGGGCGCGATGTGGAACAGATCATCCGCGATCTGGTTGACAGCGCCATCGTGCAGACCCGTGAATTCATGCGCGAAGATGTCAGGGCCAAGGCCAATCAAGCCGCGGAAGACCGGGTGATCACTGCCCTGGCCGGCGAAGATGCCCGCGAAACCACCCGCGAGATTTTCCGCAAAAAGCTGAAATCCGGCCTGCTGGACGATGCGCTGATCGAATTGGACGTGGCAGATACATCAAACCCCATGGGCAATATGTTTGATGTCCCCGGCCAGCCCGGCGGCGGCAATATGGGGATGCTGAACCTTGGCGATATCTTTGGCAAGGCCATGGGCGGGCGCACAATACGCAAAAAGATGACTGTCGCCGAAAGCTATGATGTGCTGATCAGTGACGAGGCCGACAAATTGCTGGATGACGAAATTGTCACCCGCACCGCGGTTGAATCGGTAGAGCAGAGCGGCATCGTCTTTCTGGATGAAATCGACAAGGTCTGCGCCCGCTCTGATGCGCGCGGCGGCGATGTCAGCCGGGAAGGGGTGCAGCGCGATCTGTTGCCGCTGATCGAAGGCACCACCGTCAGCACCAAACATGGGCCAATCAAGACCGACCATATCCTGTTCATTGCCTCTGGTGCCTTTCATATCGCGAAACCGTCGGATCTGTTGCCCGAATTGCAGGGCCGCCTGCCAATCCGGGTCAATCTGCGCGCGCTGAGCGAGAATGATTTCGTCCGCATCCTGACCGAAACCGACAATGCGCTGACGCTGCAATATACTGCCCTCATGAGCACCGAAGAGGTTGATGTCACCTTTACCGACGACGGCATTGCCGCGCTGGCCAAGATCGCCGCAGAGGTCAATCACGCGGTGGAAAACATTGGTGCGCGGCGGCTCTATACAGTGATTGAACGGGTGTTCGAGGAACTCTCTTTCAGTGCGCCGGATCGCAGCGGCGAGCAGATCACCGTCGATGCACAGTTCGTCAGCAAACATCTGGGCGAGCTGGCGAGCAAAAGCGATCTCAGCCGCTATGTGCTATAGCCAGTTTCAACAGCAATAACGTGGGTTCAAATCTGCCCATAGGCTTGCTAGCCTATGGGCAGGCAATAGCCCAGGTCAGATTGACCAGGTCGGGTTCAACAAGGGTTCAGCATGGTCTTTCTTCGTTTGGCGGCCGCTTTTGGCCTGTCTCTGGTACTGCTCGGCTGCACCGACCGCAGCCTGTCTCCGGTGACCCCTCAGGCCCTGCAGGTGGGCACACCAAAGACAATCTTTGTTGCCACCAACCGGACAGAACTACCTGATGGCTCTTTTGGGCCAGAGCGCAGTGGCAAAAACAGCCTGCTGGAACTCACCGTGTCTATTCCGCCAAACCATACACCAGGACAGCTGGAGTTTGGCTATGGCGACCCGGATCCCCAGAATAAATTTACCCTGGCAGCACGTCATCGGTTTGAAAACAAAGCGGCGTTTGATCGTCGGCTGAATGAGCAGCTTAACCGCTATTCCCCCAATGAACGCGATGTGCTGGTCTTTGTGCACGGTTTCAATTCCACCCAGACCGAAACAGCCTTTCGTGCGGCCCAGCTTACCCATGATCTGAATACGCCGGGCGCAACGGTGATCTATTCCTGGCCAAGCCTCGGCAGCCCGCTGGGCTATGCCTATGATGGCGACAGCGTCATGTTTGCCCGCGACGGATTGGAAGACCTGCTGCGCCACCTTAGAAAGGCCGGGGCCGGACGCATCGTTCTGGCGGCCCATTCCATGGGCACGGTGCTAACGATGGAGGTCTTGCGACAGATCGAGATCAAGACGCCAAGCTGGTCTGACGAGAACCTGGCCGGCGTGGTGCTGATGTCGCCGGACCTGGATCTTGATGTCTTTCACAGCCAGATGCGTCGTATGGAGCGGGTCCCGCAGCCGTTTTTGGTCTTTGTGTCGCGCAAAGATACCATCCTCAACCTGTCTCAGCGGCTGCGCGGCACCTATAGCCGTGAACGTTTGGGCAATCTGAGTTCAGCCGATCAGGTGGCTGACTTGCCTATCGAAATCATCGATACAACAGCCTTTGCCAAGAATGCCGACTCCAGCCATTTTGTGACTGCGACCTCTCCGGCGTTGCTGTCGCTTCTCAATCAGGCAAAGGCAACGCATGATGCCTTTTCG
This sequence comes from Pseudophaeobacter sp., assembly GCF_048267565.1. Lineage (NCBI taxonomy): Bacteria > Pseudomonadati > Pseudomonadota > Alphaproteobacteria > Rhodobacterales > Roseobacteraceae > Pseudophaeobacter > Pseudophaeobacter sp. Next base: position 180,031 of record NZ_JBLWXG010000002.1, on the reverse strand, counting down.
GTTAATCCGCGCGTTATCGACATCGGGGCCGCACTGCCGCAAACTGCGCTGATATCCCGCAGGGAAGGTCAAGCTGAGGTGCTGACCCTGATAGGCGGAAGCCGCTAGCGCATATCGCGCAAAGGTAGCTACGGGTTTTCAAGAAATCAAAAGGGGGGAGCGCTTGTCGCCTGCCTGAAAATGAACGCGGCACTATCAGCGGGTACGCCGCAGATAGACGTAATAGGCACCGGCACCGCCATGGCTGACATGGGATTGGCTGACCTGCAGCACCGCCTGCGCCAAGGGGGGCAGCGCCAGCCATTGCGGCACGTGATGGCGCAGCACCCCGCGCGGCACCGGGATTGGGCCTGGCTCATCCCGGTCTTTGCCCTTGCCCGTCACCACTAGCACCAGCCGCTTCCCCGAGGCCTGCGCCGACAGGATAAACCGGGTAAGCGCCGGATGGGCGCTATCAACCCGCATGCCATGCAGGTCCAGCTTGCCTTCTGGGCGCAGTTTGCCGCGTTTCATTCGACGAAAGGCCTTTTCATCCATCTGCACCGACTGCGCGGACAAGGACTTTGCCGGGCTGGGCTTCAGATCATGGCGCGCCGCTTTGGGTTTGGCGCGGCTGCCCAGTTCAAAGGCTTCCAGCAGATTTTCTGACCGGGGCTCTGGCTGTTTTTTCGGCTTTGGCTTGGGCAGCGGCAGGGCAGGAGGCGTCGAATGGCTGCCCGGATGCAGCCGTTCGGCATGTTCAACCACCTGATGCCAAAGCGTAATCTCTTCGGATGTCAATTTGCGGCGGCTCATCAGAAACCATCCGGCACAAGCGCAAAGCCACGTTGAATAGGCAAAAGAACCACCATGCGGCCAGGGTCGCGCAGACGCCCGGCTGCCTGTCCGGCGCTGTCGCCGGTGCCATAAAATATATCCCCCCGCTGGGCACCCTTGATGGCAGAGCCGGTATCCTGCGCGATCATCAGGCGGCGCATCTTGGTTTCACCGTCCTTTTCAACCCAGACCGGCGCCCCAAGTGGCGTATATTTGGGATCCACCGCCAGACTGCGCAGCGTCGTAATCGACCTGTTCATAGCGCCAAGCGGTCCTTTTGACGGGCGGATTTTACGGATTTCACGAAAGAACACATAAGACGGGTTGTGCAACAGCAGCTCGCTGCCATCAACCGGATTACGCCGCACCCAGGATTTGATCACTTGGGCACTGACCTGATGCGCCTTGTAGATGCCGCGCCGTACCATTTCCATCCCGATAGAGCGATACGGATGACCATTGGCGCCGCCATAGCCAACCCGAAGGGTGCCACCACTGTTGAGCTTTATGCGGCCAGATCCTTGAATTTGAAGAAAAAACAGTTCTACCGGATCATCCACCCAGGCAATTTCCAGCCCACGACCCTGCATTGCATCACCGGTCAGGATATCGCGGCGCGACAGCCAGGGGCTGTTGATACTCGCCTCTGGCGGCATTTTATAGACCGGATAGCGGTAGCGGGCGGTGCGATAGCGCGACCCCTCCAGCTCTGGTTCGAAATAGCCAGTGAACAGGGCAGGGGCACCATCTTCGATCAGCACCGGACGAAAGAACAGTTCAAAAAAACTGCGGGCAGCCAGGCTACCATCTGGCTGTGCCAATTTTGGGGCCTGCGATTGCGCCAGGGCGCAGAGGCTATGCCAGTCCTGATCTTTCAGATCGGGGCAGGTTTCCAAAAATACCTTGAGCGCGGAGGCGTGGTTATCTTTCTCCCAGCCGTCGAGCTGAGAGAAATCCAACATCGTATAGCTGACCTCGGCAGCCGCGCCCGATCCTGTCATCACAGCCCCCAGCATTGAGGCCGCCATAACGGCGGCCTGCGCAGCGGCCTGTGCCTTTGCCCGGAAAAAATCCCGGAGCACCGCACTCACCCGTCCGTGGCGATCAGCTGCCAGTTTGGATCATCTACACCCATTCTGCGGGCAAAGACCCAGGAGTCTTTCTGCCGCTTGACCGCATTGGCGTCGCCTTCAATGATCTCGCCTGCGCTGTTGCGCACCACTGATGTCAGTTCGCCGACAAACCGCATGGTGATTTCCGCCATCCGGGTTGATTCATCAAAATGTGCATTCAACACAGCGGTTTCACGCACGCCAATGAATTCGGCCTCGATGGTCAGACCCTGATCTTCGCGATGCGCCACGGCCTCTACAAAGCTGTCGAACACATCTTCGGCGAGAAAGCCCTGCAGGCTGTCTAGTTCGCCGCGCTCAAAACCCATCAGGATCATTTCATAGGCGCTGCGGGCACCCTGCACAAATTCCCCCACCTGGAACGAAGGCTCGGCGCGCTTCATCGCGGCCAGGGCCGTGGCCTGGGCGCTGCCCTCTTCGACATAATCGGTAATGTCGCGGTCGGGACCACCTTCGATCACTTCCAGATCGGGGCGGCGGCTCTTCTGTGTTGGGGCCACCGGAGGTTTTTCAAAACCTTCACGGGTGCCCAAAACGCTTCTTAGGCGCAGGATCAAAAACACCGCGATACCGGCCAGAACCAAAAGACTAATCAAGGGCGACTCCATAAGAACCTCTCGCTGGATATTACAGGCCCGATTTGAAACCTGGCCGATCCCTCCTTATGTAGGTGCTTGGGGGGGGCAAGTCTACCGTCCAGCGCATGATCACAGGAAACCACCAAATGTATCTTTTCATCGCCTTTCTGATGGTGCCACTTATTGAAATTGGTCTGTTCATTCAGGTCGGTGGCGCAATTGGCCTATGGCCAACGCTGACGATTGTGGTACTGACCGCGATCCTTGGCACGGCGCTTGTACGCGCGCAGGGGCGGTTGGCACTGGGGCAGGTGCGCAACTCTTTTCAAACACTCGGCAACCCGACTGAACCCTTGGCCCATGGGGCGATGATCCTGTTTTCCGGCGCGCTGTTACTGACGCCGGGATTTTTCACCGATGCTGTTGGCTTTGCCCTGTTGATGCCGCCCGTACGCATGGCGGTCTATCGCTATATCAGCAAGCGGATCACCGTGGCGCAATTTCAGATGGGTCCCGATCCCATGCAGGGACGACATTCCCGCACAGGTCAGCGAACGCATCCCGCCGGGCAGGGCGATATCATTGATGGCGATTATCAAGAGGTCACGCCAAAGGATCCCCAGAATTCCAATCGTAAGCCATCCGGCTGGGTTGAAGGACCAAAATAGGCCTTTACTCCCTGCCGTTATCGCCACCCGTTGAGCTACCCGAGCCAAGCTGATAAGCACGGACCAAACATATTTGTAGGAGTATCTCAATGGCCGAAAATGGCGCAACCGAAGGCGCACAGCAGCCTCAGGTCCAGATGAATATCTTGGGTCAATACATCCGTGACATGTCTTTTGAAAACGTCATGGCGCAAAATGGCGCTGGTGGCGAGGTTCAGCCTGACGTCAACGTTGCGGTCAACCTCGATGCCAAGAAGCGGTCAGTCGAAAACCAGTACGAGGTGATGACCAAGCTGAACATCGAATCCAAAAACAAAGAGGGCGGCGACGTTCTGTTTGTGCTGGAATTGGAATATGTCGGCGTTTTCAACATCTCTGGCGTGCCAGAAGATCAACTGCACCCCTTCCTGCTGATCGAATGCCCGCGCATGACCTTTCCCTTCCTGCGCCGGATCGTGTCCGATGTCACCCGTGATGGTGGTTTCCCGCCACTGAACCTTGATAACATCGATTTTGTTGCAATTTACCGCAACGAACTGGCCCGCCGTCAGGCTGAGGCCGCACCGCAGCAGTAAACGATCTGCATCTGCCCGAATGCAAAACGCCGCTGATTATTCAGCGGCGTTTTTTTGTCGGAAAATCCCATATTCCTTACGATCGGTCCTGCAGCCAAAGCGCATCTTCGCCCAGCTTGGCAACAAAGGCTTCGTGATTGGCGCGTTCTTCCGGGGTGAGCCGCGTTGGCAACGGAGTTGCGCGCGGGGTAGGGCGCCAATCATCGCTGATTTCGCCGCTGCCCGATGTGCTGGTCGATAAACCAAAATCAGGTTGCCGCCCGCCGATCAGCTCCAGATAGACCTCGGCCAGGATTTCGGAATCGAGCAGGGCGCCGTGCAGGGTTCGGTTGCTGTTATCAATGTGAAACCGTCGGCACAGCGCATCCAGCGTGGCGGGTGAACCGGGATAGCGTTTGCGGGCAATGGCCAGCGTATCCAGCGCCTGATCCATCGGCAATTGCCGCAGTCCCATCCAATCCAGTTCAGCGTTGAGAAACTTCATGTCAAAGCTGGCGTTGTGAATCACCATCCTGGAATCACCGACAAAATCCAGAAAGCTCTGGCCGACCTTGGCAAAGACGGGTTTGTCACGCAGGGTGACCTGGCCTGGTTCCGGCCGTTGCGGTGGTTCCAGAAGATCGGGACCAATACCATGCACGCCAAAGGCCTCTTGCGGCATACCGCGCTCGGGGTTGATGTAGACGTGATAGGTTTCGCCGGTAGGCATGTGATTCAACAGTTCAACCGCACCGATTTCGACAATCCGGTCACCGGAAAACGGATCAAAACCCGTAGTTTCGGTATCAAGCACAATTTCACGCATCTGCCTGCATCTTTCTGATCTGTTCCAGTACCGCGCTTACCTGCTGGCGCGCATGGTCCAGCGTATCTGTTTCTATGACAAAATCGGCACGGGCGCATTTTTCGTCAATCGGCATCTGTTTTGCCAAGATCTGTTCAAACTGGGCCTCTGTCATGGTTCCGCGCGCCAGCACCCTGTCCCGCTGGGTCTGCGCATCCACATGCACGCAGACCACGGCATCCATGGCCGCGTCGCCGCCAGTTTCAAACAGTAGCGGAATATCAAACACCAGAATATCGCTGCGGGCCTTATCGCGAAAGGCTTGACGATCTGCCGCCAGCAACGGGTGAACAATGGCCTCTAGCCGGGCAAACTCCGCAGGAGCCGCAGCCAGGATCTGCTTGAGCGCATCGCGGCTGACCGCACCGTCAATTACCGCATCCGGAAAAGCCGCTTGCATCGGCACCACTGCCGCGCCGCCCTTGGCATAAAGCCGGTGCACCGCCGCATCCGCATCCCAGATCTCGCAGCCGTTATCGGCAAATATCTCTGCCGTCGTGCTTTTGCCCATCCCGATAGAGCCAGTCAAACCAAGAGAGACTGTCATTTCAGCGCCGCCGCCCGCGCCGCCTCATCCACTTCGGGGCGTTGGCCAAACCAGCGTTCAAATCCAGGCACCGCCTGATGCAGCAACATGCCAAGCCCATCAACCACAGTACAGCCTACCTGTTCAGCAGCTTGCAGCAGATCGGTTTTCAACGGCGTGTAAATCAAATCGGTGACAACCATATGTGGCCGCAGCCCATCAAGCGGCACGCGCAACCGGGGTTTGCCCTGCATACCCAGCGAGGTTGTGTTCACAACCAGCGCCGCCTGTTCAATGATGTTACCCGCCTGAACCCAATCTACCACCGTGATACGATTTCCAAAATCTTTCTGAAGCTGCTCAGCACGAGCGCGGGTACGGTTGGTCAGCAAAATCTCGGGCGTACCTGCCTCTAGCAAAGAGGCCACCACCGCGCGACAGGCACCACCCGCGCCCAGCACAACAGCCGGGCCGCTATCGGGCACCCAATTGGGCGCGCCCTGGTGCAAATTGGTGATAAAGCCATAGCCATCTGTATTATCTGCAAGAATACTGCCGTCACTGCGAAAGATCAGAGTATTTGCCGCGCCCATCAGTCTGGCCCGATCTGTGACCTTATCGGCGATCTGCATCATTGCTTCTTTGTGCGGGATGGTGACATTGGCCCCAACAAACCCGGCTTTGGGCAAGGTTCTGATCACATGCTCAAGGTCTTCCGCCTCCACATGCATGGGAACATAGTGCCCCGCAATATCATGGGCTGCCAACCAGTGATGCTGCAGCTGTGGTGATTTGGAATGCGCCACAGGGCTGCCAATCACCCCGGCTAGCGGGATTTTCTTATCGCTCATTGATCAATTACCCCCTGCAGAGCCAAATAGTTGAGCAGTTCTACCAGGGGTAGTCCCAGTACGTTAAAGTAACTGCCTTCGATGTTTGAAAACAAGCGCACGCCTTCTTCTTCCAGCTTGTATGCGCCAACCGCATGTTGAATGCTATGCCAGTTGCGCGTCACATAAGAGGACAGATAGTCATCCGAACACAGATGCATCCGCAGTCGCACCTGGCCAACATGGCGCCAGATCGGTTCACCATCGCGATAGATCACCGCAGCCGACAGCAGGATATGGCGTTTGCCACGCATCGCGCTAAGCTGGCTCAGCGCCTCTTCGGGGGTTTTGGGTTTTGACAGCAGTTCGCCTTCGAAATCCAGCACCTGATCACAGCCCAGAACCAGTCGACCGGGTCTTTTTACGCTGATTTTACGGGCCTTTGCCTCGGCCAGAGCATCGGCAATATCACGCGGGCTGGCCTGTTCGGCCAATAGCGCCGCCTTGATTGCAGCCTCATCGACGCGGGCGACCTCTGCTTCAAACGGCACTGCCGCCTGTCGCAGCAACTGGGCACGGATCTCTGAGCCAGAGGCCAGAAGGATGTGGGCAGACATGTGGAAAACCCCATGGAAAAGATACGCAAGCTTGTAGGACGGTTTGTATGGTTTTCCGCGATTTTCGCAAGTGCACAGGTAAAGCTGAAATTCCACGAAACTGCGCGCTGATTCCTCCGCCGGGGATTGGGATAACTTTGAAAAACGGGATATCTCTGATCTCCACGATTCCTCCCACAGTTATCCCCACGGTTGGCCCTGTTAACGGGTCGTTAATCCCCCTTATTTGCAAGCCGGTTAACCAATGTGTCACCAATATGGCCGACCAGACCCAAGAATATGTCCCCACTGGGGATAAGCTGGTGAGAAACTGAATAATCCACCGAAATCGCTGTCCCTACAAAAACATCATCCTTTTAATCTTTCTTTATTATTATAAGGGTGGGCCATCACACGCCAAAGGACAGAGCCATGGACCTGACAGACTGGATGTTTACCCTCTATCCCTATGCAAAATCGCTGCACATCATGGCAGTGCTAAGCTGGATGGCGGGTCTGTTCTATCTGCCACGTCTGTTCGTGTATCACGTGGAGCAGGCAGAGAAGGTTCCTGAAAGCTTGGCGATCTTTGTCACCATGGAATACAAACTGCTGCGCTTCATCATGCGGCCTGCAATGATGGTCACATGGGGGGCAGGGCTGTTTCTTGTGGCTACCCCCGGCATTGTCGATTGGGGCCTGTTCTGGCCCTGGAGCAAGGCACTGGCGGTGATTGGCATGACATGGTTCCACATCTGGCTGTCGCGCCGCCAGCGCGCCTTTGCAGAGGGGCAGAACGCGCTGTCAGGGCAGCACTATCGGCTGATGAACGAAGTTCCTACGCTGCTGATGGTGGTGATCGTTGTTTCGGTGATCTTCAAATTTTAACCCCGGCCATTTTGTAGGTGACCATGCGCCTCTGTAGGGGGGCTACAGTGCCATGAGTGGGGATTTGCAAGCAGATTGACTTGCGGGGGGGCAACCCCTATGTATGGCGCCCAACAGGCCCGTCCGGGCACTCGTGTTCTCCGAACTTGATAAAACACTTCTCCCCCAATAGCCGGGGCATAAAGGCCATATATTGATGACCGTCGAATCCCTTAATCTGTCCGATCTAAAGGCGCAAAGCCCAAAAAACCTTCTGTCTATGGCAGAAGAGCTGGAGATCGAGAACGCCTCGACCATGCGCAAGGGCGAGATGATGTTCCAAATCCTGCGTGAACGCGCAGATGAAGGCTGGGAAATTGGCGGTGATGGCGTTTTGGAAGTGTTGCAGGATGGATTCGGTTTCCTGCGCTCACCCGAGGCCAACTATCTGCCCGGCCCGGATGATATCTATGTATCGCCTGAAATGATCCGCAAACATTCGCTGCGCACGGGTGACACCATCGAAGGCCAGATCAAGGCCCCGCTGGAGGCAGAGCGCTATTTTGCCATGACCAGCGTCACCAAGATCAACTTTGAAGACCCGGAAAAAGCCCGCCACAAGATCGCTTTTGACAACCTCACGCCGCTCTACCCTGATGAGCGGCTGAAGATGGAAGTTGAAGACCCGACGCTGAAGGACAGATCCGCGCGGGTGATTGATCTGGTTGCGCCCATCGGCAAGGGCCAGCGTTCGCTGATCGTGGCGCCACCACGTACCGGTAAGACAATGATTTTGCAGAATATTGCAAACTCTATCGAGAAAAACCACCCAGAGTGCTATCTGATCGTTCTGCTGATTGATGAACGCCCCGAGGAAGTCACCGATATGCAGCGTTCGGTCAAGGGGGAGGTGGTTTCCTCCACCTTTGATGAACCTGCGACACGCCACGTTGCGGTGTCTGAAATGGTGATCGAAAAGGCAAAGCGCCTGGTCGAACATAAACGAGATGTTGTTATCTTGCTTGATTCAATCACAAGACTTGGTAGAGCCTTCAACACGGTTGTGCCCTCTTCTGGTAAGGTTTTGACCGGTGGTGTGGACGCAAACGCCCTGCAACGCCCCAAGCGATTCTTTGGGGCTGCCCGGAACATCGAAGAGGGTGGCTCGCTCACCATCATCGCGACCGCGCTGATCGACACCGGCAGCCGTATGGATGAGGTGATCTTTGAAGAATTCAAAGGCACAGGTAACTCTGAACTGGTTCTGGATCGTAAAATCGCCGACAAACGGGTCTATCCTGCCATCGACATCCTTAAATCCGGCACCCGGAAAGAAGAACTCTTGGTCGACAAGGCCGATCTGGCCAAGACCTTTGTTCTGCGCCGAATTCTCAACCCCATGGGCACCACAGACGCGGTAGAATTCTTGCTAGGCAAGTTGAAGCAAACCAAATCCAATGCGGATTTCTTTGATTCGATGAACACCTAGAATTCACCGGCCGACGAAAGAGGAAGGCCAAGATGGATACGATCTTTGCACTGGCTTCCGCGCAGGGGAAGGCTGGGGTTTCTGTAATACGTGTGTCTGGCCCTTTGGCCCTGGTGGCTGCCAATCAGCTTTGCGATCGCCCGATGGCGGAAAAAGGGCGCGGTCTGCGTGTGTTGACCGACCTTGCTGGTCGGCATCTGGACGAAGGGCTGGTCCTCAGTTTTGCGGCGCCGGCCAGCTTTACCGGAGAGAATGTCATTGAATTTCAGGTGCATGGCAGCACGGCTGTTGTGTCATCTCTCCTTGATACCCTGTCGCAGCTAGAGGGGCTTCGCCTGGCAGAGCCAGGGGAGTTTACCCGGCGCGCGCTTGAAAATGGCAAGCTGGATCTGGCACAGGTTGAAGGCCTGGCAGATCTGATTGATGCCGAAACAGAGGCACAGCGCCGCCAGGCACAGGTTGTACTGGCCGGGGGGCTGGGAAAATTGGCCGAACAATGGCGGCTTGACCTGATCCGCGCGGCGTCTCTTATTGAAGTGACCATTGATTTCGCTGATGAGGATGTGCCCGTCGATGTCACCCCAGAGGTGACGGAATTACTGGCCGGCGTTGCCCGTGATTTGCGCCGCGAAACCCAAGGTGTGAAAATTGCCGAACGCATTCGGGCTGGATTTGAAGTTGCCATCATTGGTGCCCCAAACGTAGGAAAATCAACTCTTCTCAATACCTTAGCTGGTCGGGAAGCAGCGATTACCTCGGAATATGCGGGTACCACGCGCGATGTGATCGAGGTTCGGATGGAACTTTCCGGCCTGCCGGTAACGCTGTTGGATACTGCCGGCCTGCGCGAAACAGATGACCATGTCGAAGGTATCGGCATTGAACTGGCGCGCAAACGGGCCGATCAGGCAGATCTGCGGGTCTTTCTGGCGGAACCGGACGAAGCCCTGGATATGGAGCTGCGCGATGGTGACATTCGCCTTTCTCCAAAGGCGGATATGCGGCCGGATCTTGCCGGCGCAATATCCGGCAAGACCGGGGCAGGGGTCGACCAGCTGGTCAGCCATATTTCAGATGTGCTAAAAACACGCTCAACCCAGGTTGGGGTGGCGACGCGCGCCCGCCATCGCGATATGATGCTTTCAGCCCTCAGCAGCTTGACCGAGGCGCAGACCGTATTGAAACGTGGCTCTGAATTCTATGATCTGGCCGCCGAAGATATGCGCTCTGCGATTCGCTCGCTTGAAATGTTGGTTGGTCGCGTTGGTGTGGAAGATCTCCTTGATGAGATTTTCTCAAGTTTCTGTCTTGGAAAATAAGGAGTGTTTCACGTGAAACATTCAAATTTTGATGTTGTTGTCATTGGTGGTGGTCACGCCGGCGCCGAAGCTGCCCATGCCGCCGCCCGCATGGGGGCGCGCACAGCCCTGGTGACATTGACCAAAGATGGAATCGGCGTAATGTCCTGTAACCCCGCTATCGGCGGATTGGGCAAAGGGCATTTGGTCCGAGAGATTGACGCCATGGATGGCGTGATGGGCCGGGTGGCAGATCTGGCCGGTATCCAGTTCAGACTGCTCAATCGACGGAAGGGCCCAGCAGTACAGGGGCCGCGCGCGCAATCAGACCGGGGTATCTACCGGCGCGAGATGTTGAAAGCAACTGAAGCCCAAGACAGGTTGCAGATTATCGAAGGCGAAGCGACTGACTTCATTATGTCGGGTTCTCGTGTCGCCGGGGTATGCTTGGCGGATGGCAGCGAAATTCACTGCAAGGCGGTCATTCTGACCACAGGTACTTTTCTGCGCGGCGTTATTCATATCGGTGATGTATCCAAACCTGGTGGCCGCATGGGGGATCGCCCCTCGGTCAAGCTGGCGGAACGTCTAGATAGCTTCTGTCTGCCGATGGGGCGATTGAAAACGGGCACTCCGCCGCGCCTGGATGGCAGAACAATCAATTGGGATATTCTGGAAGGCCAGCCAGGGGATGATGATCCGACATTCTTTTCCTTTATGACCAAGGGATTGTCAGCCAAGCAGGTTGTCTGTGGCATCACCCATACAAATGAAAATACGCATGAGATCATTCGCAAGAATCTATCTCGATCTGCAATGTATGGTGGTCATATCGATGGGGTCGGGCCGCGCTATTGTCCGTCTATCGAAGACAAAATCATTCGCTTTGCGGATAAGACGTCCCATCAGATCTTTCTGGAGCCCGAAGGTGCAACAGATCACACGGTCTATCCCAACGGGATTTCAACCAGTCTGCCCGTTGATGTGCAGCAAGATTACGTCAGATCTATTATTGGGCTGGAACAGGCTGAAATCCTGCAACCAGGCTACGCAATCGAATACGACTATATCGACCCACGCGCGCTGTCGCTTGATCTATCGCTGAAAGACGTTCCCGGTCTTTATCTGGCGGGTCAGATCAATGGGACTACCGGCTATGAAGAGGCGGCTGCCCAGGGCTTGGTTGCAGGTTTGAACGCCGCTGCGCAGTGTCTTGGCAAGGATCCTATCCTGTTTGGACGCGCCAACAGCTATATCGGTGTGATGGTCGACGACCTGACAACCCATGGCGTGACAGAACCCTATAGGATGTTCACCTCACGCGCTGAGTTCCGCCTGTCACTACGGGCAGACAACGCTGACCAACGTCTTACCCCGCTTGCGGCCGCGTTAGGCTGTATTTCAGAAGAACGGGCGGCACAGTTTGGCGAAAAGATGGAGCGTCTTGAAACCACGCGGCAGATTTTGGAAGAAAATGTTTTTACACCAAAACAAATTGCGGAATCAGGAATTTACGTCAATCAAGATGGCAACAAGCGAACTGCTTATGAAGTCTTGGCCTTCCCGGATGTGAGTTTTAGCGATCTTATTCCACTGTTGCCGACGTGCGCCGACTCGGATGATGTGACGCGGCGCCAGCTAGAGCGTGATGCGCTTTACGTCCATTATATCGCTCGGCAGGAAAAGGAAATTGCCGCGGTGAAACGCGACGAAGGATATAGAATTCCGGCGGATTTTGACTATAGCGGTATCGATGGCTTGTCATCTGAACTGCAGCAAAAGCTTACGCTTGCACGACCCGAAACTTTGGCAAAAGCTAGCCGGATCAATGGGATGACACCCGCTGGGCTTGCCCTTGTCTTGGCGCGGTTGCGGCGCGATAAAAAACTGCAGGAGAAGGTTGGATGAAGCACAAGGTGATACTGGATCAGTTTGATGTTTCACGTGAAACACTGGAACGGCTGGAGATCTTCGAGGCGATCCTTCTAAAGTGGAACCCGCGCATCAACTTGGTTTCGAAAAATAGCCTGCCTTTTCTTTGGGAACGACATATCGCTGATTCGATACAGGTGTTTCGCTGTGCCGACGAGGTAGTCGATACCTGGGTGGATATTGGCAGTGGTGGTGGATTTCCCGGTATTATTGTTGGGATTCTTGCGGCTGAAATCGCTTCGATAACAAAGGTTACCTTGATCGAAAGTGATCAAAGGAAATCTGCCTTTCTGCGCAGTGCCGCGCGAGAGTGTGGTATCGATATATCAGTTTTGAATGAACGTATTGAGAAAGTTCCTGGGCAAAAAGCAGACATTTTATCAGCACGCGCTGTTGCTGATCTTGATATTCTGCTGGAATTTGCTGAACGACATCTGGCAGAGCAGGGCACAGCACTGTTTCCAAAAGGCGCAAGTTGGAAAAAAGAAGTAGATAACGCGGGCTTACGATGGCGATTTGATGTTGAACCGATTACAAGTTTGACTGAAAGTGAAGCAGTTGTTTTGAAAATCAAGGGAGTCACTCGTGCCTGATTTATCCCGCCCGGAGGGGCCACGAATCATCGCGGTTGCAAACCAAAAGGGTGGAGTAGGTAAAACAACAACGGCAATCAACCTGGCTGCGGCCCTGGTCGAAACCGGTTTACGCGTTTTGGTTGTTGATTTGGATCCGCAGGGCAATGCCTCTACCGGATTGGGCATCGACAGCGCCGATCGTGATTCTACTACCTACGATTTGTTGGTTGATGATGCCCCGCTGAGTGAAGTCATTCGCACAACAGAGATTGAAGACCTTTGCGTTATCCCTGCAACTGTTGATCTTAGCTCGGCTGATATTGAACTTTTCGCCAATGAAAAGCGCAGTTTTCTATTGCATGACGCCCTGCGGCAGACAGCCATGGATGACTATGATTGGGATTATATCCTAATCGATTGTCCGCCTTCTCTTAACCTTTTGACCGTGAATGCGATGGTTGCCTCACACTCTGTGCTGATTCCTTTGCAGAGCGAGTTCTTTGCCTTGGAAGGGGTGTCGCAGCTGTTGCTGACGATTCGAGAGGTCCGGCAATCGGCGAATCCCGGATTGCGGATCGAAGGTGTGGTTTTAACCATGTTTGATCGTCGCAATAATTTGTCGCAACAGGTTGAACAGGACGCGCGCGAAAACCTGGGAGAGCTGGTGTTTGAAACCAAGATTCCGCGAAATGTCAGGGTCAGTGAGGCGCCATCTTATGCTTTGCCGGTGCTGAACTATGACAGCAACTCGCTTGGGGCCAAGGCCTATCGTGCCCTGGCAGCTGAGCTGATCTCTAAAAATCAACAAATTGCGGCCTGAGCACGGAGTACGACATGTCAGATAAGAGAAATAAGCCCCGTGGGCTGGGTCGTGGGCTGTCTGCCCTGATGGCGGATGTAAATCCTGATCCGGTCAGCACCGACGCCCGGCCTCAGACACCGCGTAATGCAGAGGTCCTGGTTCCAATCGAAAAGGTGATTGCGAACCCTGATCAGCCACGTCGACAGTTTTTGCAGGAAGATCTGGATGATCTGACGGCCTCAATTAAGGAAAAGGGCGTTTTACAGCCCTTGATCGTGCGGCCTCGTGATGGCGATATCTATGAAATCGTCGCTGGGGAACGGCGTTGGCGGGCAGCCCAGGCGGCACAGCTGCACGAAGTTCCGGTACTGATCCGGGATTATTCCGATGTAGAGATGATGGAAGTTGCGATCATCGAAAACATTCAGAGATCTGACCTGAATGCGATGGAAGAGGCGTACAGCTATAAGCAACTGATGGAACGTTTTGGCCATACGCAGGAAAAGATGGCCGAGGCCCTTGGCAAAAGCCGTAGCCACATTGCCAACCTGGTACGTCTGTTGCATCTGCCAGAGGATGTACGGGCCCTGGTGCATGAAAGAAAGCTGTCGGCTGGTCATGCGCGGGCTTTGATTACTTCGGATAATGCCTCTGATCTTGCGGCGAAAATCGTCAAGGGTGGGCTGTCGGTGCGTGCAACCGAAGCCCTGGTAAAAAAGGATGCAGCGGGGCTGCAGACCTCTGCGCCGAAACGATCAGCAAAGTCAGGTGAAAAAGACGCTGATACCAAGGCCTTGGAGGGCGATCTTGCTGCAATTCTGCGGATGAAGGTCTCTATCGATCACAAATCGGGTGGCGAATCCGGTTCGGTGACCATCAGCTATGAGACGCTTGATCAACTTGATGAGATTTGCAACATCCTGAGCAAGTAATCAGGCTGTTGGGCGGGTCCAGATAAAGGTCAACACTGCTGTCAGAACGACAGCTTGAATGGCAAGCACATGAGCAGGCGCACCAAAGAACAGAGACACAAGAAAGACGGCGGCAATCGATAGGGTTGCCGCCTTTTTTGCGGCGGGTCGAATGGCGCCACGGCTTTGCCAATCCTGGATCATTGGACCAAAGGCCCTATGGGTTAGCAGCCAATTGTGCAGCCGTTCTGATGATTTTGCCGAAAAGAAGGTCGCCACTAGCAGGAAGGGCACCGTCGGGACCAGCGGCAAGATCGCCCCAATCAGGGCAAGCATCAGCGACAGAAACGCAAGAGTGGCATAGAGAAGGCGCATCAATCTGTCCAATCCTTGCAAGCTTGGTCAGTCAACCAAGAGCTCTCGGAGCACGGCATTCAGAACTGCGCGACCCTGATCCGTGGCGCATAGTGTCTGATCTGTGTGGGTAACCATGCCTAAATCTACCAGATGCGCAACCTGCGCCAGGGGTAAATCCTTGCCGGCCAGGGCGATATAGCGGGGAATATTCATGCCCTCGCGCAGCCGCATCGACATCATCATGTATTCGATTGCGGTATCTTCACGGGGTAGGGGTTGGCACAGGCTTTCCCCGGATCCTGCCGCGACAGCCTGGAGCCAGGCCCCCGGTGCGCGGTGGGTTTCCGTCGCGTAGCGTTGCCCATCCAGCGTCAATCGGCCATGGGCGCCCGGGCCGATACCAAGGTAGTCGCCATAGCGCCAATAGATCTGGTTGTGGCGTGATTCTTCGCCGGGGCGGGCATGGTTGGATATTTCATAGGCGGGCATACCCTGGGCTCCGCAGATGTCCTGGGTGGCCTGATACATGTCGGCGGCGCTGTCGTCGCTGGGTAGATTGCGCAGTTTGCCTCGGGCGTAGCGATCACCAAAGGCGGTGCCTTCCTCGATCGTCAGCTGGTACAGCGACAGGTGATCGATTGCCATCGACAGTGCCTCGGTCAGCTCTGCCTGCCAATGGGCAAGGTCCTGACCCTGGCGGGCATAGATCAGATCAAAGCTGACCCGGTCAAAACATTTGCGGGCAATGTCAAAAGCGGCACGGGCCTCGGCAACAGAATGAAGCCGACCAAGTCGGCGCAGGTCTTCGTCGTTCAGGGCCTGAATGCCCATAGAGACCCGGTTTACCCCGGCATCGCGATAGCCGGCAAAGCGCCCGGCCTCGACCGATCCTGGGTTTGCTTCCAGGGTAATTTCGATGTCATTGGCAAACGGCCAGATTTCACGTGCGCCTTCGATCACGGCCGCGACGGTTTCCGGCATCATCAAAGAGGGCGTGCCTCCGCCAAAAAAAATGGAATTCAGCACCCGCCCTGACAGCGGAGGCGCACAGCGCTTCAGTTCGCTCAGATAGGCGATAACCCACCGTTTTTGATCAATATTATTGGTGACGTGACTGTTGAAATCGCAATAGGGGCATTTCGCTTGGCAAAAGGGCCAATGCACGTAGAGGCCAAACCCACCCTGGCGCCAATCATCCACTGAAACAGCCTTTGACAAAGGCGCTGACGGCGCGGCCACGGTGGCTGATCTGGTTCTTTTCTTCCTTGGCCATCTGGGCGCAGGTAATGTCATAGCCGTCTGGCATGAACATTGGATCGTAGCCAAAGCCGCCTTCGCCGCGAATGGGCCAAACCAGTGTTCCGGGCATCACACCCTCAAACACTTCGTCATGCCCATCGGGCCAAGCGAGAACCAGAGTGCAGCGAAACTGGGCGCTGCGGGGGGCATCCGGGCCTTTTGCGGTAATTTCATCATTGGCGCGGGTCATGGCCAGCATGAAATCGCGACCATTGCCAGTTTCTGCCCAATCGGCGGTATAGACACCAGGGGCGCCATCCAGTGCGTCGATGGTGATGCCGCTGTCATCTGATAGTGCAGGCAGGCCTGTGGCCTTGGCGGCGGCATGGGCCTTGATCCGGGCATTGCCGACAAAGCTGTCTTCTGTTTCGTCCGGTTCGGGCAGGTCCATTGCGGCAGCGCCGATGACCTTGACGCCAAAAGGCGCCAGGATCTCGGTGATTTCCTGCAGTTTGCCGGCATTGTGGGTGGCGACCAGAATCTGGTCGCCCTCAAATTTGCGGGTCATGCGCAGGCTGCCTTTTGCAGGGCGGCCAATTCTGACGTGCCTTTTTCCGCCAGATCCATCAGCTGGTTCATCTGGTCACGCGAAAATATCGATCCCTCTGCCGACATCTGAACTTCGATCAGCTTGCCCGATCCGGTCATGATGAAGTTACCGTCAACGCCGGCCTCAGAGTCTTCCGGATAATCCAGATCAAGCACTGGCTGACCAGCGTAGATGCCGCAAGAGATAGCGGAAACAGGATCCATCAGCGGGTCAATTTTGACGTCGCCGACCTTCATCAGTTTGTTGACGGCAAGGCGCAGGGCGACCCAGCCACCGGTAATCGCGGCGCAGCGGGTGCCGCCATCGGCCTGCAGCACGTCACAGTCGATGGTGATTTGGCGTTCGCCCAGGGCAACGCGATCCACCCCGGCGCGCAGGGCCCGGCCAATCAGGCGCTGGATTTCCACGGTGCGGCCACCCTGTTTGCCGGCAGCAGCTTCGCGGCGCATCCGGGTATTGGTGGCGCGGGGCAGCATGCCATATTCTGCCGTCACCCAGCCAAGGCCCGATCCCTTGATAAAGGACGGCACGCGTTCTTCCAGGGTGGCGGTGCACAGAACATGGGTTTCCCCCATTTTGATCAGGCAAGAGCCTTCGGCGTGTTTGGTGAAACCGGTCTCGATCGACACGGCGCGCATTTCGTTCAGGTCTCTGTTAGAAGGTCGCATGGGCTATCCTTTTTTTGCTGCCCTTCGGATAGCCGCCGGGGGCGCGGGGATGCAAGCATGATTGACCTTTTCCCATATCGCTCTTTAATGCAAATTGGGTAGGGGATCCCGTAACCGCAAAATGTGACCGTAAAATCGCTGATGACAAATGCCAAAGAAATACTAAGTGATATGAACGATCGTTCCCGCGAGGTGTTCCGGAGCGTTGTTGAAAGCTATCTTGAAAGCGGCGAGCCTGTGGGCAGTCGCACCCTGACGCGATCTTTGAACGAAAAGGTCAGTGCGGCGACGGTGCGCAATGTGATGCAGGACCTGGAATTCCTGGGGTTGCTTGATAGTCCGCACGTCAGTGCCGGGCGTATTCCAACCCAGATGGGGCTGCGGATGTTTGTAGACGGGTTGCTGGAGGTCGAAGATCTGCAAGCCCGCGACCGGGCAAAGATCGATGCGACCCTGGGCAAGAACGGTGGCGATGTCGGCGGTATGCTGGATCGGGTTGGATCGGCGCTGTCGGGGGTGACGCAGGGCGCATCTCTGGTGTTGACGCCAAAGCAGGAAAGTGAGCTGCGGCATATCGAGTTTGTGTCACTGGCGCAGGACCGGGCGCTAGTGGTTCTTGTGTTTTCCGATGGGCATGTGGAAAACCGCTTGTTTTCCCCGCCGCCTGGGCAGACGCCCAGTTCGATGCGCGAGGCAGCAAATTTTCTGAACTCGCTGATTGAGGGACGCACCCTGGGCGGATTGCGGCGCGATATGCAAAAGGAAATCGACGCTCGCCGACAAGAGATTGACGTATTGGCGCAGGAAATGATCGAAAGCGGTTTGGCGGCCTGGGAAGCCGATGATGCCGATAAGGCGCGGCTGATCGTGCGCGGACGCGCGAATCTCTTGGGGGAGGGCGGCGTGCCGGCGGAACTGGATCTGATCCGCAGCCTGTTCGATGACCTGGAGCGCAAGCAAGATATTGCCGAATTCCTGGAACTGACCGAAGATGGCGAGGGCGTTCGCATTTTTATCGGTTCTGAGAACAAACTTTTCTCACTTTCGGGTTCCTCTTTGGTGGTCTCTCCCTATATGAACTCGGATCGAAAGATCATTGGCGCGGTTGGCGTGATTGGCCCGACCCGCCTGAATTACGGACGGATTGTGCCGATTGTGGATTACACGGCGCAACTGGTTGGACGGTTACTATCTGACCGGAGCTAGAGGTGAACAAATGGCAGAGCCCAGAAACGACGATTTTTTGGACGACATCGAAAATGTCGAAGCGGAAGAGCTGGCATCGGAGATGGCTGAATTGGACGATGCTGCGATTGAGCTGGATGAGTTGCGAGCGGAGCGTGACGAATACAAAAACCGCTTTATACGGGCGCTGGCCGATGCGGAAAATGCCCGCAAACGGGGCGAGAAGGCACGCCGGGAGGCTGAACAGTACGGTGGGTCAAAACTGTCACGCGACATGTTGCCGGTTTTTGACAATTTAAAACGTGCGGTAGAATCCACCACCGATGAACAGAAGGAAGTTGCTGGCGCCTTGATTGAAGGTGTTGAGCTGACCATGCGGGCACTGGTTGGCGTGTTTGAGAAACACGGCGTGCGGGTTGTATCGCCAAAGGTCGGTGATCGCTTTGATCCGCAGCTGCATGAAGCAATGTTCGAAGCGCCGGTGCCAGGCACCAAAGCTGGCGATATCATTCAGGTATCGGCCGAGGGTTTCATGTTGCATGATCGGCTGTTGCGCCCCGCGCAGGTTGGGGTGTCTTCGACACCGGCGAGCTGATCGCGGGCTCTTGAATTTTCGGCCCCGCTGGGGCCGGCCTGCGGCGCAGGTATTTTTAGCAAGATGAAGAGAAAGGCGGCTTTGTGGGCCGCCTTCTGTTATTTTGCTGTGTCTTTCAGTTGGTAGAGCAGCTCTAGGGCTTCACGTGGTGTTAGCTCATCCGGGTGAATTTCTGACAGCAGCTGTTCCACCGGGGAAGGGCCTGATGGGGCTTTTTCTTGTGGCGGTAGGGCGGCGGCAAAAAGTGGCAGGTCATCGATCTGGATTTTGACACCGGCACCTTCGCGGCTGCCTTTTTCCAGCATATTCAACACATCGCGGGCCCGGGCGACAACGCTGGCAGGCAGGCCGGCCAATTGTGCCACCTGTACACCATAAGACCGGTCAGCGGCGCCTTTGGTGACCTCGTGCAGGAAAATCACTTCGCCTTCCCATTCCTTGACCGCGACGGTGGCGTTTTCGACACCGTTGAGCGTGTTCGAGAGCTGGGTCAATTCGTGGTAGTGGGTGGCAAAGAGGGCCCGGGACCGGTTCACCTCGTGCAGGTGTTCTAGGGTGGCCCAGGCGATGGAGAGCCCGTCATAGGTGGCGGTGCCGCGGCCGATTTCGTCGAGAATGACCAGGGCGCGGTCGTCAGCCTGGTTGAGGATGGCGGCGGTTTCGACCATTTCGACCATGAAGGTGGAGCGGCCACGGGCCAAATCATCCGAGGCTCCGACGCGGCTGAAGAGCTGGCTGATCAACCCGATATGGGCCGTTTCACATGGCACATAGCTGCCCATTTGGGCCAGCAGGGCGATCAAGGCGTTCTGGCGCAGGAAAGTCGATTTACCGGCCATGTTGGGGCCGGTTAACAGCCAGACGGCGGCGCCATCTGTGGCGCTGAGATTGCAGTCATTGGCGACAAATGTATCGCCGCCCTGCTGGCGCAGGGCGCGTTCCACAACCGGGTGACGCCCGCCGGTGATGTCAAAGGCGCGCGAGGTGTCGACCTTGGGGCGGGCCCAGTTTTCGC
This sequence comes from Pseudophaeobacter sp., assembly GCF_048267565.1. Classification (NCBI taxonomy): domain Bacteria; kingdom Pseudomonadati; phylum Pseudomonadota; class Alphaproteobacteria; order Rhodobacterales; family Roseobacteraceae; genus Pseudophaeobacter; species Pseudophaeobacter sp. The sequence continues at coordinate 159,922 of NZ_JBLWXG010000002.1, read as the reverse complement.
CCCGTGCCAGATCGGCAAGGGCGCAGACAAGATCCAGTTCTGCCAGGCCCCGCGCTGCGGTGTTCAGCCGGGGGGCTTGATCCAGAACTGCCGCAGATAGCCTGGAATAGAGCCGCTTTTCGATCTCTAGCGCACGGCCGCCAGAGTTGAGGATGCGGGTTTCGATCTCGCTGAGTTCTACCGTGGTGAAGCGCACCTGATTTGCGGTGGTTTGACGGTGGATGAATTTGTCGGAGAGCGGCGGCGACAGCATCTTGTCTGCATGGGTTGCGGTGGTTTCGATGAAATAACCCAGCACATTGTTGTGCTTGATCTTGAGCGAGGCAATGCCGGTTTCACTGGCGTAGGTCTGTTGCATGGTGGCAATGACAGAGCGGCCTTCATCGCGGAGGGTGCGGGCCTCATCCAGGTCGTCGTCATAGCCTGCCGCAATGAAACCGCCATCGCGGGCCAAGAGGGGTGGTTCGGCAATCAGGGCGCTGTCAAGCAGATCGAGCAGGGCGTCAAAGCCAGTCAGATCCTGGGTTGCGCTGGCAATGAGCGGCGGTAGCTCTTGGTTGTGATTGGATGCAGCTATGGCGCTGGCCTGGGCCAATCCATTGCGGATTGCGGCCAGATCGCGGGGGCCACCGCGATCCAGGGCCAGGCGCGACAGGGCACGGTCCAGATCGGGGGTTTTGCGCAGGGCGCTGCGCAGCTCTTCGCAGTGCTGGTCGCGGTCCACCATGAAATCCAGTGCCGCCAGGCGGGCATTGATTACATCGAGGCTGCGCGAAGGGCTGGAGAGCCGCTGTTCCAGCAGGCGGGCGCCGCCGGGGGTGACGGTGCGGTCGACCACTGCGAGCAGCGATCCTGCCCGCCCCCCTGAAAGAGAGCGGGTGAGTTCAAGGCTGGCGCGGGTCGAGGCATCAATCTGCACTACCCGATCCTGGGCTTCCTGTTGCGGCGGCTGCAGCAGTGGCAATTTGCCCTTCTGGGTGATTTCCAGATAGTCGATCAGCGCCCCCATGGCGGAAATTTCGGCGCGGGAAAAGGTGCCAAAACCTTCCAGCGCACTGACGGAGAACAGATTGCAGATGCGCTTTTCTGCGGCGGTGCTGTCAAAGCTGGCCTTGCCCAGCGGGGTCAGGGGGATCTTGTATTCACTAGCCAGGGGGGCTGCCGCGTCATAGGAGGTGCCTTCGGCGACGATCAGTTCGGATGGCGCAAGGCGGGCGAGTTCTGGCGACAGCCGCAGCTGGCTGATCGGCATGACGTGAAAATCCCCGGTGGAGATATCGGCCCAGGCCAGGGCTGCCTCGTCGCGCAACACGCAGTATGACACCAGAAAGTTATGGCGTCGCGCTTCCAGCAGGGAATCTTCTGTCAGGGTTCCGGGGGTGACCAGCCGCACCACATCGCGTTTGACCACCGATTTTCCGCCGCGTTTCTTGGCTTCGGCGGGGGTTTCCAGCTGTTCGCCCACCGCCACGCGAAAACCCTTGCGGATCAGCGTCAAGAGATAGCCTTCGGCGGCATGAAACGGCACGCCACACATCGGGATATCCTGGTCGTTGTGCTTGCCGCGTTTGGTCAGGGCGATGTCCAGCGCTTCGGCGGCATTGACCGCGTCGTCAAAAAACATCTCGTAGAAATCGCCCATCCGGTAAAACAGCAGCGCATCCGGATATTGTGCCTTGATGTCGAGGTATTGCGCCATCATCGGCGTGACTGTGGCCAAAAGAGATCTCCGCGTATCGGGGTGGGTTTTGTCGGGCGACCATACAAACCGCCGACCTGCGACGAAAGGTGAAAACGTATAGTCGTTGTGGCAACCCACGGGCTGGGCTATGAAGTTCCAGCGCCCTTGGAAAAAGAACGACGGATACGATGCCCAAAGCAAAGATCACTGATGAAGAAGCCCTCGCCTTTCACCTGGATCCAACGCCAGGGAAATGGGAGATCAATGCCACCGTTCCGATGACGACGCAGCGCGATCTGTCGCTGGCCTATTCGCCCGGTGTGGCGGTCCCCTGCGAGGCGATCGCCGCCAACCCCGAAACTGCCTATGACTATACCAACAAGGGCAACCTTGTGGCGGTAATTTCAAACGGCACGGCGGTTCTGGGTCTGGGTAATCTTGGCGCGCTAGGGTCGAAACCGGTGATGGAGGGCAAATCTGTTCTCTTTAAACGCTTTGCCGATGTGAATTCGATTGATATCGAGCTGGACACCGAAGACCCGGATAAATTCATCGAAGCCGTGCGCCTGATGGGGCCAACATTTGGCGGCATCAACCTCGAAGATATCAAGGCACCTGAATGTTTCATCATTGAGCAGAAGCTCAAGGAAGAGATGGATATTCCGGTGTTCCACGATGACCAGCACGGCACAGCGGTGATCTGTGCGGCAGGGCTGATCAATGCGCTGCATATTTCGGGCAAAAAGATCGAAGACGTGCGCATCGTTCTGAACGGGGCAGGGGCGGCTGGTATCGCCTGCATCGAACTGCTGAAACGCATGGGCGCGCGGCACGAAAACTGCATCGTCTGCGACACCAAAGGTGTGATCTATCAGGGCCGGACCGAGGGCATGAACCAGTGGAAATCGGCCCATGCTGTAACCACGGACCTGCGGAGCCTGGAGCAGGCGATGGAGGGGGCCGATGTTTTCCTTGGCGTATCGGTCAAGGGTGCGGTGACCCAGGATATGGTCAAATCCATGGCCGACAATCCGGTCATTTTTGCCATGGCCAACCCTGACCCGGAAATCACCCCGGAAGAGGCCCACGAGGTGCGCGTTGATGCCATCGTGGCCACTGGACGGTCCGATTATCCCAATCAGGTCAACAACGTGCTGGGCTTTCCCTATCTGTTCCGGGGGGCGCTGGATATCCACGCCCGCGCCATCAATGACGAAATGAAGATCGCCTGCGCCCATGCGCTGGCCGCTCTCGCGCGCGAAGACGTGCCGGATGAGGTGGCGCTGGCCTATGGCAAATCGCTGACCTTTGGTCGCGACTATATCATCCCCACGCCTTTTGATCCGCGTCTGATCCACCGTATTCCACCCGCCGTGGCCAAGGCGGGCATGGATACCGGTGCTGCGCGCCGCCCGATTATCGACATGGAGGCCTACGAGGTTGGCCTGAAGGGGCGGATGGATCCGACTGCCTCTATCCTGCGCGGTCTCAACGCACGGGCGCGTTCCGCGCAAAGCCGGATGATCTTTGCCGAAGGTGATGATCCACGGGTGCTGCGCGCCGCTGTCAACTACCAGCGGTCTGGCTTTGGCAAGGCACTGGTGGTGGGGCGCAATGAAGACGTAAAGCAAAAGTTGGAAGCCGCCGGTCTCGGCGATGCCGTGCGCGAGCTTGAGATCGTCAATGCCGCCAACACCAGCCATTTTGAAGTCTATAAAGACTTTCTTTACAAACGTTTGCAGCGCAAAGGCTTTGATCGCAAGGATGTGCACCGCCTGGTCGGGCGCGACCGGCATGTGTTTTCTGCCCTGATGCTGGCCCATGGCCATGGGGACGGTCTTGTCACCGGCGCGACACGCAAATCGGCGCATATTCTGGATCAGATCAACCATGTGTTTGACGCCGACAGCAGCCATGGCGCCGCCGGGGTGACCGCACTCTTGCACAAGGGGCGGATTGTGCTGATCGGCGATACCTTGGTGCATGAATGGCCCAATGAAAACGACCTGGCCAATATTGCCGAACGTGCCGCTGGTGTGGCACGCCATATGGGGTTGGAGCCTCGGGTGGCCTTTGTCAGCTTCTCGACCTTTGGCTATCCGGTTTCGGAACGGGCCGAAAAAATGCACCTGGCTCCAGCCGAGCTGGACCGCCGCAGGGTGGATTTTGAATATGAAGGCGAGATGACCGTTGATGTGGCGCTCAACGCTGCCGCGCAAGACGCCTATCCCTTCCAGCGCCTGACTGGTCCGGCCAATATTCTAATCGTGCCGGCCCGGCACTCGGCCTCTATTTCGGTGAAACTGATGCAGGAAATGGGCGGTGCGACCGTTGTTGGCCCCATCCTTTCGGGCGTGGATAAGCCGATCCAGATTTGCTCCACCACCTCCACCGCCAATGACGTGCTGAACATGGCCGTTCTGGCGGCCTGCAATATCGGGTAGATCACATGGCAATATGGAACCTCGGGTCCATCAATGCAGATATGGTTTATGCCCTGCCGCACCTACCCGGCGCGGGTGAAACCCTTGCGGCCACCGGGCTGGACCAGTTTCTGGGAGGCAAGGGGGCCAATATGTCGGTCGCCGCCGCCCGCGCTGGATCGGTGGTGCATCACATTGGCGCGGTTGGCCCCGAAGGCGGCTGGGCGGTGGCACGGCTGATGGAATATGGCGTCGATACCCGCCATATAGCCAGTCTCGACCAGCCCACTGGCCATGCCATAATCGCTGTGGACCCTTCCGGCGAAAACCAGATCATCCTGTTTCCCGGTGCCAATCGGGCCATCGGCCAGGATCAGATCGGTCAGGCACTGAGCGCCGCAAATGCTGGCGACATGCTGGTGCTGCAAAATGAAACAAACATGCAGGCCCAGGCGGCGCAGATGGCACAAGATCTAGGTCTGAAAGTGGCCTATGCTGCCGCCCCGTTCGACGCAAAGGCAGTGCAGGCCCTGCTGCCCTTTCTCGATCTGTTGTTCCTGAACGAGGTGGAGGCACAGCAGTTGCAGCAGGCCACCGGCAAGGCCCCCGATGGGCTCGGCATCGCGGATGTGATTGTCACGCTGGGGGCCCGTGGGGCGCGTCATTACAGCAGCATGACGTCTCTGGTGCAGGATGTACCGGCCCTGCCAGTTACAGCTATCGATACCACCGGGGCCGGTGATACCTTCACGGGCTATGTTCTATCCGCATTGGATCGCGGCTTGCCCATGCCACAGGCTCTGGCGCTGGCGGCTCGTGCGGCTGCCCTGATGGTGATGCGTCACGGCACAGCTGATGTGATTCCCGATCTGAAAGAGGTGCAGAACGCCCGCTTTTGACGCAGATCCGTCGCGCCTTCATTTGGCTCGAAATATCCCGGGGGTGAATTGCGCCTGGGCGCAAGAGGGGGCTGGCCCCATCGGGGTCCTCACAGGTTTGGTAATGGTCTTTGGTGGGGATAGCCCGTCATCACACACTGCCGATGGCACCAGGGATGTCCCAAAGCGTGTCACGTAAATTGGGCATGGCGCGTTGCATGGCTGCGACAAGCGTCTAAATGACGCTTGTTACCGATGAAAAAATGCTCTCAACGCACCAGAAACAGCTGCCCACGACGGTCAATGCCTCTATGGCCTGGGTCTTTGCCTCATGGCTGCGCAGGACCAGGGCCAACACCATAAACAGGGTCAGCGCGATGGGTTTCACAGTGTTCAAATGGGGCATTGCACCCTCCATCTTGCAGTATTTCCGTACTCTGCGGCGGCAGCGGTATTGCCGCAACCCGGTGACATCAAATCTCACGCAGAGGTGAGGGCAAGTTACCGCTTGGAAATTGGATCCAATCCTTCTAGCGTGCCGTCAAACGGAGGATACCATGTCAGAAAAAATGAGCACCCATCAGGCTGCAGAAGATCAGCGCAACGAAGAGATCCTGATCTATCTGAATGGTAAAATCGTGCCCAAGGCCGAGGCAACGGTCAGCGTTTATGACAGCGGCTTCATGCTGGGCGATGGGGTCTGGGAAGGGCTGCGGCTGTATAATGGCACATGGGCCTTTATTGACGCCCATCTTGATCGTCTGTTCGAGGCCGCAAAGGCGATTGACCTGGACATCGGTTTGAACCGAGATGGCGTGAAAAATGCTATATTAGAGACGCAAAAGGCCAATGGCATGACCACAGATGCCCATGCCCGGCTGATGCTGACGCGGGGGGTAAAGACACGGCCGTTCCAGCATCCGTCCTTGTCGCAGCAGGGGCCGACCATGGTGATCATCATGGAACATTCAAAACCCAACCTGCCGCGCCCCATCCGGCTGGCAACCGTGCCGCATCTGCGTGGGCTGCCGATGACCCAGGATCCAAAGCTGAATTCCCATTCCAAACTGAACTGCATCCTGGCCTGTATCGCAGCGGAGAAGGCCGGTGCGGACGAAGGGCTGATGCTGGATGTGAACGGCTTTGTGAACACCACCAATGCTTGCAACTTTTTCATTGTGCGCGGCGGTGCCGTTTGGACGTCGACCGGGGACTACTGCATGAATGGCATTACCCGACAAAAGGTCATCGACCTGTGCCGTGCCAATGATATTCCGGTGTTTGAACGCAACTATTCGCTGGTGGATACCTACGGCGCCGATGAGGCTTTCTTGACCGGTACATTTGGTGCGCAGACCCCTGTGGGGGATATTGATGGCCGCCAGATCGGCAGCGGGGAAATGGGACCCGTGACCAAGCGTATTCGTGCGCTGTACAAGGACATGATCGAAGCGGAGTGCGCCTGATGCGGATCGCCATGTGGTCCGGCCCGCGTAACCTGTCGACGGCAATGATGTATGCCTTTGGCAATCGTGGTGATTGCGCGGTGGTGGATGAACCCTTCTATGCGGCCTATCTGGCCATGACGGGCCTGACACATCCGATGCAGGCAGAAATCCTGGAAAGCCAACCACAGGATGCCAAAGCCGTGGCAAAGACCCTGTTGGGACCGGTGCCTGCGGCCAAGCCCTATTTCTATCAAAAGCATATGACCCAGCACATGATCGCCGGGGTGCCGCGGGATTGGATGCGTGAGGTCACAAATGTCTTCCTGATCCGCCATCCGGCACGGGTCATCGCCTCTTATGCGGCGAAACGAGAGAACCCGACGCTGGATGATATTGGCTTTCGCCAACAGGCAGAGCTGTTTGAGCTGTGCCAAAGCTGGGGGCAGGTGCCGGTGGTTGTGGATAGTCACGACATCCGCGAAGACCCTGGTGCCAAGCTTCCGCAGCTCTGCGATGCGATTGGCCTGCCGCCTTCGCCCAAGATGCTGAGTTGGCCCAAGGGCGGCCACCCGGATGATGGCGTCTGGGCCCCCGTCTGGTACGGTGCCGTGTGGAATTCAACGGGTTTTGCCGGTGCTGAAGGTCCATTGCCGCAAGTGCCTGATACGTTGCGTCCAGTGTTGGATGCAGCTTTGCCTTATTATGAGGCGATGAAGGCGCAAAAGATCTGAAAGGTATTTGCGGGGGCTTTGCCCCCCGCGCCTGGGGGCGCTCCCCCAAGGTATTTATGGTAAGATGAAATAGATCAGCCGATCAGTTTTCCCAGCTTCATTGCGGTGGTCATATCGCCGGAAATTTTCAACTTGCCCATCATCACCCCGGTCATCGGATTGAGCTTGCCTGTGAGCAGTTTGATCAGATTATCCTGGGTGAGTTTGATGGTGCAATCGGTGTCGCGATCCGTTGTTGTAGCGCAGCCATCGGCCAGAATGATGACGCCATCTTTGCCACAGTCAAATTTCAGAGATCCTTCAAAGGTCTTACCGTGAAGCCCGTCAGAAATGCCGTTTGCAATGTCTTGTAGCACCATCGAATTGTCCCCTTGGAATGTCACACAAAGGGATAGGCCAGCCCGCGATAGCCGACAAGCCTGACGGGGCGGCAGGGGCAGGGCAAAAGGAAAAATGCCCAGAATCAGAGCCTGTTTCGTCGTTCAGGCGATGGCTTGAAGCGTCACGTCGCAGGGGCTGGCGGCAAAGAAGATTGCCAGAACTTCGGCAAAGACATCGGGCGCGCCGGGAACTGCGGCAAACAATGTCATCGAGGATCGCAGTTTCTTGGCATCTGTTGCACCAAGGATGCTGGCGGCCTCTTGCCCCTGATGGGTCAACATCAGTTGGCTGACTTCAACCAAGCGGGTGCGCAGGGTGTCGTTACCCAGATAGGCGGTGGCCTCTGCCAGGTCTTCGATACCGTAGAGCTGCGCCATGTGTGACTGGCCCAGTTCGGCCAGCTGGGGAAAGACGAACCACATCCAGTGGCCCGTCTTCTTACCCGCGCTCAGCTCTGCCAGGACATCCGGCCAAACGGTATCCTGGGCCTCGACAAACATCTCCAGCTCTTCTTCGAAGTCGTCTTCGAAATCACCGTCCATGTCGTCAAAGTCGCTCATTTTTTCAACCGACGATCACGGGCTGCCAGCAGTTTCAGGCGCAGCGCGTTGAGCTGAATGAAGCCCGCCGCATCTGTCTGGTCATAGGCGCCGGCATCTTCTTCGAAGGTTACATGGGCCTCGGAATAGAGCGAATGATCGGACCAGCGGCCAACGGTCGAGGCCATGCCTTTGTAGAGCTTGAGACGCACGGTGCCGGTAACATGACCCTGGCTGGCATCGATTGCCGCTTGCAGCATTTCGCGTTCGGGGCTGTACCAGAAGCCATTGTAGATGAGTTCTGCATATTTTGGCATCAGCTCATCTTTGAGATGCATTGCACCCCGGTCCATGGTGATGGATTCAATGCCGCGGTGCGCTTCGAGCAGGATGGTGCCGCCGGGGGTTTCGTAGATGCCACGCGATTTCATGCCAACAAAGCGGCCTTCGACCAGATCGAGGCGGCCAATACCATGCTTGCGGCCATATTCGTTCAGCGCTGTCAGCACGGTGGCGGGCGACATGGCTTCGCCATTGATGGAGACGGGATCGCCTTTTTCAAAGCCGATTTCGATGAATTCGGGTGTGTCTGGTGCATCTTCGGGATTAACCGTGCGCTGATAGACATAATCGGGTGCCATTTCGGCGGGGTCTTCCAGCACCTTGCCCTCGGAAGAGGTGTGCAAGAGGTTGGCATCCACCGAGAAGGGGGCTTCGCCGCGCTTGTCCTTGGCCACGGGGATCTGGTTTGCCTCGGCAAATTCCAGCAGGCGGGTGCGCGAGGTCAGATCCCATTCGCGCCAGGGCGCGATGACCTTGATGTCGGGGTTCAGCGCATAGGCGGCCAGTTCAAAGCGAACCTGGTCGTTGCCCTTGCCGGTGGCGCCATGGGCAACCGCGTCGGCGCCGGTGGCTTCGGCGATTTCCACCAGACGTTTGGAGATCAGCGGACGCGCAATTGAGGTGCCCAGCAGGTAGAGACCCTCATAGACCGCATTGGCGCGGAACATTGGGAAGACAAAGTCCCGCACGAATTCTTCGCGGACGTCTTCGATATAGATGTTTTCCGGTTTGATGCCGAGCATCTCTGCCTTTTTGCGGGCGGGCTCCAGCTCTTCACCCTGGCCAAGGTCGGCGGTGAAGGTGACAACTTCGCAGCCGTATTCGGTCTGCAGCCACTTCAGGATGATTGAGGTATCAAGGCCACCGGAATAGGCCAGCACAACTTTCTTGGGCGCGGACATGGAATTTCCTCTCAGTCAGATCGACTGGGCGATACCGGGTTTCACGTGCGAGGGCAAGGTTTGGCGGGGTTTTCCTTTCCTATACACTCGCATAACGTGACAAAATATATGCAGTTCTTTCGTGGGGTGTTGGCCGTGACAGGTTGGAAGATTTTTTCTCATTCAGTTTTCTTGCTGAAACATAATTTTAGTGATGCGGTTCGGATTTCCTGGCCGCTGATCTTGATCACCGTTTTGGGGTTCATTTTCGGCAGCTCGGCTGATGTCAGCGGTGATTTTGCTGCGGCGCAACAGGTAACTGGTACGGATATCCTGTTGCAGCTGGCCATGGCGGTTGCCGGTGTCTGGGTTGCCGTCGCCTGGCATCGCTATGTACTGCTAGAGGAGGCATCCGGTCCTATCCCGCCGTTTCATGGCATGCGTATGCTTGCCTATTTCTTTACTGCAGTTTTGTTGGGTCTTGGCATCGGGCTGCTTGTTGGCATTGCTGGGGCAGTGATCGGAATGGTTACCTATAACCTGATGCCAGTGTTTTTCGTGTTGCTGTTTGCGCTGGTTGTTGTGGCAATCTGGATGTTCTACCGGTTGTCGCCTTTGTTGCCCGCTGCGGCCCTGGGTGAAAAGCTGGGCGTGAAAGAAGCCTGGGAAGCCACGGCACAGATTTCGGGGGCCGTCTTGATGGCGGTATTGTTCTTGGCTTTGTCGGCCGTGGCGATCGGGGTTGTTGCGGCTTTTGTGCTGATTCCGCTGAGCATTACGCTGGGGCTGGCGGCGATTGCTGCGCTGCAATGGGCCTATACCATGGTTGGGATCAGTATTTTGACCACTGTATATGGCATCAGTATCCAGGGGCGGTCGCTGTAATCGGGGCTGCTTTACGCCTGACATTAGCCAGCCCCCTTGCCTTGGGGGCTGGCTTGGGTCACTCAATAGCGCATGAGCAATCCAGACACCCCTTTCCATACCGCCGCCCGTGCCGCCGAAGCAGCGATGCGCGATGTTTTTCCCGCAACGCCATTGCAGCGCAATGTGCATCTGTCTGAACGGTTCGAGGCTGATATCTACCTCAAGCGCGAAGATCTGAGCCCGGTGCGATCCTACAAGATTCGTGGTGCCTTTAACGCCATGCGCAAACAGCCTGATCAGCAGTTGTTTGTTTGCGCCTCGGCGGGGAATCACGCGCAGGGCGTGGCCTTCATGTGCAAACATATGGGCGTCATGGGCGTGATCTTTATGCCGGTGACAACACCGCAGCAGAAAATTCAGAAAACCCGGATGTTTGGCGGTGACAATGTCGAGATCCATCTGGTTGGCGACTACTTTGACGTCACGCTGGCCGCTGCACAGGATTGGTGCGCCCGTGAAGGTGGGCATTTCCTGTCGCCCTTTGACGATGCGGATGTGATTGAGGGGCAAAGCTCTATCGCGGTCGAGATCGAGGCGCAGCTGGGCCGGGTGCCGGACCATGTGGTTCTGCCAGTGGGCGGCGGTGGCATGTCCGCTGGTGTCACCACCTGGTTTGGTGATCGGGTGCACAGTCTTTATGTCGAACCGGCTGGCGGCGCCTGCCTGCGTGCTGCACTTGCTGCCGGGCGACCGGTGGCGCTGGACCATGTGGATACATTTGTCGATGGCGCTGCGGTGGGTCGCCTTGGTGCGCGTCCCTATGAGGCGCTGAAACATGTGCTGTTACCGGATGTCATTTCCCTGGCAGAAGATCGGGTCTGCGCCACCATCATCGAGATGCTGAATGTTGAAGGGATTGTGCTGGAGCCGGCGGGCGCTTTGGCGATTGAGGCGCTGGGCGATCTGCGGTCCTGGATCCGCGGCAAGACGGTTGTTTGTATCACCTCGGGCGGGAATTTTGATTTTGAACGCCTGCCAGAGGTCAAGGAACGGGCACTCCGTTACAGCGGCGTCAAAAAGTACTTTCTCTTGCGTCTGCCGCAGCGGCCCGGCGCTTTGAAAGAGTTCCTTGGCATGCTGGGGCCAGAGGATGATATCGCGCGGTTTGAATATCTGAAGAAATCGGCCCGAAACTTTGGCTCGGTCCTGATCGGGATAGAGACCAAGCGGCCAGAGAATTTTTCCGACTTTTTTGCCCGCCTGGATGCTGCGGGCATGTCCTATACAGATATCACCAGTGATGAGACACTGGCGCAATTCTTGATTTAATACAGAATTCTACTGGCAATTAATGGTCGGAAACTTCTGCCAGGAAGACCTGCTTTGACTGATCGAAGCTTGCCAGAATTCCAGGCAGATCGACAGTATCTGCTGCGCCCCCGGCTGCTTGGCGTTCGCCTTTGAGGCAAAGGTCCGAGAACCGGTCAAAGCCAAGATTCAAGGCACATCCCTTGAGGAAATGCAGGTCTTGTTCCAGCTGGCCGCGATCTTCACCGCGCAGCTTTTCAATAATTTCGTCGACTTCCTCTAAAAAAAGTTCCACAACTTCGTCAAATCCATCGGACCCAATTTCGTCTTTCAACTCTTTTACCCGAGGCCAATTTATCATCGTCGTGTTCCTGTTTGCCTTCAGTTTGCGGAGGTTAGCTTGGCTATATATAGTAAACTTATGATGAAAAATCGACAACAGGACAAATTTTCACGTTCACATCGTATTAAAGGTCTGCACGGATAATAATAGCAGTGATAAGGCCGCGATCATTTTTTATGAGGTACCAAGGGTGCTGCAAGACAGTTCATCGGACAACGAGGAACACGCCATGAGCGGGTCGATTAGCCGTGTGCTGGTTGTCGACGACAGCCGCTTGCAGCGCCGGATACTTGTTGCCTCCTTGCAAAAGTGGGGGTTCGATGTCGTCGAGGCAGACAGCGGCGAGGCTGCGATGGAGATTTGCCGCCAAGAGCCGCCGGACCTGATTCTCAGCGATTGGATGATGCCGGGGATGAATGGGCTGGAATTCTGTCAGGCCTTTCGCGAACAATCGAAAGACAATTACGGCTATTTCATTCTGCTGACCTCCAAGAGCGAAAAGAACGAGGTTGCCGAAGGTCTGGATGCCGGTGCCGATGATTTCTTGACCAAGCCAGTCAGTTCGGATGAGCTGCGGGCGCGGATCTCTGCCGGTGAACGTATCCTGCGCATGCAGCGAGAGCTGTCGGAAAAGAATCGTATCGTTTCCGACACGCTGGACGAATTGCAGCGCGTCTATGACGCCATCGACAAGGATCTTATCCAGGCCCGCAAAATCCAGGAATCACTGGTGCCGGAGCTGTCGAAAGAGTTTGGCTCTTCCACGGTGAGCCTGTTGCTGAAGCCCTGTGGCCATATCGGCGGTGACCTGGTTGGCATGTTCTGCCCCAGTGTGAATCAGATTGGCTTTTATTCGATTGATGTGTCGGGGCATGGCATTACCTCGGCGATGATGACGGCCCGTCTGGGCGGCTATCTCTCTTCGACCTATTATGATCAGAACGTCGGGATGGAGCAGCGATTCAAGCGGTTCTATGCCCTGCGGCAACCGGATGAGGTGGCGCGGCTGCTGAACGCGCGCCTGATTGCGGATACTGGCATCGAAGAATATTTCACCATGGCCTATTGCATCGTTGATCTGCGCAATGGGTTGTTGAAAATGGTGCAGGCCGGACATCCGCACCCGCTATTGCTGCGCCGTGATGGCACCACCGAATTCCTTGGCAAGGGCGGTGTGCCGATCGGTTTGGTGCCGGATATCAGCCACAGCCAAGAAGAAATCCACCTGGAAAAAGGCGATCGCCTGCTGCTGTATTCCGACGGTTTCACCGAGGCGAGGCTGGAAAACGGCGAGATGCTGGAGACAGAGGGTCTGCTGGACCTGATTGGCAAATGTGATCGGGGCCAGAGCGGCAAGGAATTCCTGGATGACCTATACTGGAACCTGACGCAGATCATGTCGTCGGAACACGGGCTGGAAGATGACGTCTCTGCGACCCTGTTTGAATTCGAAGGCCCCTGATTTAGGGTCTTAAACGGCGCGAAAGTCGCGCCGCGCTAGCGCTTGCAGAAATACTGCTGCGCAAAATGCCGATCCCCCGGATTCCCCAGGCAGGATATGACATCCTGTGGTGCCAACCAGACGGCCTGATGCTGGCTTTCGGCGGGTGGGCCCAACCGGCGCAGGGGGCGGGCGACATAGATCTGGCAGAGCTTCTCGGCCCAGAGGTCATATTCCGGCATGAAGGTATAGCGGCGAAATGCGCCCAGCCGCCGGGGGGCCGCAATGGACCAGCCGGTTTCCTCAAACACTTCGCGGTGCAGCGCCGGAAGGGGCGATTCGCCTGGATCAATGCCGCCTCCGGGCAGTTGGATTTCCGGGCCGGGCTCTAGCTGGCGGGTCAGCAAGACCTGGCCATCACGGGGCAAAATTGCATAGACACCGGGGCGCATGCGATAGTTTTGACCCAGCTGTGGCCGCTCTCCGAATCGTCTGATCATATCGCCCCCTTCACTCTATTGTGGAAAACCCTATATAGGCTCGATATGCCAACCCTCGGCGCTTAAGGAAACCCCCATGGCTCTTGGATCAAAAATGACGCTTGGATCAAAAATCGCATGGGACGATACCGTCCTGCCCTTTCAGCTTGATGCGTCGGATATGCGCGGTCGTGTGGTGCGATTGGATTCTGCGCTGGATGGTATCCTTAAACAGCACAATTACCCGCCGCAGGTCGAAGCCCTGGTCGCCGAGATGGCCCTGCTGACCGCCTTGATCGGCCAGACGGTGAAGCTGCGCTGGAAACTGTCGCTGCAGGTTCAGTCCAAAGGCGCGGTGCGGATGATCGCCACTGATTATTATGCGCCGCAAAAAGAGGGCGATCCCGCACGCATTCGCGCCTATGCCAGCTATGATGCGGATCGGTTGACCGATGCAGCCCCCTTTGATCAGGTGGGCGAGGGCTATTTTGCGGTGATGATTAACCAGGGCGAAGATACCACACCCTATCAGGGCATTGCTGCCCTGGACGGGCCGTCGCTGGCGGCCTGTGCCGGTGCCTATTTTGCCCAGTCAGAACAGTTGCCGACGGTTTTCAGCCTAAGCTTTGGCAAATCGTCCAGCCCCGGTGTGGCGGAACACTGGCGTGCCGGCGGCATGATGCTGCAGCATATGCCCAAGGCCTCTCCGTTTGTGGCGGGCGGAGCCGAGGGCACGGGCTCCACGCTTCAGCCAGAGGATCTTGTTGAAGGCGAAGCCGCCGAGAACTGGCACCGGGTCAATACCTTGATGGCCACGGTCGAAGAGCTGGAACTGATCGGACCCTCGGTCACGCCAACCGAATTGCTGCTGCGCCTGTTCCACGAAGAACAGCCACGGGTCTATGATGCCCAGTCAGTGCATTTTGGCTGTACCTGTTCTGAAGAACGCGTGCGCCAAAGCCTGTCGATCTATTCGGCGAAGGACATCGCAACCATGACCACCGACGAGGGCCGTGTCACGGCGGATTGCCAGTTCTGTAGCGCCCATTACGATCTGGACCCGGCGAGCGTTGGCTTTGAAGCGGAAACCGCAACAGGTGACTGATCTGCGGCAGGCATTGCAGGCCGCCCTGTCCAAGTCACAGACCCAGGGGCAGGCGGGCGAGGCAGGGCAGGCCGGGTCTTCGGATTTTGACCTCAACCCTGATCTTGTGGTGCCTCGCCCGCGCAGGCTGCGTCCGGCCGGGGTCTTGGTGGCGATTTCATTGGCCCAGGCTGATCAGCCACGGGTGATCCTGACCAAACGGTCGTCGGCGTTGAAACACCACCCTGGCCAGATCGCTTTTCCCGGTGGCAAGGTTGATGCAGGCGACGCCGATGTGATCGCCGCGGCCCTGCGCGAAGCCTGGGAAGAAATTGGCCTGCCGCAAGACTTGCCCGATGTTATCGGCCAGCTGCCTAGCCATGAAACCGTGACCAGCTTTCAGGTGACCCCGGTGGTGGCGCTGCTGCATGAAGATTTTGAGATCCGGCCAGAGGTCGGCGAGGTGGCCGAAGTCTTTTCCGTGCCGCTGTCGCATCTGCTGGATCCGGCAAAATATACCGTCACTGCGCGCAGTTGGCGCGGCACCCGCCGACATTATTATACCGTGCCCTTTGGGCCCTATTACATCTGGGGCGCCACCGCGCGGATGTTGTTCAACCTTGCTAAAGTGATGCAGAAATGACCTCTCTTGCGGCGCAGCCCTGGTTACAGAATCCGGCAACGCAGCAGGTCTGCGCGGCGCTGACGGCACAGGGTGCGGCGGCCTATTTTGTCGGCGGCTGTGTGCGCAATGCGCTGATGGGGGTGGCGGTTTCGGATATCGACATTGCCACTGATGCCACGCCGCAAGAGGTGCTGGCCCTGGCGCAGGCGGCGGGGATCAAGGCGATCCCCACCGGGATCGACCATGGCACCGTGACGCTGGTGGCCAATCATATCCCGCATGAGGTGACCACCTTTCGCAAGGATGTGACCACCGATGGTCGCCGCGCTGTCGTGGCCTTTTCCCAAGATATTGCCGAGGACGCCGCCCGGCGCGATTTCACCATGAATGCGCTTTATGCCCGCCCCGATGGCAGCCTGGTTGACCCGCTGCAGGGGCTGGCTGATCTGCAGGCCCGGCGGGTGCGCTTTATCGGTACGGCAGGGAATCGCATCTGCGAAGATTACCTGCGTATCCTACGGTATTTTCGCTTTCACGCCTGGTATGGCGATGCCCAGGCGGGGTTTGATCCTGATGCTCTGGCGGCGATTGCGAATAATCTGGAAGGGCTGTCGCAGCTTTCACTTGAACGGGTCAGCAGCGAAATGCTGAAACTGCTTGCTGCCGCTGATCCCGCCCCGGCGATTGCGGTGATGCGCCAGCTGGGGGTGCTGGGGCAGGTGTTGCCCGGCAGCCATGATCGCGCCCTGGCGCCGCTGGTGCATCTGCAGGATGTGCAGTGCCAGGATAATCCCGGGGCTGCCATAACACCCGATCCTATCTGCAGACTGGCGGCGCTGGGCGGCGAAGAGCTGCTGCCCTATCTGCGCCTCAGCAAGGCGCAGGCGCGCCGATTGCAGCAGCTGCGCAGCGCTGCGACTGGTTCCGACTGGGCCAGCAAGCTGAGCTATCAGTTGGGATCTGACATGGCACGATCTGCCTGTCTGTTGCGCGCAGCCTTGATGGAACAGCCGGTTTCCCCTTATTTAGAGCCTGATCTGGCGCGCGGAGCTGCGGCTGTCTTTCCGGTTGTGGCGGCGGATCTGATGCCGGATCTGTCTGGACCCGCGCTTGGCGCTGCGCTGAAGAAATTGCAGCAGGCCTGGATTGAGTCCGGCTTTGAGCTGACCCGCGAAGACCTGTTGGAGCGGTTGAAATAACGCGCGGCATCCCCAGACCGAAACCACCGGGGCGTAGCTGCGGGGTCTAGCCGGGGGTGACAGTCAGAGATATTTTAAGTATCTGGAGCAGAGCCAAGACACTTATGCCGGGTGGGATGCATATGCACCACTGCATTTGGTCCAGCTAAGGTTATCGCGCCCGCGCCTTGGCGGGCATCGTATCACGCCTTATCTGCAATACTGCACGTCTCATTTGATCACATCCGTTGGAGCGCACTTCCGATGTTTCGCTTTTTTGAAAATCTTGTTGATCCCTATTGCGACTATCGCGAAACGGACCAACCGCCGACCCGGCTATGGCCCTTTCTAAAGGCCTATACTGAGCCGTTTCGCATGGTTTTCATACTGACGGCCTGCATGTCGGTGGTGGTTGCGGCGATCGAGGTTGGCCTGATCTATTACATGGGCCGGGTGGTGGATCTGCTGAGCAAGACGCCCGAGCAGGTCTGGCAGCAGCACGGGACAGAGCTGATCCTGGTGGGGCTGTTCATTCTGCTGCTGCGGCCGATCCTGCAATTGGCTGATGTCTTGTTGCTGAATAATGCGATCCTGCCGAATTTCGGCACCCTGATCCGCTGGCGCGCCCATAAACATGTGCTGCGCCAGTCTGTGTCGTGGTTTGAAAACGACTTTGCCGGCCGCATTGCCAACCGCATCATGCAAACGCCGCCAGCAGCGGGCGAGGTGGTGTTTCAGGTTTTTGACGCCATCACCTTTTCGCTGGCCTATCTGGTTGGCGCGGCGATCATGCTGATGGTGGCCGATGCGCGGCTGATGCTGCCGCTTTTGGTCTGGTTTGGCTTTTATGCGCTGCTGGTGCGCTGGACGATCCGGCGCGTCGGGCCGGCCAGCCAGGCGGCGTCCGATGCGCGTTCAACCGTAACGGGCCGGGTGGTGGACAGCTATTCCAATATTCATTCGGTCAAGATGTTTGCCCATGACGACCGTGAACTATCCTATGCAAAAGAGGCAATTGAAAACACCCGCGAGACCTTTCAGCAGGAGATGCGGATTTTCACTGTGATGGATGCTGTTCTCGTTACCTTGAACGGGCTGTTGATTGTGGGTGTGGTGGGCTGGGCCCTGCATCTGTGGATGATTGGCGCGGCCTCTGCCGGGGTGGTGGCGGCGGCGACGGCGCTGACCCTGCGGCTGAACGCGATGACCGGCTGGATCATGTGGGCGCTGACGTCGTTTTTCCGCCAGCTTGGCGTAGTGGCCGAGGGGATGGAGACCATCGCGCAACCGATTGATCTGGTGGATGCCAAGGAGGCCAAGCCGCTACAGCTGACACAGGGCGCGGTTGTGCTGAAGGATCTGTCGCATCACTATGGCCGCGAGGCCGGCGGTCTGGATCACCTTGATCTGGCGATCAAGCCTGGGGAAAAGATTGGCCTTGTAGGGCGATCTGGCGCGGGCAAGTCAACGCTGGTCAAGCTGCTTTTACGGTTTTACGACCCCGATGCCGGGCAAATCCTGATAGATAATCAGGACATTCGCCATGTCACGCAGGATTCGCTGCGCAGCGCCATCGGCATGGTGCAGCAGGACAGCGCCCTGTTGCACCGATCAGTGCGCGATAACCTGCTCTATGGCCGCCCTGATGCAAGCGAGGCGGATATCATCGCTGCCGCCAAACAGGCGCAGGCGCATGATTTCATTCTGGATCTCGAAGATCCCCAGGGCAGGCGCGGCTATGATGCCCATGTGGGCGAGCGTGGCGTGAAGCTATCGGGCGGGCAACGCCAGCGGGTGACCTTGGCGCGGGTGATTCTAAAGGATGCGCCGATCCTGCTGCTGGACGAGGCCACCTCGGCACTGGATTCCGAGGTCGAGGCCGAAATTCAGCAGACGCTCTATGGGATGATGCAGGGCAAGACGGTGATTGCAATTGCACATCGGCTGTCCACCATCGCACAGATGGACCGCATTTTGGTACTGGATCAGGGCCGGATTGCAGAACAGGGTTGCCATGTGGATCTGCTGCAGGCCCAAGGGCTCTACGCCCAGTTTTGGGCCCGGCAATCTGGTGGGTTTTTGAATATCGAGGCAGCAGAATGAAGATAGGCAATCTCATCGACGCATTTCAGCCCGCCAAGGGCGCCCCCCCCAATACCCTGGGCGCCTTTATGATGTGGTGCCTGTCGGGTGCCTGGCCGATGCTGATCCTGGCGGCGGGGTTTTCTGCCCTGGCCGGCGCGATGGAGGCCGGCACCGCCTATATCCTGGGGCTGGTGATTGATACCTCTCTGGCAAGCGGGCCAGAGCAGTTTTTCACCATGGGCAATATTGTGGTCATTCTGGGCGCATTGGGTTTTTTCCTGATCCTGCGGCCAGTGCTGTTTGGCCTGTCGGCGGCGTCCAATGCGATTGTGGTGCAGCCCAATGTGAATCCGCTGGTACTGTCGCGGCTCAACCGTTGGACCCTGGGTCAGTCGGTGCGCTTCTTTGACGATGATTTTGCGGGTCGTATTGCGCAGAAACAGATGCAGACGGCCTCGGCGGTGACCTCGGTGGCGACCGAAGTGATCAACGTGGTGGCCTTTGCGCTGGCATCTCTGGCGGGGTCGATGGCCTTGTTGGGGGCAATCGATCTGCGCATCACGCTGCTGTTTGGCCTTTGGCTGCTAGGCTATTTTGCCATGATCAGCTGGTTCTTGCCGCGGGTGCGGCAGCGGTCGGGCAAACGGGCCGGGGCACGGGCCATGGTTTCGGGGCAGGTGGTGGATACCATCACCAATATCAAAACCGTCAAGCTGTTTGCCCATGCCGACCATGAGGAACGCAGCGCCCAGGATGCGATGGTGCAATTCCGCGAGACTGCGCTGGAGTTTGGCTATCTGGCGGCAACCTTCCGGTTTTGCCTGATGACGCTGGCGGGGCTGCTGCCGGTCTTGCTGATTGGTGCGACGCTGATGCTGTGGCGCGACGGATCCGCCACCGAGGGCGATATCGTGGCGGCTGGTGCGGTTTCCATTCGGATTGCACAGATGACCGGCTGGGTCAGCTTTACCCTGATGGCGATCTATTCAAACGTTGGCGAGATTGAAAACGGCATGAAGACCCTCAGCCGTCCGGATCGGGTTGAAGATCGCCCCGAAGCGACGCCCCTGTCGGCGGCCGCAGGGCAGATCACCTTTGATGATGTGGGCTTTGCCTATGGGCGCGATGTGGGTGGGGTGCGCAATGTATCCCTGCAGATCAAAGCGGGGGAAAAACTGGGTATTGTCGGGGCCTCCGGCGCAGGGAAATCCACCCTCGTGTCGCTTTTACTGCGGCTCTACGAGGGGGAAGAGGGCCGGATCCTGATTGATGGTCAGGATATCGCGACGGTCTCGCAGGATAGTCTGCGCAGCCAGATCGGCATGGTCACGCAGGAAACCGCGATGTTCAATCGCTCTGCCCGTGAGAACATTCTTTACGGTCGCCCTGACGCCAGCGAGGCAGAGCTGATCGCGGCGGCGAAACAGGCCGAGGCGCATGATTTCATACTGGATCTGCAAGACGGGCAGGGGCGGCAGGGCTATGACGCCTATCTGGGCGAGCGGGGCGTGAAACTGTCGGGCGGGCAGCGGCAGCGGATCGCGCTGGCGCGGGCAATCCTGAAGGATGCGCCGATCCTGATCATGGATGAGGCAACCTCTGCGCTGGATTCCGAGGTCGAGGCACTGATCCAGTCGGCCCTGGAGCGGGTCATGCATGGCAAGACGGTTCTGGCCATCGCCCACCGTCTGTCCACGCTAAGCGAAATGGACCGCATCATCGTGATGGAGCAGGGCCAAATCGCCGAGGTTGGCAGCCATGCCGAGCTTTTGGCCAAGGGTGGGCTTTATGCGCAGTTTTGGTCGCGTCAGTCCGGCGGTTTCATCTGCACGGATGAGGAAGAGAGCACAGCCGCCGAGTGAGTTGGCGGGCAATAATCGGTGGCGGGGCTGTGTATTTGCACTAAAACCGGCTTTCTGTTGCCTTGGCCGGGTTTTCACCTTTTTTAGCGGGCCGACAGTCGCTATCTAGCCCAGATGACAGATGTAGCCAGAACCACAGCAACCATCACCCGCCTTGGACACCAAGGCGATGGTGTCGCCCTCGGCCCGCTTTTTGCGCCCCGTACCCTGCCAGATGAACAGGTCAGCGGTGTGCGGCAGGGCACGCAGCTGACCGATATTCGGATCGAGACGCCATCCGAGCACCGCATTCAGGCGCCCTGTCGCCACTATAAATCCTGCGGTGGCTGTCAGTTGCAGCACGCCAGCGATGATTTTGTCGCAGCCTGGAAGCAGGATATCGTGAAAAATGCGCTGGAGGCACAGGGGCTGGAGACCAGCTTCCGCCCGATCCATACGTCTCCGTCGCAGTCGCGTCGCCGCGCCACGCTGGCTGTCCGGCGCACCAAAAAGGGGGCCATGGCCGGGTTTCATGGCCGTGCCTCTGGGGTGATCACGCCGATTCCCGATTGCCTTTTGCTGGACCCGGCGCTGATTGCGGCCATCCCCCTGGCCGAGGCCCTGGCAATGGCGGGGGCCAGCCGCAAAACGCCACTATCGGTAACGTTGACCCAGTCTGAAACCGGGCTGGATGTGCTGGTGCGTGACGGCAAGCCGCTGGACAGTGATCTGCGGGCCGAATTGGCCGGGCTTGGGGGGCTGCACGGGGTTGCTCGCCTCACCTGGCAGGACGAGCAGGTGGCGATGGAACAGCCGCCCTTGCATAGTTTTGGCTCGGCTCGCGTCTGCCCGCCGCCCGGTGCCTTTTTGCAGGCCACCCGTGATGGCGAAGCGGCGCTGCTGGCCGCCGTGCAAGAAATCACCATGGGCGCCAAGCGCATCGTCGACTTTTTTGCCGGCTGCGGGACGTTTTCACTGCCACTGGCTGCCAATGCCGAAGTCTACGCGCTGGAGGGTGAGGCCGATATGATTGCCGCGCTGCAGGCGGGCTGGCGTCAGGGCAAAGGGCTGAAGAAGCTAAAGGCCGAGGTGCGTGATCTGTTCCGCAATCCGCTGCTGCCGGAAGATCTGAAACCCTTTGGCGCCCACTATGAGGCGGCGGTGATTGATCCCCCGCGCGCCGGTGCCGAGGCCCAGGTGGCGCAGCTGGCGGCCGCGCGCCTGCCGGTGATTGCCTATGTGTCCTGCAACCCTGTGACCTTTGCCCGTGATGCCAAAACGCTGGTGGCTGCGGGTTACCGGCTGAATTGGGTGCAGGTTGTGGATCAGTTCAGATGGTCCGCTCATACTGAACTGGTTGCCAGTTTCACCCTGAATGATTGACCGCAGCTGCAGCCCATGCGCAGCCGCCTGCAAGACCGAACTTGGATAGAATCTGATGACAGTGACCGAACGCCTGGATGGGCTTTTGCAAGACGCGCGATTTACCCGTTTCATCATGGCGGTTATTCTGGTCAACGCGGTGACGCTTGGGCTGGAAACCTCTGAGCCAGTGATGGCGCGGATGGGCGAGATGGTCCATCTTATCGACAAGATCTGCCTTGGCATATTTATCGTCGAGATCCTGATCAAACTGTTTGTGCGCCGCCTGCGGTTTTTCCTTAGCGGGTGGAGCCTGTTTGATTTTGTCATCGTGGGCATTGCCCTGGTGCCAGGCGCGCAGGGGTTTTCGGTCTTGCGGGCGCTGCGTATCCTGCGGGTTTTGCGGGTCGTGTCCGTTGCCCCCAGCCTGCGCCGGGTGGTCGAAGGCTTTGTCACCGCGCTGCCGGGCATGGGGTCGGTGTTTCTGCTGATGGCGATCATCTTCTACATTGGCTCGGTGATGGCAACAAAGCTGTTTGGCGCGAGCTTTCCACAATGGTTCGGCAGTCTTGGGCAATCCGGCTATTCCCTATTCCAGATCATGACGCTGGAAAGCTGGTCGATGGGGATCGTGCGGCCTGTGATGGAGGTCTACCCCTATGCCTGGGCCTTCTTTGTGCCATTTATCATGGTGACCACCTTTGCGGTGGTGAACCTGCTGGTGGGTCTGATCGTCAACTCGATGCAGGATGCACATTCCGCCGAAGAGGGCGAGCGCACCGATGCCTATCGTGACGAGGTACTGGAGCGGCTGAAAGCCATTGAAAACATGGTCAACGCGGATCGGTCCGCGCTGCCGGGTTCAGGCGTTGTTTCAGCCCGGGCAGCGGATCAGCCAAAAGATAACAAGTTGTGATTTTGACTTTGCTTCAATTTGCGGTATGGCGCTGACAAGGGCGATACAGCCCAGATATTGGCAGGTCAGACAGGAAGACACATGGACAGACGGGCATTCGGATTAAGCGCAGTTGCGAGTGTGGCAGTGGCAGGGTGCGGCGGGCCAACTCAGGTCAGCAGGTTTAAGTCCTATACCGGACCAGAGGTGACCAGCCTTGTGATCAACAAGGGCGCGCGCAAAATCTATCTTCTGCATGGGCAGGAGGTTCTGCGCGATTACAAGATGGATCTCGGCTTTGCGCCGCAGGGCCCCAAACGGGTCGAAGGCGATGGCAAAACGCCAGAAGGGGTGTACCGTATCGACCGGCGCAACCCGAACAGTGCCTTTCATCTGTCGCTGGGGATTTCCTATCCCAATGCGGAAGATCGCGCCCGTGCTGCAGCCCTTGGCAAAACGCCGGGCGGGGAAATCTTCATCCATGGTGAGCCAAACGACAGGAAGGCCCGCAAGCGCGCAGGGCGGGTGTCGGACTGGACGGCAGGCTGTATTGCCGTGCGCAACGAAGAGATCGAGGAAATCTACGCCATGGTGCGCGATGGCACCCCGATCGCCCTGCGGGCCTAGTGATCCGCTACCGCGCTGACCAGAGTGCGGACTGGGCGGACTATCTGAAGGAAAACAAAGGGTTTGCAGAGCACACTGTCGGCGCGGAGCCGACAGTTTTGGTTGCGAACATCGGCCCTGCGATTTACTTTGGGGCGATCACAGAAGGAGATTTATGCACAGAGGTCTAGATTTCACCGCATCTGGCGGTATCGCTCGGCACATTTAGTAGCCGAACCATTGTGTATGACTTCTTCGGAGTTTCCATGAAAACTCAAAACATATTGATCCGTCCTTTCGATAGAGAGACGGATGTCGAAAACCTGTTGGGCATCTGGTTTGCCGCCTCGCTGAAGGCACATCCGTTCATCGGTGTGCCAAGGCTTATCGAGCAACGTCGCCTGATCGAGACAGAATACTTGCCAACAGCCGAGACCTGGGTTGCCTGCCATAACGGCGAGGCTCTTGGTTTTATCAGCTTGCTGGGCAGTTTTATCGGCGGGATATTCATTGCGCCAGACAGGCAAGGTATGGGCGTTGGGCGCAGGCTCATTGCGCATGCGCTGGACCAGAAAGGGGAGCTATCCCTTGAGGTTTACATCGCGAATCAACAGGCTTTCGGCTTCTACATGTCGCTTGGATTCCAAGAGGTTTCCCGGCGTGAAGTGGATGATTTTGGCTATCCGTTCCCAAACGCTGCTTTGCAACTGAAGGGCTGAGAAACCGGTCGGGCAGGGGATGCCTTGCCCGGCCACCGTTCAGTTCCAAAGCCAAGCACGAAAGGCGGTTTCGCCTGCAGCCCCGACATCCTCTGGAAGATAATGCTTATGGAGCTTCCGCAGCTAGCCGTGGCGCGATCTGGCTAGCGGATGACCGGCTGGTCAGGCCAAGACCAGGGCATGTCGCGCGAGAGAAGTACCGCTCTTGCGCGTCTGAAAACATGCGAAATCAAGCCGGGAGGACAAGTCTCGTGAATGCAGATGCACGGGACTGGCTTAGTTGGCCATCACCAGGGTCCACCAGATCTTGCCGTTGTTTTCCTGAAACCAGGAAAATCCCATGTTGATCGCCTTCGGGTCCAGAATCACCGCACGGGTGCTTGGCTCTTCCATCCAGGCGGTCAGGGTTTGTAGCTCGTTCTCGTATGTTTCAGAGATATTTTCCCCCTGTACCGTGCCGCTATAGCCGGTACGTGCAACCCGGTCCAAAGGCGAGGACCCGTCAGAGCCAAAATGCCAGGGGCGGTTTTGTACCGACATATCGCGTGAATGGGTGGCCGCCGCAGCATTGAGCTGCGCGTTCAGCTGCACCTGTGCCGCGCCCGAGGCCTGGCGCAGGGCATTGACGGAATCAAGCATGCGCAACTGTACCTTATCGGCGTTGCGAATGCGGTAGGCCTTGCCACCGCTGCCGGTTTCAGATGTGGGCGTACAGGCCGCTGCCAGCGTCAGGGTGGCAGCCATCAAGATCAGAAAAACGCGCTTCATCTTGCTTCTCACTTTATCATTCGCACCAGCACTTAGCCTTCCTGTGGCGGTTGCGCAAACAGGCCGGCAGAAAACTGCAGGGAAAATACATGGTTTGATTTGCGACTGAGGCATTCCGGCCATACTATGACCCAGCCCGGATGAATACGCGCAGGATATATTTCAGATGAAACCTACACTATTAGCTAGCGGCACCCGTCGGCAGTTTCTTGCTGGCTCTGCTGCCATGATTGCCACGCCTGCACTGTCTCAGGTGGCGCCAGAACCTGAGGATGATCAAGCCTTTGACCCGCTGCGCCCGCCGCCCGAGCCAGAGCCGCCGGTAAAGCGCAATATCTCGGCCTTTCGGGCAAAACGCTGGCAGCCCTACTTTGATCACCTGCGCAAAGGGGCGATTCTCGTCGATATCGATAGCCGCGCTTTGCACTACTGGTCTGAAGATGGGAATAACTACCGGCTTTTCCCCTCTTCCGTGCCGCTGTCCGATGATCTGACCCGTCGGGGGCGAACATCAATCATCCGTAAAGTGGACGGTCCCGGCTGGGCGCCAACGCCCAATATGCTAAAGCGCAATCCAGAATGGCCGTCTTACATTCCACCTGGACCTGATAACCCACTGGGAACACACGCTTTATATCTAAGCTGGAAGTTCTACCGCATCCACGGAACCCATGACACACGCAAGATTGGCCGCAAATCCTCGAACGGCTGTATCGGGCTTTATAACGAGCACATCTCAGAGCTGTTTGCCCTGACACAGGTGGGCACACAAGTGTTGCTTATTTAACCACATCGCACTGTCAGAGGGGCGAAAAATCGCAACAAGCAATTGCAATTCTGAGGGTTTACTGGTTAGAAAAAATCACGAGGTAAGTCTTGGTTGCGTAGATCTATTGGGTCTGCGCTAATTCTGGAGGTTAACATGAACAAACTTGTACTCGCAGCCGCTCTGACCGCTGCTGCATCCACCGCTACTGCTGGCAACCTGGCAGAGCCTATCGTAGAGCCCGTCGTAATCGAAGAAGCTGCAACCAGCTCTTCCAGCGGCATCATTCTGCCCCTGCTGCTGCTCGTCCTGGTTGGCGCAGCTGTTGCAAGCAGCTAATTGCTCTGCATATGATTTAGAAAAGGCGGTGATTTATCACCGCCTTTTTTATTTGCGGCTGCCGGTAATTTGACCGCGTTTGAATTGACCGCACTTGAATTGACTTGGCCCACCTTATCAAACCCGCTGGGCAGGTCTGATAAGGCAGCAGGGTGCAAAGCGCCGCTTTAGCCCGGCTCTGCTTCGGCTAGAACCCCGTCCAGCACCTCCAGGATCATCTCGACCCCTTCGGCGTCGATGGTCAGCGGGGGGCGGATTTTCAGGATATTGTCTTTGGGTCCTTCGCTGCCGATCAGAATGCGGTGGTCGCGCATGCGGTTCTTGACGTAGGAACATAGCGCCGTGGCCTCGGAACCGTCCGGGTTGATCAGCTCTACCCCTAGAAACAGCCCCATGCCGCGGATATCGCCGACAGATTGGTATCTCTGTTCAAGCGCCTTTAGGCCTGCAATCAATGCCGCACCGCGTTGGCGGGCATTGTCCTGCAGGGCCTCGTCATCGACAATATCCAGCACTTCCTTGCCCATGCGGCACGACAGGGTCGATCCGCCAAAGGTGGAGAAGAACTCTGGGCCATTGGCAAAACTGTCAGCGATGGCGCGACTGGTGACCAGCACACCAAGGGGGTGGCCATTACCGATGGGTTTGCCAAGCACCACGATATCGGGGCTGGCCCCCTGGTGTTCAAAGCCAAAGTAATAGTCGCCCAGACGGCCCAGTCCGGTCTGGACCTCATCGGCAATGCAAATGCCGCCAGCGGCGCGGATCTTTTCATAGACGGCCGGCAGGTAGCCCCTTGGCGGGATGATTTGGCCGCCAACCGAGGGGAAGGTTTCCGCGATGAAGCCGGCAATGCCCTGACCCCGCGCTTGCAGTGCGGCAATGGCGGGATCCACCAGATCGGCAAACTTCTGGGCCCGCTGCGGATCATCGCGGCGGAACGCTCCACGATAGTCATCAGCCACCGCGACCAGTTCAACCCAGTCCGAGGGGCCAACCCCGCCCGGCGCGTTGAATTTATAGGCCGAGACATCAATCACCCCGGTGGTATTGCCGTGATAGCCGTGATCCGGTGTCACCATGCCCTTGGCGCCTGTATGGGCGCGGGCCAGTCGCAGCGCCAGTTCGTTTGCTTCGGTGCCGGAATTGACAAAGAAGCAGACATCCAGATGATCGGGCATCTTTGACAGTATCTTGTCGGCAAAGGCGGTCTGGGCCGGGTGTAGATAGCGGGTGTTGGAATTCATCCGCTTGAGCTGATCTGCCGCGACGGCCTGAATGCGCGGATGGGCATGGCCGACGTGGGGCACGTTGTTATAGGCATCCAGATAGGGGCGTCCCCATTCATCAAACAGGTGGTGCTTCCAGCCGCGCAGCAGCATCACCGGATCGCTGTAGGTCAGGCTGAGATTGCCGCCAAAGTGATCCCGCCGTCCCTGGCGGATGTCATCCTTGCTCGTCGGGGCAAAGCAGCATTTTTCATCCGGCAGGTTCAACAGCGCCGCAGGATTGGGACAGATCGCCCGCCACATGTACATTTCATCCGGGTCGCCAACACCGGGCCAGTCGGCCTCGATGCCCTTGGTGGTGAGTGCCAGTTGGAAATGCACATGCGGCGCCCAGCCGCCATTCTGGGTCGCATCGCCCAGGCGGCAGAATTCGGCGCCTTTGTCGATTTGGTCGCCGGGCTGCAGCCTGTCGCAACATTCCGGGTCCAGGTGGCCATAGAGCGTATAGAAGGCATCCCCTGCCGGGGTCTGGTGGCGCAGGATTATGACACCGCCATAGTCCAGATGCCCGGTGCGGTTTTCCACCACAAAGACCTCGCCTGCCAGCGGCGCAAACATCGGCGTGCCCGCCGGGGCAAAGGCATCCACCGCCAAATGCACGGTGCGCCGATTGCTGGCCTTGTAGGGGCCTTTGCGAAAGGCGGGTTCGGCATAGATCAGCCGGGGTTCGTGGTAATAGCCCAGCCAGATGCGCCCGCCGTCTTCAAATTCTTCGCCCACACGGGCAGCCTCGCTCAGGGGCATGTCAAAGGGGTTTTGCGGCCAGGTCGAATGTTCAACCGAGAGCGCGCCCATTGGTGCCGCGCCAAGATCTTCGCCCATCAGTGGGGCAAAATTGCCGCGTTCGGATGCGATCCAGTCCATGACCCGATCGGCACCATCAACAACTGGCAGGCCACAGGCAGCGCGCAGGCGGGCGGAAACCAATGCGGGATTCAGATCATGGCTTTCAAGAAAGCGCCAGGCTGGTGCCTGCGAGATGGTCACATAGGGATCATCGGGATTTTCGCGGGCCATCAGGGTGGAATTCACCACCGAAACCGCCAGTCGCGCCCGCAGCAGCGGATAGATCAGATCAATCTCTTGCGGGGTTAGCGGATAGGCCGCGTGATATCCGGCCACCAATGCGGCCAGCGCGGCTTCGGGGTCGGCCTGGTCCAGCACGATATAGGCGGCGGCAATGGCCAGATCACAGATCCGCGGCGCAGCGCACATATCGCCCAGATCAATCAGGCCCGAGACCTGGCGCGGCTCTGTCAGCTCACCCGCGACCATGATGTTATAATCATTGGCGTCATTGTGGATGGCCTGCTTGGGTAACTGCGCCAAAATAGGCTCTAACTTGGAAAATTCTGTGTCTATGTCGCGGATCAGGCTCTGCCGTGCAGGCTCTGATATGGCGGCAAGTTCAGAGCCTATCCAGCCGGCCTGCATCAGATCCCACTTGAAGTCACGTGCCAGTCCGGGGTGCTGAAAATCGGCCAGCGCCTTGCCCGCACCGCCAAGTGTTGCTCCGATCTCATGGATCAGGGGGGGCAGCTTGGGGTTGGTCCTGGCGTAGCATTTGCCCGGTAGGCATTCGAGCATCCAGCACAGCCGTTCAGCGCCCGTCTCATCGGTGATCAGGCACATGGTCGCGCCGTCGCTGGCGGCAATCACCCTGGGGCAGGGCAGATCGGGGGCGCGGGTGGCAATATGCTGAAAGGCCTGCACCTGCATTTCAACCAGCCAGCTGTCACAGCCGGGGCGCATGGCCTTGAGGATATAGCCCCGGCCATCGCTGGCCTGGGCCTTGAAGTTCAGGTCATATTCCCCATCAAGCCGGCTTAGCTCGGCGGTGATGCCCCAATGGGATTTCAGGGCATCGACCCAATGCGCAAGACTCATTTATTTCTCTCCCCGTTTGTCGCTGTCACGACAATCCAATATTGGATCCTATTTGGACAGGGGAAGACAGATTAGTCCAGCCAACCTTTAAGATTATTCTCGATCACGCCGGCAAGGGCAGCGATGTGATCGTCGTCGTCGTTCAGGCAGGGAATATACAGAAACTCCTTGCCGCCAGCTTCTTCAAAGCTTTCTTTGATCTCTTCGTTGATCTCTTCCAGGGTTTCGATGCAATCGGCGGAAAAGGCCGGGGCCATTACCGCGATGCTTTTCTTGCCCTCCTTGGCCAGGGTGGCAACGTGATCGACGGTATAGGGTTTGAGCCATTCTTCGGGGCCAAAGACTGATTGAAAGGTGGTGGTGATTTCAGTCCCGTCCCAGCCCAGTCGTTCACGCAGCAGCCGCGTGGTTTTCTGACACTGGCAATGATAGGGGTCGCCCTGCATCAGATAGCGTTTTGGCATACCGTGGTAGGAGACCACCAGAATGTCGGGGCGTTTGTCGGCCTTTGCGTAGGCCTCCTCGACCGAACGCGCCAGGGCCTCGATATAGGCGGGATCGTCAAAATAGGCCGGGATGGTGCGGGCCGCAGGCTGCCAGGTTTCCTGCATCAGGGCGCGAAAAAATTGATCGTTGGCGGTGCCTGATGTGGCACCTGCGTACTGCGGATAGAGCGGCATAAACAGGATCTTGGTGCAGCCTGCCGCAACCATGGCGCGGACCTTTTCCTGCGTCGACGGATTGCCATAGCGCATGCAGAAATCCACCATGACCTGATCGCCGTAGCGTTCGGACATGACCGATTTCATTTTGGCGGTCTGATCCTTGGTGATGGTCATCAGCGGGCTTTCGCCCTTGTCGTGGTTCCAGATGGATTTATAGGCCGCACCGGATGAAAACGGCCGCTTGCTGAGGATGATCAGCTGCAGCAGCGGCTGCCATTTCCAGGCGGGGTAGTCGATCACCCGCTTGTCCGACAGGAATTCGCTCAGATAGCGGCGCATTGGCCAATAGCTATAATCGTCCGGCGTGCCGAGGTTTGCCAGCAGAACGCCGACCTTCTCGCCCTTGATCTTGGGGTGATCGGCTGGTGCATGGGCGGGGCAGGTGGCGGGGGGGGAAGAATCCAGCATGGGGGTGGTGGTCCTGTATCTGCGGCAAAGCTTTGCGTATGGAAACCATGGCGAAAGTCACAATTCGCCATAAGATAGAGTGTTACGAGGCCAAAGGCCAATCGGATCACATTGGCGCAGGCATTTGTTTTTCTTATGGAACAGTGCGGGGCGCTCGCCAGGGCGCTAATCGGGTAGTTTTGTTTCCGGCACCTTCAGGGCTTCGGCCAGGCGCATCTTGGCGGATCCGGGGCGCAGGGGCTGCTGCTGGCTGTCCGAGGGCGACCAGCCGGTCAGGCAGACCAGCTCAAAGGTGGCAGGCAGGCGGTCGTCCTTGGTGGCAAAGTGCTCTCGGTATATCGCTTCGGTCCGGGCAAAGAGCGCCCTGGGGCTGGTCTGTTTCAGCCGCGTGCTCAGCGCATTGCCTTCGCCCATGGCGCGCAGATCCCGCATCAGATGCAGGCTGTCACGGTATTCGACCGTCAGCGGCACCACATCGGCCACGGGCAGGGCAAATCCCGCCCGTTGCAGCAGCCCACCCAGATCGCGGACCTCTCCCATGGGGGCAATACGCGGCGACAGCCCGCCACAGACCTGTGTTTCGGCCTCGGCTAGGGCGCTGCGCAGCTGGTGCAGGGTGCGCCCGCCCAGCATGATCGCCAGCAGCAAGCCGTCTTCGGTCAGGGCGCGGCGGCATTGGATAAGCTGGCCAACCGGATCATTGGCCCAGTGCAGCCCCATGGCGTGGATGATCAGATCATGGCTGCCGGGACGCAGATCCAGCACATCCGCGTCGGGGATGATTTTGGCCTTGGGAAACGAATCCTGCCAAACCTGCGAAAAAGGAGTCACAATCGAAGGGTGTTTGAAGACTCTGTTTACCAGTTTCAGGCGATCTTCGACCTCGTCGCGGGCAAGGTCATGCAGAAACAGCGCCGCAGGCTGGTGGCGGCTGCGATGGGTCGCCAGGGTCTGGCGGTCAAACAGGTCGGGCTGTGATTTGGGTGCTTGCGTCATAGGAGCTATGTAAATGTTGCGCGCGCAGTTTCAAACTGCTGTTTCACTTGTTTATCCCGCCAAATGCCTGGGCTGCGGCGATTTGGTGGAACAGGATTTCGGCCTGTGTGGCACCTGCTGGGTCGGGGCGCATTTCATCAGTGGCACCACCTGCGACGGCTGCGGCCTGCCGCTGCCCGGTGAGGCAGATGACCACCGGCTGGAATGTGACGATTGCATGCAACAACCGCGACCCTGGAGCCGGGGGCGGGCAGCCATGATCTACAAGGAAACGGCACGCAGCCTGGTGATGGCGCTGAAGCATGGCGACCGCACCGAGCTGGCCGCGCCTGCTGCAATCTGGCTGCAACGGGTGGCCGCGCCGTTGCTGTGCGGTGATCCGTTGATCTGCCCGGTGCCGTTGCATTGGTCGCGTTTGCTGAAACGACGCTACAATCAATCGGCCCTTTTGGCAGAAAAACTGGCGCGTCAGGCGCGGCTGACCTATCGGCCCGACCTGTTGAAGCGGACAAAACAGACCCCCAGCCTAGAGGGCAAGACGCGGGCGCAGCGATTTGCAGTGATGCAAGATGTCATAGCAGTGCATCCGCGCCAGATCGAAAGCCTGAGGGGCCGGGTGGTTTTGCTGGTTGATGATGTGATGACATCGGGGGCGACGCTGTCGGCCTGCGCCGAAGCCTGCCTGGCGGCGGGCGCCGCAGAGGTGCGGGTCGCGGTTTTGGCGCGGGTCACACGGGCGTGATTTACCGGGCAGCTACTGGCAAAGATTGCAATATCCCCCCATATACCTCAGAAACTCAGCAACCGGATATGGAGCCTTGGAAGACTATGGTTGAAATTTATACCTCGCCGCTTTGTGGATTTTGCCACGCGGCCAAACGCCTGTTGAACAAGAAAGGCGTGGAATTTTCCGAGGTCAATGTGCTGACCAATCCGGAGCGCAAACCCGAGATGATCGCGCGGGCCAATGGCGGCTATACCGTGCCGCAGATCTTTATTGGTGACACCCATGTAGGCGGCTGTGATGATCTGTACGCGCTGGAACAGGCCGGCAAGCTGGACGCCCTGCTTGCTGTCTGAGGTAAACCCAAATAGCAGAAGGGATATTTGATGCGCGCTGCCCTGTTGCAGATCACCTCCAGCGATAGCCCGGTAGAAAACCTGGCCCTGTTACAGCGCCTGATTGGCGAGGCTGCGGCCAATGGCGCCGGGTTTGTGTTGACACCAGAGGTCTCCAACTGTGTCTCGCTGAGCCGCACGCATCAGCAGTCAGTGCTTCATCTGGAAGCCGAAGACCCCAGCCTTGCCGCCCTGCGCGATTGTGCCGCCAAGCATGGAATCTGGCTGTCGCTGGGATCTTTCGGGGTAAAGACCGGTGACGATGCGAATGGCCGCTTTGCCAATCGCCAGTTCCTGATCTCGCCGCATGGCGAGGTGGCGGCACGCTATGACAAGATTCATATGTTTGATGTGGCGGTCACCCCGGAAGAAACGTTTCGCGAATCAGATGGCTACCGGCCGGGCAATCGCGCGGTGATCGCCAAGACGCCTTTTGGCACGCTGGGGCTGACCATCTGTTATGATCTGCGCTTTCCCCATCTGCACCGGGCGCTGGCCAAGGCAGGGGCCGAGATCCTGATTGCGCCAGCAGCCTTTTCGCCCGTGACCGGTGCGGCCCATTGGCACGCCCTGCTACAGGCCCGCGCTATCGAAACCGGCTGCTATGTTCTGGCCGCTGCCCAGACGGGTCTGCACAAAACCAGCCGGGGCGCGCAGCGCAAGACCTATGGCCATTCTTTGGTGGTGGATCCCTGGGGTGCAATCCTGTCGGATGCAGGGCGCGAACCGGGGATAAGCTACGTTGATCTTGACCGTGATAAAGTGGCACAAGCACGCAGGCGCATCCCCGCCCTGGCCCATGACCGAGAGTTTGACAGTCCGTGATGGAAGAAACCCACTCCCTGGCGGTTTCGCTGTTCAGCGAGATCCTGATGGCGGACCAGCTGGCGCGGGCCCGTCTGGGCAAAGCCCTGCCAAAGGGGATGGAACTGTCACATTTTTCCGTGCTCAATCACCTGACACGTACCGGGGTTGAGCGATCCCCGGCGCAATTGGCCAAGGCCTTTCATGTGACGCGCGGCGCGATGACCAATACGCTGAACAAACTGGAAGTTGCCGGCTACGTGCATATCCGCCCGGATTGGGATGATGCCCGGCGCAAGATGGT
Organism: Pseudophaeobacter sp.; assembly: GCF_048267565.1. Classification (NCBI taxonomy): domain Bacteria; kingdom Pseudomonadati; phylum Pseudomonadota; class Alphaproteobacteria; order Rhodobacterales; family Roseobacteraceae; genus Pseudophaeobacter; species Pseudophaeobacter sp. Next base: position 126,380 of record NZ_JBLWXG010000002.1, on the reverse strand, counting down.
GGCGATCAGCCCGGCTGGACGACAGGCCCGTGATGCGGCGCTGGCCAGCATCGTGCCGCTGATTTCTGAAGTGGTCAGCGATCTGGGTGGTGAACGCGTCCGGGCGACCTTGCCAATTCTGCGTGAACTGCGGGTAAAGCTGGAATCCAACGCCTGACGCGGCCCGCTGAAGCGACGCAACCGGCCTCTGGGCCTTGCGACTGTGCCGCAAGAAATCGGAAATAGTTCGGTAGTAAAAAGCAAGGGATGCCTGCGATCAGGCATCCCTTGTTGCGTTTGAGCCCCCTGTCGAGGTGTGAGTGGTGGCAGAACCAGGGCCAAGCCCTGGGCGGGGTCTCAAAAAGGTGTGTTGCGGCCTGTGATCATTGGCGTGAAGACAGGCGCAAAAGCCTTATTTGAAATGGCCCTATAGGCTTTGCCCCCCAAGCCCAAGGCCGCAAAGGTGCAGGCCTCCTATACAAAAGGATAGGAGGGGCAACTCGAGCTGCATCGCATCAGAAGAGATAGGCAAAACCCAGCGCAGACTACGCCTTTTTGATGCTGGCGGTTACGTAATTGACCGAAAGATCACGGTCGGAAATCGACCAGTTCCAGCTAAGCGGGTTAAAGACAAACCCCTTGCGATCTACCGGGGTCAGCCCAGCCTGCTGCAACAGCTCTGCCAATTCATCGGGGGTGATGAATTTATGCCATTCATGGGTGCCGCGCGGCAGCCAGCGCATCACCACCTCGGCACCAAAGATTGCCATGGCATAGCTTTTGGGGTTGCGATTGATGGTGGAACAGATTTCCAGCCCGCCCGGTTTCAACAGCTGTTGCGTCGCAGTCAGATAGCTGAGCGGATCGGCGACATGTTCCACCACCTCCATGTTCAGCACCACGTCGAACTGTTCGCCAGCCGCGGCCATGTCTTCGGCGGTGGTATGGCGGTAATCGATCTGCAGCCCGGTCTGTTCGGCATGAAGCCGCGCCACCGGCAGGTTGCCAGCGGCGGCATCGGCGCCGGTGACTTTGGCGCCAAGCCGCGCCATGGGTTCACTCAACAGCCCGCCACCGCAGCCGATATCCAGTAAGCGCAGCCCAGCAAAAGGCTCTGGTTGGGTCAGATCCCGATCGAACTCGGCGGCGATCTGGCTGGTGATATAGTCCAGACGGCAGGGGTTCAGCATGTGCAATGGCTTGAATTTGCCATTGGGATCCCACCATTCAGCGGCCATGGCCTCGAATTTTGCGATTTCTGCCGGGTCGACCGTGGATTGAGGCGCTTGCATTCCTGTCTCCGTATGTTCTTTTGTAGCCTATGATGTCATCTAGGTCAGTAATGGACAAATACACGGATCAAAAGCGCGCTGTGCACTATCTTTACCCCCCGCTTGACAGTTTCGATCAGCGAATGATCGAGGTGGGGCAGGGACACAAGATATACGTCGAACAATCCGGCAATCCACGTGGCATCCCTGTGGTGGTTTGTCACGGTGGGCCAGGGGGCGGCAGCAGCCCGGCAATGCGGCGCTATTTTGACCCCAAGATCTATCGCGTCATCCTGTTTGACCAACGTGGCTGTGGCCGTTCACAGCCGCATGCTTCTTGTGAAGATAATACCACCTGGCATCTGGTCGCCGACATGGAACTCATTCGCCGCCAGTTAGAGATAGGGAAGTGGGTGGTTTTTGGCGGCAGCTGGGGGGCAACCCTGTCGCTGATCTATGCCCAGACCCACCCGGAGCGGGTGATGCAGATCGTGCTGCGCGGTGTCTTCTTGATGACCAAAGGCGAACTTGATTGGTTTTACGGTGGCGGCGCTGGGCGGTTCTGGCCGGAGCCCTGGGCCAAATTTGTCGCTCCGATCCCGCAGTCAGAGCGCGACGATATGATCGCCGCCTATAATGCCCGGCTGTTTTCGGGCGACAGGGCGGAAGAAACCCGGCTGGGCCGCAGCTGGTCCGCCTGGGAAAATGCCCTGGCCTCGATCCATTCCAATGGCACCTCTGTCGAGGGGCCCGGCGATTATGCCCGCGCTTTTGCCCGACTGGAGAACCATTATTTCACCCATGGTGGCTTTCTCGATTTTGACGGGCAGATCCTGGCCAATGTCGGCCGGATTTCACATATTCCGGGCGTGATCGTGCAGGGGCGCTATGATATGATCTGCCCGCCCGCATCCGCCTGGAAACTGTCAGAGCTGTGGCCAAATGCCGAATTGATCATGGTGCGCAATGCGGGGCATGCTTTGTCAGAGCCGGGAATCAGTGCAGAGCTGGTGCTGGCCATGGACCGTATTGCCAAGGAACTGTTGCCTTGACCCGTATCGACCGCCGCGCCCTGTTTACCTCTGGTGCTGCCGCAGCCCTGCTGGCCGCGACAGGAACCTCTTTGGCTGCTTCACCGCGGCCCGGTGGCACCTTGCGTCTGGCGCTGCCGCGCGATGGTGGGCTGTTGGATCTGGTGGCGCGCGGTGCGGTGCTGGACTGTCTGACCGAAATTGCCCCGGATGGCCTGTTGCGGGCCGAACTGGCAAGCAGCTGGCACAGCCGTTCGGACGCCCGCATCTGGCAGTTTGATTTGCGCCAGGATGTTGTCTTCCATGATGGCAGCCCCTTGCAGGCAGCAGATGTTGTGGCCTCGCTGGTGGATCTGGTCGTGCCGGGTGTTGAACAGCTGTCGATGGTTGCACTGGGGGCGCATCAGGTTGAATTCCACCTGTCCCATCCCAATCCGCATCTGCCCTATCTGCTGGCGGGGGCGGGCTATGCAATTGCGCCGCAGGGTGCAGTTGATCTGCCGCTGGCACAGCTGATCGGTACCGGCTGCTATCAGGTGGACCGCGCCCAGGAGGGGCGGCATTTTCGCGCCACCAAGGTGGCCGCACATTATAAGGAAGGGCAGGCCGGTTGGGTCGATAGCCTTGAAGTGATTGTTATCTCTGACCCGGCGGTGCGGGCCGAGGCCCTGCGCGATGGCTTTGTCGATGTAACGGCCCTGCCGCAGCCTGAGGCATTGTTGGCGCGGGGCGGTTTCCTGTATCACCCCTCGGCCGAGGACATGGCCCTGGCTGCCCGATCGGATGTGGGCATTCCGCGGGTGGTGGCCCAACATAACGCCCTGGACGACGGGCGGATAGGTGAACGCTGGTGGCGGCTGTAACTTCGGTGCGGATTTGCCGCGAATGGACCGCGCGCAACTGAAGGCTTGCAGATTCGGAACAAGGGGCGTATATGGCAATTCAACAGCGGCGTGTTGAGCTCTGGTTCAAGACACCACCGGATTAGTCAACGGGCCGCGCGCCCGTTTTTTTGTGTCCTGATCGGACGCTAAATCCAATGCCCAACCCGATTGTGGCCAACCCGATTGTGGGAAGTCAAATGACCAACGACCTTATTGCCAAAGCTGCGATTGACCGCCGATTGGCCGAAATCCTTATCCCTGTGATCGAGGATCTTGGCTATGAGTTGGTTCGTATTCGCCTGATGTCCGGCAAAACCACCACGCTGCAGATCATGGCCGACAAGCCAGACGGCGGCATCGAGGTGGATGATTGCGCGGCGATTTCCACCGCAGTCAGCGCCTCGCTGGATGTTGAAGACCCGATTCTGGATGCTTATACTTTGGAGGTATCAAGCCCCGGTATCGACAGGCCGCTGACCCGGCTGAAGGACTTTGATATGTTCGAAGGCTACGAGGCCAAGCTGGAAACAGATGAGCTGGTCGGGGGCCGTCGCCGCTTCAAGGGTGAGCTGGCCGGCACCGAAGATGATGAAGTTCTGATCAATATCGACGATCAGGGCCAAACCGTTACCATTGGTCTGAAATTTGACTGGCTGTCCGATGCCAAGCTGGTTTTGACCGATGATCTGATCACGGAAATGCTGCGTCAGCGCAAAGCGGCCGGCACCTTGAACGAAGACGCATTTGACGAGATCGAGGCCGAAGAGCCCGAAGGGGAGACGAAGTAATGGCTATCACCTCTGCAAACCAGCTAGAGCTGTTGCAAACTGCCGAAGCTGTGGCACGCGAAAAGATGATCGACCCCGGTCTGGTGGTTGACGCGATGGAAGAAAGCCTCGCCCGCGCCGCCAAGAGCCGCTATGGCAGCGAGATGGACATCCGCGTGTCGATCGACCGCAAGACCGGCAAGGCGACCTTTACCCGTGTGCGCTCGGTCGTCGAGGATGACGCGCTGGAAAACTACCAGGCTGAATTCACCGTCGAGCAGGCCAAGCAATATATGGCAGACCCCAAGGTCGGGGACACTTTTGTCGAAGAGGTCCCGCCAGTGGAAATGGGCCGTATCGCGGCGCAATCGGCCAAGCAGGTTATTCTGCAGCGGGTGCGCGAAGCAGAACGGGACCGCCAGTACGAAGAGTTCAAGGATCGCGCGGGCACCATCATCAACGCGCTGGTCAAACGCGAAGAATACGGCAATGTCATTGTTGATGTGGGTGCGGGCGAAGGCATCCTGCGTCGCAATGAAAAAATTGGCCGCGAAAGCTATCGCCCCAATGACCGTATCCGCTGCTACATCAAGGACGTGCGCCGCGAGCCCCGTGGCCCGCAGATCTTCCTGTCGCGGACCGCGCCAGAATTCATGGCCGAACTGTTCAAAATGGAAGTGCCCGAAATCTATGACGGCATTATCCAGATCAAGGCGGTTGCCCGCGACCCCGGTTCGCGCGCCAAGATTGCCGTGATCTCCAACGACGGCTCGATTGATCCGGTTGGTGCCTGCGTCGGTATGCGCGGCAGCCGGGTTCAGGCTGTTGTGAACGAATTGCAGGGCGAAAAGATCGACATCATTCCATGGAACGATGATCAGCCCACCTTCCTGGTGAACGCGCTGCAGCCCGCCGAGGTTTCCAAGGTGGTTCTGGACGAAGAAGCCGGCAAGATCGAAGTTGTCGTGCCGGAAGAGCAGCTGAGCCTGGCGATTGGTCGCCGTGGTCAGAACGTGCGCCTGGCCTCGCAGCTGACCGGGCTTGATATCGACATCATGACCGAAGAAGAAGAATCGGCCCGCCGCCAGAAGGAATTCGAAGCGCGCACCGGTCTCTTCATGGAAACGCTGGATCTGGACGAATTCTTTGCCCAGTTGCTGGTTTCCGAAGGCTTTACCAACCTTGAAGAGGTCGCCTATGTCGAGCTCGACGAGCTCTTGGTGATTGATGGTGTGGATGAGGCCACGGCCTCTGAATTGCAGGCCCGTGCCCGCGACCATCTGGAAGCCAAGGCAAAGGCCGCGATTGATGCCGCCCGCGCGCTGGGCGCCGAGGACAGCCTGATCTTGTTTGAAGGTCTGACCCCGCCGATGATCGAGGCCCTGGCCAAGGACGACATCAAGACGCTGGAAGATTTTGCAACCTGTGCAGATTGGGAACTGGCCGGTGGCTGGACCAATGACAACGGCGAGCGGATCAAGGACGACGGCATTCTGGAGCCCTTTGGCATGAGCCTGGAAGAGGCACAGAACTTGGTGATGACCGCACGGGTCATGCTGGGCTGGGTGGATCCTGATGATCTGCTTGGCAATAGCGATGATGCTGAAGACAGCATTGAAGATGATGCAGAGGAAGCCGAGGCGTAAGCCTCGGGTTTCGGACAGGAGAGAACGATATGGGTCGCGCAGGCGCCAGCAAAAATCACGAAGATGGGCCGGAACGCAAATGTATTGCGACTGGCGAGTCAGAGCCCAAGCAGGGCCTGCTCCGCTTTGTGATGGGGCCTGAGTCGCAGGTTGTGCCCGATATCTTCGGCAAATTGCCGGGGCGTGGGGTTTATGTGACAGCCAGCCGCGAAGCGCTGGAGTTGGCGGTAAAGAAAAAACTCTTTGCCCGTGGTTTCAAAGCGCCGGTGACTCTGCCGGAGGATTTGCCCGATGAGGTGGAGCGGCAGACACTGCGCCGCCTGGTGGACCTGCTGAGCCTGGCGCGAAAATCGGGCCAGGCCGTTGGTGGCTATGAAAAAGTCAAGGATTGGCTGGGTAAAGAACAAGCCACGGTCCTGATTCAAGCAAGTGATGGATCAGGGCGTGGCAAATCAAAATTGAGTACCCCGCATCGGGGAAAATTCATCGGGTGCCTGACGGCTGACGAGCTGGGGATGGCATTTGGGCGCCAAACTGTGATACATGCGGCGCTCGCCTCTGGTGGACTCAGCAAACGTGTTGTAGACGAGGCGCAACGATTGCAGGGTTTGCGCGAAATGGTGGGCGGCAACGGCCGCACAGAAGGATAAAGAGCTTTATGAGCGATAGTGACGGCAAAAAGACCTTGGGTCTGCGTGGCGGCGGTTCCCGGCCTGGGAATGTAAAACAGAGCTTTAGCCACGGGCGGACCAAGAATGTCGTGGTGGAAACCAAGCGCAAGCGCGTTGTGGTGCCAAAGCCGGGTGGCAACAAGGGCGGCAATGCCGCGCCTGCAACCGACGGATCCCGTCGGCCCGCTGGTATTACCGATGCAGAGATGAGCCGCCGCCTGAAGGCGTTGCAGGCTGCCAAGGCGCGTGAAGTCGAAGACGCGGCCAATCGTGCCGCTGAAGAGAAAGCCCGCGAAGAAGACCGCGCCCGTCGCCGGGCCGAGGCCGAGGCCAAGGAACGCGAACAGCGCGAAGCCGAAGAGCGCGCCCGTCAAAAGGCCGAAGAGGAAGAGCGCAAGAAGCTTGAAGCCGCAGAGGCAGCCAAGCGCTCTGCCGAGCCCGCTGCCAGTAGCAAGGCTGCTGCGGCCCCTTCCGAAGCTGCGGCCCCCCGTGCGCCCGCTTCCAAACCGGCACCTGCCCAGACCCCGCGAAAATCTGATCGTGAACGCGAAGAGCGTGGTCGCAGCAACAAGGGGCGGACCGGAGATGACAGCCGTCGTTCCGGCAAGCTGACACTGGGTCAGGCCACCGGCGGCGCGGGCAACCGTCACCGCTCCATGGCTTCGATGAAGCGCAAGCAAGAGCGCGCCCGGCAAAAAGCCATGGGCACGGTCGAGCGCGAAAAGGTTCTGCGCGAAGTGCAGCTGCCCGAAGCCATCATGGTTTCCGAGCTGGCAAATCGGATGTCCGAACGTGTTGGCGCGGTTGTCAAATCGCTGATGAACATGGGCATGATGGTGACACAGAATCAGACCATTGATGCTGATACTGCGGAACTGATCATCGAAGAATTCGGCCACAAAGTGGTGCGTGTCTCGGCGTCTGACGTCGAAGATGTGATCAACGAAGTGCAAGACAAGGCTGAAGACTTGCAGCCACGCCCACCTGTCATCACCATCATGGGCCACGTCGACCACGGTAAGACATCGATCCTGGATGCCATCCGCAACGCCCGCGTTGTGGCCGGTGAAGCCGGCGGTATTACCCAGCACATCGGGGCCTATCAGGTCACCACCGAAAGTGGCGCGGTGCTGAGCTTCCTCGACACCCCTGGCCACGCAGCCTTTACCTCGATGCGTTCGCGCGGTGCACAGGTCACGGATATCGTGGTTCTGGTTGTCGCGGCGGATGACGCGGTGATGCCGCAGACCGTTGAAGCCATCGCGCATGCCAAGGCGGCCGAGGTTCCGATGATCGTGGCGATCAACAAATGCGACAAACCGGCTGCTGACCCCATGAAGGTCCGCACCGATCTGCTGCAGCATGAAGTCATCGTCGAAGCGATGTCTGGCGACGTGCAGGACGTTGAGGTTTCGGCCCATACTGGCCAGGGTCTGGACCAACTGCTGGAAGCCATTGCACTGCAGTCTGAAATCCTGGAACTGAAGGCCAACCCGAATCGTGCTGCCCAGGGCGCCGTGATCGAAGCGCAGCTGGATGTGGGCCGTGGCCCCGTCGCCACTGTTCTGGTTCAGAACGGCACCCTGCGTCAGGGCGATATCTTTGTTGTCGGTGAGCAATACGGTAAGGTCCGTGCGCTGATCAACGACAAGGGCGAGCGCGTGCAAGAAGCCGGCCCTTCGGTCCCTGTTGAGGTCCTTGGCCTGAACGGCACACCTGAAGCGGGCGACGTTCTGAACGTGACCGAAACCGAAGCCCAGGCGCGCGAGATTGCTGAATATCGTGCTCAGGCTGCCAAGGATAAGCGCGCCGCTGCCGGCGCTGCGACAACCCTGGAACAGCTGATGCAGAAGGCGAAAGATGACGAAACCGTCTCTGAGCTGCCGATCCTAGTCAAAGCTGACGTGCAGGGCTCTGCTGAAGCCATCGTTCAGGCGATGGAAAAAATCGGCAACGATGAAGTTCGCGTCCGGGTGCTGCACTCTGGTGTGGGCGCCATCACCGAAACCGATATCGGCCTGGCCGAAGCCTCCGGCGCGCCGGTCATGGGCTTTAACGTCCGGGCCAATACCTCGGCCCGGAACACGGCCAACCAAAAGGGCGTCGAGATCCGGTATTATTCGGTGATCTACGATCTGGTCGACGATGTGAAAAAGGCCGCTTCCGGTCTGCTCAGCGCCGAGATCAAAGAAACCTTTATCGGCTACGCGCAGATCAAGGATGTCTTCAAGGTGTCTAACGTTGGCAAGGTTGCAGGCTGTCTGGTTACCGAAGGTGTTGCCCGCCGGTCCGCTGGTGTGCGCCTGCTGCGTGACAACGTGGTTATCCACGAAGGCACGCTGAAGACCCTGAAGCGTTTCAAGGACGAGGTTGCCGAAGTGCAGTCCGGTCAGGAATGCGGCATGGCCTTTGAAAACTACGAAGATGTGCGCGCAGGCGACGTCATCGAGATCTTTGAACGCCAGGAAGTTGAACGTAGCCTGGATTGATCTGATCCTGAAATATCGATCTACAGCCCGCCTGATTTTGGGCAAGCGTCTGGATCTGAAATCAAAAAGCCCCGGCAGAAATGCCGGGGCTTTTGCACATGCAGCGCCCTGGCAGATGTGTTTGGCGATCCATTGATGGTTGGGGGGCCTTTGCTGCGTCTGGGGGCGCGTATGCGTTTCTGCCCGCTCCAGCGGCGCTGTTGCGCGGCGAGCACGCTTAGGGCTGCGCGGCGAGCACGCTTGGGGCGGCCAGATTGGCCGCCCCGGTTCTGCGAGTGAGTGGTGGTCTTGAAATATGGTAGAGCGCGGGCGGACCTTGGGGACCTTTATATGCGCTCCGCAGCGGGCTGCGTAGATAGGTATTGCCTGTATGGCCGCTCCGCAGATCCCTTGCAAAGACCCCGCAGAGGGGTAGCTATCGGCTTAGGATCTGCCCAGGAAAGCCGTTGGCTCTGGGTGGGCTTGTTAAGACTGCGCCCATATTTTGCCAAATTGGTTAACAAAAGGTTTCCAGCGATTCGCGGGGCGGGTTATTTTGCCAATCCGAGTATTTTTACGGAGGGTCGATGGTTGGCGCCGGTTGTCTGCCGGAGCAAAAGGCAACCCCACGGGACGAGTTGTCAGAACAGTGCAAAGGGGCAGGGGCGGGCCACAGCCCGTTGGCTGCAACCCCTCGTTCAGAGCCAGTCCCGCAGAATGGGGATCAACGGAATATCGGCCGCCGGCATTGGATAGTTTCGCAGCTCTTGCGGGCGCACCCATTTCAGCGTCTGCCCTTCGCGGGCCTGGGGAATACCGTTCCATTTGCGACAGGCAAACAGCGGCATCAACAGGTGGAAGCTATCGTAGCTATGGCTGGCAAAGGTCAGCGGTGCGAGGCAGGATGACCAGGTATCGATTCCCAGCTCCTCTTGCAGCTCACGAACCAGGGCGGCCTCTGGGGTTTCGCCTGGCTCGATCTTACCACCGGGAAACTCCCAAAGTCCGGCCATGGATTTGCCCTCTGGCCGCTGTGCCAGCAGCACCCGCCCCTCGACATCAATCAAGGCAACCGCCGAGACCAGAACCACCTTCATGAGCGATAGTCCGCATTGATGGTGATATATTGGTGGGTCAGGTCGCAGGTCCAGACGGTGCAGTGCCCCTCGCCAAGGCCAAGATCCACCTTGATGGTGATCTCGTCACGGCGCATCTGTGCGGCCCCGTCCTCTTCGCGGTAGCTGGGGCTGACCCAGCCCTTTTCCGCCACCAGAACATCGCCAAAAGAGATGGAGAGCAGGTCGCGGTCCGCTGCCGCACCAGATTTGCCAATGGCCATGACAACACGTCCCCAGTTGGGGTCTTCCCCGGCGATGGCGGTTTTCACCAGCGGTGAATTGGCAATGGCTAGCCCATGTGTCTTGGCCTCTGCATCTGAAACGGCGCCGGTGACCTGGATTTCGACAAATTTGGTGGCACCTTCACCATCGCGCACGACCTGATGCGCCAAATCGAGCATAACAGCTTCTAGTGCCTGGGAAAACTCAGGCTGATTGGTGACATCAACGCCAGAGGCCCCGGTGGCACAGAGCATCAGACTGTCCGAGGTAGAGGTATCGCTGTCCACGGTGATGCAGTTGAAGCTGCGGTCGCAGAGGCGGCTCAGCTCTGCCTGCAGTGGCTCCTGCGGGATTTTGGCGTCGGTAAAGATATAGACCAGCATGGTGGCCATATCGGGTGCGATCATGCCCGACCCCTTGGCGATACCGGCGATAGAGAGGGTCTTGCCCTCAACGGTAACCTTGGCCGACGCGCCCTTGGCAAAGGTATCGGTGGTCATGATCGCCTCGGCGGCGGCCTCAAGCGCGGTATCCTGCAGCCCATCGTTCAACGCCGCAATCTGGGCAATGATGCGGTCATGCGGCAGCGGTTCGCCAATCACCCCGGTCGAGGCGGTAAAGACGCGTGCAGACGGCAGCCCGGTAATCTGCGCCACCGCAGCGGTGATTTCCGCCACCGAGGTTTGGCCATAATGGCCGGTAAAGGCGTTGGAATTACCAGAGTTCACCAGAATGGCAGCGCCGGTACTGCTGTCGCCGCCCAATTTGGCCTGGCAGTCGCGCACTGGTGCTGATCGGGTTTTGGACCGGGTGAAGGTGCCGGCGACGGTGGTGCCTGGATCCATCACGGCCAGCATGACATCGTTGCGATCCTTATATTTGACACCAGCGGAGCCAGCGCAGAGGCGCAGGCCCTTGATCACCGGCAAATCCGGAAAGGCCGCTGGGGCAAGCGGAGAGCGGGGCAGGCTGTTGCCCATGATCAGTTCCTCACCAGGCTAAGGTCGCGCAGGATTTCCGGGTCGAAATCTTCAATCTCCGGGCGTTCAATCACGGCGGCGGCGGTCAGGTCGCTGACGCGGGCCTCGACGGCCGCATCTTTCAGTTCCTGGCTCAGCACCTCGCGGACCTCTTCAAAGGCGGGGGCGGCGGTCTTGCGGCGCTCTTTCAGCAGGATCAGGTGCCAGCCGAACTGGGTTTCAACCGGGGCAGAGATCTGGCCGGCCCGCAGGTCCAGCACGGCTTCTTCGAATTCAGGGACCATGCGACCGCGGGTGAACCAGCCCAGATCGCCGCCATTTGGCCCGGATGGTCCGGTAGAGCGTTCCTTGGCCATGGTGGAAAAGTCAGCGCCGCTGTCCAGCTCTGTCTTGATTTCCAGCGCGTCCTCCTGGGTTTCGACCAGAATATGCGCTGCGTTGAATTCATCGCCGCCATCGCCATCGGAATATTTATCCTCATAGGCTTGGCGCAGGTCGTCCTCCTGGCTGGCGGCTTCCATTACCTTGTCGATGACATTGGCGGCCAGCAGGGCGCGCTCTTCGTTGTCGACGGCCAGTTTTACGTACTGGGGCACGCCGCCGTGCAGTTCCTGTTTCAGCGCGGTCTGTTGCACCAGCTGATCAAGGATCGCGTTGTACAGCACATCATCGGGCAGCTGTTTGTACTGCTCGGGCAGGCTGTCGCGGGCCATGATCATGTGACCCAGGGTGATGGCTTCGCCATTAACGGTTGCGATCACGGTATTGGCATGTGGCGCAGCCAATGCAGGCAGGGGCAGGGCCAAAAATATGCCCAGTGCTGTACCACGCAGAAAAGTGAGGCCTTTACGCATTGAATTCTTCCTATTCCCGGGCCGCAACGGGGCGCGGCGTTGACACTTATTTTCCTGCCCCTTACATCCCAAAGAGGCCTAGGGCAGGACCGTCGTTTCCCCCGTTGTTTATGGGTTGAGACCGCGACGGGCAAGCCTGCCTGATACAGAGGCCAATAAGAGGATCGTTGGAGAACACATGCTGGGTATCGGAACACTCGCCAAAAAGGTTTTCGGAACACCGAATGACCGCAAAATCAAGGCGACACGGCCGCTGGTTGCAAAGATCAATGCGCTGGAAGAGACGTTCGAAAAGCTTAGCGATGAGGGGCTGAAAGCGAAGACCGAAGAACTGCGCAAGCGGGCGTTGGACGGCGAAAACCTGGACGCTCTGCTGCCAGAGGCCTTTGCCAATGTCCGCGAAGCCGCGCGCAGGGCGCTGGGGTTGCGGGCCTTTGACACCCAGCTGATGGGCGGCATCTTTCTGCACCAGGGTAACATTTCCGAGATGAAAACCGGCGAGGGCAAAACCCTTGTGGCGACCTTCCCGGCCTATCTGAACGCGCTGACTGGGCGCGGTGTCCATGTGGTGACGGTGAACGAATACCTGGCCAAGCGTGACTCGGAATGGATGAGCAAGGTCTTTGACGCCCTTGGCATGACAACCGGCGTGATCTGGTCGGGCCAGCCCGAAGATGAAAAGATGGCCGCTTACAAATGCGACGTCACCTACGCCACCAATAACGAACTTGGCTTTGACTACCTGCGCGACAACATGAAGCCCAGCCTGGACCAGGTGTTCCAGCTACAGCACAATTTTGCCATCGTGGATGAGGTCGACTCGATCCTGATCGACGAGGCCCGCACGCCCCTGATTATCTCTGGCCCGGCCGAAGATCGTTCGGAACTGTATATTTCCATCGACAAGATGATCCCCTTCCTGTCGGAAGAGCATTTTGAGATTGATGAAAAAACCCGCGGTGTGACCTTCACCGAAGAGGGTAACGATTTTCTCGAGAAAACCCTGCGAGAGCATGGGCTTCTGGATGAGGAAGCGTCGCTCTATGATCCCGAGAGCACCACAGTGGTGCATCACGTCAACTCCGCCTTGCGGGCGCACAAGCTGTTCCAGCGCGACAAGGACTACATTGTGCGCGATGGCGAAGTGGTCTTGATTGATGAATTTACTGGCCGGATGATGGCGGGGCGCCGCCTCTCTGAGGGGCTGCACCAGGCGATCGAAGCCAAGGAAGAGGTCACCATCCAGCCGGAAAACACCACGCTGGCCTCGGTTACCTTCCAGAACTATTTCCGCCTTTATGACAAGCTGTCCGGCATGACCGGCACCGCCCTGACCGAAGCCGAAGAATTTACCGAAATCTACGGTCTGGGCGTGGTCGAAGTACCCACCAACAAACCTATTGCCCGTGTCGACGAAGACGACCGCGTCTACCGCACCGCGGTTGAAAAATTTCAGGCTATGGTGGATGAAACCAAAACAGCCCATGCCAAGGGGCAGCCGGTTCTGCTGGGCACCACCTCGATTGAAAAATCAGAACTGCTGAGCCAGATGCTGGAGCGTGAAGGCATCAAACACAATGTGCTGAATGCCCGCCATCACGAGCAGGAAGCGCAGATTGTGGCGGATGCCGGTCGGCTTGGCGCGGTGACAATCGCCACGAATATGGCGGGGCGCGGCACCGATATTCAGCTTGGCGGTAACGTCGATATGATGGTGATGGCCGCGCTAGAGGCCAACCCGGATGCCGATCCTGTCGCCCTGCGCGCCGATGAAGAAGCCAGACACGCGGAAGAAAAGAAAAAGGTCCTTGAGGCCGGCGGTCTCTGTGTGATGGCCTCTGAGCGCCACGAAAGTCGCCGCATCGATAACCAGCTGCGCGGCCGTTCTGGCCGTCAGGGCGATCCGGGGCGCACCTGTTTCTATCTGAGCCTGGAAGACGATCTGATGCGGATCTTTGGCTCGGAACGTCTGGATAAAGTGCTGTCCAGCCTTGGCATGAAGGAAGGCGAGGCGATCATTCACCCCTGGGTGAACAAATCGCTGGAACGCGCCCAGGCCAAGGTCGAAGGCCGTAACTTTGACATGCGTAAAAACGTGCTGAAGTTTGACGATGTGATGAACGATCAGCGGAAGGTGATCTTTGGTCAGCGTCGTGAAATTATGGCCGCCGAGGATCTGTCAGAGATTGTTGGCGACATGCGTGAAGAGGTGATCGAAGAGATGATCGACACCTATATGCCGCCAAAAACCTATGCCGAACAGTGGGATGTCGATGGGCTGCACGCGGCTGTTCTGGAAAAGCTGAGCATGGATGCCCCGGTTGCCGACTGGGCCGCCGAAGAAGGCGTCGATGATGAACAGATGGCTGAGCGCCTGAATGATGCCGCCAATCAGATGATGGCGGAAAAAGCCGAAGCCTTCGGCCCGGAAAGCATGCGCAACATCGAAAAGCAGGTGCTGTTGCAGACCATCGACGCCAAATGGCGTGAACATTTGCTGACACTGGAGCATCTGCGCTCTGTTGTGGGGTTCCGTGGCTATGCGCAGCGCGATCCGCTGAACGAATACAAAAACGAAAGCTTTCAGCTGTTTGAAACCATGCTCGACTCGCTGCGTCAGGATGTGACCCAGCAGCTCAGCCGTGTGCGGCCGATGACCGAGGAAGAGCAGAAAAAAATGCTGGCGGAAATGGCGGCGCGTCAGGCGGCCATGCAGCAGATGGCCCTGGGGGGCGCGCCTGCCCCGGCAGGCACCCCCGAGGATGCGGCACCCGGTTTTGTCGAAGATGATCCACAGACCTGGGGCAACCCTTCGCGCAATGACAAATGCCCCTGCGGGTCTGGTAAAAAGTTCAAACACTGCCACGGGCGCATCACCTAAGCCCCCGGCCAGCAATGATCCTGCCCTGATCGCAGCTGCGGTCAGGGCAGCCATAAAATCCGCGTGAATGACCCCGGCCCTTGGCTGGGGTTAATTCTTTTTGGCCAATCATATTTCCAATGTCGTCACCGCCTGCCCCCCCCCTTGTGACGGGGGTTTTGCAGGCGGAAATGACGGGCGAATGCCTGAATCTCTTCAGGTGGTGGCCATAAACCGGCCTCTTTTACAGCCTTAAATCAAGGCGCCAAATGTAAATGTTGATGCTTGGTTCTGGAGGGTAAGATGCTGAATAAACGTGTCATTCTGATAAGCGCCGCGACTGCCGCCTGTGCTTTGGGAATCGGTTTCATGATGCAGCCTTCTGCGGATCACCAGCCGCAGATGCGACAGGCAGAGGCCGCGCAACCGCAGCTGCCGCAGGATCCGGCTTTGGCTCAACCCGTTGCGATTGAAAAAATTACACTCACCTCGGCCAAGCCGCAGATCTCTGCCCCAGAGGGGGCTGTCCAGGCTGTACCGGCGGTTCCGGTTGCCGGTTGTGCGCTTCAGGCTAAGGGCAAGGCGCTGCCCGGCGCTTTGGTGCAGCTACAGGTTTCTGCTCCCTGTCGTCCGGGGGAACGTATTACCCTGCACCACCAGGGCATGATGGTTACAGAAACGCTGGATGAAGACGGCGCATTGGATCTGGTGGTCCCTGCGCTTGCCAGTACTGCAACCTTTATCGTGGTGCCCTCGTCATCGTCATCGTCTGCTCCGGCTGTCGCGCTGGCCTCGGCGGGTAGGGTTGTCCAAGTGACGGTACCCGATATGGCCAGCGTTGATCGGGTTGTGCTGCAATGGCGCGGCAACAGCGGCTTTGAAATCCATGCACGTGAATTTGGCGCCCAATATGGCGAAGCGGGCCATGTCTGGCATGGTGCGGATCCGGCGCAGGGGGCCGGGCTGTTGCTGCAACTAGGGGATCCGGCGCAATTGGTGCCGCACCTGGCCGAGATCTACAGCTTTAGCCGCGATGCGGATCATGCAGGGGCCAAGGCGGCAGGCGATATCGAAATCAGCATCGAGACCGAAATTACCGAGATCAACTGTGGCCGCGAAATCGCCGCGCAAAGCCTGCGTATGTCGGACGGACGGGTGCAAAGCCGCGATTTAACCCTCACCGTACCAGATTGCAGTGCCACGGGTGACTTTCTGGTGTTGAATAATCTGGTAGAAAACCTGAAAATCGCCTCTAGGTAATTTTCGGCTACTTCAGGATTTCACATGCTCGATTTTCGTGCGGCGGTTTGCGCCGCACTGCTCCTCTTTGTCTCTCCGAAATTCGCGCAGGCGCAGGATGTTACCCTGTCGTCGCCGGATGGTGTGGTTGAAATCACCGGTAACCTGTTGGGATTCGACGGTGAATTCTACCGGGTTGAGACAAAGTTCGGAGAGCTGACCCTGGATGGATCTGGTGTCAGTTGTGACGGGCCGGGCTGCCCCAGCCTGTCTGATTTTGTCGCCGAAGTGACCCTGTCGGGGTCTGCAAACATGGCAGAGGTTCTGCTGCCGGCATTGATCGAAGGCTTTGCACTGCGCAATGGCTATCAAACCCGCCGCGAGACACTGTCCGGCGGTGATTTCGACTATACTCTGCTGCGCCCGGACGGGGCCCCGGCAGCGCGGTTTTCCTTTCTGGTTGGCACAACGGATGATGGCTTTCGTGATCTGATCGCGCAGGAGGCTGATATCGTCATGGCCCTACGCGAGATGCGACCGGGAGAGCAGACCCAGGCCCGTGCGGTGGGGCTTGGTGACATGACCACGGCCAGCCGCAGCAGGATCGTTGCGCTGGATGCCATGGTGCCGGTGGTATCGCGGGAAAACCCGGTGACGCGGATTTCCCTACCGCAACTGGCGGCGGTGTTTTCTGGCGAGATCGACAACTGGCAGGTCCTGGGCGGACCGGATGCACCGATTTCGCTGCATTTGCCAGTGGCGGGATCGGGGATGACCCAGGCCTTTCAAGATCGGGTGCTGGCCGCCTCAGATCGGCAGCTGGCAGGGGGGCTGCGCTATCACGAACGGGAAAAGAATCTGGTACGGCGGGTTGCCACCGATCCTTTTGCGATTGGAATGGCAAGCTTTTCTGACACAGGCACCGCGCGCATGTTGACGCTGACGGGGCCTTGTGGCTTTTCCCTGCGGGCTAATCGCCGCGGGATCAAGACCGAAGACTACCCGCTGACCGCGCCGATGTTTTTGTATCTGCCTCAGCGCCGCCTGCCCAAGGTTGCGCGCGATTTTCTGGGCTATGTGCGCGGTCCGGGGGCACAGATCGTTATTCGCCGCGCCGGGTTTGTCGATCAGGCCCCCGAGATGATTTCACTGAATGCCCAGGGCGACCGGCTGAGCAATGCCATCCTTGCCGCTGGCCCAGAGGTGGATCTGGCAGAGCTGCAGCGGCTGGTACAGGTGCTTTCCGGGTTTCAGCGGCTGAGTATCTCGTTTCGGTTCGAAACCGGATCGGCCCGGCCAGACGCCCAGTCACGCAGCAATATCGCGCAATTGGCCCGGGCGTTGGAAACCGGGTTATATGATGGAAAAACATTGAAATTCGTTGGTTTTTCCGATGGCGAAGGCCCAGCCTCTGGCAACCGTGCCATTGCCATCAAACGGGCAAAAGGGGTGCAGCGGGCGGTGCTGGAAGCGGCAGAGACCATCGGGGTCGAACGTGTAGATCTAGAGGTCGATGGCTTTGGCGAGGCCCTTCCCATGGCCTGCGATGACAGCGACTGGGGCCGACAGGTCAACCGCAGGGTCGAAGTCTGGGTGCGCTAGCGTCATTTGGCGCGGCCTTGCCGTGCGGTGGCACTATAGCAGGCCTTCGCTGCGAAAGCTGAGCTCTGCGGCGCTGCCGATGATAAGGTGGTCATGCAGGACAATCCCCAAGGGAGAGAGCGCCTGATTGACCCGTTCGGTCATGTCAATGTCACTGGCCGAGGGCGAAGGATCGCCCGATGGGTGATTATGCACCAGAATCACCGCACTGGCATTGAGATCAAGAGCCCGTTTGGCCACTTCGCGCGGGTAGACGGGTACGTGATCGACGGTGCCACGCGCCTGTTCCTCATCCGCGATCAGGCAGTTCTTGCGGTCCAGAAACAGCACCCGAAAATGCTCGGTACTGCGATGGGCCATTGCCGTGTGGCAATAGTCCAGCAGGGCGTCCCAGCTGGAAATTACCTGCCGCCGCATCACCTTGGCGCGGGCCATGCGTTGGGCGGCGGCCTCCAGCACCTTGAGATCGGTGATCAAGGCTTCGCCGACACCTTTAACCTGGGCCAACCGTTCCGGGCGGGCGCTTACAACCCGGCTGAAATCGCCAAACTGTTTCAGCAGCTGATGCGCTAGCGGTTTGACGTCCTGCCGCGGTAGCGATCGAAACAGCACCAGTTCCAACAGTTCGTAATCGGGCATGGCAGCGGCGCCCCCGTCGCGAAACCGGTCCCGCAGCCGACTGCGGTGATCTTTGATGTAGGAGGGCAGGCGACCGGTGGAGAGAGCCGCACCGGCTGTGGCCGGGCGGTCCCCGGTCAGGGGGGCATCTGGAAACAGGGGCAGGGTGGCTGCATTGCGTGTCTTACCCTGTGCCATGATTCCTTTCCTTTGCGGATGCAGAGGCTTTCAGCTTAGGCGGACAGAGAGAGTGGCAAAAGAAAAACGCCCCCGGAGGGGCGCTTTTGATGGTAGCATTTTGATTGAGCGCCGAAACGCCAGACGAAGGCGTTTCCGGGATGGCCGCTTACCCCTTCATGCCGTCCCAAAAGCCCTTGACCGAGGAAAAGAAGCTGCGGGATTCGGGGTTGGTGGTGTCTTCCGACAGATCCTCGAATTCGCGCAGAATGTCCTTTTGCCGGGCGGTCAGATTCACCGGGGTTTCCACCGCCAGTTCGATGAACATATCGCCAACACCGCCGCCACGCAGGGCGGGCATGCCCTTGCTGCGCAGGCGCATCTGGCGGCCGGACTGGCTGCCTTCGGGTATCTGGACCCGTCCACGGCCACCGTCGATGGTGGGCACCTCTATGGCGCCGCCCAGGGCCGCTTTGGCCATCGAGACGGGTACCCGGCAATACAGATTGTTGCCGTCACGTTCAAACAGACCGTGTGGCGCTACCTCGACAAAGATGTAGAGATCGCCCGGAGGCCCACCGCGCAGGCCAGCTTCGCCTTCGCCAGCAAGGCGAATGCGGGTGCCGGTTTCCACGCCGGCCGGGATGTTCACCGAGAGGGAGCGATCCTTTTCGGTGCGGCCATGGCCATGGCAGGATTTACAGGGGTTCTTGATGATCTGGCCCAGCCCCGAGCAGGTCGGGCAGCTGCGTTCTACCGTGAAAAACCCCTGCTGGGCGCGTACTTTACCCATGCCCGAGCAGGTCGGACAGGTGGTTGGCTCGACCCCACCTTCGGCGCCGGATCCGTCGCAGGCGGTACAGGCCACTGAGGTGGGCACCTTGATGGTCTTGTGCAGCCCGGAATAGGCCTCCTCCAGAGAGACCCGCAGGTTGTAGCGCAGATCAGCCCCGCGAGAGGCGCGTTGACGCCCGCCGCCCGGAGCACCACCACGGCCCCCCATGAAATCGCCAAACAGGTCGTCAAAGACATCAGAGAAGGCAGATGAGAAGTCGCCATTGCCGCCACCTGGGCCGCCGGGACCACGGCCACCGCCGCCACCGCCCATGCCGTTTTCAAAGGCAGCGTGACCAAAGCGATCATAGGCGGCCTTTTTCTCAGCGTTTTTCAGGACGTCATAGGCCTCGTTGGCCTCTTTAAACTGTGCTTCCGCATCCGGGTTATCGCTGTTGCTGTCCGGATGCAGTTCTTTGGCCTTCTTGCGAAAGCCCTTCTTGATTTCATCAGCGCTGGCGCCTTTGGCTACGCCGAGAATCTCGTAGTAATCGCGTTTCGACATCGGTTTACCCCTGCTGCCTCAACGACAACGAGCCGGCCCGTGCTCGGACCGGCCCGTTGCGGCCAAGTGTTCAGACCTTAGCGCTTGTCGCCGTCCAGATCTTCGAATTCGGCATCAACGATGTCATCATCGCCGGGGCCTTCATTGCTGTCGGCAGCAGATGGCTCTTCACCGCTCTCTTCCTGAGCAGCCTTGTAGATGGCTTCGCCCAGACGCATGGAGGCCTCGGTGACGTTCTGGATGCCTGCCTTGATCTTTTCGGCGTTGACATTTTCGCCTTCCAGATCGTCGCGCAGAGCAGCCAGGGCCAGCTCGATGGCTTCGACGGTGGAGGGATCCACTTTTTCGCCATGCTCTTCGACGTGCTTTTCGGTCGAATGGATCAGGCTTTCGGCCTGGTTGCGGGCTTCGATCAGCTCGCGACGTTCCTTATCGGCCTCGGCATTGTCTTCGGCGTCTTTGACCATCTGGTCGATGTCAGCGTCGGACAGACCACCGGAAGCCTGGATGGTGATGACCTGCTCTTTGCCGGTGCCTTTGTCCTTGGCCGAAACCGACACAATGCCGTTGGCGTCGATGTCAAAGGTCACTTCGATCTGTGGCAGGCCGCGAGGTGCCGGTGGGATTTCTTCCAGATTGAACTGGCCCAGCATCTTGTTGTCAGCCGCCATTTCGCGCTCACCCTGGAAAACCCGGATGGTCACAGCCGACTGGTTGTCTTCGGCGGTCGAGAAGACCTGAGACTTTTTGGTCGGGATGGTGGTGTTGCGGTCGATCAGGCGGGTGAAGACACCGCCCAGAGTTTCGATGCCCAGGGACAGCGGGGTCACGTCGAGCAGAACAACGTCTTTGACGTCACCTTGCAGAACACCGGCCTGAATGGCAGCACCCATGGCAACCACTTCGTCAGGGTTCACACCTTTGTGTGGCTCCTTACCGAAGAATTTGGTTACCTCTTCAAAGACTTTTGGCATCCGGGTCATACCGCCGACCAGAACGACTTCGTCGATGTCAGAGGCGGACAGACCGGCGTCTTTCAGAGCGGCGGCGCAGGGCTTCATCGACGCCTTGATCAGGTCGTTTACTAGGCTTTCCAGCTTGGCACGGGTCAGTTTGATGACCAGGTGCAGCGGCTGGCCCGAGGAAGGATCCATCGAGATGAAGGGCTGGTTGATTTCGGTCTGGCTGGAAGAGGACAGCTCGATCTTGGCTTTCTCAGCGGCTTCTTTCAGACGCTGCAGTGCCATCTTGTCTTTGGTCAGGTCAACGCCGTGTTCTTTTTTGAATTCGCCCGCCAGGTAGTTGACGATGCGCATGTCAAAATCTTCACCGCCAAGGAAGGTGTCGCCGTTGGTGGATTTCACTTCGAACAAGCCATCGTCGATTTCCAGGATGGTCACGTCGAAGGTACCACCACCAAGGTCATAAACCGCGATGGTCTGGGTTTCTTCCTTGTCGAGCCCATAGGCCAGCGCAGCGGCTGTTGGCTCGTTGATGATGCGCAGCACTTCGAGGCCAGCAATCTTGCCGGCATCTTTGGTGGCCTGACGCTGGGCGTCGTTGAAATAGGCAGGAACGGTGATCACGGCCTGTGTCACCTCTTCGCCGAGATAGGACTCGGCGGTTTCTTTCATCTTACCGAGGATGAAGGCAGAAATCTGCGAAGGGGAGTATTTCTCACCCTTGGATTCAACCCATGCATCGCCATTGCCACCGTTCACCAGGGCAAAGGGCAGGTTCTTTTTGTCTTTGGCCAGGTCTTCGTCGTTGAAGCGACGACCGATCAGACGCTTGACACCAAAGACGGTGTTTTCAGGGTTGGTTACAGCTTGACGCTTGGCAGCCTGGCCGACCAGACGCTCGTCGTCGGTGAAGGCAACAATCGATGGTGTGGTGCGTGCGCCTTCGGCGTTTTCGATAACGCGCGGCTGCGACCCATCCATGATGGCGATACAAGAGTTGGTGGTTCCGAGGTCGATCCCGATAACTTTGCTCATTTTGATCCCTTTACTTACTAAGGCGATTACCCGCGGCCTGAACCCGTTGTGGCATCCAGGCCCCGATTTTGTTGCAGTGGGGTCTGCACCTCACTGCGTCACGGCGTATATAGGGAGCAGAAATTGCCCCTGCAACCGCCTGAACGCATCGAGAATTGCGATTCAGTGCGCTTTTTTGCACGGGAGAGGGTTAAGAACGGGCTAATCACCATGAGCATGCTGCGATTGCGTGGGTTTGAAATTCACAAAGGGTATCTGGGTCCTGCGGCGCAGCGCACCCTGATCGAGGTGTTGCGACCGATTCTGCGGGCGGCACCGCTGTTTTCGCCTGCGGTGCCAGGTGGCGGCAAGATGTCGGTGCGGATGACCTCGGCTGGCGATTTTGGCTGGTATGCCGACGCGGCTGGATACCGCTATGCCGATTGCCACCCCAAGGGTCAGGCCTGGCCAGATATCCCGCAGCCGGTACTGGATATCTGGCAGGATCTCACCGGATTGGAGCGG
This sequence comes from Pseudophaeobacter sp., assembly GCF_048267565.1. Taxonomy (NCBI): domain Bacteria; kingdom Pseudomonadati; phylum Pseudomonadota; class Alphaproteobacteria; order Rhodobacterales; family Roseobacteraceae; genus Pseudophaeobacter; species Pseudophaeobacter sp. Next base: position 104,153 of record NZ_JBLWXG010000002.1, on the reverse strand, counting down.
CAGCCAGAGTCCTGTTTGCTGAATTACTATGGCAAGGATGCCAGGATGGGGCTGCATCAGGACAAGGACGAGGCGGATTATTCCTATCCCGTGGTGTCGATCAGCCTGGGCGATGACGGGCTGTTTCGCATGGGCGACACCCGCCGAGGTGGGGCGACGGATCGGCTCTGGTTGAATTCAGGCGATGTGGTGGTGATGGGCGGCGCGGCGCGGCTGAATTATCATGGGGTGGACAGGATCCGCTTTGGCTCTTCCCGGTTGCTGCCCAAGGGCGGGCGGATCAATCTGACGCTGCGGGTGGTGACCTGAGCCCCCGCCAAGCCCCGCAGCGGGACCGGGGGCGCGCGGCATGACCTCTCAATGGAAAGGGCGTGCTGCCACAAACCTGTGTTTCAGGTTTATGGACGAACGCTTTGAACATGCAAAATCAAAGCAGGAGAGCCAGTCGCGTGACCGCACATAAAGGCGATACGTTTCAGCGCCGTGCGTTCCAGCTGATAGAGGCATGGCGGCGGGTATAGAATTCACCCATCAAGCCAATCATGACCAGCGCCAGCGCCACCCAGGCGGCATATTGCCAGCTGCTGAAATGCGGGTTGTAGTTGATAAAAGTATAGCCCCTTGCCTGATCGATGCAGTGAAACAGCGGGTTCCAATCAAACATCGCCAGCATAGAGCTGGGCAGGGTATTGGCCAAAAACATCTTGCCCGAGGCAATCATATTTGCCCGCTGGTAGACAGTTGTCAAAATGCCAACCGTTCCGGGGGACCAGGGTTTGAGTACCAGAAACACCAGCCCGACCGCCGCACCGGTGAACCAGGCCAGCAGCACCATGCCGTAAGCCTGGATAGGCTGTTCAATTTCTAGTGGGGTAAAGGCCACATGATAGACAAAGAGGATGAGGAACAGCGAAACCGTCTGAATATAAAGCGAGCCAATCGCCGCCGAGAGAATCGCCACCATGGTATTCATCGGCGCATGCTGCATCATCGGGCTGGCAGGGCCTTCGGCACCGGCCACGGCCCCAACGGTTTTCGTATGGGTCAGAAACAGAAAGATGCCCGACATCACGTAGAGCAGGAAATCCCCCCGGATCGCCGAGCCACGCAGCCCGATCACTGCAAACATCACGTAGAACAGGGCAACAAAGATCACCGCCTGCATGATGTTCATCGCCAGGGCGATCAGCGCATTGTTATGCTTGGAACGGACGCTGCGCACGATAGAGTGGAATACTACTTCCAGCAGCGAAATGGCGCTGTAAAACCTCGTCTCTTCGGGGCGAACCTGAAACATTTTGCCTGCGATCTGTGCTGTGGCCACACGAGCCTGCTGATAACTGAACGGACTTCTTGCTGATCCATCCTGTAATCAGCATAAGGGGGCAGAGAAAAATTTTCAATTAACCCGTTCAACGTGGGGGCTGTGCATGACCTATGAAGCACTAATTCCGGTGATCCGTCGCCTGGCAATCGAAGCTGGCGACAAGATCATGGAAATCTACAATTCCGACGATTTTGACGTAAAGGTAAAGTCTGACGACAGCCCGGTGACCGCTGCGGACGAGGCAGCCGATGCCCTGATCTCGGCCGGTCTGCGCAGTGCCTTCCCTGACATAATGCTAGTGACCGAGGAGCAATCCGAATCGCACAAGACGCGTGGCGATACCTTCCTGATCGTGGATCCGCTGGATGGCACCAAAGAATTCATCCACCGCCGTGGTGATTTCACTGTGAATATTGCCTTGGTTGAAAAAGGTGTACCCACCCGTGGTGTTGTCTATGCGCCTGCGAAACAGCGGATGTTCTTTACCCTGGCGGATGGCTCTACCGTGGAAGAAACCAGCGCAGCCGGCGTCTTTGATCCGCAGGTGATCGGCGAGACCCGCGTCCTGAGCGTTGCACAAAGCGACAATACCGCGCTGATGGTGGTGGCGTCGAAATCGCACCGCGATCAGGCGACAGAGGACTACATTGGCAAGTATAACGTCAAAGACAGCAAGAGCGCGGGATCTTCCTTGAAGTTCTGCCTGGTGGCCACAGGCGAGGCGGATATCTACCCCCGCGTTGGCCGCACCATGGAATGGGATACCGCTGCAGGCCACGCGGTCTTGTCTGGTGCGGGCGGCAAAGTGGTACGCTTTGACGATCATTCGCCGCTGCTCTACGGCAAAGAGGATTATGCCAATCCCTTTTTCATTGCCTATGCCCCTGATGTTGAACTGAAAGAAGCCTGATGTCCGTCCTGATCGTCATCCCTGCCCGCTATGCCTCGACGCGCTACCCCGGCAAACCGCTGGTCGCATTGACCGGGGCGAGCGGTGAAAAGCGCAGCTTGATTGAACGGTCCTGGCGTGCTGCCTGTGCGGTGCAGGGGGTCGATCGGGTGGTGGTGGCAACGGATGATGACCGCATCCGTCAGGCCGCCGAAGGCTTTGGTGCCGAGGTGGTGATGACCGCCGAAAGCTGTGGCAATGGCACCGAACGCTGCGCCGAAGCCCATGCCGCCTTGGGCGGCGGCTATGAGGTGGTGGTAAATCTGCAGGGCGATGCGCCGCTGACCCCGCATTGGTTTATCGAAGACCTGGTCAAGGGGCTGCGCGCTGCGCCTGAAATGGGCCTGGCAACGCCGGTGCTGCAATGTGACGGCGCAACGCTGAACAGCCTGCTGGCTGATCGGGCGGCGGGGCGCGTTGGCGGTACCACTGCGGTTTTTGGCCGCGATCGCAGCGGGCTGTATTTCTCCAAGGAGGTGGTACCTTTTTGCGCTGAACAGTTCGCCGCCGAAGACCTGACGCCGGTCTTTCATCATGTCGGGGTCTATGCCTATCGGCCGGATGCCCTGGCGGATTATCCCAGCTGGCCGGTTGGCCCGCTGGAACAGCTGGAAGGGCTGGAGCAGCTGCGCTTCCTGGAAAATGGCCGCAAGATTCTCTGTGTTGAGGTTTCCGCGCGCGGGCGAGAGTTCTGGGAGCTGAACAATCCCGAAGATGTGGCGCGACTAGAGGCGATGATGGCGAAAATGGGTGAAAATTAGCGTAAATATTCCCTGAAATGAGCAGGTTTTGTCTCGTTTTGCCGCGCTGTAGTTGAGATCAGTCATGGATTCGGTTCACAATAATGATAGGGGAGGCTCAGGCCTTCCCTGCATGAATGTTGGGCGCGGCCGATGGCGAGACAATGAATGTGGAGCGCTTGTATTGCGGACTGATCGGTAGACGTCCTGTGATATTTGACCAAATTATTGATGTGAAAGAGTGAGAACTCCATGCGTAAAAAAGTAACAAAAGCAATTTTCCCGGTGGCCGGTCTGGGCACGCGTTTTTTGCCGGCAACCAAATCGGTCCCCAAAGAGATCATGACACTGGTTGACCGTCCCTTGGTGCAATATGCCATCGACGAGGCCCGCGCGGCTGGCATTAAGGAGTTCATTTTTGTTACCTCGCGCGGCAAGGGCGCGCTGGAGGATTATTTTGATCACTCTCCAGTGCTGGAACAGGAGCTGCGCAAAAAGGGCAAGGACCAACTGCTGGAGGTGTTGAAAGACACCTATATGGATAGCGGCGCCATCGCCTATATTCGCCAGCACCGCGCCATGGGGCTCGGCCATGCTGTTTGGTGCGCCCGTCGCCTGATTGCCAATGAACCCTTTGCAGTGATTCTGCCGGATGACGTCATCGCCGCCGAGAAACCCTGCTTGCAGCAGATGGTTGAAGCCTACGACGAAACCGGTGGCAATATGGTTGCAGCTATGGAAGTGGCCCCGGAACAGACCAGCTCTTACGGGGTGCTGGATGTTGCCGAAGATCACGGCTCTGTCGTGTCGGTCAAGGGTATGGTGGAAAAGCCCAAAGCCTCTGAGGCGCCGTCGAACCTGGCGGTGATCGGGCGCTATATCCTTGGGCCATCGGTGCTGCGTAACCTGCGCCAGATGAAATCTGGGGCTGGTGGGGAAATCCAGCTGACCGATGCGATCGCCCAGGATATTGGCTCGGATGTGCCGGTTTCGGGTTTCCGTTTCGAGGGCGAGCGCTTTGACTGCGGCTCCAAGGCCGGGTTCCTGCAGGCGACGGTGTCCTTTGCCCTGTCCCGTCCTGATTTGCGCGACGATCTGATGGCGCATCTGAACAAGGTCACCCAGATCGACAAGGCCGCTGAATAAGCGAGACGGCGGAACGCTTTAGATGAAAACATCTATTGATCGCATGCCCGCAGTGACCAATAGATACCAGGGCTGTGAAAGGCGTAAATCAACGTGACGACTGTTCTTGTGACCGGCGGTGCCGGCTATATCGGATCTCATGCCTGTAAGGCGCTAAGAGCGGCGGGATACACACCTGTCACCTATGATAACCTGGTAACCGGTTGGAAAGATGCGGTTAAATTTGGTCCCTTTGAACAGGGGGATCTGAAGGATCGTGCCCGGCTGGACGAGGTCTTTGCCAAGTACAAGCCGGTGGCAGTGATGCATTTTGCCGCCCTTAGCCAGGTTGGCGAAGCCATGAGCGAACCGGGCCGTTACTGGGCGAATAATACCGGTGGCTCGCTTAACCTGATCGAGGCAGCCGTGGCGGCGGGCTGTCTGAACTTTGTCTTTTCTTCCACCTGCGCCACCTATGGTGAACACGACAACGTGGTCCTGGATGAAAACACGCCGCAACTGCCGCTGAATGCCTATGGTGCCTCTAAACGTGCGGTCGAAGATATCCTGCAGGATTTTGGCGCCTCTGCCGGGCTGAATTCGGTGATCTTCCGCTATTTCAACGTGGCCGGTGCCGACCCCGAGGCCGAGGTGGGTGAATTCCACCGCCCCGAGACCCATCTGGTGCCACTGGTGCTGGATGCGATCGACGGCAAGCGCGACGCGCTGACCATCTTTGGTACCGATTACGACACGCCTGATGGCACCTGCATCCGTGATTATGTGCATGTCTGCGATCTGGTTGATGCGCATGTTCTGGGCCTGAAGTGGCTAGAGGATGGCAAGGGCAGCCAGGTGTTCAACCTGGGCACCGGCAGCGGCTTTTCGGTGCGCGAAGTCATGGACCGTGGCGCTGCGGTTACGGGCCGCCCGGTGCCTTGCAATACCGGCCCGCGCCGGGCTGGTGACTGTACCAAATTGGTGTCTGGCTCGACCCGCGCGGTCACCGATCTGGGCTGGGAACCGCGCCGGTCAACCCTGGATACCATGATTGCCGACGCCTGGGCCTGGCACCAGACGGGCCACTACGAGGCCTGATCTGGTGGCGCAGCCCCATGCCGCCGCATCCGCCCTGCCGGGCTGGGCTGCGCGCTATCGGCTGCGCCTGAAGCGTCGAAAACTTCTGTGGCGTGCCCTGCGGGCGCGGCACCGTCTGATGCCCCTGGTGGACCGCACCAGCGAGATTGCAGCGCAGGATATTCTGGCCTTTGTGGTGCTGCGCAACGAAGCGGTGCGCTTGCCCTATTTTCTGGACTATTATCGCCGCCTCGGCGTCTCGCAGTTTCTGGTGGTCGACAATGCCAGCACGGATGGCAGCGCTGCCTATTTGACCGATCAACCGGATGTCTCGCTATGGCAGGTTGCAGATGGCTATCGCGCGGCGCGCTTTGGCCTGGACTGGAGTGCCTGGCTGCAGCTGCGCTATGGTCATGGGCATTGGTGTTTGACGGTCGATGCGGATGAGCTGCTGACCTATGATGGCATTGACAGCCATGATCTGCAGGCATTGACGGCGCATCTGGCGGCGCAGGGGCGCAGCGGCTTTGGCGCGATGATGCTGGATCTGTTCCCCAAGGGGCCGCTGGACAGCCACCAGTATAGGCCGGGGCAGGACCCCTGCGCGGTGCTGAACTGGTTCGACACAGGCCCCTACCGCGCCACCCGCCAGAGCCCGATGGGCAGTCTCTGGCTACAGGGGGGGGCACGGGAACGGGCGTTTTTCGCAGACCGCCCAGAGCGCTCTCCGACCTTGAACAAGATTCCACTGGTTCGTTGGAATCGACGGTATGCCTATGTGAACTCAACCCATTCCCTGCTGCCGCCGCGCCTGAACGAGATATACGAGGGGCCGGGCGGGCTGCAGCCTGCGGGCGTTTTGCTGCACAGCAAGTTCCTGCCGGAGATTGTTGGTAAATCGGCAAGTGAAAAGCAGCGCCAGCAGCATTTTCACACACCGCAAGATTTTGATGGCTACTATGACAGGCTGATGGGCGCGCCGAATTTATGGCATGAAAAGGCGCAGCTCTATCGTGGCCCGGCGCAGCTCTGTGCGGCGGGGTTGATGCCACGGTTGCAGTGGTAAGGTCGCCCGAACCGGGCGCATGGGGGCAGGCAGACAATAGTCAGCCGTAAAGAGGCCGCCTAACCGCTTCTAAATTCGTTGTTTATAGAAGTTTTCCATGACATATTGCGGCCTGTGGCAGGCCGTTTCGCGGCCCTGGAATTACCCTGGGTCCATGCCGATTTGGCCCTGCTACAGAATGTGTCGCAGTATGTGCCATTGCGTCTGGTACGGGGCATAGAACAGGCGTGGAGGGACTGTGGGGCTTTGGGATTCTTACCGTATGCGGGTTCGGCGCAAGCGCAGGCTGGTGCGGGCGCTACGTAAATCGGCTGAGCTGAGCTGCCTGCAGGACAATACGCGCGCGATCCAGCCTAGTGATGTTCTGCTGGTCTGCACCATGCGCAACGAACAGATCCGGCTTCCCTATTTTCTAGACTATTACCGCAAGCTCGGGATCAACCATTTCCTGTTTGTCGACAACGATTCTGACGATGATACGGTGGCCTATCTGCAGGGCATGGATGACGTGTCGCTGTGGCAAACCCAGGCGAGCTATCGGCGGGCGCATTATGGCGTTGATTGGATGAACTACCTGAAACGCAAATACGCCCATGGGCATTGGGTTCTGGTGGTCGACCCGGATGAGCTGTTTATCTATCCCTTCTGTGATACCCGGCCCATTCAGGCACTGACCGATTGGCTGGATAGTTCGGCCATCCGCAGTTTTTCTGCCATGTTGATAGATACCTACCCCAAGGGGCCGCTGGGCGAGACCCCCTATCACGCTGGGCAAAACCCGCTGGAGATCGCCAATTGGTTTGATAGCGGCAATTACACCATCAGCAAGAACCCGATGTATGGCAATCTGTGGATCCAGGGCGGGCCACGCGCGCGGGTGTTCTTTGCCGATGCGCCGCGCAATGCGCCTGCCCTGAACAAGATCCCGCTGGTGAAATGGGATCGCCGCTATGCCTATGTCAGCTCGACACATGCCTTGTTGCCGCGCGGCTTGAACCAGGTTTACGAAACCGACGGCGGTGAAAAAGCCAGCGGCGCGCTGCTGCATACCAAGTTTCTTGATACGCTGGGGGCCAAGGCTCAGGAAGAGCTGGCGCGCAGCGAGCACTATGCCAATTCCCGCGAATACAAGGCCTATGCCGAAGCGCTGGAACAGCAGCCAGAGCTGTGGTGCAAATGGAGCGAGAAATACATCAACTGGCGTCAGCTAGAGATCCTGGGCCTGATGTCCAAGGGAAACTGGGCATGAGCGCCGCTTCGGTTGGTATTGTCATGCTGGTGCACACTGCTCTGGAGCGGGCGGAACAGGTGGCGCGACACTGGACGGCAGCGGGTTGTCCTGTGGTGCTGCATGTGGACAAGAACGTCGATGAGGCCGTCTTTCAAAGGTTTCGTCAAGGTTTGGCGTCAGATCCCTTGGTCCGGTTCTGCACACGGCATCGCTGCGAATGGGGCACCTGGGGCATTGTCGCGGCGTCGCAATCTGCCGCGACCCTGATGTTGCAGGACTTTGCAGAGGTCCGCCATGTCTACCTGTCCTCGGGGTCTTGCCTGCCGCTACGCCCGGCAGAGGAGCTGGCCGCCTATCTGGAGGCGCGGCCGCAGACCGATTTCATCGAAAGCGCCACCACTGCTGATGTGCCCTGGATCGTCGGCGGTTTGGATGTGGAACGCTTTACCCTGCGGTTTCCGTTTTCATGGAAAAGGCATCGCTATCTGTTTGACCGCTATGTCGATCTGCAGCGCAGGCTGGGGATACGTCGGCGCATCCCGGCGGGCCTGGTGCCGCATATGGGCAGCCAATGGTGGTGCCTGACCCGGCAGACCCTGACGGCGATCCTGCAGGATCGCGAACGCGCGCGCTATGATCGCTACTTCCAAAAGGTCTGGATCCCGGACGAAAGTTATTTCCAGACCCTGGCGCGGAAACATTCCAGCCGGATCGAGAGCCGCTCTCTGACCCTGTCGAAATTCGATTTTCAGGGCAAACCGCATGTGTTCTACGATGACCACCTGCAACTGCTGCGGCGCTCTGACTGTTTTGTCGCGCGCAAGATCTGGCCACGGGCGGATCGGTTGTATCAGGCGTTCTTGACCGATGGTGCCAGGGCGCTGACGCGCACCGAACCCAACCCCGGCAAGATCGACCGCATTTTTGCCAAGGCGGTAGAGCGCCGCACGCGCAGTCGCCCAGGCCTGTACATGCAAAGCCGGTTTCCCAGCCACTGGTCGGTCAAAAGTGTTACGTCGAACCGCTATTCGGTGTTTCAGGGCTTTTCCGAACTGTTTGAGGATTTTGAAACCTGGCTGGCGCAGATTACCGGGGCCAGGGTGCATGGGCATCTGTTTGCGGCAGAACGCGCAGAGCTGGTCCAGGGCAGCACCATGATCAATGGGGCGCTGACTGACTGCGCCAAGCTGCGCGATTACAACCCCCAGAGTTTTTTGACCAATCTGATCTGGAACACCCGAGGCGAGCACCAGTGCTTTCAGTTTGGCCCCGGCGACCGGCAAGAGATCCGAGAAGAGCTGGCCCGTGATCCCAATGCGCAAATCTCGGTGATCAGCGGTGCCTGGGCGGTGCCACTGTTTCGATCTGAACGGGATTTTGGCGAGGTGCGCCGCGAGGCTGCACGGCTGCAACAGATAGAGGCCAGCTATCTGCATACCCTGCGCCACCGCGAGACCACGGCGCGGGTGCGCATCTGGAGCATGGCAGAGTTTGTCGAGGCACCGATGGAGCCGCTGCAGGCCATTCTGGACGAACTGGGACATCTGCACCCGCTGAGCGCGCCGCCTGCATTGGTAAATCTTGATGGGTTTGGCCAGTTTCTGCAAAACCTGAAGAACCAGGGCATGCACCCCCATCTAATGGGGGATTTCCCAGTCGAGCAGGGGCGGATGGATCGTGCCAAACCCCCTCGGAAACCCTATCTGGTGCAAAGGTAACCAATGACAGATTCGTTTGACTACTTCATTGTTTTTGCCGAAATGCGGACGGGGTCCAATTTTCTGGAAACCAACCTCAATGCGATCTCGGGTGTTACCTGCCATGGTGAGGCCTTCAACCCGCACTTCATTGGTTATCCCAACCGTGATGATCTTCTGGGGATGACCCAGGAGATGCGCGAACAGGATCCGGGCGGGCTGCTTGCGCGTATCAAGGGATCTGCGGCGGCTGGCGGGCTTGCCGGGTTTCGCTATTTCCATGACCATGATCCGCGCATTCTGGATCTGGCGCTAGAGGATCCGCGCTGCGCCAAGATCATCCTGACCAGAAACCCGTTGGAGAGCTATGTTTCCTGGAAGATCGCGCAGGCCACCGGGCAGTGGAAACTGACCAATGTAAAGCGCCGCAAAGAGGCGCAGGCCCGCTTTGACAGTGCCGAGTTTTCCCAACATGTGGCCGATTTGCAGGCGTTTCAGGTTACCCTGTTGAACAGGTTGCAAAAAAGCGGCCAAAGCGCCTTTTTCCTTGCCTATGAAGACCTGCAGAGCCTGGAGGTAATGAATGGGCTTGCGCAGTGGCTGGGGATATCCGGGCGGCTAGCGGCGCTGGACGCGAGCCTGAAGCCGCAAAATCCGGCACCGCTAAGGTCCAAGGTCGAGAACCCCGCCGAGATGGCGGCAGCCCTGGCGGAAATGGATCATTTCAACCTGGGCCGCAGCCCCAATTTTGAACCCCGCCGCGGGCCTGCAGTCCCCAGTTATGTCGCTGGCGCGGTGACGCCGTTGCTCTACCTGCCGATCAGGGGCGGACCCGAGGCCGAGGTAACCGCCTGGATGGCCCAGTTGGATCAGGGGGCAGGGGAAGAGCTGCAAAGCCGGATGAATCAAAAGCAGTTGCGCCATTGGAAGCGCCATCATCCGGGGTTTCGCAGCTTTACGGTGTTGCGCCATCCGGCTGCGCGGGTGCATGCCGTCTTTTGCCGCCGTGTACTTGCCAAGGGTGGCGAGAGCTATGGCAATATCCGCGAGACGCTGCGGCGCCAGTTCAAACTCCCGATCCCCAAAGACGGCCCCGATGCCAGCTATAGCCTTGCCGATCACCGGGCGGCCTTTTCGCAGTTTCTGACCTTTTTGCAGGCCAATCTAGCCGGGCAGACCTCGATCCGAGTGGATGCGGACTGGGCCAGCCAGTCGCAGGCCCTGTCGGGGCTGGCTGAGGTGGGGGCACCGGATCTGATTCTGCGCGAAGACGAACTGGGCGAGGCGCTGCCTGCTCTAGCGCAGCGGTTGGGCTGTGATAGCCCAGGGCAACTGCAGCAGGCGGCGGCGGATCAGCCCTATCCCTTGGCCGCGATCTGGGACGCGGCGCTGGAAAAGCAGGTTTCATCGCTCTATCAGCGCGATTACATGATGTTTGGCTTTGCCCCCTGGGCAGCAGGGCCCGAGGGCTAGAACCTGTCGCGTTCTTGCGTATTCAGGCGGCCTGGACGGGCTGATTCTCTGTCAGGATGGCGAACAGCGTCGCCGGGTCGTGGTTGGCACGCAGTTTGGTGCAAAAGCTCTGTTCGCGCAGGGTGCGTGACACCAGAGCCAGCGCCTTCAGGTGTTCCACCCCGGCATCTTCCGGCGCAAAAAGCGAAAAGGCGATATCCACCGGCTGGCGATCAACCGAGTCAAAATCCAGCGGTTTTTCCAGAATCACAAAGACGCCGCGTACCTCGTTCAGACCATCAAGGCGGGCATGGGGCAGGGCAACGCCGTGCCCCACGCCGGTAGGACCAAGGCTCTCGCGATCAAGCAGAGCCTCAACAGTGGACTGGGCATCAAGGCCATAACAGGTATGTGCGACTTCAGAAATTTCCTGAAACAGGCGCTTTTTGCTGGATGCGGCCCCAATTACCCGGACGGCGCCGGGTTTCAGAATACTAGAAATCTGCATAGGTCACCTGCTCTGTTCAGATGCTGTGGCCCAGCCCTATGTCTGGCCTATACCTGTTGCGGGTCGATCCAACCAATGTTGCCATCTTCCCGGCGGTATACCACGTTCACACCGTTTTTGCTCTCATTGCGGAACACCAATACCGGCGCACCTGCAAGCTCCATTTGCATCACGGCTTCACCAACAGAGAGGGACTGAATCCTGGTCTCCATTTCGGCAACAATGATCGGCTGCAGTGTGTCGGGTTCGGCACTGGAATCCGCGTCGTCAGAGGCGAGGATATAGGAGTTTGCGCCGAGAATTTCAACCGGTTCGCTGCGATCACGATGGTGATCTTTCAACCGCCGTTTGTAGCGGCGCAGCTGCTTTTCCATCTTTTCACAGCAGGCTTCAAAAGCGGCATAGATTTCAGTGGCATGCGCCTTGGCCTGCGCAGTTAGCCCAGTGGAAAGATGCACGGTGGCTTCGCAGACAAATTCATGCGCGGACTTGGAAAATACAATATTTGCGTCAGTTGGACGCTCAGCATATTTCGAGACGACGGCCCCTAGCTCGGCTTGAACATGGGTCTGCAATGCTTCGCCAATGTCGATCTGTTTACCGGTGATTTTGTAATGCATGTGATCTCCTTCACAAATTGCCACCCAAAACACCATCCGGGCCGGGCCCGAAGGGGTGTCGTCAGTTTTGGGTCAGGGGATTTGGCAGGGAAGTGCGGGACAGGCCTTCAGGTCTTGTTGCCAAGACCACGTTTAGGTCTGCCTGAGAGTGCACGTTTGCCATGTTTCAATTCGATGACAAACCAGCATCAGAGTCAATGGCATTCCGCTAATTTGATCCCGCCAGTTGTGTCTGATTGGCGGAAACCCGCTATTGCTGAGTGCAGCAAAAAAGGTCTCTCTTTTCCGGCGCTTGTCTGATTTCCGCCCCGGATCCTACGGCCTAAGAGATGCGGAAATTGTCGCCCAGATAGACCCGGCGGACGTTTTCATTTTCAACCACTTCGGCAGGGCTGCCTGACATTAGCACCTGACCGTCATGCAGGATATAGGCGCGATCTACGATCTCAAGAGTTTCGCGTACGTTGTGGTCGGTGATCAAGACCCCGATCCCGCGCTTCTTGAGATCGGCCACCAGATGGCGGATATCGCCTACCGAAATCGGATCGACCCCGGCAAAGGGTTCATCCAGCAGCAGGTATTTTGGATCGGCGGCCAGGCAGCGGGCAATTTCCACCCGGCGACGTTCCCCCCCCGAAAGCGCCAGCGCCGGAGCCCGGCGCAGATGCTCGATCGAAAAATCCGACAGCAGCTCTTCTAGACGTTCGCGGCGTTTGTGGTCGTGTTTGACGGCAATATCCAGCACCGCCATGATATTGTCCTCGACCGAGAGGCCGCGAAAAATCGACATTTCCTGCGGCAGATAGCCAATCCCCAGTCGTGCACGACGATACATCGGCAGGCTGGTGACGTTCTGGCCATCAATCGTCACGGTTCCAGCCTCGGGAAAGACCAGCCCGGCGATGGCGTAAAAACTGGTGGTTTTGCCTGATCCATTTGGCCCCAGCAGCGCCACGACCTCGCCACGATTCAGCGAGATTGACACATCTCGGATCACCACTTTTTTGCGATAGCTTTTGCGGAGCTTTTCGATACGCAGGCCAGAGGAGCCTTCGGTCAGGTGCAGATCAGGGGTGCGGGGCATCAGTTACTGTCGTCCGTTTCGGAGCTGGGGTTCAAAATGGTTTTGACGCGCCCGGCCATGCTAGCGGTGCCGGTGGTCAGGTTGACCACCATCCGCTGCGAGGTAAGCGAGCCTGTCCCCTGGTTCAACAGAACATTGCCCGTCATCACGATGGTGCCCTGGTCGATGCTATATTCCGCTTTCTGGGCCTCAGCCGCATCCGGGCCGCTGACCAGCAGCACATCGCCCGTGGCTTCCAGTCGTTCGATGCCGCGCTTGCCGGTGTCGTCGGTTTTGTAGATCACCAGAACCCGAGCAGCCGAAAGCCGCATAACGCCCTGTATGATCAGTACATTGCCAGTAAATTCCGCCGATCCATCCACCTGGTTGACCGCCAGCTTATCCGAAGTGACTTCAACCGGCTGCGTCGGATCTGCCTTGGCCGAGCCAAAGGCGACAGAGGCGTTTTGCGCCGACACCGGCAGCGAAAGAAACAGGCTGGTCATCAGGGCAATCAATAGGCGGCACAAATGGGTCAAGGATCTATCTTTCCAATTTTTAAGGAGCGTATACCAGCTTGACGCCTTTGGTGAAGAGAAGATGCACGGGACCACCAACAGTTTCTGAGGTGATTTCCATATGGCCGGCCGTCAGATCGCCAAGCGCGCTGGTGGCCCGAATGGCGCCGGGGCTTTCAGCCTGCACACGGCTCAGCTGTGTCTTGAGCGCCTCTGTGGTGACAACCATGCCATCGGCGGTGGTCAGTTCGACATTGCCGATAAAGCGGGCCAGATCCTGATCCGGATGCACGGTGCCGCGATCGGAACTCAGCGTCAGCCGACCTCCGGCCACCATGCGGATCTCGGCCTCAAGGCTGCTGGCGATCACCGGTTCGTCCGCCTTGGCGCGGGCCACGGTTGCGGTGACCTGGATTTCATCGCCCTGCGCGGTAGATCCGGAAAAGAACGGTGCCGTTACCTGCTGGCCGCGCAGGCGTTCCTCAATTTCGCGGTCGGCAAAGGGAATGACCGCTTCGGTTTCGACGCCGCGCGAGATCATGAACAGCGTCGACAACAGTGCCAGCGCTGCCAGGGGCAGCAGCACTTTGAGATAGCTTACTGTGCGCGAATACGGATCCATGATCGGGTTTCCCTGTGCCTACCCAAGGCCTGCGCGCAGGCAGTCGTGGATATGCAAAAGCCCCTCGGCGCGCTGGCCCTTGCTGGGATCAATGGCAAATAGACAGGTGATCTTGTGCAGGTTCATGATGGCCACGGCTTCTTCGGCCAGGGCGTCGGGGGCGATGGTGGTTGGCTGCTTGGTCATGACCTCGTTGGCCTGTTTTTGCAGCAGCCCATCCATGTGACGGCGCAGATCGCCATCGGTGATGATGCCCAAAATCTGACCCGTGTCATCGGTGACGCCGACAACGCCAAATCCCTTTTGGCTGATCTCGATCAGGGCTTCGGACATCGGGGTATCCTGGCGCACCAATGGCAGGGCATCGCCGCCATGCATCAGATCGCGTACTTTGCTGAGCTGGGCACCCAACTTGCCGCCGGGATGAAAGTCGCGGAAATTTTCGGGCCTGAAATCGCGGTGTTTCATGATGGCAATGGCCAGCGCATCGCCCATGGCCAGGGTCAGCGTGGTGGAATTGGACGGCACGATACCATAGCCGCAGGCCTCGCCCATGGCGGGGATTTGCAGCTGCACATCCGCCTGGGTCATCAGGGTGCTTTCGGGTTTGCTGGACAGGCCAATCAGCGGAATGTTGAAACGGCGGGTAAAGGCCAGCAGATTGGCCAGTTCCGGCGCTTCGCCAGAGTTGGAAATCGCCAGCACCACATCGCCCTTGGACAGCATGCCCAGATCGCCATGGCTGGCCTCGGCGGGGTGGACGAAATAGGCCGGCGTGCCCGTGCTGGCCAGGGTGGCGGCGATCTTATGGCCGATATGACCGGATTTGCCGATGCCGCTGATGATCACCCGGCCAGTTGCCGCCAGTATCAGCTCGGCCGCTGCAACAAAGCGGTGGTCAAAGCTCTCGGCCAGAGCGTCGAGCGCGCGGGCTTCGTCGGTGGCAACCTGACGGGCCGTGGCGAGGAATTTGTCTGATGAGGTCATGAGTGTGCAAAAATATCCGTTTCGGGCCATCCAGCGAGATCCAGTTTGGCACGCATTGGCAGAAAATCAAAACAAGCCTGGGCCATTTCCATGCGGTCTTCGCGCGTCAGCCGCTTGTTCAGCGCCTCGCGCAGGCGATGCAGGTACAAAACATCCGATGCAGCATAGTCCAGTTGCGCATCAGTCAGGGTCTTGGCGCCCCAGTCGCTCATCTGTTGCTGCTTGGAGATGTCTACTCCGATCAGCTCTTGCGTCAGGTTCTTGAGCCCGTGGCGATCCGTATAGGTGCGCACCAATCGGCTGGCGATCTTGGTGCAATAGACCGGTGCCGTAAGCGCGCCAAAGGCGTGGTACATGGCGGCAATATCAAAGCGGCCAAAGTGAAACAGCTTCAGCGTATTAGGGTCTTGCAGCATGGCGCAGAGATTGGGTGCCTCGGTCTGGCCCTTGGCCACCTGCACGATATGGGCATTGCCATCACCATCCGACAGCTGAATGACGCAGAGCCGGTCGCGGTGCGGGTTCAGCCCCATGGTCTCGCAGTCGATCGCCACCACCGGGCCAAGTTTCAGATCATCAGGCAAATCGTTTTGGTAAAGATGGTTGGTCACGAAGGAAATCCTTTGCCGGTAAGGGCTGCGCTGGACCTGGGCTGGGGTCCTGGTGTGGGTCTGAAGGGTGCGACAGGCATCCTGCGTGTCTGCACGCCTGCTTGAAATAGGTGGTATGGCGCGCGAACTCAACTGTTGGACCGCGCTGGCGGTGATTAAACTGATCATATGACAGTGTGAAAGGGGCGGCTGCTGCATGCCCACGGCCCAGGCAATTGCCGGTCAGGCTGAACCGGAAACAACCGGATTCGCAGGGGCGCGGCGGCCGTAAATGATGCTGCAGCGCAGAGAAAACAGCCCTTCCGTGGCCCAAAGCGGTGAAAATTCGTCCCAAAACCAGCGTCCAGCGAAAAATTCGACCTGAAAATAAACTTTATGCTTGAAACAAATTGAAATATGCATCTGCATATATATCAATCAACAACACCAACAGGGATGACTTCACTATGAACCAGACGGACACGCTTGCCGCGCTTGCCAGCGGACTTTTGGATGGGGAAATCAGGGTTGTCGATTGTTCGGCACCGCTGGGGCCTGATACACCGCTGTTGAAACTGCCGCCCGAGCTTGCCGATGATACGCCCAAGATCGAAATCCACCAGATTTCGCGATACGGCGATCGCGGGCCATTCTGGGCCTGGAACTGGCTCAAGCTTGGTGAACATTCGGGAACGCATTACGACGCGCCCCACCATTGGGTCACCGGCAAGGATTACCCGGATGGGTCGGTCGACACGATTGATCCGCAAAAATTCATGGCCCCTGCAAATGTCATCGACTGTTCGGCGCAGGCCGCCGAAGATAATGATTTCCTGCTGACAAAGCAGGGCGTGCAGGACTGGGAAGCCGAGCATGGCGAGATCAAGGCTGGCGAATGGGTGCTGATGCGCACCGATTGGGATCAGTACAATCACGACGAGGACAGGTTTCTCAATACCGACGAAACCGGCCCGCATACGCCTGGTCCGTCGGCAGACTGCATAGAATACCTGATGGCGAAGAAGGCGCTGGGTTGGGGCACACAGTGCATCGGGACCGACGCTGGGCTGGCGGCAGGTTTTGATCTGCCCTTCCCGGCCCACAACCTGCTGCACAAGGCAAACCGCTATGGCCTGGCATCGCTGACGAATCTCAAAGAGCTACCGGCCAAGGGGGCGGTGCTGGTTGCCGCGCCGCTCAAGATCGTCAAGGGAACCGGTTCGCCCGTTCGGGTTCTGGCGCTGGTTCCGGGGGCCTGAAGACATGTCGCCTGCCGCTTA
Source organism: Pseudophaeobacter sp. (assembly GCF_048267565.1). Lineage (NCBI taxonomy): Bacteria > Pseudomonadati > Pseudomonadota > Alphaproteobacteria > Rhodobacterales > Roseobacteraceae > Pseudophaeobacter > Pseudophaeobacter sp. The sequence continues at coordinate 87,301 of NZ_JBLWXG010000002.1, read as the reverse complement.
CACTGACCTCGCCATCATCGGCCCCGTTGCGCCACGCAAAGGGCACAGGGCCGCAGGGCTGGGCGCATGACCGCCGGGCCCGATCAGTTGGAAGGCTTCACCCCCTATGTGATGAACCGCATCATGGCGCGCTACAACAAGGGCGTTGAAGAGGCGTTGAAAGATGTGGGCATCACGGTGGCGCAGATGCGCGCGCTGGCCGTCCTGACCGAAAATGGCCCCTGCACCATCAACACCCTGTCGGTGTTGACGGTGATTAAACAACCGACGCTGTCGCGCACACTGGACACAATGGAAGCGGCCGGACTGATCCGTCGCGAAGCCGACGCCAAGGACAGCCGCATCCGCCACATCCAACTGACCGAAACCGGCAAGCGGGTTCACGAAACAGCCTGGCCGGCCATGCTTCGGATGCAGGACGTCATGTTTTCGGTGCTCTCTGCTGACGACAGAAAGATGATGAACGATCTGCTGTTGCGCGTTTTCTACAGCATCCGGCAGCACGATTTTTGAAAGGCCCCAACGGCCTAGTCCCAACCAGGGGCAAATTAATGCCATCCGCAGCGCGCGCATGGCCAAGTTTTCCGGCATGGAGGCCTGACGACATAGCGTCGCCCCGCTTCAGATGTCGGTCGGTACGACCCAAGGAGACCACCCATGGCTGAACGTTCCTTTGCCAAGGAAGTCCAAAAACTGAAACAGGGAGATGGAGATACCTTCTCTGGCGAAGGGATCCTCGCCATCACCAAGGCGCTGCTGGAAAATGGCGTCGGCTATGTCGGGGGCTATCAGGGCTCGCCGATTTCTCACCTGATGGATGTTCTGGCAGATGCTCAGGATATCCTGGGGGAACTGGGCGTGCGTTTTGAAGCCTCTGCAAGCGAGGCCACGGCTACGGCGATGCTGGCGGCATCGGTGCATTATCCCATTCGCGGCGCGGTCACCTACAAATCGGTCGTCGGGACCAATGTCGCCTCTGATGCGCTGTCCAATCTGGCCTCGGGCGGTGTAACCGGCGGTGCCCTCATAATCGTCGGCGAAGACTACGGCGAAGGCTCTTCGATCATGCAGGAGCGCACCTACGCCTTTGCCATGAAAAGCCAGGTCTGGATGCTTGACCCGCGCCCCAACCTGCCCTCGATCGTCGCCGCAGTTGGGGATGGTTTTGAGCTGTCGGAGGCCAGCAACACGCCGGTGATGCTGCAGATGGGCATCCGTTCGTGCCATGTGCACGGCTCTTTCGCCGCCTCCGACAATCGCCGCCCCGACATGACGGTGAGCCAGGCGCTGGAAAGCCCCCGCCGGGATCTTGAGCGGATCGTCCTGCCCCCCGCCACCTATCTTCATGAGGCGGAGAAGCTGACCAAGCGCAAACCCGCGGCTGAACGCTTCATTCTGGAACGCGGCCTGAACGAGCGGTTCGGGCAGCCATCTGGAAAGGTTGGTCTGATCATTCAGGGCGGGACCTACAACACGGTAATCCGCGCGCTGAACCGTCTTGGCCTTGCCGATCTGTATGGCGATACCGATCTGGATATTCTCTGCCTCAACTGTGTCTACCCGCTGGTCGACAGCCAGATCCTTGACTTCTGCGAAGGCAAGGACGCGGTGCTGATTGTCGAGGAAGGCCATCCCAACTACATCGAACAGCAGATCGGGCATATGCTCTACAAGGCCGGCAAGCGTGTCACGCTTGAGGGCAAGGGCATGCTGCCGATGGGCGGTGAATACACCGGGCAGGTGATGCTGCAGGGTCTTGGGGCCTTTCTCACGGCCCATGCGCCAGAACTGATGCCTGTGGCCGCCGTGGCCAAGAATGAAGAACCTGTCGTGATTCCGGATCTTTCAGAGGTTCTGCCGGCCCGCCCGCCGGGGTTCTGCACCGGCTGCCCGGAGCGGCCGATCTTTGCCGCCACCAAACTGGTCGAGCAGGAGCTGGGAGAGCACCACATTTCATCAGATATCGGCTGCCATCTGTTTTCGATCATGCCGCCCTTCGACCTTGGCGCGACGACCATGGGATATGGTCTCGGCCCGGCCTCGGCTTCGGCGTTTCACAATGAAGACCCGCATGGCCGTCGCTCTATCTCCTTTGTCGGGGATGGCGGGTTCTGGCACAATGGTCTGACGTCGTCTGTGGGCAACGCGGTCTTCAACAAGTCCGACAACGTGATCGTGATCGTCGACAATTTTTATGCTGCGGCGACCGGCGGACAGGACATTCTGTCCTCTCGTGCAGACAACAAGACCAAGCAGACCCAGAACTCCATTGTCGAGGCCTGCCAGGGCATGGGCGTCAAATGGATCCGCCAGATCGACAGAACCTATGACGTCACCAAGGTCCGCGACACGCTGAAAGAGGCGCTGACAACACAGGTCGCAGGCCCAAAGGTCATCGTCGCCTCCTCTGAATGCATGCTGAACAGGCAGCGTCGGGAGAAACCGCTGCTGGCCAAGGCCACCAAGGAAGGCAAGCGTACCGTGCGGCCACGCTTTGGCGTGGATGAGGACATCTGCACCGGTGATCACGCCTGCATGCGGCTTTCGGGCTGCCCGTCCCTGTCGGTCAAGGATACCGGCGATCCGCTGCGCGATGATCCGGTCGCGGCGATCGACCAGACCTGTGTCGGATGCGGCAATTGCGGCGAAGTTGCCGATGCAGCCGTGCTCTGCCCGAGTTTCTACCAGGCCGAAATCGTATCCAACCCGACCCCGCGCGAAGGCCGCAAGGCGCGCAGGACCCAGAAGATCATTGATTGGCTGCAACACAGGCGTGACGCGAAACGCGTGGTCTTTGCCTGAAGGAATTGACGAGATGAACATTCAAGACACCTCGATTGCCGCCCGCCGTTCGCCCAGTTCGGATGGTGAAAAGATCATCACGCTGGCTGCGCTTGCCGTGGGCGGCCAGGGCGGTGGCGTCCTGACGAACTGGATCACCGCCGTGGCAGAGGCCAACGGTTATCGTGCGCAGTCCACCTCGGTTGCGGGGGTGGCGCAGCGGACGGGGGCCACGATCTATTACGTTGAAATGTGTCGCGACACCGGCCGTATGCCGGTCTTTGCGCTATCGCCCGCTGAAGGTGACGTGGATATCCTGATCGCATCCGAACTGATGGAAGGCGGTCGCGCCATCATGCGTGGCTTTGTGACGCCGGGGCGCACCACCCTGATCGCTTCGACCCATCGCATTCCTGCGGTTGCGGAAAAAACGGTTCCCGGAGACGGGCGTGCCGATGGTCACAAGGTGATGGAAGCCATGGGCATCGCCGCCGATCATACCGTGGCCTTCGACATGGAGGCGCTTGCAAAATCCGCCGGGTCGATGATCTCTTCCTCTCTGCTGGGTGGGCTCGCCGGGTCTGGCGCGCTGCCCTTTCCCAAGCAAAGCTATGAAGACGTGATCCGGGCTTCTGGTCGCGGTGTCGAGGCCTCGCTGCGGGCCTTTAACGATGCCTTTGATTGTGCCACCGGCAAACGGCAACCACCGCAGCCGGAAGTCGTGAAAAAGCAGATTGAAACGCTGCATGTGCCAGCCCGCCATCAGGCGCAGTGGGGGCAGTTGCAAGCGCGTCTTGCTGCCTTGCCCGCGCCGGTACAGGACATGGCTGCGCTGGGCCTGAAAAAGGTGGTGGACTATCAGGATCTCGCCTATGGGACGCAGTATCTGGACATGGTCGAAAGCCTGGCCACGATGGATAGCGCACCGTTTGCAATGACGGTTGCGGCTGCCAAGTACTGCGCGCGGGCGCTGTGCTATGACGACATTCTGCGGGTCGCCGACATCAAGACCCGCGCCAGCCGCATGAGCCGTGTGCGCGACGAGGTTGTTGTTGGTGACGATCAGGTGCTGATGGTGACCGAGTATTTCCATCCGCGGTTTGAAGAATTCACCACCACATTGCCCAGGTGGCTGGGCAAACGCCTGCAAAAATCGCAACGTCTCGATGCCTTCTACACCCGGCACCTGGACAAGGGGCGCCGGATCAGAACCGACCGGTTGCGCGGGTTCCTGATGCTCTGGGCTGTCTCGGCCCTGCGCCCTTGGCGCCGGGCATTGTTGCGGCATGACACGGAGATGGCGCATGTCGACGGATGGTTTGCCACGGTGACAGATGTGGCGCGCAAGGATCGTGCGCTGGCTGCCGAACTGCTGGCCAACTATCGGCTGATCAAGGGCTATTCCGACACCCATGTGCGCGGGCATTCAAAATTCGCCCGAATCATGCAGGCACTGCCCATTCTGCAGGGGCGCCCCGATGCGGCCGACTGGATGCGACGCCTGCGTACTGCCGCTTTGGCGGATGAGTCCGGTGCGCAACTGGACGGAGCGCTGGCCACGGTTCGCAGTTTCGCCGGAGAGACCGCATGACGGGCACCATTTGTATCACGACTGACGGGCCTTTCCGCGACGGCGTCTGGATCGGCCAGCCTGGCCGGGCCAAGACCTGAAAATAGATTCGGTCCGGCCGTTAGGTTGGGCCAGATTGCCAGACTGAAACAACACCTCGGCAGTACCTCTGCGCGGGCTGGATGCCTGCATGCACGAGATCATGGAGACCTGGAGATTTGGATATCTATCCTATTGCAAATACGAGGAAATTTTTTGCTTCATGTATAAAACTTCATGCTTGAAGATTACCAGTCCTGCCTCTAGGCTTTCACAATGGAAACGGATCAACAAGAGGCAGAAAACCGCCCCCATCCGCCCCAGAACACACACCCAGGGAGACCGAATATGACCATCAGATCATTCGCCACAGCCGCAATTTTTGGCGCTTCAGCCCTCACCGCCGTCTCGGTTCAGGCTGAGGAAGTCACGTTAAAGGCCGTCACGGCCTTTGCCACTGGCACAACGTTTTCCCGTGACTTCGAAGCCTTCGTTGGCTGGGTCAATGAAAACGGAGAGGGCCTGGTTCAGATTGATCTTCTGGGTGGCCCCGAGGCCGTTCCGCCGTTTGAACTGGGCAACGCAGTTCAGGCTGGCATCGTGGATATCGCAAATAACACTACGGCCTATTATCCAAACCTGCTGCCAACCGGTGACGCGCTGCATCTGGCGCAGAACACCATTCAGGAGCAACGCGCCAATGGTTGTTATGAGCTGATCGATGGTATTCACCAGCAACAGATGAACGTGAAATACCTCGCCCGCGTGGGTGATAACATGAACTACCATCTGTATCTGGCAAAACCACTGGAGGGCCCGGACCTGACCGGTCTGACTATCCGCACCACGCCAGTCTATCGCGCCATGTTCGAAAAGCTGGGGGCAACGCTTGTGCGGACCGCTCCGGGCGAGGTTTATACCGCGCTCGAACGTGGGGCGATTGATGGCTATGGCTGGCCCAGCCAGGGGGTTCTGGATCTGGGCTGGCATGAGCAGACCGCCTATCGGGTCGACCCCGGCTTCTACCAGGTGGATGTGAATTTCCTGGTCAACATGGACAGCTGGAACGACCTGAGCGCAGATCAGCAGGCGCTGCTGCAAAAGGGTGCCGCCTGGATCGAGGCGCAGAACGCCGAGAATATCGCGCGCAATCAGGCCGAAGCCCAGGCCCAGGCCGAGGCGGGGATCGAAACCATTTCCTTTGCGGGTGCTGATAAGGATTTGTGGGCCACAACCGCGCAATCCGAAGGCTGGGGCGAAGTGATGGAAATCGACGCCGATCTTGGCGCGAAACTGCAATCCTGTCTGACAAAGTAAGGTGGCTGGGGCGGCCTGGTGCCGCTCCACCGTTGTTCCCATGTTGAACTTCAATCGCTATTTCGGCGCGCTGACCACTGGCCTTGCCGTGTTTGCCGCCGCCATCCTTGCGGCGATCACGCTGGTGATTCCGCTCAATGTCTTTTTGCGCAACCTTGGTCTGCCCGTCATCTACGGGGCGCTTGATGTGATCGAATACGGTCTGATGGTGGTTGCCTTTCTTGGCGCGCCCTGGGTGTTACATCTGGATGCCCATGTGCAGGTGGATCTGGTGACCCGCGGATTGCCACCGCGCGGCGCACGTGTTGCCGCCGTGCTGACCTGCCTGTTGGGTGCCGTCACCTGTGCGGTGCTGGGATGGGCCGGGTTGCAAGCCTTGATCCAGTCCTATGCGCGCGGATCGATGGTGCGCACTGCCTTCACCTTTCCCGAATGGTGGGCGCTGACCGTCCTGCCACTGTCGATGCTTCTGTGCATGATCGAGTTCCTGCGCAAGATTTTCCGCCCCTCGCCGCAATCCGCGCCGCTGACTGGCCTCTGAAAGGAATTTCCATGGATTGGATTCTCACGCTCACGCTGATGCTGGGCGGTCTGGCGATGCTTTTGCTGATCGGCCTTCCGGTCGCCTTTGCCTTTATCACCGTCACCATGATCGGCGCTTTCGAGATTCTGGGCGGGGATCGCGGCCTGCTGCAATTGGCGCGAAATGCCACCCAATCGGTGGCCAATTTCCAAATGGCACCGATACCCCTGTTCATATTGATGGGGGAAATTCTGTTTCAGACAGGTATTGCCCATCGGGCCATTGACGCGATCGAACGCGTGGTGACGCGGGTGCCCGGCCGTCTGTCGGTGGTCACCGTCTTTGGCGGCACGATCTTTGCCGCCCTGTCCGGCTCCACCATTGCCAATACCGCTATGCTGGGCTCCACACTGATGCCGGGCATGTTGCAGCGCGGATATCACCCGACCATGGCCATGGGGCCGATCATGGCCTCGGGCGCGATCGCAATGCTGATCCCGCCGTCGGCGCTGGCGGTTCTGGTCGGCAGCCTTGCGGGCATCTCCATCTCGGGCCTGCTGATCGCGGGCGTGATCCCTGCACTGATGCTGGCGGGTGCCTTTGTCGTCTACATCATCGGGCGCAGCATTCTGGACCCCAGCGTCGCCCCGCCTGATGATCTGCCTGAGATGACATTGGCAGAGCGCTGGCGCCCCTTCATGATCTATGTCGCGCCGTTGTCGGTGCTGTTTGCGGTGGTGATCGGAAGCCTGCTGATGGGGTTTGCCACACCGACCGAATCCGCCGCTCTTGGCTGTCTTGCCGCGCTTGTTATCGGGGCCGCCTACCGGGCCCTGTCGCTGACCAAGATCGCCAAGGCACTGATGGAGACGGTCAAGCTGTCGGTGATGATCCTGTTCATCATGGCCGCCAGCCAGACCTTTGCCCAGGTCTTGTCTTTCAGCGGCGCAACCAATGGGTTGATTGCAGCAATCAATGCGGTGGACCCGACCCCAACAATGGTTCTGGTGGGGATGATCCTGATCCTGTTGTTCTTGGGATGCTTTGTGGATCAGGTGTCGATGCTGATGGTCACCGTGCCGGTGTTTGTACCGCTGGCGGCGCATCTGGGCATAAACGAGCTGGTTCTGGGCGTGGTCTATCTGTTGACCATGGAAATCGGACTGCTGACTCCGCCTTTTGGCCTGTTGTTGTTTGTCATGCGGGGGGTCGCGCCAGAGGGCATCGGGATGAAGCATATCTATGCGGCCGTGACGCCATTTTTGGTGATCAAGCTGGCCGTGCTGGCGTTGATTGTCTGGCAACCCGGCATCGGGACCTGGTTGCCCGGCCTTATCGAAAACTGAGGCGGGCAGGGGCGCTATCGCAAAACCTGCCAGGGGCTGGGGACGGGGCTGTCCCTGGCCCCGCGCGCGTCTGGGCCTGAGGTGTCATTCAAAAGTGGCGGCCCCTTCCCCCCTATGGTGCTGGTTTACGGGCAGGCAGATGCAGGGAGTTTGCATCGCCGCTGCACCTGGTGAACATGTGTAAAATTCATAATCTTTCGTCATATTATGAATTTTTATCTAGTGGAGCGATGCGCCATAAGTGCGGAATGCCAGTACAGAACAAAACCGACACATTTCACCAGCTTGCGGCCTTAACCCGCGAGAGAATCCTAATTCTTGACGGGGCCATGGGTACCCAGATCCAGACACTTGGCCTGAGCGAGGAAGACTACGCCGGCCACGGGTCTGGCCATGCCTGCCGCCACCATTCGGATCATCCGCAAAAGGGCAACAACGATATGTTGATCCTGACCCAGCCCAAGGCGGTCGAGGAGATCCATTTCGACTTTGCCATGGCAGGTGCCGATATTGTCGAGACCAACACCTTTTCTGCCACGACGATCGCGCAGGCTGATTACGGGATGGAGGACGCGGTGCATGATCTGAACGCCGAAGGCGCGCGCATCGCCCGCCGCGCGATGGACCGCGCCACGGCGATCGACGGCAAGCCGCGGTTTGTTGCCGGGGCAGTTGGGCCGACGAACCGTACCGCTTCGCTTAGCCCCGATGTGAACGATCCCGGCTATCGCGCTGTGACCTTTGATGACCTGCGCATTGCCTATGGCCAGCAGGTGAACGGGCTGATCGCTGGCGGCGCTGACCTTATTCTGATCGAGACGATCTTTGACACGCTGAACGCCAAGGCTGCAATTTTTGCATGTTATGAGGCGTTTGAAAAACATGGCGCACAATTGCCTCTGATGATTTCGGGCACGATCACCGATGCCTCGGGGCGCACGCTGTCTGGGCAGACTCCGACGGCCTTTTGGCATTCGGTGGCCCATGCGCGCCCCTTTAGCGTGGGGTTGAACTGCGCCCTTGGGGCCGCCGCGATGCGTCCGCATCTGGCCGAGCTTGCGGGCGTCGCCGACACGCTGATCTGCGCCTACCCCAATGCGGGCCTGCCCAATGCCTTTGGCCAATACGACGAAGGCCCGGACGATACCGCGCGCCAAGTGGCGCAGTTTGCGGCCGAAGCGCTGGTGAACGTGGTTGGCGGCTGCTGCGGCACCACGCCCGACCATATCGCGGCCATTGCCGAGGCGGTGGCGCCTTTTGCGCCGCGCCGCTTGCCAAGCGAGGTCGCAGCATGAGCCGGTATTTGCGCCTTTCCGGGCTGGAACCATTTGTTCTGACGCCCGATATCCCCTTCGTCAACGTGGGCGAGCGCACCAATGTCACCGGCTCTGCCCGTTTTCGCAAGCTGATCACCAACCATGACTATGCCGCCGCATTGGACGTGGCACGCGATCAGGTGGAAAACGGCGCGCAGATCATCGACATCAACATGGATGAGGGGCTGATCGACAGCAAGCAGGCGATGGTGGACTTTCTGAACCTCGTCGCGTCCGAGCCCGATATCGCCCGCGTGCCGGTGATGATCGACAGCTCTAAATGGGAGGTGATCGAGGCGGGGCTGCAATGCGTACAGGGCAAATCCATCGTCAATTCCATTTCTATGAAAGAGGGCGAAGACCAGTTCCGCCATCAGGCGCAGCTCTGCCTTGCCTATGGCGCGGCAGTTGTGGTCATGGCCTTTGACGAAGAGGGGCAGGCCGATACCTGTGCCCGCAAGACCGAGATTTGCGCGCGTGCCTATCGCATCCTCGTGGATGAGGTCGGCTTTCCGCCCGAAGACATTATCTTTGATCCCAACGTATTCGCGGTGGCGACGGGGATTGAAGAGCATGACAACTACGGCGTCGATTTCATCGAGGCGACCCGCTGGATCCGGGCAAACCTTCCGCATGCCCATGTTTCGGGTGGGGTGTCGAACCTGTCATTCAGTTTTCGCGGGAACGAACCGGTGCGGGAAGCGATGCATGCCGTGTTTCTCTATCACGCCATTCAGGCGGGGATGGATATGGGCATCGTCAACGCCGGGCAATTGGCGGTCTATGACCAGATCGATCCGGAACTGCGCGAGGCCTGCGAGGATGTGGTTTTGAACCGCCGTCCAAAAGCCGGGGGCAGCGCAACCGAGCGGATGCTGGACATTGCCGAGCGGTTTCGCGGCGGCCTGCGCGAGGAAAAGACCCGCGATCTGGCTTGGCGTGACTGGAGCGTGGAAAAGCGCATGGAGCATGCGCTGGTCAACGGCATCACTGAATTCATCGAGGCCGATACCGAAGAGGCGCGCCAATCCGCCGAACGCCCACTTCACGTGATCGAAGGCCCGCTAATGGCGGGGATGAATGTGGTGGGCGATCTTTTTGGCGCCGGTAAGATGTTCCTGCCGCAGGTGGTGAAATCGGCGCGTGTGATGAAACAGGCGGTGGCGATCCTGTTGCCCTACATGGAAGAAGAAAAGCGCCTGTCAGGCGGCGAAGGGCGCGAAAGTGCCGGCAAGGTTCTGATGGCAACCGTAAAGGGCGATGTGCATGACATCGGCAAGAATATCGTCGGCGTGGTTCTGGCCTGCAACAATTACGAGATCATCGATCTGGGCGTGATGGTACCGCCGCAGAAAATTCTTGAAACTGCACGTGCGGAAAACGTTGATGTGATCGGCCTGTCGGGTCTGATCACCCCCAGCCTTGATGAAATGACCCATCTGGCCGCCGAGATGGAGCGCGAGGGCTTCGATATCCCGCTGCTGATTGGTGGCGCGACCACCTCCAAGGTGCATACCGCCGTCAAGATTGCGCCGCGCTACACAGGCAGCCAGGCGATCTATGTACTGGATGCCAGCCGCGCGGTGGGGGTGGTCAGCCAATTGCTGAGCGATGATCGCAAATCGGCCTATGTCAATGGGATCAAAGCTGAATATATCGAAGTGACCGAGCGCCACGAACGCGCCGAGCGCGCCAAGAAACGGGTGCCGCTGCCCGAGGCGCGGGCCAATGCGATGACAATTGACTGGCAGGGCTACAGTGTTGCCCGCCCCGAATGTCTGGGCACGCGGGTGATCGATGATTGGGATCTGGCGGAAATCGCCGAGTATATCGACTGGACGCCATTCTTTCGCACATGGGAGCTGAAGGGGGTTTACCCCAAGATACTGCAGGACGACAAACAGGGCGCAGCCGCCCGTGCGTTGTTCGCGGATGCGCAGGCGATGCTGAAACGGATCATTGACGAACGCTGGTTTGGCCCGCGCGCTGTTGTCGGTTTCTGGCCCGCAAATGCTGAAGGCGATGACATCCACCTGTTCAAGGATGGCGGTCGGCAGGTGCCGCTTGCCACGCTACACACCTTGCGCCAGCAACATGCCAAGCGGCCGGGGCGGCCCAACGTGGCGCTGGCCGATTTTGTCGCGCCCAAGGGCGTTGACGATTATATCGGCGGCTTTGTTGTTACCGCCGGCCCAGAGGAAAAGGCGATTGCCGAGCGGTTCGACAAGGCAAATGACAACTACTCCTCGATCCTGGTCAAGGCGCTGGCCGACCGCTACGCCGAGGCAATGGCCGAGATGTTGCACCAGCGTGTGCGCCGCGAGCTCTGGCCTTATGCCCCCGATGAAACCTTTGCCCCTGCTGACCTGGTGGGCGAACCCTATCGCGGCATTCGCCCTGCCCCCGGCTATCCTGCCCAGCCCGACCATACCGAAAAGCGTACGCTTTTCAGCCTGCTGGACGCCGAAGCCGCCACCGGGGTGGAGCTGACCGAAAGCATGGCGATGTGGCCCGGATCATCGGTGTCTGGCCTCTATATCGCCCACCCCGACAGCTATTACTTTGGCGTCGCCAAGGTTGAGCGGGATCAGGTGCAGGATTATGCGACCCGCAAGGGCATGACGCTGGAAGAGGCCGAACGCTGGTTGGCCCCGGTGCTGAACTACACCCCAACCGGCATTTCGGTGGTCGCAGCGGAATAGGGGGGCAGTGCCGGGTTGCGCATTTTACAGCCGTAGCACGGCGGGCAAAGGCGGCAGGGTTCCGCAACAGAATAGTCGTTGCAACAGGGGAAATTGCTTACTAGAACACAACCTGTCGGTTTCCATGAGGAATCAAAAGGGAATCCGCCACCGGCTTGCCGGTGAACCGGAACTGCCCCCGCAACTGTAGGCGATGAGCGTGCAGCGATCATGCCACTGTGGCCACCGTGCCATGGGAAGGCCGCTGCTGTGATGACTCGCAAGTCAGGAGACCTGCCGACGCTGAATGCAACGCGGCCCGGGCGGGGAGTCCGGGGAGGTGTCGAATGAGATTAATCCTGCGGTGCCCAAAGGCACCTGCCATCGCCAGTACCTATGCGTCGCCCCTTTCGGGTGCCGTATTCGTCAGCCACGGGTTCGCTATTCCCTCTTTGTTTCTGGTCGCATCATCCCCTGGAGACAATCAATGTATTCCCGATTTCTGACGGCGGCTCTGCTGGGCGTGGCCAGTTTTGTGCCGATGGCGCAGGCCCAGACGACCTATCCTTTGACGATTGAAAATTGCGGTGTCGAGGTCACCTTCGATGCAGCCCCCAAGACTGCGGTTACGGTCGGTCAGGCCGGAACCGAGCTTTTGTATTCGCTTGGACTTGGCGACAAGGTCGCGGGAACATCGGTCTGGTTTACCGAGGTGTTGCCTGAATTTTCTGAATTGAATGCGGGTGTCGAACGGCTGGCGGACAATGATCCCAGCTTCGAATCCGTGGTCGACAAGCGCCCGGATATCGTTGCGGTGCAATATGAATGGCATATCGGCCCGCAGGGCATCGTTGCCACCCGCGAACAATTCTCGGATCTTGGCATCCCGACCTTTGTTCTGCCCGCCGATTGCTGGGCCAAGGACAACAGCACCGGATCGGACGGAACCCGCTCTGCCATGTTTGAGATGGCCAGCATTTATGCAGGCGTCACCCAGCTTGCGCAGATCTTCGATGTGTCTGACAAAGGCGACGCCTTGCTGGCGGATCTGAAGGCCCGCGAAGCTGCGGCCATTGCAAAGGCGGCTGAGTTGGATCTGCAAGATGCCTCGGCTGTTTTCTGGTTCTCGTCGGCCGAGATGGACATTGACCCCTACGTTGCCGGGCGCAAGGGGCCTCCGGGTTATATGATGGACAAGCTCGGGCTGCGTAATGTCGTGGAAAGCGACGAGGAATGGCCGGTTGTCGGCTGGGAAACCATCGCCCGCGCGAATCCGTCAGTCATCGTGGTGGCCAAGATGGACAGGCGCCGCTTTGCGGCGGATGATGTCGAGAAAAAGCTGGAATTTCTTAGAACAGACCCGGTGACCAGCCAGATGGATGCTGTAAAGAATGACCGCATCGTGATCCTGAATGCGCATTCTATGGATCCATCAATCCGCAATATCACGGCGCTTGAAACGCTGGCCGAGGCCCTGCCGAAGTTCGATCTGCAATGACGGATGCGGCTGCTCCAGGCGTTTTTCGGCGCTCGTTTGGGCTGTGGATTGCACAGGGGCCAGCCGTATTGATCCTGGCAATCCTGGCTGGGGTTGTCATTGGTGAAACGCCGCTGCCGCTTTCGACGGTGGCGGCGGTCTTTGCAAACCGTCTTTGGGATGCGGGTTTGATCCTTGATCCGATCGACGCTGGCATAATCTGGAGCTACCGGCTGCCGCGCACCCTGGTCGCTGCGGGCTGTGGCGCGGGTCTTGCCCTATCGGGCGTTGTTCTACAGGCTTTGGTGCGCAATGCCTTGGCGGATCCCTATCTTTTGGGCGTCTCTGCGGGGGCCGGAGCGGGCGCCGTGGCCGTGACGATCCTTGGCGTCGGTGGCGGGTTGCTCGGGATTTCGGGCGGGGCCTTTATCGGTGCGACCCTGTCATTTGTCGTGGTGGCGGCGCTGGCGCGGGCCGCGGGTGGCGGCTCGGCGCAGCTTGTGCTTGCGGGCATCGCCGGTTCGCAGCTTTTCAACGCGTTGACCTCCTTTCTTATCGCCAAGTCGGCGAATGCGGAACAGGCGCGCGGCATCATGTTCTGGCTGCTGGGCAATCTGTCCGGCGTACGATGGCCGGATGTCATGCTGGCGGCGCCCGTCGCGATGATCGGCTTTCTGATCTGCCTGTGGTTTGCACGCGCGATGGATGCGTTTTCCTTCGGTGTTTCTTCAGCGGCATCGCTTGGCGTGCCGGTTCGCCGGGTTCAGATTGTGCTGATCGGTGTGGTGACGCTGATGACTGCGACCATGGTCAGCCTGGTTGGATCCATCGGATTCGTCGGCCTTGTCATCCCGCATGCCATGCGGTTTGTCGTCGGTCCGAGACACGCGCGGCTGGTGCCCGCCTCGGCGCTTGCGGGGGCTGTCTTTCTGATTGCGGCGGATATCGCCTCGCGGATGCTGATCCCCGGTCAGGTTGTCCCGATCGGCGTGGTCACAGCGCTGGTCGGCGCGCCGGGCTTTGCGCTGATTCTTGTACACAGCCGGAGGCGGCTGTGAGACTGGCAGCAAAATCCCTCGGCTGGGCGGCGGGATCGCGGCGCATTGTTCAAGAGGTCTCGCTTGAGATTGCCCCGGGCGAGACATTCGGCCTGATCGGCCCAAACGGCTCTGGCAAGTCTACGCTCTTACGTCTTTTGGCGGGGCTTCTGGCGCGGCCATTTGGTGTTGTTTTGCTGGACGGCGATCCCCTGACCAGCCTTGGCAGGCGCGACATTGCCCAGCAGATTGCAGTTGTGGAACAGATTGCCGAAACCTCCGAGGCGCTTTCGGTGCGCGATGTGGTCGAGCTTGGCCGCACGCCCTGGCTCTCGGCGCTGGCGCCTTTTAGTGCGCAGGATCGGGTCATCGTTGCAGAATCTCTGGCGGCCGTGGACATGGCCGATATGGCGGGGCACAGCTGGGCAACGCTTTCGGGCGGTGAGCGCCAGCGCGTCCAGATCGCGCGGGCATTGGCGCAGCGGCCGCGTCTCTTGATGCTGGACGAGCCGACCAACCACCTGGATATCCACCACCAGCTGTCGCTGTTGCGGTTGGTGGGCGATTTGCCGGTGACGGTTGTCATGGCGCTGCATGATCTTAATCAGGCAATGAGATGCGATCGCCTTGGCGTGATGGAAGCGGGGCGGATGGTCGCCTGCGGCCCGCCCGAGGATGTGCTGACCCCTGCGCGGCTTGCATCAATCTTTCGCGTGCGGGCCACCCGGCTGCGCGACCCCGCCGACGGCGCAACGGTCTTTCGTTTTCAATGTCTTGAGGAGTGAACAGATGAAACCCATTGTACTGCTGCTGAGTGTCCTGACGGCCCTGACCGCCCGGCCTGCCTGGGCCGAGACGCATGAGGTGCAGATGTATACGCGCAACGCAAGCGGCCCGATGATCTATGAACCGGATTTTCTGCGGATCGCCCCCGGCGACGAAGTGCGTTTCATCCCGGTGCAACCGGGCCACAATGCTGCGACCATCGACGGCATGACGCCCGAAGGTGCCGCACCGTTCAAGAGCCAGATCAATGAAGATTACACGGTTACACTGACGGTACCGGGGCGCTACGGAATCAAATGCTCGCCGCATTTCGCCATGGGCATGGTGATGCTGATCGAAGTTGGCAACAGCCCAGAAACAACATTTCCCGCCGATCTTCCGCGCCGGGCGCAAGATCGTTTCGATGCCATCCTTGCGGCAAAACCCTAATGATCGCACATCACGATCTGTGATGGCGGGATCACATAATCTGTGCTTCTTCTTTCTGAATGAGCTGCGATAAAGGCGTGTCACAGGAGGCACAGATGACCCAGAATGCGCGCGAGAATGTTGATACCCCTCAGGGGTTGGCCTTTGCCATTACGGCCTATTTGCTGTGGGGTTTTTTGCCGCTGTATATGAAGCTGTTGGATCATGTGCCTGCGGCCGAGGTGGTGGCGCATCGGGTGCTTTGGTCGGTGCCGGTGGCCGGGGTCCTGCTGGTCTTTCTGGGGCGTACCCGTGATCTGCGCACGGCGCTGACCAGTCCGCATACCCTTGGGATGGCCTGCGTGACGGCGGCGCTGATTTCCATCAACTGGGGGATCTATGTCTGGTCCATTTCGGCTGGGCAGGCGCTGGATGCCGCATTGGGCTATTACATCAACCCGCTGTTCAGTATTGCCCTGGGCGCGGTCTTGCTGCGCGAGAAGCTGAGCCGCACCCAGCTGGCGGCTATTGCCCTGGCGGCGGCCGGGGTTCTGGTGTTGACGCTTGAGGCCGGGCGCGTGCCGCTGGCGGCCATTGGGCTGACGCTCAGCTGGGGGTTTTATGCCTTTTTCAAAAAGCGGCTGCCGGTTGGCCCCAATCAGGGCTTTATGCTGGAGGTGCTGATCCTGACACCGCCTGCGCTGGGCTATCTGGTCTATGCTTCTGTCACTGGGACAACGCATTTTCAGGGCGTTGATGTCTGGCTGCTGATGGGCTGTGGCTTGGTGACGGCGGTGCCGCTGATCGTCTATGCCAATGGCGCGAAATTGCTGCGGCTTTCGACCATTGGGATTTTACAATATATCGCGCCAACCATGATCTTCTTGATCGCGGTTTTTGTGTTCGGAGAGGAATTCGGCCGCGCCCGGATGATTGCCTTCCCGATGATCTGGGCGGCCTTGGTGATCTATTCGATCCCATTGATCCGCAACTGGCGCAGCCCGGCAAAGACCCTCGCCTGAGGCCACCCTGGCCAAGCCCGCTTTGGGCCAGGCCGCAGGGGCGGGGCGTTCTAGCTGAGCGCCTTGCGGAATTCTAGAAAGCGGGCATCTGTCTGGACCCGTGCATTGATCGCGTCGCGGAGCGCCCCAATCGTTTTATGCGGGCGCATTACCACCTCGAAGGTCTGGATCAGCCCGGCATCATTCAGCGTGATCAGGTCAACGCCGACGCAGTCCAGATCACCGACCTTGCACTGGAACTCCAAGGCCCAATCGGCACCGTCGCCCATGATGCGGCGATAGCGGAAATCCAAGAAGATCTGCCCTACATGGCCCAGAACCGCGGCAACAGGTGCGCGTCCAGTCCAGGTTTTCCAATAGGTTGGTGGCAGAAACCGCACGTCTTCGGCCAGCAGCTCGGCGATGGCCTCTTCCTCGCCCTTGGCGACGACCTCCTGCATGCGGGTGATGGTTGGGTGCATGGTCTTCTCTCCCTTGGATTGCTTGCGGCGATGCTTGCCTTTGGCGGCCTGTGGGGCAAGCGCGACGTTGCGGGAACTTGCCCCGGACAGCAAGGCGCAGTAGGCAGGCGCTCATGGCAGTTTCAAGTGACTATACCCCGCCGCAGGACCCGCTGGAGATCCTGCATCATGACGCCCAGATTCTGGTGGTCAACAAGCCCGCTGGTTTGCTCAGCGTTCCTGGACGTGGCGCGCATCTTGCGGATTGCCTGCTCACACGGGTGCAAGCGGTTTTCCCCGAGGCCCTGCTGGTGCATCGGCTGGACCGCGATACCTCGGGGGTGCTGGTTTTTGGCGTTACGCCGCATGCGCAGCGACATCTGTCGATGCAATTTGAAAAACGCACTGCGCGCAAGGTCTATGTGGCGCGTCTTGCCGGGCGGCTAGAGCCAAGGGCCGGAGAGGTGGATCTGCCGCTGATCGTGGATTGGCCGAATCGGCCGCGCCAGATGGTCTGCCATGACACCGGAAAACCCGCCCTGACCGAATACCGGGTGGTGAAATTTGGCGAGGACGAAACCCGCGTGCGTCTGACGCCCAAGACCGGGCGGACCCATCAGCTGCGGGTGCATATGCTGGCGCTGGGCCATGCGATCTTGGGCGATCCGCTCTATGCCAGTGGCGCGGGATTGGACTATGATCGCATGATGCTGCATTCCGAAGAGCTACGGATCAAGCACCCGGATAGCAGCCTGTCGATGAAGTTTCGCGCCAAGGCGGATTTCTAGCCGGATCAGCGCTGGGGCGTCAGGTACTGATCTTCAGCCAGTCTGGCGGCAAAATATCCGGGTTGTGCAATTTGGGGTCGCCAAACCAGTTGGCCGGCCCCGCCACCCGTTTCTGCGCGTTCTGGTTCAACCAGGCGGCCCACCAGGAAAAAGAGCTGTTGCCGATGATATTGTGCTTGCACAGGCTCATCAGGCGCATGTCTTCGAAATCGGTCTCCGGCCCGTTGAAATCGACAACGACCTTGCGACAGGGCAACGGAAGGTTTTCCTTGGCCCAGTCGGGATCATCCGAAAACACATAGACCGTGGGATCGTCACCGGCCAGCCCGTCCAGAAGGCGCGCCAGCGCCGCTTCGTAATAGGCCTGATCGCAGAGCACATGGGCCGAGAGGGCCACATAATCGCCGCGCCGCACATGCAGTGAGATGGCGTTATCGTCGGTGATCTGTGCTGCCATCTCGGCGTTCTGGGTATTTGAGACCTCGGGAAAGGTGAAATCGGCGCGAATCTGGTTCGCGATACCGGCAAAGTAGCGCTCGCTCTGCCAATAGCCATGCAGGTAGCTGTCATCGCTCCAGCTTTCAAACGCGGGGTTATAGCCCAGCCCGCGCTCGCGGCGAAACTTTGGCGCCAGCCCCAACCCGCGCCACAGGGCATAGCGCAGCGGCGCCTTGTTTTTCAGTGGCGGCAGCGGGCTAGGCGGGGTGAGGGGCAGATCAAAGACCCGTGTCAGCACCCCCTCTCCGCGCTGTTCTGCACCGCGACTGTCCAGCGCCACGGGGCAGTGCAGGCGGTGCGCCAGCGCGCGGGCGGCTGCGTATTGAAACATCTGGTTGCCAAGACGGCCATGTAGGCGAGCGGTGATCATGACAGGGTCCTTCCTGGCTTTGCGCCCTTGTGAATAGAGCGAATTTTCCGGTTTGACCAGTTCTGGCCTGCGCACGGGCGGCGGCATGGGGCTTGACGCAAAGCGGGCGAGTGCCGTAAGGGGGCGCAAGGTTTGGGTTCCCTGCCTGCCGCAGCCCTGTCGGGGCCATGGTGAAACCCTAAAGACCAAGATCACATCTATCGCTCATATCTCTGGCGCGCTGGATGGCAATGCGGCCCCCATCATGACCTGCGTGCCTTTATGGGACGAGATACAGATGACTGATTTTTCAAATATACCGCCTGTGGATGCGTTAAAGCTCCAGGCAAAGCGGCTGCGACAGCAGCTCAAGTCCAGCGGCGTTGCCCTGGGCCATTCGCAATCGCTGGAACTGGTGGCGCAGCAATACGGCGCCCGCGATTGGAATACTCTGCAGGCGCGGGCCGGGAACCGGTTGCAGCTGCGCGTCGGTGATCATGTGCGCGGGCGCTATCTGGGGCAGGCCTTCACCGCCGAGGTGCGCAGCCTGACCCTGATGGGAGACGGAGAAAGCCGCCAAGTTGTCCTGCATCTCGATACCCCCGTGGATGTGGTGCGCTTTGAGAGCTTTTCCTCATTGCGGCAACGGGTTCGGGGGGTGATCGGCTGGGATGGCTGTTCGACGCTCAAGACCTCTGATGGGGTGCCGCAGCTGGTGGTCGAAGGGGCCGCCAAGGTCTGACGGTATCGGGGGGCGCAGGCAGGATTGTCGCTGGTGCGAACACAGCAAAGGCCGCCCTTGGGCGGCCTTTGCGTGGTTTTCAGGGCTGCGCTGGCCTTATTCTGGCGTCCAGCCGCCCACTGATTTGACCTCAAGAAAGTCTTCGATACCCCAGCGACCACCTTCGCGGCCATTGCCGGACTGTTTCATGCCACCAAAGGGCGCGCCGGCGCTGCGGGACTTGCCGTTGATTTCAACCATGCCAGAGCGCAGCACACGGGCCAAACGGTTGGCGCGGGCGCTGTCCTGAGTCTGTACGTAGTTGGTAAGCCCATAGGGCGTATCATTGGCGATCTCGATGGCTTCCTCTTCGGTTTCAAAGGGGATGATGCTGAGCACTGGGCCAAAGATTTCTTCGCGCGCGACAATCATCTGGTTGTTCACATCGGCAAAGACGGTGGGCTTGACGTAAAAGCCCTTGTTCAGCCCTTCGGGGCGTCCGGTGCCGCCGGCGACCAGCTTGGCACCTTCATCAATGCCCTTTTGGATCAGGTCTTGAATCTTGTTCCACTGCACCTCGTTGACCACTGGGCCGATGTGGCGGCCTTCGTTTGAGGACGGGCCAACGGAAACCTTGGCCGCTACTTCGGCGGCGGTGGCGACGGCCTGATCATAGACGCCCTTTTGCACCAACATCCGGCTTGGTGCGTTGCAGCTTTGGCCGGTGTTGTTCATCATGCTCAGCACGCCGCGTTTCACGGCCTTTTCATCGGCATCGTCAAACACCAGGTTGGCGCCTTTGCCGCCCAGCTCCAGATGCACCTTTTTCAGGGTATCTGCGGCGGCTTTGGAAATCGCGGTGCCTGCGCGGGTAGAGCCGGTGAAAGACACCATATCCACGTCGGGGTGGGCGCTCAGCTGTGAGCCAACGCCAACGCCATCACCATTGACCAGATTGAAGACGCCTTTGGGGAAACCGGCCTCGTCCATCATTTCGGCAAACAGCATTGCATTCAGCGGGCTTTGCTCAGACGGCTTCAGCACCATGGTACAGCCGGCAACCGCCGCCGCACCCACCTTCAGGGTGACCTGATTCATTGGCCAGTTCCAGGGGGTGATCAGCGCTGCAACGCCGACCGCTTCATGGATGATGCGGTCATTGGGGGCGTGGTCGCCAAGCGGTTCTTCAAAGGCAAAGGCCTTGGCCTCTTTGATGAAGTTGTCCAGGTGGTAGCTGCCGGCGCCAACCTGCTGGCTACGTGCCATTGAAATGGGGGCGCCCATTTCCAGAGACATCGCTTCCGCCATTTCATCGCCGCGTTTGGCATAAATCTCGAGCAGTTTTTCCACCAGGGCAATCCGCTCTGCCACCGGGGTAGCCATCCAACCGGGCAGCGCGGCCTTGGCAGCGGCGACGGCGGCGTCGGTATCGGCCTGATCGCCTAGCGAGATTACCGCGCAGGCCTCTTCGGTAGAGGGGTCGATCACTTCGAAATCATGTGCCTGTGCGGGGGCCACCCACGCACCGTTGATGTAAAAGTCGCGTTTCTCAATCATGTCCGGGTCTCCCATTTCGATGCAGGTTCTGGCTGGCGGGCCAGAGGTCAAGCGGTACTCTGTCATCCCGGTTACCGAGGGGCAAGCTCTCATGCGGAATAATTTGATCAAATTATTCGTGCCAGTCGGATTGACGGCAAAGTTTGGCAGGGATTGGCCCAATCAGTCTTGGCTTTGGTGTTTTGGGGTGGTGAATCTTCTGTTGGACTGTAACGTTGCGGCATCATGAAACCGGGCTGAAGACTGGCCCGATGATGACCAAAGAGGAGACCGTTATGGGTTTGCGTATTAATGATGTCGTTCCAAACTTCACCGCCGAAACCGACCAGGGAGAGATCAGCTTCCACGATTGGATCGGCGACAGCTGGGCCATTTTGTTTTCTCACCCCAAGGATTTCACCCCGGTCTGCACCACCGAGTTTTCGGCAGTGGCGCAGCTGAGCGATGAATGGGCAAAGCGCGGCACCAAGGTCATCGGCGTCTCTGTTGATGGTGTTGAGGATCACAAGAAATGGAAAGGTGATATCGAGAAATACGGCAATGCCGCCGCTGGCTTCCCGATCATCGCCGATGAAGGTCTGGCCGTTTCCAAGGCTTTTGACATGCTGCCCGCCGAGGCCTACCTGCCCGATGGCCGCACCCCTGCTGATAGCGCCACGGTGCGGTCTGTCTTTATCATTGGGCCGGACAAGCAGCTGAAGCTGTCGATGACCTACCCGATGACCGTTGGCCGCAACTTTGCCGAGATCCTGCGCGCCTTGGATGGGCTGCAAATGTCCATCGGCAACGGTGTCGCCACCCCGGCAAACTGGGTTCCGGGTGAAGATGTGATCATCCCGCCCACCGTGTCGAATGAGGATGCCAAAGCCAAGTTTGGCGAATTCGAGACCGTCTTCCCCTACCTGCGCAAAACCAAAGCGCCCAGCTAAGGCTGATGACATTTCCCAAGACGTGAAAAGGGGCCATTGGCCCCTTTTTTCCGTTTCAGGCGGTGTGTTTTGTCAGCTCGGGCCCATGATGACGGATGCTGCAAGGCCGCTTAGGCGTATCGAAGCGGACTGTGCGAAATCGGCAGGTTATCTCTTCTGTGGTCGTGATGAAATCTGGGCGCGATAGAGAGTGCGTTTGAATTCGCGGCTGAGCTTGCTGCCAGATTTTCGTTTCTGGATGGTGGATCCCCCCAGCGCCTCGGTTTGTTCGGAAACGCCGTTGGGCAGGATGGTGTGAATCGGCTGCTGGTGGATCCAGTGCATCTGCAGAAAGGTATCCACCGGACGGTCCAGCACCTCGGTTGCGGCCAGCAGGCGCTGGGCGGCGCTGCGACCAACCACCTGCGCCACGGTCTGCAGCCCGATCACCTTGGGTAGGAACAGTTTGCTGTCGCCTTCCTGGCCGATCTGGGTGGCGGGGGCCTCGCGGCGTTTGGCGGGCAGGCGGATAAAGCGATCCGGGGTCGCAAAGCGGTGAATGAGGGCGCAGGCCTGGCCCCAGCCGATTGCATCAAGGGCCAGGTCATCCTCGACAATCAGCGCGTAATCCCAGCCGGTATCGACAATGCGCTGCCAGCAGCGTCGGTGCGACAGGAAGCAGCCAATTTCGCCGGGACCGAGGGGAAAGGGGTAGGGCGGCTGATGCAGATCGCCGGGGCGCAGCATCTCTGCATGGTCCGCAGCCACCTTGCGTCCGTTCACCGCCTCGATCACCTCGGCGTTGGGCAGCGAGAACAGCAGGTGTTCGACATTGGCGGCGCGGTTGCTGCTGCCGGGCATATGGATGATCAGCGAATGCATGTCTTCACCTAGCGCAGATCCGGCGCCAGGGAAAGCTTCCTGCCAAAGACCCGGTGCCTGCTTGCCATTGATGATCTGTACCCGTTTGAAACATGGGATGATCTGGTGCCGCAACGGGCATGAAAAAGGCCCCAGCGCAACACGCCGGGGCCTTTCGTTTGGTCAGATCAGAAGGCTGGATCAGTCTTCTTTTTTCTCAGGAGCCATCTCTTCTCCGGTTTCCTGATCGATCATCTTCATCGACAGGCGGACCTTGCCGCGATCGTCAAAGCCCAAGAGCTTCACTTTCACTTCCTGGCCTTCCTTCAGAACATCCGAAGGGTGGTTCAGGCGGCGGTTTTCGATCTGGCTGACGTGCACCAGGCCGTCGCGCTTGCCAAAGAAGTTCACAAAGGCGCCGAAGTCGACGATTTTGACAACTTTCCCGGTGTAGACTTTGCCTTCTTCGGGCTCGGCCACGATGGAATAGATCATGTCGTAGGCTTTCTTGATCGAGTCGCCGTTGGGCGATGCGATCTTGATGATGCCTTCGTCATTGATATCAACCTTGGCGCCGGAAACTTCGACGATCTCGCGGATGACTTTACCGCCGGAACCGATGACTTCACGGATCTTGTCGGTGGGCACCTGCATGGTTTCGATGCGTGGCGCGTGGACCGAGAATTCCGCAGCACCGGACAGTGCTTTGTTCATCTCGCCCAGGATGTGGATACGGCCAGCTTTGGCCTGCTCCAGGGCTTTTTCCATGATCTCGGGCGTGATGCCTGCGATCTTGATGTCCATCTGCAAAGAGGTGATACCTGCTTCGGTACCGGCCACTTTGAAGTCCATGTCGCCAAGGTGATCTTCGTCACCCAGGATGTCGGACAGGATCGCGTAGGAACCGTCGTCTTCCAGGATCAGACCCATGGCAACACCGGCAACCGGTGCTTTCAGCGGCACGCCTGCATCCATCATCGACAAGGAGCCACCGCAGACCGAAGCCATCGAGGAGGAGCCGTTGGATTCGGTGATCTCGGAGACCACGCGGATGGTGTAGGGGAAGTCGGTTGCCGCAGGCAGAACCGCCTGAAGCGCGCGCCATGCCAGCTTACCGTGACCAATTTCACGACGGCCGGGGCCGCCCACACGACCAACTTCACCAACCGAATAGGGAGGGAAGTTATAGTGCAGCAGGAAGTTGGATTTGAAGTTGCCATGCAGCGCGTCGATGAACTGCTCATCGTCGCCGGTACCCAGCGTGGTCACAACCAGACCCTGGGTTTCACCACGGGTGAACAGGGCAGAACCGTGTGTACGCGGCAGCAGGCCGGTTTCGGAAACGATGTCGCGGATCTCATCGGTGGCACGGCCATCGATACGCTTGCCGGTTTTGACAACATCGCCACGCAGAATGCCCGCTTCCAGCTTTTTCAGGGCGGAACCAAGGTTGGCGTCGTCCAGCTGCTCTTCGGTCAGGGATTCTTTGATGGTGGCGCGTGCGGCGGCAACAGCGGCGGTGCGCTCTTGCTTGTCGCTGATCGCAAAGGCGGCGCGCATTTCTGTTTCACCCGCAG
Source organism: Pseudophaeobacter sp. (assembly GCF_048267565.1). Lineage (NCBI taxonomy): Bacteria > Pseudomonadati > Pseudomonadota > Alphaproteobacteria > Rhodobacterales > Roseobacteraceae > Pseudophaeobacter > Pseudophaeobacter sp. Next base: position 63,299 of record NZ_JBLWXG010000002.1, on the reverse strand, counting down.
CTTTCACCGCTTCAAACAGATCGGCATAGTCAGGCGCAGCAAAATCGAAGGGCTCTTTTGCTGCTTCTTCCGCCAGCGAGATGATCAGGTCGATCACAGGCTGGATGGCATCATGGGCAAATTTGACCGCGCCGAGCATTTCAGCTTCCGACAGCTCATAGGCTTCGGATTCGACCATCATCACCGCGTCTTTGGTGCCGGCAACAACCAGATCCAGGCGCTGATCAGGGTTCAGGCGCAGGTCCTGCATGTCGTCGACGGTTGGGTTGAGGACGTATTCGCCGCCTTCAAAACCAACGCGGGCCGCTGCGATTGGACCCATGAAGGGCGCGCCAGACAGGGTCAACGCGGCAGAGGCCGCGATCATCGCAACCATGTCCGGGTCATTGACCAGATCGTGGCTCAGCACGGTGCACATCACCAGGACTTCGTTTTTGAAGCCAGGCACAAACAGCGGGCGGATCGGACGGTCGATCAGGCGCGCAGTCAGTGTTTCTTTTTCGGTGGGGCGCGCTTCGCGCTTGAAGAAACCGCCGGGCACTTTACCCGCGGCATAGTATTTTTCCTGATAGTGGACGGTCAGGGGAAAGAAGTCCTGGCCAGGCTTTTGCTGGCGGGCAAAAGTCACGTTGGCCATAACGCTTGTTTCACCCAGGGTGGCGATGACCGAGCCATCAGCCTGACGGGCAACCTTGCCCGTTTCCAGTGTCAGCGTTTCTTCGCCCCACTGCATCGATTTTTTCGTAACGTTGAACATGTCAGCATCCTATATGGGAGCACTCCCAGGCGGATCCCGGGTCTCCCGTTGCATGTAGCGGCCGCATTGCCGCCGGCTTCTTCCATCTTTATTTCGCGTGTCGAAGCCAAGCACGTGTCTCAGATAAACCGCCCTTACAGCAGAATGTCGCCAAAAGAAAGGAAAAGCACAGGGGGCGGGCCTTGCTACGCGCAAGAGCGGCGATATATTACTGAAAAGATGAGGACGACCTCCCCCGCATGCAGCGGGTTAGCACACGGGACGGCCCGGTTTTGGGCCCTTTGGGGCCACAGATATATGGGGTCGCAGATGCGCAGTACAGCAGATCGAATTCGTCACGCCATCAGTTTTGAAGTAATCGGACTACTGGTGGCCATCCCGCTGGGAGCCTGGGCCTTTGGGCTGGAGATGCACGCGATTGGCGTGATTGCCTTGGTCGGGGCGACCCTGGCCACACTCTGGAACTATCTGTTCAATCTTGGCTTTGACCGCGCCATGATCCACTGGGTTGGTCACAGTCAGAAATGGCCGACCCTGCGGGTTCTTCATGCGCTGCTGTTTGAGGCTGGTCTGTTGGCGATGCTGTTGCCCTTCATCGCCTGGCACCTGCAAATCGGGATCTGGGCCGCGCTGGTGATGGACCTTGGGTTCGCCGGATTTTATCTTGTCTATGCTTTTGTTTACAACTGGGCCTATGATCTGGTGTTTCCGATTCCGGCGCAGGCCAGCCTTGACTAAGGCGCTTCGCTTTCCATGGTGAAACTGCTTGCGAGCCGTTGCAGGGTCGCGGGATTTGCCCTGTAAAACACCCTGTTCTTGATCGTCTTCGGGGGGATCAGTCCCTTCTGATCTGACTAGCCTGTTGTCTTTTTGCACCGGGGATCGGCAAGTAGATCATTTGATCGACTTGCTGTCCCGCATTGACCACAAGGCTGAAGAGGCAAGGGTCTGGTGCGGGTGTCTTGAATGGGTGCGCCGTGACTAACGATCAAAGGCATCAAGCCACCCCTGTTCCAGGGATCCGTGTAGGCCGATCGCTGCGTGCCAGAGTTGCCGCTTCTGCCCGGTCCAGGCTGGCCAGGGCCTGTTCCAGAGTGTCGCCTCTGGCTTTGGTCTTTAGCCAGACTTTGCGGCAAGAGGCAGGCGACCAGGGCAGCTTGGCGCCCTGAATCCAAAGCCGCAGGTCGCGCGGCAATTGGTCATAGGCTCGCATGGGGTCTTCGCTGCGTTTGCGGCGCTTTACGCTGGTTTCACCAAGGTTGCGTTTTGATGGGCGGGTGGCTGAAGAAGAGGGCATCGATTCTATTATGTTATAATATATCGAAACCTTCTAATGATCGAATCGATTTGATGCAAGCGAGCCGCCCTGCGACAAACAAAAAACGCCCGCTCTAATCAGAGCGGGCGTTGATAATCCGAATGGATTGGTGTTCTTAGCGGCGGATGCCAAGGCGTTTGATCAGGTCCTGGTAACGGGCCACATCTTTGCCTTTGGTGTAGTCCAGCAGCTTACGACGCAGAGCAACCATTTTCAAAAGGCCACGACGACCGTGGTTGTCTTTTTTGTGGGTTTTGAAGTGCTCGGTCAGGGTGTTGATGCGCGAGGTAAGGAGAGCAACCTGTACTTCGGGCGAACCGGTGTCGCCTTCTTTGGTTGCGAATTCTTTCATCAAGCGTGCTTTTTCTTCAGCTGTAATCGACATCGGGGTCTCCTTAAAAAGGTTAGAGGGATGGCACAGGCCGGGATGTCGTCCAGCGCAGGCCCATGGAGTAGAGCTGTCCCGAATCTATGACAGATGCAGAGCAGATGCGGGCGTATAGGCGGTATTGCGGGAAAAGGCAAAGATGTTTTGCCCCGATCATTCTGCTGAGATTAACCAGGCAAGAACCCGGCAGAGATCGCAGATTGGCTGTCGATCAGCGCGATGTCAGCGACGCTCAGCCCTTCGCCGCCCGAAAGGCGCAGAACCTCGGTGCCATTTACCCGGATGATCTGCTGGCCGGGGGTCTCTTCATCGGGTTCGATTGTGATCTGCGGCTCCGCTTCGCTATCCGGGGTCCAGAAGACCACCAGCTGATCTTCGGACCTGTCAAAATCAATCAATTCAACAGCCTCGCCGCTGCCTGCCAGATCTTCGGCCCAGATGTGATCCGCGCCGTCGCCTGCGGTTACGATATCGCCGGCTCCGGCCACCAGGGTGTCATCGCCCGCGCCGCCGTTGAGGTAATCCGTCTCATCGCCATCATCGGCACCCCACACAAAATCATCGCCGCTGCCGCCAAACAAGCTGTCCTGACCGTCGCCGCCTGCCAGCGTGTCATTGCCGTCATTGCCATGCAGCGCGTCATTGCCGGCCCCGCCGTCCAGGCTGTCGTTGTCCGCACCGCCATGGGCGGTATCGTTGCCGTCGTCGCCTGTCAGGGTGTCCGCACCAAAATGGCCAAACAGCGCGTCGTCGCCCGCATCGCCCCGCAGCGCGTCATCGCCGTATTCTCCGTGCAGGGTGTCACCGCCGCTGCCCCCCGCCAGCGTGTCGTCCCCTGTTGCCCCATGCAGGCTGTCATTGCCTGCGCCGCCCTCGATGGAATCGTCGCCCGCATAGCCGTTCAGCTGGTCGTTGCCGGCCAGGCCGGTGATGTGGTCGTTTAGGTCGCTGCCGACAATGGTGTCAGCCAGGTCAGACCCTGTCAGCTGCGGCCCGTCCAACAATGGCAGATCTCCACTGCCGTTGCTCTCGCTGTCTGTGTCACTGCTGCTGTCAATAAAATCGCAGAGTTCCAGCCCGCTGTCGGTGCCGCTGTCGGTGTCGCCCTCTGTTGCGCCATCAAGGAATTCATCGGCAGGAACTACAGGGGCAACCGGCGGAGCATCGTCCCCGGCCTGATCCTCTGAGGTCTGATCGTCGCTAAAATCCAACAGGGCGGCACCGCCAATCCCCATAAGCCCCAAAAGACCTGCAAACCACAACATGGCATCACTCCAAAACCAAAGCGACCGTCGCGCAGACTAGGGTGACGATCCGTGGTCAGTCTGCCATATCCGGCTTAATTGTCTCCAAACAAATGCGGAACATGGCGCCTGGGTGCTTTGCTGGCAAGTTCAACGGCTTGGAGAGAATTCAGCGAATTCCTGCCGTTAAAAATACGTCAATTCCAAAGCTGCGGGGCCTGAGAATAGGCAATATAGAGCGGATGCTTGGGGTGGCCGTGCTTGCTCAGCCCCAGGTGATGCAGCGGTTTGCCGCTGGCGCGCAGCAGGTCGGCGATGATCGCGCCCTGGCCGCGATGCGCCCCATGGGTGCCCCAGGCGCAGATTACCATATCGGCCCAGTGCATGCCCGCAAGGATCGCCGTTCGATTGTCGGGGCCTTCCGGGTCAGCGGCGGCGCGCATCACCTTTGGATCGGTGGCGCGCAGGGCAAAGATATTGGTGGCTTGAAAGCCGCCAAACCCCAGGGCGCGGGCGCGACGTTCGCAGCGCTCAATCGTGGGGTCGTTCTGTACCTCAGTGGCCTTGGAGGGGTTCAGCATCACAAACATCACCCGCTGGCCTGTGGGTTCCCAAACGCGGGTCAGGCTGTAGCGATAGGTTTCGCAGTCGGAATAGACAGCGGTGGAGGGCGCATCGCCCTTGGTATGGCTGCGGCTGATCATGGCGCTGTCCTGCCAGCCTGCCAGCGATGAGGCAAGCCCATCGCAGCACAGATCTGTCCGGCGCTATGTATCACTCTGGCTGCACAAACACGCGCGAGGGGTGCAATTCGCCTGCCTTGTAGATGCCCACGGCAACAGCCTTGCCTTCAAACGAGGCCCAGGCTTCATCGCCGTATTCGACGGTTGCCGCCAGCACCATGCCGGGATTGCCATTGCGCAGGCGCACCGCACCTTCCGGGGTGCATTTCAGCTCGGGCAGATCGGCCAGCCCCTGTTCCAGCGGGCGCAGATAGCTGTCCAGCTCTGGTGTGCGTTCCATCCGCAGGATGTCGTCCAGCTTCAGCCCGTCGGCGGCATCAAATGGGCCGGACCAGATGCGGCGCAGCTCCTTCACGTGGCCATGACAGCCCAGTGCCGCGCCCAGATCCCGCGCGATAGAGCGCACATAGCCGCCCTTGCCGCAGGTCATTTCCAGGACCACGTGGTCGGGATCGGGACGATCCACCAGCACCAGTTCTTCCACCCAAAGCGGTCGGGCAGCGATTTCAAAGTCATCATCGCCGTCGCGGGCCAGTTTATAGGCGCGCTGCCCGTCGATCTTGACGGCAGAAAACTTAGGCGGCACCTGCTGGATATCGCCGATAAAGGCACCCAGCGCCTGCTTGATCTCTTCATCCGTGGGGCGCGCATCGCTACTGGCAATGGTTTCGCCTTCGGCATCATCGGTGTTGGTGGCCTGGCCCAGCCGCACGGTAAAGGTATAGGCCTTCAACGCGTCGGTAATATAGGGAACGGTCTTGGTGGCCTCGCCCAGGGCAATGGCCAGCACGCCGGTTGCCTCGGGGTCGAGCGTCCCTGCATGGCCGGCCTTCTTGGCCTCCAGCGCCCAGCGGACCTTGTTGACGACAGCGGTCGAGGTCAGCCCGGCAGGTTTATCCACTACCAGCCAACCTGAAATATCGCGCCCTTTGCGTTTGCGTGCCATGTCGTTCCCCGAATGCAAGTGAGGCACGCGGCCTAGCCCAGGGATGCTGTCCTGTCAATTCGACAGTCCAAAGTCCTGGGGCGGTGTGATCAGCCTGGACGGTGACCGGTGTGGCGTCTGGCGGCGGGTTATTCCACCACGCCGATCACCGGCCCCATCATGAAACCCGCATCAGAGCGGCCGATCTGTGGCGCATGCAGGCGTGATATATTGCCGTCGAAATACAGCGCATTGGGCAGTTTCAAATAGTCGCGGAACAGGCTGCCAAACTGGTGGAAGGTCACCGCATTCCGCGAAATGGCAAAGACCGCGCGGCGGCCATCCGCCGAGGTGCCAACCCCGTTGCGAATATAATACGAGGTAGAGTCGGGCAGAAACCGCGGATGCAGCGCGCCATCAATCACCAGCATCGGCCCCGACTGAGTCGCCGAGGTGCAGCGGGGGGCCGCATCGCGAAAGGCGAGGGATTCAAACACATCGGCGCGGCCTTCGCGCAGGCACAAGACGCCATTGGGAAGCAGGCCAAAATTGCCCGGTCCGGCATTGGTCACCAGCCGCATCTCTTGCTTGCCATCTTCAACATAGAGCCCGACCGGCGCGCGATCGGCGTGATACATGCCGGCATTGGTCGCAAAGGCGAGGGCCTTGCCTTCTGCAGCGAGCGCCTCTTCGATGCGGGAAAAATGGCCATAAACCTGACCTTGTTCATCGTGCAGAAACAGCCGGAGCTGCGCCCGGCTGGCATCCACTTCGCATAGCGTATAGCGATTGCCATCATAGGCGATATCTTCGCACTGCAGCGGAGCTGTCTCGGCGGCTGCCTGTTCTTCAGTGATCTGTGCGGTCGCTACCACGTCTGACCCGCTGTCGGCCCCCAGTGTCGGTGCCGCCCAAAGGGTGGCTAGCACTGCCAGGGCCGGGCGGATCACTCGTCGAGATCGCGGCGCACCGCGTCCTGTTCCAGCATCTTGCGGGTGGCATCCATCTGATCATAGGTCAGATCCAGCTGGAAGCGCAGGTCTGGGGTGTATTTCATCCCAAGCTTCTTGCCTGCCAGGGTGCGTAGCTCCCACTTGTTGCGGGCCAGCAGTTTGAGCAGGTCCTCTTGCCCCTTGCCGCCCAGCGGCAACACATAGGCCGTCGCGATGCGCAGATCAGGGGTGACGCGGACCTCACCGACGGTCACGGACATGCGGTTCAGCTCGGGGTCGTGCAGTTCCCCACGCATCAGCACTTCGGACAGGGTCCGGCGGATCAGCTCGCCGACGCGCAGCTGCCGTTGGGAGGGGGCGCGCCCCTCAGAAGATTTGTTCTTTGCCATAACTTCGATCTAAGCCGAAACCTGCCCTTTGCCAAGTCATCGCCAAGCAGGTAGGAGAAAACCAGCAAAAACATCGACCCATTCAGCAATGAGGACCACAGCAATGACCAAAACACCGGGGATCGTGATCACGGGGGCCTCTGGCCGCATGGGGCAGATGTTGATCAAGACGGTGCTGGACAGCGACAAGGCGCGGTTGGTCGGCGTGGTGGAACGCAGCGGTCATCCCTGGGTCGGTCAGGATCTTGGCCTGGCGATGGGTGGCAGTGAAATCGGCGTGATGGTCAGCGATGATCCGCAGGCAGTGTTTGCGCAGGCGCAGGCAGTGATTGATTTCACTTCTCCGGAGGCCACATTGGCCTTTTCCAAGATGGCGGCCGAGGCGGGCGCGGTGCATGTGATTGGCACCACGGGCATGTCCGAGGCGCAGATTGCGGCGCTGAAACCTGCCGCCGCCAAGACGGTTCTGGTACGGGCCGGCAATATGAGCCTGGGTGTCAACCTGCTGGTGCAGCTGACCAAAAAGGTCGCCGCCGCGCTAGATGAGGATTTTGACATCGAGGTGATCGAGGCGCATCACCATCACAAGGTGGATGCCCCCTCAGGCACCGCGCTGATGCTGGGCGAAGCTGCCGCCGAGGGGCGCGGGGTTGCCTTGGCGGATGTGTCTGATTCGGGGCGTGATGGCATCACCGGGGCACGCAAACGTGGTGACATCGGCTTTAGCGCCATTCGCGGCGGCGATATCGTGGGGGAGCATGACGTGCTTTTTGCTGCCGCCGGGGAACGTATCGTGCTGCGCCATATGGCGACGGATCGGGCGATTTTCGCCCGTGGCGCGCTGAAGGCGGCGCTTTGGGGGCAGGGGCAGGCGCCGGGGGAATACGACATGCTGGATGTGCTTGGGCTGTAAGCCGCATCAGTCGGCCATCCAAGGGCCAGTTGCGATCATTGGCATTGGCGCGACTGGCTCTCACTGAGTTATTAGCCAGTTCCAGGCGCGCAAAGCCGGTTCCTACATTGGCGTTGCATGCGCTAAAAATCGATGGCGATGCCCTTTTTCTCCCAGTCGCCATACCGGGCCGGGTCCAGCCCGTCACGTCCGCCGAGTTCCACGGGTGGTTTTGCCTTGGCCTCGGCCTCTTTGCGGCGCTGTGCGGCTTCGGCCAGGGCGCGCTGGGCGGCAGGGGGCAGGGTTGGCTGTGTGCTCTCTGCATCCTGTGGGGCTGCGCTTTGTTGCGGGGTCTGGGTCTCGTCGCTCATCGCGGGTTCCTTTATGCTGCGGCCATGGTATACGCCCCTCCTTGGTGGGGACAAGCCACCCGACGCGCTGATGCTATGGCCAGCAAGGCGCGCCCCCATGCGAAGGAGAGCAGCAATGTCCGATGGAACCCAGGCCCGCCGTACGGTGATCTACCTTCTGGATCAGGTTCTGGGCGAGGGCCGGTTGTTGGCAGAATGTTATGCCGCTGGCGCGCTGGAGCGGCTGACGCCGGAAGATCGTGCCCGTACCCAGCGCCTGACCCTGCAGACCCTGCGCAGCCTGGAACGCGCCGATCGCGTGCTGCAAAAGCATCTGAAGAAATCGACGCCGCTGACCGTGCATAATGCGCTGCGGCTGGGAACGGTTGAACTGTGCCACGGGGCTGCCGCGCATGGGGTGGTCAATGACATGGTGGCGATCATCTCCAAGCACCGCCGCCATGGCCAACTGAAAGGGCTGGTCAATGCGGTGCTGCGCAAAGTGGCAGATCAGGGTCCGGCAGAATGGGCCAAACTGCGGGTGCCGCGCCTGCCGAAATGGCTGCGCAGCCCGCTGGCGCAGGCCTGGGGCAGTGCCGCCATGCTTGAGATTGAAGCGGCCCACTATGCCGGCGCGCCGTTGGATATTACCGGAAAACCGGGTGCGGATTTGTCGCCGCTGGGCGGACAGCGCATGGCGACGGGGTCGCAGCGTCTGGCCGAGGCCGGGCAGGTTTCGGTGCTGCCGGGGTATGAGGCCGGGGATTGGTGGGTGCAGGATGCCGCTGCTGCACTGCCCGCCCAGATCCTGCAGGCGCAAAAGGGCGAGCGGGTGCTTGATCTTTGTGCAGCGCCGGGTGGCAAGACCATGCAGATGGCCGCCAGCGGTGCCTTGGTGACGGCGGTGGATAGCTCTGCTGCGCGGATGGATCGCCTGCGCGAAAACCTTGCCCGCACCGGGCTGGCTGCCGATCTGGTGGTTGGCGATGCCTTGGAACAGGCGGGGCAGTTTGATGCGGTATTGCTGGATGCACCCTGTTCTGCCACCGGTACCATTCGCCGCCACCCCGATCTGCCACATGCCAAGGACGGCGCGGCCTTTGGTGCCCTGATAGAGCTGCAGGCGCAGATGCTTTCCCATGCCTGGAGCCTGGTCAAACCCGGTGGGCGTCTGGTCTTTTGCACCTGTTCGCTGCTGCCGGACGAAGGCGAATGCCAGATCGAAGAGGCGCTGGAGATCTTTCCGGATATGTCCGCCGACAGCAGCGTGCTGGCGTCGCTGGGAATTGATCCGGCCTGGATCACTGAAGAAGGCGGCCTGCGTCTGCGCCCGGATTACTGGCGGGATCAGGGTGGCATGGATGGGTTTTACATGGCGCTTTTGCGCAAATCTGCCTGATCGATACCCCGCCTGTGCATTCTTCGGTGACTTGAGACAGCAACACCGCTAGTCTTTTGCCAAAACGCCAGAACTTCAAAGCAAAAGGCGTGAGGCAGAGAGCATGTCCAGATACGATAGAGTGGCGGGTCGTGGGACCCGGATCATGAATAGGTTATATGCCTGGCGCGCCCGCAAGCAGCCAGCCGCCAGCGGGTTTGTGTCACGCCCCGAGCCGCGCACCATCGGCAGTTTTGCCCGTGGGCGGCAGCTGGTGGCAGGCAATCTGCTCTTTGCTGGGTTTTTGGTCGAATCGGACACCACCGGGCTCTGGGATGTGACGGCCCCCGATGCGGCCTTCGAGGCAGAGCGTCAGGGGTTTGCCTGGCTGGATGATCTGGCAGCGGTGGGCGATATCCGGGCGCGGCAGAAGGCCCAGAAATGGGTCTGGGGCTGGATCGAAACCCATGGCGCTGCGGCCGGGTTTGGCGCGGCCCTGTCATGGTCGCCGGATCTGACCGGGCGGCGGGTTATCCGCTGGATCAACCACGCATTGTTTTTGCTCAGCGGCAAGGACCGGGCCGAGAGCGAGGCCTTTTATCAGTCTCTGTCGCAGCAGACCTGGTTCCTGTCGCGGCGCTGGCAGGGGGCCTCTCCGGGGTTGCCCCGGTTTGAGGCGCTTACAGGGCTGATCTATGCCGGGCTGGCGCTACAGGGGCGCGAAGAGCTGGCCGATCCGGCCATCCGCGCCCTGGCGCAGGAATGTGAAAGCCAGATCGACGCTGAAGGCGGTGTGCCAACCCGCAACCCCGAAGAACTGCTGGAGGTCTTCACCCTGCTGACCTGGGCTGCCGCCGCCCTGCATGAGGCGGGGCGCACGGTGCCTGCAGCGCAGATCAAGGCGATAGAACGGATTGCCCCGGCACTGCGGACGTTGCGCCATGCGGACGGCGGGCTGGCGCGGTTTCACGGCGGCGGTCGTGGACTGGAAGGTTGGCTGGATCACGCGCTGGCCGCCGCCCATGTTTCCGGCAAGCATCTTGATGGTCTGGCGATGGGCTATGCCCGGCTTGCGGCCCGGCGCACATCGGTGGTGATCGATGCGGCTGTTCCGCCCCAAGGGGCGGCCTCGAGCAATGGCCATGCCTCGACCCTGGCGTTTGAGCTGACCTCGGGGCGGCGTCCCCTGGTGGTGAACTGCGGATCGGGAGAGACCTTTGGCCTGGAATGGCGTCGTGCAGGGCGGGCCACCCCGTCGCATTCCACCCTTTGCCTGGCGGGGCATTCCAGCGCGCGTCTGGCACCGGCGGACCGCACCACCGGGCAAGAGCTACTGGTCGAGGGGCCAGCCGAGGTGCAGATCGCGCTGGAGGAAGAGACCACAGCCAACCGCTTTCAGGGCGGTCATGACGGTTATCTGCGTGATTTTGGCCTGACCCATGCGCGCACCCTGGAATTGTCAGATGATGGCCGCAGCCTGTCGGGCGAAGATCTTCTGGTGGCCATCGAAGAGCCTGCCAAGCGGGTTTTCTCCAAAATGCTGGATCGCTCTGGCACCCAGGGTATTGGCTTTGAGTTGCGACTACACCTGCACCCAGAGGTGGATTCGACGCTGGATCTGGGGGGCGCTGCAGTTTCGATGGCGCTGAAAAGCGGTGAGATCTGGGTCTTCCGCCATGATGGAAACTGTGAATTGACGCTGGAACCCAGTGTTTATCTGGAAAAAACGCGATTAAAGCCGCGAGCAGCCAAGCAGATCGTTTTATCTGGCCGCGCAATCGAGTATGCGACACGCGTCCGGTGGACGCTGAGCAAGGCGCAAGAGACCGCCATTGCCGTGCGTGACCTGAATCGGGATGAGCCCGAGATTTTTGATTGAGCCTAGACTTGAGCCTGAAAAGGACCGCCCTGCCATGACCGACCAGACCCCCATTCGCCGCGCCCTGCTTTCCGTATCCGACAAGACGGGTCTTATCGACCTGGGCAAGGCGCTAAGCGCACGCGGCGTTGAGCTTTTGTCCACCGGCGGTTCCGCCAAGACCCTGCGTGAGGCCGGGCTAGAGGTCAAGGATGTGGCTGAAATCACAGGCTTTCCTGAAATGATGGATGGGCGGGTGAAAACTCTTCATCCGATGGTACACGGCGGGCTGCTGGCGCTGCGCGACAATGCCGATCACATCAAGGCGATGGAAGAGCATGGTATCGGCCCGATCGATCTTTTGGTGGTGAACCTTTACCCGTTTGAAGAAACTGTGGCCAAGGGTGCCGATTATGATACCTGCATCGAAAACATCGATATTGGCGGCCCGGCAATGATTCGCGCCGCCGCCAAGAATCACGGTGATGTCACCGTGGTTGTGGATGTCGCCGATTATGAGGCGCTGCTGGCCGACATGGATCAGAACGGTGGCACCACCGCACCTGATTTCCGCCGCAAGCTGGCCCAGATCGCCTATGCCCGCACCGCTGCCTATGATGCTGCCGTATCCACCTGGCTGGCCGCCGCGCTAGAGCTGGAAGCCCCGCGCCGCCGTGCCTTTGCCGGTGAGCTGAAGCAGACCCTGCGCTATGGTGAGAACAGCCACCAGAAAGCAGCTTTCTACACCGATGGCACCGATCGCCCCGGTGTCGCCACGGCGCTGCAGCTGCAGGGCAAGGAGCTGTCCTACAATAATATCAATGACACGGATGCCGCCTATGAACTGGTGGCGGAATTTGATCCGGCTGAAACAGCTGCGGTGGCGATCATCAAGCACGCCAACCCTTGCGGCGTTGCCAAGGGGGCGAGCCTGGTTGAAGCCTATCAAAAGGCCTTTGATTGTGACCGCACCTCTGCCTTTGGTGGCATCGTGGCGCTGAACCAGCCGCTGGATGCGGAAACAGCCACCAAGATTGTCGAGATCTTCACTGAGGTGGTGATTGCCCCCGGCGCTTCGGACGAGGCCAAGGCGATCTTTGCCGCCAAGAAAAACCTGCGCCTGCTGTTGACTGATGGTCTGCCGGATACACGCGCTGCCATCACCGCTTATAAACAGGTGGGCGGCGGTGTTCTGGTGCAGGACAAAGACGTGGGCTACGTTGGCATGGATGACCTGAAAGTGGTGACGGAAAAAGCCCCCACCGAAGAGCAAATGCAGGACCTTCTGTTCGCCTGGAAAGTCGCCAAACACGTGAAATCCAACGCCATCGTCTATGTCAAAGGCAATGCCACCGTTGGCGTTGGGGCCGGCCAGATGAGCCGCCTGGATAGCGCCAATGTTGCGGCTTCCAAGGCGCAGCGCATGGCGGATGAACTGGGTCTGGACGAAAGCCTGGCCAAGGGATCGGCTGTGGCATCTGATGCGTTCTTTCCCTTTGCTGATGGTCTGCTGGAAGCAGCAGCAGCAGGCGCAACCTGCGTGATCCAGCCGGGCGGTTCCATGCGTGACGACGAGGTGATCGCCGCTGCCAACGCGCAGGGCATTGCCATGGTCTTTACCGGCATGCGCCACTTCCGCCACTAAACAAGACACGAGAAAAAAATGGCAGCAGCACGTTTGATTTTTTGGGGCGCCTTCTGGGCCTTTCTGGTGGACCAGGCTAGTAAATATCTGGTCATCCACTGGATGGGCCTGTCCCGGCGTCTGAGCATAGATGTGCTGCCGCCCCTGCTGAATTTTCGCTATGGGGAAAACACTGGCATCAATTTTGGCCTGTTTGACAGCGATGTCGATACGGCGCGCTGGGTGTTGATTGGCCTGTCGCTGGCGATTTGTCTGGCGCTTGTGCTTTGGGTTGGGCGAGGCCGCGACAAGGGCGCGCTGATGCATGTTTCCGCCGGGCTGGTGATCGGCGGGGCCCTTGGCAATGTCGCGGATCGCCTGCTCTATGGTTATGTGCTCGATTTTCTCAATATGTCCTGCTGCGGGGTCAACAACCCCTATGTGTTCAATCTGGCAGACGTGTTCATTTTTGCTGGGGCGGCTGGTTTGATCCTGTTTGAGGGACGCAGCAAAAAGCCTGCGTGACCTCCCCCGGGAAATAGGCTAAAACCGCGTTGAAACTGGCGGGAGTATTGGGGAAATGCGAATTCCTCTGGCAATTATCGGTCTGATCTGTGCCGTGGCTGTAACAGGCTGCGGACAAAAATCGTTGCGCGACATTCGCAGCACCGGCCCCGGACCAGATGAATTTCTGGTGCTGCCGCCAAAACCGCTGAGCGCGCCGGCTGACTATGCCGCGTTGCCGCAGCCAACGCCGGGTGGCACCAATCGCACGGATACCAATCCGCAGGCCGATGCCGTGGCGGCCCTGGGCGGCAAGCCCTCGGCGCTGGTGCCGGGATCAGGTGTTCCAGCCAGCGATGCCGGCCTTGTCACCGCGTCTAGCCGGTATGGCGTGTCGCCGAATGTGCGCCAGGCCCTGGCTGCAGAAGATGCCGCTTTCCTCAAACGCAGACGGCGCGGCGGACGTATCAAGATCGCGCCGGTTGACCGCTACGAACAGATCTACGCCAAAGAGACGCTTGACCCCTTTGCCGCCAATGAGGCCTTTCGCCGGGCCGGGGCTGGCACACCCTCTGCGCCACCTGTGAGTGAAGAATAGCGGCCACAGCCTGATCACCTTGTCTTGTTGCCTGCCGCCGCTTTGGGCAGGTGCGACCGGCTGCGGTGGCTGTGCGGCCAGCGATCACCTTTGCGATAGTGATACTTGCGCTTGCGCCTCAAGGGGGTAGGTTAAGCGCGGATGAGCGGGTTGCGCTATTCCAACCATGATACCCGTCAGATGGCAGGCCAGATCCAGCGCGGCTAGATCGAAACTGATCCGGGGCCGCAGGCAGCCTGCCCGGTTCATCTGACTGGCACCATGGTTTGAAGCGACCCACTTGCCCCACTGATACATCAACGCCCGATATAGGCCCGCGCTGCGGTCTGCAGCCCTGGTCTCGATAATGAGGAGAATGCCAAATGATCCCAAGGATTACCTTGGCGGCGACCATGCTGAGCATCAGCCTGACAGGCAGCATGATCGGAGTCGGCAGCGGCGCTCTGGCTGAAACGCCCGCGACGGTCACAAAGGCCGAAGACCCGGTCACAAGTTTTTCGTTGGACAATGGCATGCAGGTTGTCGTGGTCGAAGATCACCGGGTGCCCGTGGTGCAGCATATGGTCTGGTACCGGGCGGGTTCTGCTGATGAACCTATTGGTCAGTCCGGGGTTGCGCATTTTCTGGAACATTTGCTGTTCAAGGGCACAGATACCCTTGCCCCCGGCGAACTTTCGGCGACCGTGGCGGCCAATGGTGGGCGCGACAATGCCTTCACCAGTTATGATTACACAGCTTATTTTCAGCGGGTTGCTTCGGATCGGCTGGAACTGATGATGCAGATGGAAAGCGACCGGATGGTCAATCTGCGCCTTGCCGAAGAGGATATTGTTACCGAACGCGAAGTGATCCTGGAAGAGCGCAACCAGCGCACGGATAACAGCCCTCGCGCTTTGTTTTCTGAACAGCTGAACGCTGCGCAATATCTGAACCATCGCTACGGGCAGCCGGTGATCGGCTGGCGTCACGAGATGGAAGAGCTGGACATGGCCGATGCGCTGTCCTTTTACGGCACCTATTACGCGCCAAATAATGCCATTCTGGTGGTGTCGGGTGATGTGGATCCGGAAGAGGTGAAATCCTTGGCCGAGACCTATTATGGCGCGATCCCTGCAAATCCAGATCTGCCGCAGGTTCGGGCGCGCAGCAAAGAGCCGCCGCAAAACGCAGAGCGTCGCCTGATCTACCGTGACCCTCGCGTCGCCCAGCCCTATGTCCAGCGCTCTTATCTGGCGCCGGAACGCGATGCGGGCGCACAGGAAAAGGCCGCGGCGCTGTATCTTCTGGCCGAACTGCTGGGCGGGGGGACGACATCATATCTGGCCAACGCGCTGCAGTTTGATCAGCAGGTCGCGGTCTACACGGGTGCGTTTTATTCAGGCGTTTCGCTGGATGCGACCAGCTTTGATTTTCTGGTGGTTCCAGCCGAAGGGGTCACCCTGCAAGAGGCCGAGGATGCATTGGATGCCACCCTGGCCGAATTCATGGCCAAAGGCGTGGATATGGAGCAGCTAGAGCGGATCAAACTGCAATTGCGGGCTTCGGAAATCTATGCGCGCGATAATGTCGATGGCATCGCCAATCGTTATGGCCGGGCGCTGACCTCGGGGCTGACGATTGCGGATGTGCAGGATTGGCCAAAGGTTTTGCAATCGATTACCGCGGATGAAATCATCGCTGCGGCGCAGGATTTGCTTCGTCCTGAGGCCTCGGTGACGGGGTGGATGATGCGGCAGGAGGAGGGCAAGTGATGCGCCTTACAGTGATAAAGACGGCTCTGTTTTTCTGGGCCGGGATCGCAGCGCTGGCGCTGCCGGCGCAGGCGGAAATCAAGATAGAAGAAGTCACTTCACCCGGTGGCATCACTGCCTGGCTGGTCGAGGACCATTCGATCCCCTTTACCGCGCTAGAGCTGCGCTTTCGCGGCGGCACCTCGCTGGATGCGCCGGGCAAACGGGGGGCGACCTATCTGATGGCTGGCCTTCTGGAGGAAGGATCCGGTGACATGCGGGCGCAGGACTATACCCGCGCGGTTGAAAATCTGGCAGCCAGTTTTGGCTATGATGCCGACCGTGACAGCCTGTCGATCTCGGCCCGCTTTCTGAGCGAAAATCGCGATGCGGCAATTGCCCTGCTGCAGCAAACCCTGCAGCAGCCACGCTTTGATCAGGATGCATTGGACCGGGTTCGAGCACAGGTGCTTGCCGGGCTGCGGTCTGATCTGAAGGACCCCAACAAGATCGCCAGCCAGGCCTTTGCCGCCATGGCCTATGGCGACCACCCCTATGGCAGTTCCGGAAAGGGCAGCATCGAGAGCGTTTCGGAGCTGACGCGGCAGGATATCTTTGCTGCGCATGATGCCATCTTTGCCAAAGACCGGCTCTATGTCAGTGCGGTGGGGGACATCACCCCCGAAGATCTGGGGCTACTGCTGGATCGGCTGTTGGGCGATCTGCCCGCCGCCGGGGCGGCGCTGCCGGGGCCAGCCGAGGTGACCATTCCCGGGGGGGTCAGCATCGTTGACTATGACACACCGCAATCGGTGGCGCTGTTTGGCCATCAGGGGATTGAACGCGATGATCCCAGGTTCTTTGCCGCCTATATCATGAACCAAATTCTGGGCGGCGGGTCGTTTGACAGCCGCCTGATGAAAGAGGTACGGGCAAAACGCGGGCTGACCTATGGTGTCTATTCCTATCTGGTGCCGCAGGATCTTGCGGCGACCTACATGGGGCAGCTGGGATCGGCCAACAGCAAGATGGCCGAAGCGGTCGAGGTGATTCAGGCTGAATGGCAGCGCCTTGCCAGCGATGGCGTCACCGAGAAAGAGCTGCAAGATGCCAAGACCTATCTGACCGGGGCCTATCCGCTGCGCTTTGATGGCAATGGCCAGATTGCATCGATCCTGGTGGGGATGCAGATGGATGACCTGCCGATCGACTATGTGCGGACCCGCAATGACAAGATCAACGCGGTGACACTAGAGGAGCTCAACCGCGTTGCCGCAGAGGTTCTGCGCCCGCAGGAGCTGCAATTTATCGTTGTGGGCCGCCCCGTTGGTTTGGCCGAGACAATCAACTGATCCCATCTGGCGCAGATCTTTAGCGGACGCATGCAACAAGAAAGGCCGGGGAAATTCCCCGGCCTTTTCTGTGTTCTGCCTGGTCTGGCCTTACTCGCCGTAGGGCACCCAGATGTTTTTCACCTCGGTGGATTGCTGCAGCACGGTGCGGCTGTGGTCCTGACTCCAGTCAATGGCCCCCTGGGGGACCCAGGTTCGTTTCAGGTTCAGCGCCGAGGCCTGCTCAATCGTGCTGTCCAGATCTGCCGAGGCAAAGCTCCAGACCGCATCGACATTCATATGCGCAGCCAGTGGTTCGGCCAGCGCTTCGGCATCGCCGGTCAGGATATTGACCACCCCTGCCGGGACATCGGATGTTTCCAGCACCTGAAAGAAATCGGTTGCAGCCAGCGGGAACGGGGTTGAAGCGGCCAGCACCACCCGGTTGCCCATGGCCAGCGCCGGCGCCATCAGCGACACCAGCCCCAGCAGCGGTGCCTCATCCGGGCAGAGCGCGCCGATCACGCCAACCGGTTCTTTCATCGCCAGGGCCACGGCGCGCATTGGCACGCCATGCACCTGACCATCATACTTGTCAGCCCAGGCGGCGGCGATGAACAGGCGATCAACCGCGGTTTCGACCTCTTTCGCGCCGGTTTTCTTGCCTGTCATTGCATCAATGCGATGGGCAAATTCGGCGGCGCGGGCGGACAGGTTTTCGCCGACATAGTACAGGATCTGCGCCCGAAGATGGCCAGTGGTCCTGGACCAGGCCTTGGCAGAGGCTGCGGCCTCCACAGCGTTGCGGATGTCTTTGCGCCCGGCCTGTCCCACATGGCCGATCAGCTTGCCATTGGGGGCGTAGATGGCTTTGGAATAACCGCTGTCGGGACGGGCCTGTTTGCCGCCGATATACATCTTGGCGGTGCGGTCCACCGGATCGGTGCTGCCGCCTGGCTGTTTGCCTGCAAAGGCGGCAAGGGATTTGCGCGCCTTGGGTTTGTCCCTGGGGCGGGTATAGGCGCTCAGGCCTTCCCAGCCGCCTTCCCGGCCAAAGCCGCTTTCGCGGACCCCGCCAAAGCCGGCGGCGGCGTCAAACATATTGGTGCCATTGATCCAGACCACCCCGGCGACCAGCTTGGGGGCAAGATCCAGCGCCAGGTTTATGTTTTCGCTCCAGACGGTGGCGGCAAGCCCATAGCGGCTGTTATTGGCCAGTTCTACGGCCTCGGCTGGGGTGCGAAAGGTGCAAGAAACCAGGACCGGGCCAAAGATTTCTTCCTGCATCAGCGGATCCGATGGCGCGAGTCCCTGGATCAGCGTTGGTGGGAAAAAGCAGCCCTCGCTTGGCAGGGGCAGGGCAGGTTGATAGGTTTCGCCGGCCTGATTGGCCGTGACCAGTGCGCTGATGGTTTGCAGTTGCACCGGGTCAACCACGGCGCCGATGTCGATGGATTTATCCAGCGGGCTGCCCAGGCGCAGCTTGTCCATGCGCGCCTTGAGCCGGGTGTAGAACTGATCGGCAATGCCTTCCTGCACCAAGAGGCGCGATCCGGCACAGCAGACCTGGCCCTGATTGAACCAGATGGCATCCACCAACCCTTCGACCGCAGAGTCCAGATCAGCATCGTCAAACACGATATAGGGGGATTTGCCGCCCAGTTCGAGCGTCAGTGCCTTGCCAGAGCCGGCAGTGGCTTCGCGGATGCGCCGCCCAACCGAAGTCGACCCGGTAAAGGCGATCTTGTCCACATCAGCAGCCACGATCATTTCGCCCACGGCGCCATCGCCGGTGACAATGTTGACCACGCCTTTGGGCAGCCCGGCTTGCTGGCAGATATCGGCAAACAGCAGCGCGGTAAGCGAGGTATATTCCGCCGGTTTCAGCACCACGGTATTCCCCATGGCCAGCGCCGGCGCGACCTTCCAGGCCAGCATCAACAGCGGGAAATTCCAGGGGATGATCTGGCCACAGACCCCAAGTGCCTGGGCTCCCGGCAGCTCAGCCTCCATCAGTTGGGCCATGCCCGCGTGATAGTAGAAATGGCGCTGCGCCAGGGGAATGTCGATATCGCGGCTTTCGCGGATCGGCTTGCCGTTGTCCATGGTTTCCAGCACCGCAAACAGGCGCGCGTGTTTCTGCAAAAGCCGGGCAATGGCATAGAGAAACCGCGCCCGTCCCGGCCCGCCAAGTTTTTCCCAACCGGGCTGGGCATTGCGCGCCGCAGCGGTGGCGGCATCGACATCGGCCTGGCTCGCCTGGCTGAGGGTCGCCAGAACCTCGCCCGTTGCGGGGTTGCGGCTGTTGAAGCCATCGCCGGGCGCGGTAAAGCTGCCATTGATGAAATGGCCAAAGCGGTCGCCTTGGTCAACCAGCCAGGCCAGAGCCTCGGCGGCGCTTTCGGGGGCAGGGCCATAATCCATGGTCTCAAAAATCTCTTTGATGCTCATTGTATCGGTTCCTTTGCCGTGCAGCCCTGGGGGTTCAGCACCCGTTGGGTGGAGGCAGGATGGCGCAGCAGTGCAGCTGCGGGACGAAGGGGGCGCGGCACCAGATTGCCGCCGCAGTTGGGGCAGGTCCCTTTGAGGATGTTGTCGGCGCAATCGGCGCAGAAGGTGCATTCAAAGGTGCAGATCCGGGCCTCTGGGCTGCGCGGTGGCAGATCGCGATCGCAACATTCACAATTTGGTCTCAACTGCAGCATCTGATCAGGCCAGCGCATGGCGGTAGCTGGCCGAATAGGCCCCGGTGACATGATGTTCCAATTGGCGCTCGATGTCATTCAACAGCGATGACGCGCCAAAGCGGAACAGATCCGGCTGAAGCCAGTGATTTCCAAGTTCTTCCTTGATCAGGGACAGATAGACCAGCGCGTCTTTTGCCTTGGAGATACCGCCGGCCGGCTTGTAGCCAACCCGGAAACCGGTGCGGTGGTAATAGTCGCGGATGGCGCGGATCATCACCAGGCTGACGGGTAGGGTGGCGTTGACGCTTTCCTTGCCGGTTGAGGTCTTGATGAAATCGGCCCCCGCCATCATGCAGATCAATGAGGCCCGCGCCACGTTGCGCAGCGATCCCAGCTCTCCGGTGGCCAGGATCGCCTTTACATGGGCCTCACCGCAGGCCATGCGAAAGGCCTGCATTTCATCATAAAGCGCCTGCCAGTTACCCGACAGCACGTGACGGCGCGAAATCACGATGTCGATTTCACGGGCACCTGCCTTGACGCTTTCGGTGATCTCGGCAAGGCGCAGGTGAAAGGGCGACAGCCCGGCGGGAAACCCGGTGGACACTGCGGCGACGGGAATGTTGGTGCCCTCCAGCGCGGTCACTGCGGCCGGGATCATGTCATGGTAGACACAGATCGCGCCGGTGGTGATCGGCCCCATGTTCAGGGCCTGCAACAGATCGGGACGCAGCGGTTGACGGGCCTTGGCACAAAGACGGCGCACCCGGTCGTCGGTGTCATCCCCGGACAGGGTGGTCAGGTCGATGCAGGTGATCGCTTTCAGCAACCAGGCAGCCTGATAGTCCTTTTTCACGCTGCGCCGTGCGGGCAACGTGGCGCAGCGGCGTTCAATTGCAGATGTATTGGCCTGCACGCTGGCGACCCAATCAAGGTCAAGCGCCATACCGGGGTTGCGCGGTTCCTGGGCCAGGGCCAGCGGGGTCGTGTGTTCCAAGGTTTGGCTTTCCATTCCGGGGATCCTCAACAGAGTTCCGCGCAAAAGTCGCACGGGTGCGGCATCTTGGCAAGCAAGCCGGGGCTGGGCTGTTGGTATTTTACTCTATTGGACAAGATCGACATGTTTTTTTGCGAATAAGTCGCAATTGCGTTGACTAGGTTGAGAATCATTCGCATATTCACTTCAAATCTATCTAGAGGAGGCGTGAGCCTGTGCGTTTGAGAAATGTTGCCCTGTTGGGCCTGATGATGCTTCTTGCTCTGCCATTGGTGGCGGGCCGGGCCCAGGCGGACGCGCCACTGAAAGTTGTGGCGACAACCGGTATGATTGCCGATGCAGCGCGCCAGATTGGCGGTGCCGAGGTGGAGGTCAAAGCGCTGATGGGGCCGGGGGTTGATCCCCATGCCTATCGCCAGACCCGTAGCGATATCGTGGCCATGACCCGCGCCGATCTGGTGCTTTGGCATGGGCTGTATCTTGAGGCCCAGATGCAGGAATTCTTTCACGATCTGACCCGCAAGCGCCCGGTGGTGGCGGTGGCCGAGGGGCTGCCCAAGGATCTGCTGCGCAGCCACGACGACTATGCTGACAAATATGACCCGCATGTCTGGATGTCTCCGGCCCTGTGGAAGCTGGTGGTGGAAGAGGTGCGCGCGGCCTTGACAACAGCCCGTCCACAATCGGCCGAGCTGTTTGCCGCCAATGCCCAGGCGCATCTGGCTGAACTGGATCGCCTGATCGCCTATGGCACCGAAGCACTGGCCAAGGTGCCGGAAAACAATCGTGTCTTGCTGACGGCCCATGACGCCTTTGGCTATTTTGGCCGTGACTACGGGTATGAGGTTCTGGGCATTCAGGGCATTTCGACCCAGTCAGAGGCCGGGCTGAACCGTATTGGCGAACTGGTCGATCTGCTGGTTGCCCGCGATATCAAGGCGGTCTTTGTCG
This sequence comes from Pseudophaeobacter sp., assembly GCF_048267565.1. Classification (NCBI taxonomy): domain Bacteria; kingdom Pseudomonadati; phylum Pseudomonadota; class Alphaproteobacteria; order Rhodobacterales; family Roseobacteraceae; genus Pseudophaeobacter; species Pseudophaeobacter sp. The sequence goes on along the minus strand of NZ_JBLWXG010000002.1, from coordinate 41,682 downwards.
AAAGCTCGGTTTCGGACCGCTCTATGCGTGCGCTGATCGAAGGCGCGGCGGCCCAGGGTCATACGGTGAGCATCGGAGGCGAGCTGTTCTCGGATGCGATGGGGGCAGATGGCAGCTATGAAGGCACCTATCTGGGAATGCTCGATCACAATATCACCACCATCGCCACTGCCTTGGGGGCCGAAATCCCGGCGCGCGGTATGGATAGCAAACTGTCGGCGGGGCTGTAATATGTCATTGGATGCAGCAAATAGCCTAATTGAAAACCGCGTGGTTGCCGGGCTGGACCAGGATGCCAAAATCGCCCAAAGCCCACTGGCCGTGCGTGGTCTCACCGTCAGCTATGGTGAAAAGCCAGCGGTGTTTTCCGTTGATATGACGGTAGAGCCAGGGCAGATGACCGCCATCATTGGCCCCAATGGGGCGGGGAAATCCACCCTGCTGAAAGCCGCACTTGGCATTGTTGCGCCGATTTCGGGCCGAGTGACGATCTTTGGCCGACCGTTGGCCGAACAGCGTGCCCGTATCGCCTATGTACCGCAGCGCGCCAGCGTGGACTGGGATTTCCCGACACGGGTGATTGATGTGGTTCTGATGGGGCTCTATCGTGAACTGGGCCTGTTGGGCTGGATCAAGGGCAATCATCGAGCCAAGGCGCTGGACTGTCTGTCCCGTGTTGGCATGGCGGATTTTGCGACCCGCCAGATTGGTCAGCTGTCCGGCGGTCAGCAACAGCGGGTGTTCCTGGCGCGCGCCCTGGCGCAGGGCGCTGATCTTTACCTGTTGGATGAACCCTTTGCTGGGGTCGATGCAGCAACGGAAAAGGCCATTATTTCTGTGCTGAAATCCCTGCGGGCGGCTGGCAAGACCGTGGTTGTGGTACATCACGACCTGGCCACGGTGGCGGAATATTTTGACAATGTCTTCTTGATCAATACCCGCCGCGTCGCCGAAGGCCCGGTTGCTGAGGCCTTCAGCGAAGAAAGCTTGCAGGTGGCCTATGGCGGCCGTCTGGCAGCGACGCAGATTGACCAGCTGGCGCGGGGCTAGAGGAACAGATCATGCTACTGGACGCACTTACCCTGCAGCTTGGCTATAATGCCACGTTGGTGGCCATCGGGGCGGCCCTCTTGGGGACGGCAGCCGGGATCACCGGCACCTTCTTGTTTCTGCGCAAACGGGCGCTGGTTTCCGACGCGGTGAGCCATGCCACCCTGCCTGGGGTCTGCATAGCCTTTTTGCTGATGGCCCTGGCAGGCGGCGATGGACGCAATCTGGCGGGGCTGTTGTTGGGGTCCGCCGTTTCTGCCGGTATCGGCCTTTGGTGCATGAACTGGCTGACCCGCAATACCCGCCTGGCGGAAGATGCGGCCATTGGCGCCGTGCTGTCGGTGTTTTTTGGTTTTGGCATTGTTCTGCTGACCGTGATCCAGACGCTGGGGGTGGGCCGACAGGCCGGGCTGGAAGGGTTCCTGCTCGGCTCTACCGCCGGGATGCTTTACAGCGACGCGCTGGTGATCGCTGCGGGTGGGGCGGTGACGCTGCTCTTGGTGCTGCTGACCCGTCGGCCTATGACATTGGTGGCTTTTGACCCGGAATATGCCGCGGCACGTGGCCTGCCGGTAGACCGGATCGACCTGCTGATGATGGGGCTGGTCATGGCGGTGACCGTTGTCGGGCTAAAGATTGTCGGGCTGATCCTGATCGTCGCGCTGTTGATCATCCCTGCCGTCACCGCGCGGTTCTGGTCCGAGCGATCCGATCGCGTGGTGCTGCTGGCTGGGCTGTTTGGCGGTATTGCGGCCTATATCGGCGCGGCGCTTTCTGCCTCGGCCCCGAATTTGCCAACTGGCCCGATCATCGTTTTGGTAAGCTTTGCACTCTTTGCGCTCTCGCTGTTGTTGGCGCCTAACCGCGGCGTACTGGCGGCGATGCTGCGCCATATGCGGTTCCAGCGGCGCGTGCACCTGCGCCAGGGCCTGCTGGCGCTGGCCCAGGGGCAGGCCATTTATGAGAGCCTGACCCTGCGGTTGCTGCGCCGGGCTGGCCTGCTGCGGGCGGATGGGGTTGCCACCGCCAAGGGCCAGGCCCGCGCCGCCAAGGCGCTGCGCGACGAAAGGCGTTGGGAAGTGGTGCGCGGTGACGTCACGCAAGAGGCCGCAGCGGCGCTCTATGATGGGCTGCGCGATATTGAAACGGTGCTGACCGTGGATCAAATCCAAGAAATCGACCGTCGAATTGACGGTCCGCGTGAGGTGCTGTCATGAGCGGCGAAGAATTTGTCCCCCTGTCCCTGACACCGATGCTGATTGGCGTGTTTGCCGCTGTGGCCTGCGCGTTGCCGGGGAATTTCCTGTTGCTGCGCCGTCAGGCCCTGATCGGCGATGCCATCAGCCATGTGGTGCTGCCTGGCATCGTGGTGGCCTTTCTGCTGACGGGCATGATCGCTGCCTGGCCGATGATGCTGGGCGCGGCGGGTGCGGCGTTGGTTGCGGTGGTGCTGATCGAAGCCATTCGCCGTCTGGGCCGGATTGAACCGGGCGCTGCCATGGGGGTTGTCTTTACCACCATGTTTGCCTTTGGGGTTTTGTTGCTGGAACAGAGCGATACCTCGGCGGTGCATCTGGATGTGGAACATGCGCTTTATGGCAATCTGGAAAGCCTGATTTGGCTGGATGCCACGGGCTGGAGGTCGCTGCTGGATCCGCAGGCGCTGCGCTATCTGCCGGTAGAGCTGCCCCGCATGGCCCTGACGCTGGTGGGTGTCTGCCTGTTCATCGCACTGTTCTGGCGGGCGCTGAAGATTTCCACCTTTGATGAGGGCTTTGCCCGTACCATGGGCATTCGCACCAATCTGCTGGGCCTGGGCCTGGTGATCACCGCAGCCGTTGCGGCGGTTGCGGCCTTTGATGCGGTGGGGTCCATCATTGTCATTGCCATGTTCATTTGCCCGGCGGCCTCGGCGCGGATGATGACCAATCGGCTGGAAGCCCAGATCGGCTGGAGCGTGGGATTTGCGGTGCTGGCGGCGGTGCTCGGCTATGTTCTTGCGGGCTATGGCCCGCTGTGGTTGGGCGGGCAGGACGCGGTCAGCGCCGCCGGAATGATCGCCACAGTTTCGGGGGGCGTCCTTGCCGTGACCGCCAAATGCGGCCCCTGCCGCAGCCGCGCAGGTGCCCCGGCCGGGGTGTGAATAGTGCCGCAGGCAGGGGAAAAATCCCCGCAGCCTGCGGTATGCAATTTTGTTCCCCTCTTGTTCGGAATTTACAACACAAGCGGTGGCAGAATCGCGTGAAGCTGCTAAATTTAGCGGTATGAGCACGCAGAACCCCCATATCAGCGATCCCCAGCGCCCCACCATTCGCCAGCTGGATGACAGCGCCATCAACCGTATTGCCGCCGGCGAGGTGGTGGAACGTCCTGCCTCGGCAGTGAAGGAACTGGTTGAAAACGCCATTGATGCAGGGGCGCGGCGGATCACCATAGATATTGCCGATGGCGGCAAGACCCTGATCCGGGTAACGGATGATGGCTGCGGCATGACGCCCGAGGATCTGCCGCTGGCGCTGTCGCGCCATGCCACCTCAAAAATCGACGGATCAGACCTGCTCAATATCCACACCTTTGGCTTTCGCGGCGAGGCGCTGCCCAGTTTGGGCGCGGTGGGGCGACTTACCATCACCAGCCGGGCGGCAGGGCATGAGGCAGCACAGATCAAGGTTTCTGGCGGCAAGATGGAACCGGTGCGCCCGGCGGCTCTGCGCGCGGGCACCATCGTCGAGCTGAGCGATCTGTTTTATGCCACGCCGGCCCGGCTGAAGTTCATGCGCACGGATCGCGCCGAATCCCAGGCCATTGGCGATGTGATTAAGCGGCTGGCCATGGCGGAACCTTCGGTGGGGTTCACCCTGCGCGATGTCTCGGGCGGCGGCGAGGGCCGGGTGACCTTTCGCGCTGACCCACTGACTGGCGATCTGTTTGATGCGCTGCACGGGCGGCTGGCCTCGGTGCTGGGGCGCGAATTTGGCGAAAACGCGCTGCGTGTCGATGCCAGCCGCGATGGCATTCGCCTGTTTGGCTATGCGGCGCTGCCGACCTATTCACGCGGCGCGGCGGTGGCGCAGTTTCTGTTTGTGAACAGCCGACCGGTGAAGGACAAGATGCTAACGGGCGCGTTGCGGGGGGCCTATTTTGATTTTCTCAGCCGGGATCGCCACCCGGCGGCGGCCCTGTTCATTGATTGCGATCCGACCTTGGTGGATGTGAACGTCCATCCCGCAAAATCCGAGGTTCGATTTCGCGACCCCGGTCTGGCGCGCGGGTTGATCGTATCCGCCCTGCGGCATGCCCTGGCAGAGGCGGGGCATCGGGCTTCGACCACTGTGGCCGGTGCGACCCTTGGGGCGATGCGCCCCGAAGCGCCAACCGCCACGGGTGCCCCGCGGGTGTATAAGATGGACCGGCCTTCCATGGGGGCGCGCAGTGCGTCCTATGCGGGGCAGAGCCCAGGTTTCAGCCCTGCATTTACCGCGCCGCCACCCGCCGCCCAGGGCTTTGCCGAGCTGCAGGGCGATTACAGCGGTCGCGTGACCGAGGAGGCCCCGGGGCCGATGTTGGATGCGCCCGAGGGCAGCGCGCCCGGGGCCGAGCATCTGCCGTTGGGGGCGGCACGCGGGCAGGTGCACGAAAACTACATAATCGCTCAGACCGAGGACGGTATGGTCATTGTCGATCAGCACGCGGCCCATGAACGGCTGGTCTATGAAAAGCTGAAGAAACAGATGGCGCAAAACGGCGTCGCGGCGCAGGCGCTGCTGATCCCGGAAATTGTCGAACTTGGAAGCAATGACTGTGCCCGCATCTTGGCCCATGCCGAGGCGCTGCAACAGTTCGGCCTGACCATCGAAGCCTTTGGCGGATCTGCCCTTGCGGTGCGCGAAACCCCGGCCATCCTGGGCGAGGTCAATGCCGAGGCCATGGTCAAGGATATCCTGGATGAGCTGGACGACCAGGGCGAAAGCCAACTGGTGCAGGCGCGTCTGGAGGCCATCCTGAGCCGGGTTGCCTGCCACGGCTCTATCCGGTCGGGGCGGCGGATGCGCGGCGAGGAAATGAACGCCTTGTTGCGAGAGATGGAGGCCACGCCGCATTCCGGCCAGTGCAATCACGGTCGCCCCACCTATGTCGAGCTGAAGTTGGCCGATATCGAACGGCTGTTTGGGCGCAGTTGATGGAGGGCATGGAGCAGGCCGTTCAGGCGATGAATGAAGTCGGGCTTCTGATTTTGCTGGGACTTGGCTTTGCCACGGTGTTGCTGCTGTTGTTGCTGCTGTCGCTGCGCAGTTCCGCGCGAGCGGCGCGGGCTGTTGCCCCGCTGGCGCAGCATATGAACCAGCTGGGCCAATCGGTGCAGCAGCTGCGCGGCGGGGTGCAGCATGTGTCCGACAGCCAGGCCACCGCGCAGCTGCAGATGGTACAAACCGTTGAGACGCGCCTGAATGATGTGCAGCAGCATATGAACGACCGGCTGGCTGAAAATGCACTGCGGCAGGCCCAGGCCATGGCTGAAATGCAGGAACGTATGCAAGAAAGCCTGCATGGCAGCAGCAAGCGCACCGTGACCTCGCTGACCCAGTTGCAGGAACGGCTGGCGGCGATCGACAGGGCACAGGACAATATCACCAAACTGTCAGGCGATGTGCTGTCGCTGCAGGATATCCTGTCAAACAAGCAGACCCGCGGCGCCTTTGGGGAAATCCAGCTGAATGACATCGTGTCCAAGGCGCTGCCGGCGGGCAGCTACACCATGCAGGCGACCCTAAGCAACGGCAAACGCGCCGATTGCCTGGTGCATCTGCCCAACCCGCCGGGCCCGATCGTGATCGATTCCAAATTCCCGCTGGAACCCTATGAAGCGCTGCACCGCGCCGAGAGCCGCGATGAAAAAGCCTATGCCATCCGGCAGATGAAGGCGGCGTTGCGGGCGCATATCACGGCGATTTCGCAGAAATATATCATCGAGGGCGAAACCGCCGAGGGGGCGCTGATGTTTCTGCCCTCAGAGGCCGTTTATGCCGAACTGCACGCAAATTTCTCTGGGGTGGTGCGCGAGGGATTTGCCGCGCGGGTCTGGATTGTATCCCCCACGACCTGCATGGCGACGCTGAACACCATGCGCGCCATTCTAAAGGATGCCCGCATGCGCGAACAGGCGGGGGCCATCCGTGCCGAACTGGGGCATCTGCACCGGGATGTCGAACGGCTGGGGGATCGCGTCGGCAATCTGGATCGCCATTTTGGCCAGGCGGCCAAGGATATTGCCGAGATCAAGATCAGCGCCGAGAAGGCCGGGCGGCGGGCACAGCGGCTGGACAATTTTGATTTTGAAGAGATCCCGGCAGAGCCGACAATCAATGTTGTACCGCTGGGGGCAAAAGAGACGTGACGCACGAGACACTTGATGGCGCTCTGCTGCGCAAAGCCGAGGTGGAAGTCGAACGGCTGGTTGCCCTGCTGCGGATCGGCGTGGCCTTCTGTCTGCTGTTTGCCTTTGTTTTTGCTGTCAAAGGAGATGCAGGCTACACGCAGCCCTATCTGCGGATGCAGTGGATTTTGGCCTTCTGCACCCTGATTTCCTATTTCCTGCTGGGCGCAGTGGCGTTCTGGCTGGCGAGTTCCGGGCGGTTTCGCAGTTGGATGGTCTGGCCGGCCGTCACGCTGGACTGTGCCTTCATGCTGGTGAACACCTGGGCCGGGTTGATCAATACCGGTCTGCCCGGAGAGCTGACCTTTCTGCTCCCCCCGACTTGGCTGGTGCCGGTGATTCTGGCTTTTTCAGTGCTGCGCTTTAATCCCTATCTGCAGACCTATTGCGTCACCTTGACGGTTGCCGGGCTTGCCTACCTGACCCTGTGGCAACCCGAGGCGATTACCCCCTATGTGACCAACCGGGTGAAAGATCTTGTCATGCTGCCACCAAATGTGGTGCGGATCACCATGATCGCCTTGGGGGGCGTTGTGCTGATTGCGGTGGCCTACCGGACGCGCAAGCTGCTGCACAGTTCCATCATAGATGCACAGGCCCGTGCCAACCTGACCCGCTATCTGCCCGCGCAGTTGGCGGATCGGCTGGCCGACGGCGGGCTGAGCGAGCTGCGCCGTGGCAAGCAGCATGAGATGGCGGTGATGTTTGTGGATATTCGCGGCTTCACCCGTTGGTCAGAAGGGCGTGCTCCGGAAGAGGTTGGCGCCTATATCAGCGAGTTTCGCAGGCGGGTGCATCTGGCGGTTGGCAATCACGGTGGGATGATTGACAAGTTTATCGGCGACGCGGCGATGATCTTGTTTGATGGCGAAAATGCCGGTCGCGAAGCGCTGAATTGCGTTGAGGCCTTGCTCCGAGAGCTTGGGGACTGGGGCGCTGAGCGACGCGCCAGTGGCCAAAATGAAGTGCGGGTCGGAATTGGCCTCCACCTTGGGGATGTTTTTTCGGGTGTTGTCGGTTCTGCCGAGCGTTTGGAGTATTCCGTTTTTGGCGATACAGTGAATACGGCAGCGCGACTGGAAGAGCTGACCAAAACTGCGGGCGTTGGTGTTATTGCCTCGGCTGCGGTGCTTGAGGCTGCTGCAGCAGAGCCCGCGCGCGAGGGATGGATTGCCCTGCCTGCGGTGCATCTGCGCGGGCGCAGCAAGGGGCTCGAAATCTTCGGACAGGAGCCTGTGAGCCCAGACGCAGATTGATGGGGCAAGGTGCTTTACTTGCCTCAGATCAAAGACCCTTATCCTGCGCTCCTGTTTGATGGGGTAAGCGGCGAACAGAAGGAGGTAGGCGATGCTGGAAATTTCAACACGCAAGGTGGCACAGGTGGCACTGATGGCGCGGGAACTGGGGCGCGCAGAAGGTGAACTGCGGGCTTTTATTGAGCGACTTGGCGAGGATGAGCAGGCCGAGCTGACTGCGATCATGTGGATTGGCCGAGGGAGTTTTGAAGCCGAAGAGCTAGAAGAGGCCATCGAGACGGCACGGACCGAAGCCACCACCCCGACAGTGGAATACCTGATTGGCACCCCCCATTTGGCGGACAATCTGGAAGCGGGTCTGGACGCGCTGGGGATTGCGGTGGTCGACGTCGAAGGCGATGTTATCGGCCGTTAAAACATGGCGCGCATTGCAGGCTGAAATCGTGGTGATCGGGCAAGAAAAAGGGCCCGCTTGTGCGGGCCCAAGGTATTCGCATGGCCATCGCCGCTATCAGGCGAGGCGGTTTTTGACTTCAAGATGTTGCGCCAGCTGGGCGATCTTTCCCATCCAGTCCTCGACCAGGGCGGGATCGCTGGGGGCGGCGTGAACGCCGGGGGCGATTTTTCCATTTATCACGGCCTCGATGGCATAGGAGACCGGGAAGGACACGAGACGCGCCATGGCGGTGCCGCGATCATCGCCCCAGGCATCCATCACATAGGTCTTGTGCCAGACTGTCTTGCCCGCCTGTTCGGCCTTGAGTTCGACACACATCACCACCCGGTCAGGTTCGCCTTCGTCATAGGCGTTTTCATCCCAGAACTGATCCGACATTTCCTTGAGCCGGGCATCGCCTGCCGCGCCTTCCAGGGTTTCGACTTCCTTGAAGACATCTGCCCAGGCTGTGCTCCAGCCGTTCAGGCGCAGGGTGCCGCGCACGAACTCCTTGATCTGCCAATCAGTGCCAAAGTGGTACTGGCCAACAAAGGGCAGCGAGTCGCGGTTGGGGTAGACTTCGAAGCTTTCGGCTTCGGGCAGGGGGGCGTGGTAGGTCGAGATTGCATCCCAGGGGCGCGCGACCTCCAGTTCCTTGAAATCGCGGATGGATTTGGACGGTGAACGCAGCGCTTTCAACACGCCCAGGGGCGACCAGCTGAACTTATAGCGGAAGGGGTTGGGGATCTTGGGGATCCCGCCGCAATAGGACAGAAAGCTGATCTCATTGCTGGCGTCAAAGGCGGCCGAGGCCTTGTAATCACCCACCAGCGCATGGGCCATCAGATGGTCGATGCCCGGGTCAAGGCCGACCTCGTTGACCAAGGCAACGCCGGCCGCGCGGGCCTTGTCATCCAGGGCGCGCATCTCGGGGGCGATATAGGACGACGAAACAAAATGCGCCTGCTTGGAAATCGCCAGTTCGGCCAGCTGTACATGGAAATCGGCGGGCAGCATCGAAATGACAACATCTGCCGGGCTGAGCAATGCGCCCAGGGCGTCGATGTCAAAGGCATGGATATTGGAGGTGAGGTCGCCCACAGCTTCGCGGGCTTTGTCGGTTGTCCGGTTCCAAACGGCGACATCGTGGCCCGCTTCCAGCAGGCGACGCAGACCGGGAATGGCCGAAAGGCCGGTGCCACACCAGTGAATAGTCATGTGAGTTCTCCGTTATTTATAGCGCAGTTTGGCCAGAACGATGCTGACCACAATCAGAATGGCGCAGAAATTGGCAATGATGATCGGCCAGTCCCCTACCATGATTCCGTAGCAGAACCACAGGCCCACTGTGAGCAAAAACATAAGGTTGGCAGATAGAGACAGGCCAGAGGTATCGCGGCTTGCCCAGGCTTTCCAGGCCTGCGGTAGCCAGCAGACAGTGCCCATCAGCGCCGCAGTATATCCAAGGTATAGCTCCATCAGGCGGGTACGAATTCGCGGAAGGTTGCTTCCGCTCGGCCCCAGACACCGGCCTTCAGATCGTCCAGCGTCAGCAGCGAGGGCAGCAGTTGGGCTGCATAGTCCTGCGAGCTTTCAACCGGCAGCATCGAGGGCAGATTGTCGATCGCCATCACATCCATCACCGGATCAGTGGCCACCCGCAGCGCCGGGGCGTCCCAGCTGGTGGCCTGGCTGTAAACGGGGACCGGGTTGTAATCGCTGTCGGGGTCGCAGGCGACATCGCCAATCGCGCTGAGCTTGCGATCCGCTGTCAGGGCCTCTTGCGGTACAAAGACCGGGGTGCCGGGGCGGGCAAAGATACAGTTGAGAAACAGATCATGTTGCAGGATCTCGGGGAAGGGTCCGCCGCTTGCGGTTTCTGCCATGTCCCATTTGGTGACTGTGATGCCCATCGCCTCGCAAAGATCAGCCGCGCCGGTGCCAACGCGGCCCATGGCGCCGATGACAATTGCAGAGGGCACATCCGCCTGCACCGCTTTCAGCTCGGCGCTCAATTCCGCCAGCAGCGCATCCTTGCCGGGATAGACGCCGACGGGACCGCAGATCTCGCCGCGCTTCTGGGCGCACCAGGTTTTCAGCGTCACCGCAGCACCGGCATAGCCCGCCCAGTATCCAAAAGCAGCCACCCGGCGACCGGCTTCATCCACCAGATATTCCAGATCATACAGCGTGCCACCGCCCGCCGCAAAACGGTCCAGCAGGGCCTTGCCGGAATGTTGGCCCTTGAAGGCGTGACCAAACATGATGTGGCGATGCGGTAGCGGGGTGCCGTCCTCGGGCAGTTCTTTCAGGCCAAAGATGATTGCATCCGCCGGGGCGGTGGGCCAGGAATTTTCAGCCGCGATGGCGCAGCCTGCATCACGATAGCCCTGCAGCGGAATGGCACGAACGGAGCTTTCTTCGATCGTGACCTTGATGCCTGCGTCTAGCAGCGCCTTGGCGCCTTCCGGGGTTAGCCCAGTGCGGTCTTCATTGGGGCGCTGTTCAGCCCGAACCCAGAGATGTGTCATTGCGTGTCCTTTACAGCATTCCCTTGGCCTGCACCGCGCGCACCGAGGCGCGCTGTTGCATGGCCGACATGAAGGATTGGATTTTGGCGAAGTTTGTCAGATCTACACCGTCGCCTGCAAGCCAGGTGCAGACCACATAGAGATAGCAGTCTGCAAGGCTGACTGTGTCGCCCAGCACAAAGGGACCACGCAGGCCAAACTGGCAGATATAGGCACAAGAGGCTGCCATGGTTTCGGGCACCTTGGCCTGCATGTCCTTGTAGCTGGAGGTCTTGCTGGCCCAGCGGCTGCCGCGCATTTTGTGAGCGTGGTTCACATGCATGGTAGAGGCAATGTAATACATCACCTCGCGCATGCGGGCGGCCAGCAACGGGTCACTAGGGCGCAGGTTTGCCTGGGGGGCCAGATCGGCAATATAATCCAGCAGCGCCCCGGTTTCGGTCAGGATGCCGCCCTCAACAGCCAGCGCGGGTACGCGGGCCTTTGGGTTGATCTGGGCATAGCCTGGGGTCTGCTGTTCTTTGCTGGCAAAGTCGACCTTGATCGCCTCATACTCAAGCCCGGCTTCTTCCAGGGCGATGGCGACGGCGATCGAGATGGTGCCGGGGGCGTAGTAAAGCTGCATGTCTGATCTCCTGGCAGGGTCTTGGTTGGGGCAGGCGTGGGGCTACAGGTGGGTCTGGGCGTATTGACGTTCAGTGCTATCCAGATGCGGCACCGCGTTGAACAAGACGGGGCTGAGATGGCCGCCGATGGGAAACAGTCGGTGCATAGAGGTATTCATGATTGCCAGCGCAACGCGGGCCATGCCGTTGGTATCCAGCCCCATGGCCTGACGCATCGCCATCGAGATGAAGCCCCCCGAGGTCACCACCAGTGCCGGGCCGTCGCCCTCGGCAATGTCGCTCAGCACCTGCTGGGTGCGCTGTTCAAAGGCCTGCCAACTTTCGGGCGGGGCGTCGATTTTATTGGCGGCCCAGGCTTGGAACACCTTTGGCAGATGCTCGATAAAGCCCTCGCGTTCCTGCGGGATCGGCAGGTCAAATTGCTGCTCCATCGCCTGGGCCATGGTGAAATATTCCATCTCGTTGAGGCGGGGATCCTGGATCACCTCTTGGCAGCCCATCGCGGTGGCGGTTTCGATATGTCGGGTCAGGGTGCCGCAATATATCCTTGGATGATGAGAGCCCGTTTCGGCAAGGTGGTCGCCCAGCCAGGCCGCTTGCTGGTGACCCAGCGCGCTCAGCCGGTCATAGCTTGCCTCATCGCGGGCCTCGGTATTGGCCTGCCCGTGGCGGATCAGGGTGATATGTGTCATGCAGCGCGTTCCAATTCTGTTCCTGAATTTCATATTGGAGCAGGCTCCGACATGGAAGAGAGGGTTTGGCACGGGCGAAATTTTTTGGAAGCGTGATAATTCTCAGGGGTCGGCGGGCCCGAATTTACAGAAAAATGTTCGATTTAGTAATAATGTCGCATCCAAGGGTAAATGGCTTTTCTCCGGCTCTTGGACATTGCACTGTGACAATGCCCATGAAAGTGAAAGGGGCAGCGCAGAATGCGCGACGACCGGCGCTGTTCCGGAAACAGTTCAAGATAGAGAGAATCCTATGAGCCTGAATTGCGACCGCTTTCTTGATGATCTGCACCGCCTGCGGTCTTTTGGTGCCTCTGGTCAGGGAAAAGGCGTTGTGCGCCCAGCCTATAGTGCTGTGGATATTGCGGCCCGGCGCTGGTTGGCCGGACGGATGGAAGAGGCCGGGCTAACGGTTCACCTGGACCCTATTGGCAATTGCTTTGGGCTGGCCGGCGAAAAATCCCTGCTGATTGGATCGCATAGCGATAGCCAACCGGAAGGCGGCTGGCTGGATGGTGCCCTGGGTGTGGTGGCTGGGCTGGAAATCGCCCGGGCGGCCAAGGAGGCGGGCGGGCCGCCAATTTCAGTCGTGAACTTCCAGGATGAAGAGGGGCGCTTTGGCATTCTGACCGGGTCCGATGTCTGGACCGGAAACGTGTCTCTGGCAGAGGCAGACCAGTTGACCGATACCGGCGGGGTGGTGCTGAGCACGGCCCGCGCCCGCATGTCTGGGCGCGCCAAGGATTTTCTGCCCTATGACATGTTCACCGGCTTTATCGAGATGCATATCGAACAGGGGCCTGGCATGGATGTCTCGGGCGATCAGGTTGGCGTGGTCAGCGACATTGTCGGCATCCGCGAGCTGCGTATCGTGATCAATGGGCGGCAGAACCATGCCGGGACCACGCCAATGGCGCTGCGCCAGGATGCCTTTCAGGCACTGTGCGATTTCAACCAGCGGATCAACCAGCGCTTTGCCGAGGTGGCCACATCGACAACGGTCTGGACCCTTGGTCATGCGGAACTCAGCCCCAATGCCTCTTCGGTGGTGCCGGGCACTGTGCGTTTTGCGCTGCAGTGGCGCGACGGTGACCCGGCGCTGCTGTTGGCGCTGGAAGAAATCATGCGCGCGGTAGCAGCAGAGATCGCCCAGGAGCGCGGCGTCACCGTAGAGCTGGGCACGGTGGGCGGCATTGAGCCGGCCGCCATGGATCCGCATCTGAAGGCAGCGCTGCGTCAGGCGGCCGAGGCCCAGGCACCCGGAAAATGGCGCGATCTGCCCTCGGGTGCCCTGCATGATGCGGCCAATATGGCGCGGGTGATGCCGACGGCGATGTTGTTTGTGCCCTCGATCGGCGGCATCAGCCACGCCTTTGACGAAGACACCAAAGAGGAAGATCTGGTTAAGGGGTTGGAGGTTTTGCACCAGGCGGCGCTGTCGCTGTAGCGCGGTCCAGACGGATCCGGGTTGGCCGTGGCACGGGAATCAGCTGCGGGCGTAGCCGCGTTTCAACATTCTATTGCGGTGCCTGTCTGCAGCCAGAGAGGCCTCGCGCAGGTTGTCATAGTTGTTGATGGCGCATTGGCCATTGCTGCCGGCAAAGCCCCATTCCCTGAGCACCGAGACTTCTGAAAACAGGTTCAACGCCAATTCGATCCGGTAAAACCGGGACCGACGGTTTTGGGTTTGAGTATAGAGCAGACAGGTGGCCATACACCGATTCTATACCAGAGCGAATCGCGCGAGCAAGAGGGGGCAGGCAGTATCTTTTCCCCCGGCATCTGCCCCCGGTTTGCTGGGGTCAGGCCCAGGTGACATCACCAAGAAAAATATAGCCCGCGCCATATATTGTCTTGATAAGACGGGGGTTTTTTGGATCTTCACGCAGTTTTGTGCGCAGTCGGGACACCCGAACATCCATGGCCCGGTCAAAACTGTCCCCAGCACCGCCGCCCAGGCTTTCTTGCATCTGAGCGCGTGAAATCAGCCGTTTGGGACTATCAAGAAACAGCCGCAGCACCTCGCCTTCGGCATGGGAAAACGGTACCTCGGTGCCGGCGTCATCCTCTAGCATGTAGCGGTCGAAATGCGCGGTCCAGCCGGCAAATCTGGCGGTATTGCCGCTGGTCGGTTGGCTGCGCGGGCCAGAGCGTAGGCGGGCGCGAATGCGGGCCACCACTTCTGTGGGGTCAAAGGGTTTGGTGATATAGTCATCGGCCCCCAGTTCCAGCCCGGTGACGCGATCCTGCACCTGTGCCCGGCCTGAGATGATGATCACCGCCGCCCCCTGTTCCAGCGCCAGCCGATGCACCAGCGTCAGCCCGTCCACATCGGGCAGCGACAGATCCACCAGGCAAACATCCGGCGTCACCCGCTTCAGCGAGGCTTCAAATTCGCGGGCACGGGAAAAACTCTGAGTGCGAAACCCCGCCTCTTGCAGGCAGTCGGTAAGGATCTGCCGGATCTCGGGCTCATCATCCAGGATCGTGACAAGAGGCGCGGTCATGCTGGGGTCTCCGGGGTGATAAGGGCGGACAGTTGCTGTGTGGTAAAGGGTTTTTGCAGCACGGGTCCAGTCTTTAGCGCGATACGGAACTGCGGATCACTGGGCAGCAGCGAGGTCATCAACACAATTGGCAGACCGGTGCCCTTCAGGCGTTGCGCCAGATCAATGCCGGTGGCCTCGCCCTCTAGTTTGACGTCCGACAGGACCAGCGTGATATCGGGCAGGTCTGCTGCCAGGGCGCAGGCTTCGTCGACGCTGGTGGCTTCGATCACCGAATAGCCAAGATCAATCAGCATGTCACGAAAGGTAGAGCGTAGCTCTTCGTTGTCTTCAACCAAGAGCGCCAGGCCGCCCCGGCAATCCGGGGCAAGCCGGTAGGGCAGGCGCAGGGTGACATTGGCGCCTGACACGGTATTGCCAACGCGCATATCGCCGCCGGCGGATTTGGCCATATCATATACCATTGGCAGCCCCAGCCCCGATCCTTCGCTGCCTTTTGTAGTGAAAAACGGGTTGAGCGCCTCTTTCAGCGCCGTGTTAGAAAAGCCGGGACCGGTATCGGTGACGCTGATTTCAAGCCAGATCTGGCCAATGCTATGGGCGCTGACGGTAATCTGGCCGTTGACGCCGCAGGCATCGCGGGCGTTCAGAATCAGGTTCAACAACGCATCCTGCAGCTTCCCTGCGTCCAGCAGGAAGAGCACATCAGGGGTATTGTCCAGCACGCTCAACCCCATGCCCTGGGGCAACGACGGGGTGGCGAGGATTTTCAGTTCAGCCAAGAGCGCGTGCATGTTGGTCGCCTGAGGGCGCAGGCTGCGCTGGCCTGTCATCTCTGCAATCCGGTTCAGCAGTCGCCCGCCGCGCCGCGCCGCCGCAAGCGTACCGCGCACCATCTCTTGTCCCTGGGGGGGCAGGTCCATTTTACCCAGCTTGCCCTGCATCCCCAGAATGATGGTCAGGAGGTTGGAAAAGTCATGCGCCAGACCTGACGTCATCTGCGCCGCCATTTCGCGGCGCCGCGCCTGTTGCAGGGCAACGCGGGCCTGGGTTTCCTCGGTGACATCCATCGACAGGATATAGACGCCGCCGCTTTGATCCGGGGTAAAGGCCACCCGGATGCGGCGGCTGTCATGGGCTTCGGTGAATTCAAACACCGGGCTGCCGCCTTGATAGGCCGCGCGCAGGTGCGGTTCGATCTTGGCAAAGGCCTGGTCCCCCAGCGCATCCGAGATGTGCATTTCCAAAATATCAGAGGGTCGGCTTGGAAACACCGAGCTTAGCCGCCGGTTGGTATAGGTGTAGTAGCCATCGGCATCGACATGGGCGATATGGGCGGGCATCATTTCGGTGGTCAGCCGGGTGCGCCCCTCTATTTCCGTCAATTGCCGCTTGGCCTCTTCCAGCGCGTTATTGGTAGCTGCCAGCTCTCGGTTGGTTGCTGAAAGTTCTTCGGTATGGGCGATAAGCCGGTCTGACATTTCTTCGGATCGGGCGCGCAGCAGCTGTTCGACCCGTTTGGCGCGGCTGATATCGGTGTAGACCGCCACCCAGCCGCCCTGCGGAAGGGGCGCCCCCTCGATCGAGATGACCTGCCCGTTGGCGCGGGTGCGTTCCAGGTAGTGTGGTTCAAAATCAAGGGCTTGATTTACGCGTACTGCCACAAGTTCTTCAATGTCATCCACCGGACCATATTCACCGCTGGAGGCGATATGGCGAATGGTATCTTCGAACCGGGCGCCGGGGGTGACCAGGGCGTCGGGCAGGTTGAACATCTCTTGAAAGCGGCTGTTGCACACCGCCAGGCGCAACTCGCTGTCATATATCGAAATCGCCTGGGCAATCAGGTTCAGCCCGGCGCTGGTCATTGCGGCGTAGGTCTTGTCTGCTCGGTTCATGGCACTCTCCCGTACCTTGGCTATCATTGCAGGCGGCATTGGCAAAGGGGGGCGGCAAAACGGGGCGCGGCAAAGGCTGAAATCCGGGCCCGTCTTTGGCCTGTTACAATTCGTAAGGTTTGTGAAAACTTCACGAAAAACTTGACCCGCTAGCATGAGCCAGTCCCAAACTGGGAATAGAATCGTGTGACAGCGATCGCCGGCCGGGGGAGGCCGGAATGGGAGGAGAAAGACATTGGCTCAGATGCAGTCAGGCGCTGCGGGGAAACTCTCCCTGCCGGCGCTGCTTGAACGCAACGTTTCGGAATTCGGTGATAAACCGGCCTACCGGGAAAAAGAATTTGGCATTTGGCAGTGCTGGACCTGGGCGGAAACCGCCAAGGAGATCGAGGCCCTGGCGCTGGGTTTGATCAATCTTGGCGTCAATGAGGGTGATTTCATCGCCATCATCGGTGGCAATCGCCCCTATCTGTACTGGTCCATGGTGGCGGCGCAGTCCGTCGGTGCCATTCCGGTGCCGCTGTATCAGGACGCCAATGCAGAAGAGATGGCCTATGTGCTGGATCACTGCGGTGCCCGCTTTGTGATTGCGGCTGATCAGGAACAGGTCGACAAGGTGATCGAGGTGCAGGACCAGTTGCACCAGTTTGAACACCTTATCTATCTTGATCCACGCGGCCTGCGCAAATACGATCACAGCACCCTGCATGAATATGCCCATGTGCAGGATCAGGGCCGTGCCGCCCATGATGAATGGATCAACGAACTGAAGGCGCGCCGCGCCGCGCTGACCTATGACAGCACCTGCGTGATGCTTTATACGTCGGGCACCACCGGCAAGCCCAAGGGCGTGGTGCTGTCCAATCGCAATATCATCGAAAGCGCAAAGAACGCTTGCGAATTTGACAAGCTGAAACAGAGCGACGAGATCCTCGCCTATCTGCCGATGGCCTGGGTCGGCGATTTCATTTTCTCAATTGGTCAGGCCTATTGGTCAGGCTTCTGCGTCAACTGCCCGGAAAGCCCGGAGACCATGATGACCGATCTGCGCGAGATCGGCCCCAGCTATTACTTTGCGCCACCGCGGGTGTTTGAAACCCAGCTGACCAATGTGATGATCCGCATGGAAGACGCGGGCAATTTCAAGCGCAAGATGTTCCACTACTTTATGGACCATGCCAAACGGGTTGGCCCCAGCATTCTGGATGGCAAGCCTGTCGGATTGATGGACCGGTTGAAATATGCGCTGGGCAACGTGATGGTCTATGGCCCGCTGAAAGATACGCTGGGCTTTGGCAATGTGCGCGTCGGCTATACGGCGGGCGAGGCAATCGGCCCCGAGATTTTTGAATTCTACCGCTCGCTGGGGATCAACCTCAAACAGCTGTATGGTCAGACCGAAGCCACCGTTTTCATCACCGTGCAGCCCGATGGCGAAGTGCGCGCCGATACGGTTGGGGTGCCGGCACCGGATGTGGAGATCCGTATCGCTGACAATGGCGAAATCTTCTACCGCTCACCCGGGACCTTTGTGGAATACTACAAAAACCCCGAAAGCACAGCTGACACCAAAGACCCAGAAGGCTGGGTTGCCACCGGGGATGCGGGCTTTTTTGAAGAAGAAACCGGCCATCTGCGCATCATCGACCGGGCCAAGGATGTGGGTAAGATGGCTGATGGCGGCATGTTCGCCCCCAAGTTTGTCGAGAACAAGCTGAAGTTCTATCCCGATATTCTGGAGGCGGTTCTCTTTGGCAATGGCAAGGACCGCTGCGTTGCCTTTATCAATATCGACCTTTCGGCGGTGGGCAACTGGGCAGAGCGCAACAATATTGCCTATGCCTCTTATCAGGAACTGGCAGGCCACCCCAAGGTGCTGGCCTCTATTCAGGAACATGTCGCCGAGGTGAACAAATCGGTTGCCGCAGATCCGATGTTGTCGGGCTGTCAGGTGCATCGCTTTGTGGTGCTGCATAAGGAACTGGATGCGGATGACGGGGAGATGACCCGGACCCGCAAGGTGCGCCGCCGTATCGTCGAAGAGAAGTTCGACGATATCATTACCGCGCTTTATGACGGATCAAGCGAGATCTCGACCACCACCGAAGTCACTTATGAAGATGGCCGCAAGGGCGCGATCAGCGCAACGCTTACGATCATGGATGCCACGCTTGCCCCGACGGCGCAGCACAGGGTGGCGGCAGAATGATCCGCTTGCATTCCCCCCGGCACATTGCCCGTTTCGAACCCTTTGACCGGGTCTTAGACCAGGTCGGGACGGCGTTCGGGATGGAAGGCGGTATGCACCACCTGGCGGATCATGAAGGCTGCGCTGAAATCGCCGGTGCGCGACTTTATGGCGGCGCAGCTTTCAGATTGAGACAGGCCGTCGCGTCGACACTCAAGCGCCATCTTCAACAGGCAGGTGTGCTCGAACTCGCTAAACATTGCAGGGAACTCCTTGCTACTTATCTTTCTCAACTGTCCCCTAAAATGGTTAACAATTTGGGTTGGCAGATCACTGGAGGCGTCGCACATGCTTGACCAATCCGATAGCTATGTCACTGAAGACGGTCGCACCATTGGCGGCGTGGTGATGGAAATGAAAAACATCACCCTGCGCTTTGGCGGTGTGGTGGCGATCAAGGATATTTCGTTTGATATCCGCCAAGGCGAAATTCGTGCCATCATCGGCCCCAACGGGGCTGGTAAGTCCTCGATGCTGAACGTGATCTCTGGCTTTTATGTGCCGCAAGAGGGCACGGTTGAATTTCATGGCAAGCCACGCCCGCAGATGCGCCCCTATGAGGTGGCGCAGCAGGGTATCGCGCGTACCTTCCAGAACATTGCCCTGTTTGAAGGCATGACCGTATTGGACAACGTGATGACCGGGCGGCTCAACTATATGAAAACGGGGCTGCTGCGGCAGGCCTTCTGGAAAGGCCAGGCCGAGCGCGAAGAAACCGCCAACCGTGAAGTGGTGGAGAAGGTCATCGACTTTCTTGAAATCCAGCACATCCGCAAAACCCCGGTGGCGCGTCTGCCCTATGGTTTGAAAAAGCGGGTCGAACTGGCCCGCGCCCTGGCGGCAGAGCCAAAGCTGTTGCTGCTGGATGAACCCATGGCGGGCATGAACGTCGAGGAAAAAGAGGACATGTCCCGCTTTATTCTGGATGTGAATGACGAATTCGGCACCACCATTGCCCTGATCGAACACGACATGGGTGTGGTCATGGATCTGTCCGACCGCGTGGTGGTGATGGATTACGGCAAAAAGATTGGCGACGGCACCCCGGATGAAGTGCGCAACAATCAGGATGTGATCGACGCCTATCTGGGGGTGGCACATGACTAGAGTTCTGACAGATATGAGGAGAGCGACTGATGTCTGACCAGTTTCTTTTTGCAACCGAAGTCTTCTTTAACGGGCTGATGGCCGGGGTGCTTTATGCGCTCGTGGCGCTGGGCTTTGTTCTGATCTACAAGGCCTCTGGCATTTTCAATTATGCCCAAGGTGTGATGGCCCTGTTTGCGGCGATGACCCTGGTGGGCATCATGGAAGGGCAGGTGCCCTTCAGCCATATCATCAACGCGATGTTTGGCACCGAGGTGCACCACTTTGGCTGGCATGTGCCGGCACTGCTGGCGATTGCACTGACGGTTGGGGTGATGGTGATCTTTGCCTGGCTGGTGCAACGTATCGTGATGCGCCATCTGGTGGGCCAGGAGCCGATCATCCTGTTCATGGCGACCATTGGTCTGGCCTATTTCCTTGAAGGGTTTTCTGACCTGATGTGGGGATCCGAGATCAAGAAACTGGACGTGGGCCTGCCGCAGGGTGGATCCTTCTGGATCGAAGATATGACAGCGGGCCTTGGTTCGGATAACTTCTACGGCTTCTTTATCGACCAGCTGGATATCGTGGCCACCGTGATTGCGGCGCTCTTGGTGGCGGGGCTGGTGCTGTTTGCCCAATATACCAAACAGGGCCGTGCCATGCGGGCTGTTGCGGATGATCACCAGGCGGCCCTGTCGGTTGGCATATCGTTGAACTTCATCTGGGTTCTGGTCTGGTCGGTTGCGGGGTTTGTCGCGCTGGTTGCCGGGATCGTCTGGGGAACCAAATCAGGCGTGCAGTTCTCGTTGTCGCTGATCGCGCTCAAGGCCTTGCCAGTGCTGATGCTGGGCGGCTTTACCTCGATCCCCGGTGCCATCGTGGGTGGCCTGATCATCGGCGTCGGCGAAAAGCTCTTTGAATTTGCCATTGGCCCCATGGTGGGCGGTGCCACCGAGAACTGGTTTGCCTATGTTCTGGCGCTGCTGTTCCTGGTCTTCCGTCCGCAGGGTCTGTTTGGCGAAAAGATTATCGAACGGGTCTGACCCAGATACCAATAACGCGCCCCCCCCCAACAGGGGTTGGGGCGTGACAAGAGCCTTCGCAAACTGCCGCAGCCCGCGCCGATCTGGCGCCTATGAAAGGAACAGCTGACAGATGAAGCTTATCGCCATCATCAACGTTATATCCTGGTCCGGGTTCTGGGCCTTTGGTTTCCTGGCGCTTAGCGCCGACGGATTTACCGACGCCCAGATCGTGACATCGGCGCTCTTGGCGGCGGCTGGGCTCTTTACCGGCCTCATTGCCTATCTGCGCCTGGCCCAATCAGCCGAGCAGAGCGGATATGCCAAAGAAACCAATCAAATAAGCGCAGTGGATCGTAACCGCGCGCAACAACAGGGGAGCATCTAACCCATGTTCTATCGCGAAGCCGGAGACTTCAAAGTCTCTTATGAACAGGACAGCCAGACCTTCCCGATCAAGTTTGATCGCTATCGGTATTACTTTGTGCTGTTCATTGCCTTTCTGGTCATTCCCTTCACCATCAATGACTATTGGGCCAGCGCCATTCTGCTGCCATTTCTGATCTATTCGATCGCGGCGATCGGGCTCAACATTCTGGTGGGCTATTGCGGTCAGGTCAGTCTGGGCACCGGTGGGTTCATGGCGGTGGGCGCCTATGCCTGCTACAAGCTGATGACCACCTTTCCCGAGGTGAGCATGTTCATTCACGTGCTGCTGGCGGGTGGGATCACCGGGGTGGTCTGCGTGTTGTTTGGTCTGCCAAGTCTGCGGATCAAGGGCTTTTACTTGGCGGTGGCCACATTGGCGGCGCAGTTTTTTCTGGTCTGGTTGTTCAACCGGGTGCCGTGGTTCTACAACTACTCTGCTTCTGGTCAGATCAACGCCCCCGAGCGGGAAGCCTTTGGCATCCTGATCACTGGCCCGAATGCACCGGCATGGGCGACCTACCTGTTCTGCCTGATTTTCCTGACCTTTTGTGCCCTTGTGGCCCGCAACCTGACCCGCGGCATGGTCGGCCGTAGCTGGATGGCAATCCGGGACATGGACATTGCGGCGGAAATCATTGGGGTAAACCCGCTGAAAGCCAAGCTGACGGCCTTTGCGGTCTCTGGCTTCTTTATCGGCATCTCCGGCGCGCTGTTCTTTGCACTCTACCTCGGCGCGGTCGAAGTGGGCGAGGCCTTTGGCATTACCAAGTCGTTTCAGGTGTTGTTCATGGTGATCATCGGCGGCCTTGGCTCGATCTTTGGTTCCTTTGCTGGCGCGGCCTTTCTGGTGCTGCTGCCGGTGATCCTGAAAGTGGTCGGCGTTGATGTGCTGGGCTGGCCCACGGATATCGTGGCGCATTTCCAGCTGGTGATCGTGGGGGCGCTGATCGTGTTCTTCCTGATCGTTGAACCACATGGGCTGGCGCAGCTTTGGCGGGTTGCCAAGGAAAAATTGAGACTGTGGCCCTTCCCGCACTAAGCGGTAAGGTCCCTACACGACCGGTGGGAACAAAGACAAAATTCAAACCCGCCGACCCAAGACGACAATCGGATGAGACCAAGGGAGGATGTAAACCGATGAAAATGAAGTTGACCACTCTGGCGCTGGGCGCTTTGATGGCGGCAGGCCCTGCTATGGCGGACCTGGTGTTCCCATCACTGAGCTATCGTACCGGACCCTATGCTGCGGGCGGTATCCCGTTTGCAGATGGCTATGCCGACTATTTCACCCTCGTCAATGAACGTGACGGTGGCATCGGTGGTGTGAAAACACGGCTGATCGAATGTGAGACCGGCTATAACACCGAAAAAGGTGTTGAATGCTACGAATCCACCAAAGGCGAAGGCGCCCTGGTCTATCAACCCTTGTCGACCGGGATCACCTATCAGCTGATTCCCAAAACCGCAGCTGACGGTATCCCGCTTCATACCATGGGCTATGGCCGGACCTCGGCTGCCAATGGCGAAGTCTTTGGCAATGTCTTCAACTACCCTGCCAACTACTGGGATGGCGCCTCGGGTATCATCAACTACCTGCTGGACGAAAACGGTGGTGATCTGAAGGGCAAGAAGATCGCCCTGGTTTTCCACAACTCTGCCTACGGCAAAGAGCCGATCCGCACCCTGGAAGAGCTGTCGGCCAAGCATGGTTTTGAACTGACCACACTGCCCGTTGACCACCCCGGTCAGGAGCAGAAATCCCAGTGGCTTCAGATCCGCCGCGAACGCCCTGACTTTGTCCTGATGTGGGGCTGGGGCGTGATGAACCAGGTTGCCATTCAGGAAGCCGCGAACATCCGCTTTCCAATGGAAAACTTCATTGGTGTATGGTGGTCTGGTGCAGAACATGACGTGATGCCTGCTGGCGATGCGGCAGATGGGTACAAGGCTGTGACCTTCCACAATGTTGGCCGTGACTTCCCGGTGTTTGACGATATTCAGAAATATGTTGTCGACAAGGGCCTGGCAGCAGGCGCGGGCGATCAGATCGGCAACGTTCTGTATAACCGTGGTCTGTACGCTGCGATGCTGGCAGTCGAGGCTGCCAAGACTGCGCAGGAAATGCACGGTACCGCCGACATCACGCCTGCGATGATGCGCGATGGTATGGAAGCCCTGGAAATGCCCGAGGCCCGCATGGCCGCGCTTGGCATGCGCTACTTTGGCCCAGCCTTCAACGTGAGCTGCGAAAACCACGGCGGCCCCGGCCTTGTTGGTGTGACCCAGTGGGACGCATCGTCCAAAACCTGGAGCTTGATTGCCGATTTCCAGAAGACCGACAGCGATGTGATCAAGCCGCTGATCGACGCAGATTCGGCTTCCTATGCGTCTGAAAACGGTATCGAGCCTCGGTGCCAGTAAACCCTTCTCCGATCCCACATTCCCGTGGGGTCGGGCTTTAATCCGGTGCGGCGGCTGCGCTGCCGCACCACCCCGAACAGACCCGGATGCGCCAAATACACAGCGCCCTGGACCGCATGAGGACAACTTTGATGCTGGATGCAGCCAACACCACTGATGTGCAGGCCGAGACCCTGCTAGAGATCAACAATGTCGAGGTGATCTACAATCACGTGATCCTGGTTCTGAAAGGCGTCAGCCTCAATGTGCCAAAGGGTGGTATCACCGCGCTTTTGGGGGGCAACGGGGCTGGCAAGACCACGACGCTGAAGGCGATTTCCAACCTGCTGCGCTCAGAGCGCGGCGAGGTGACAAAGGGATCGGTGAAATACCGTGGCAAAACGGTTCACAATGCAGACCCCGCCGATCTGGTGCGCAATGGCGTGATCCAGGTGATGGAGGGGCGCCATTGTTTTGAACACCTGACGGTCGAAGAAAACCTGCTGACCGGCGCCTATACCCGCTCTGACGCTGGGGCCACCATTCAGCAAGACCTTGAGATGGTGTACAATTATTTCCCCCGGCTGAAAGAGCGCCGCAAAAGCCAGGCGGGCTATACCTCTGGTGGGGAACAACAGATGGTGGCCATGGGCCGCGCCCTGATGAGCCGCCCTGAAACCATCCTGCTGGACGAACCCTCGATGGGGTTGGCACCGCAGCTGGTGGAACAGATCTTTGAGATTGTCAAAACAATCAACGAACAAGAGGGCGTGACCTTCCTCTTGGCTGAACAGAACACCAATGTAGCGCTGCGCTATGCCCATTACGGCTATATTCTTGAATCTGGCCGGGTGGTGATGGATGGCCCTGCTGCTGAACTGCGCGAAAACCCCGATGTAAAGGAATTCTACCTTGGGATGTCGGACGAGGGCCGCAAGAGCTTCCGTGATGTGCGGTCTTACCGCCGCCGCAAGCGGTGGCTGAGCTAAGGGAGGGATGGTGAGACTATGACCAATTATGACAGCTTGGAAACGCGTTCCGACGACCAGCGCGCCGGCGACCTTGCCACCGCCTTGCCAAGGCAGATTGCCCTGGCCCAAACGGCAGCTGGCTATGCGGGCAGCCTGCAAGATATTGATGCGCGCGCCATTACCTCGGCTGCCGATCTGGCCGCCCTGCCGGTGCTGCGCAAATCCGACCTCAGCAAAGCGCAGGGGGGCAATGCCCCCTTTGGGGGCTTTACCGTGAAACCTGCCACCGGGTTTGCCCATATCTTTCAGTCGCCTGGCCCGATCTATGAACCGGGCGGGGTGGATCACGACTGGTGGCGCATGGGGCGTTTCCTACATGCGGTTGGCATCGGTCCGGGGGATGTGGTGCAAAACTGCTTTGGCTACCATCTGACGCCTGCGGGCATGATCTTTGAAAGTGGCGCCCGCGCCGTTGGGGCAACCGTGCTGCCTGCCGGCACCGGCCAGACCGAACTTCAGGTGACTGCCGCACGTGATGTGGGGGCGACGGCCTATGCGGGCACTCCGGATTATCTGAAGGTGATCCTGGATAAGGCCGATGCCATGGGCGTGACGCTTGGCTTTACCAAAGCCGCTGTCGGTGGTGGCGCGTTGTTCCCGTCGCTGCGCCAGGAATATGCTGATCGCGGCATCACCTGCCTGCAGAGCTACGCCACTGCGGATCTGGGCAATGTCGCCTATGAGAGCGCCGCAATGGAGGGCATGATTGTCGATGAGATGGTCATTGTCGAAATCGTCACCCCTGGCACCGGGACGCCCGTTGCCCCTGGCGAAGTGGGCGAGGTCGTCGTGACAACGCTGAACCCAGATTATCCGCTGATCCGTTTTGCGACGGGTGATCTTTCGGCGGTCCTGCCTGGGGTTTCTCCCTGTGGGCGGACCAATATGCGGATCAAGGGCTGGATGGGCCGCGCCGATCAGACAACCAAGATCAAGGGCATGTTTGTGCGGCCAGAACAGGTTGCCGCACTGGTTGATAAACATGACGAAATCGTCAAGGCACGTGTCATTGCTGCCCGAGATGGTGAAATGGACACCATGACGGTGCAGATCGAGGCCAGTGCTGGCGATGAAATCAGCTTTGGCAAATCGGTGATCGAGGTTCTGAAACTCAAGGGCCGTATCGAAGTCGTCTCGCCCGGTGCACTGCCCAAGGATGGCGTGGTGATCGAGGACCAGCGCAGCTACGACTAGGCGGCGCGCA
The DNA here is from genome assembly GCF_048267565.1 of Pseudophaeobacter sp. Classification (NCBI taxonomy): domain Bacteria; kingdom Pseudomonadati; phylum Pseudomonadota; class Alphaproteobacteria; order Rhodobacterales; family Roseobacteraceae; genus Pseudophaeobacter; species Pseudophaeobacter sp. Next base: position 15,790 of record NZ_JBLWXG010000002.1, on the reverse strand, counting down.
AAGCTTGCTCTGTTTATCCCTCCAGGTGGTCTGCCGACCCTTGGGGGGATTTTTTCGTCCCTCTCCATCTGAAGGGCCAGTTCCTGCTGGCGGAACATTGGTTTCCGGCTGGAGTTTCTGAGCAAAATAATCGCATAAGAGGGGACGCGCAAAATCAGACCAAGAGCGGACCGCATGACTGCCGTGAAAGAGACCAAAGACTACGCCCCGCAGGGCAATCGCCGTGGGCGACACGCCGGAACCAGAGTGTTCTCTATTCTGGCCTGGTGCGTTGCATTGGCCTGTATCCTACCGATGGTTGCGGTGGCGGTGGCGGCGCTGACTGGCGGCACAGATACCATCCTGCATCTGTTGGACACGGTGCTGCCGCGCTATGCTCTGACCACTGTCGGGCTGGTGATTCTGGTCTCGGTTGGCACCCTGGCCATCGGGGTGGGGGCGGCCTGGCTGGTGACCATGACACGGTTCCCCGGCGTGCGGATATTTGAGATCGCGCTGATCCTGCCGCTGGCCTTTCCGGCCTATGTGCTGGCCTATGCCTATACTTTCATTCTGGATCATCCCGGCATCGTGCAGACGACGCTGCGCGCGGTGACGGGATGGGGGCCGCGCGATTACTGGTTCCCGGAAATCCGATCGCTTGGCGGGGCGGCAGCGATGCTGGTGCTGGTGCTTTACCCCTATGTCTATCTGCTGGCGCGGGCTGCATTCTTACAACAAAGCGGTGGTGCCTTTCTGGCCGCCAGGGCGCTTGGGAAAAGCGCCTTTCAGGCCTTTTGGCTGGTCAGCCTGCCGATGGCGCGCCCGGCGATTGCCACGGGGGTCTTGCTGACGGTGATGGAGACCATCGCGGATTTTGGCACCGTGTCCTATTTTGGCGTCCAGACCTTTGCTACCGGGATCTACACCAGCTGGTTTTCCATGGGGGATCGGGCCGGAGCGGCGCAGCTGGCGCTGTGCCTGCTCTGCCTTGCGCTGGTGCTGGCAGTAGTCGAACGGTCCACCCGCGGCAAGGCGCGCTATCATCAGGCGGGCAAGCAACATGCACCGATGCCACCAGCTGACCTGAAGGGCGGACAGGCCTTTTTTGCCTGGATCCTCTGTGCCCTGCCGGTTTGTTTTGGTTTTTTGCTGCCGTTGATCATCCTGTTCAACATGGGGCTGCAGTCAGAGCAGAACCTGTTCAGCAGCCGCTATATCGGTTTCCTGCAAAATTCGCTGTTGCTGGCGACGCTGGCGGCGCTGTTGACAGTCATGGCGGCAATCTGCCTTGGGTTTTATCAACGGCTGCGTCCGGGGCGCAGCTCGGCGCTGGCGGCCTATATGTCGCGCTTGGGCTATGCGGTGCCTGGTGGGGTGATCGCGGTGGGGCTGATGGTCCCCTTTGCGGCCTTTGACAATGCTTTGGACGCCTGGATGCGGGCCAATTTTGAGATCCGCACGGGGCTGCTGATTTCAGGGTCAATCTGGTTGCTGGTCGGGGCCTATATGGTGCGCTTTCTGGCGGCGGCGCTTGGCGCTTATGAAAGCGGGCAATCCACTGTGCATGCCAATATGGATTCGGCGGCGCGCTCTCTGGGGCAGGGGCCGCTGGGCATGTTGCGCCGGGTGCATCTGCCGCTTCTCACCCCGAGCCTGCTGACAGCGCTGCTGATCGTGTTTGTCGATGTGATGAAAGAGCTGCCCGCCACCTTGATCATGCGCCCTTTCAACTATGACACGCTGGCAGTGCAGGCGTACCGGCTTGCCTCGGATGAGCGACTGGAGGGGGCGGCGGTGCCCTCGCTGGTGATCATGGCAGTGGGGCTGCTGCCAGTGATTCTGATCTGTCGCCAAGTGGACCGGCGCCGCTAGCCTATGGTGCCTGCCGGTCGCGGCGCTATGTGAGCGCTTTGTACAGGTAGGTGGTGGCCTCATAGATCTCGGCGCTGGGGTGGCGGCAAAATCCTGGCACTGAACCAGCCACGCGGTAGCCCAGGCTTTCATAGAGCCGCTGTGACGGATCGCCCGAACGAGTATCAAGCACCAGCAATGTCTTGCCCAATTGGCGGGCCTCGGCTTCGAGCGTCAGCATCAGGCTGCGCCCCAATCCGGCGCGGCGCGCCCTTGGATGTACCAGCAATTTGGCCACATCGGCGCGGTGGGGCTGGTTGGCAGGCATCGCCAGCGAGAGCTGCACCGTCCCCACCAAGACATCATCTTGCACAAAGGCACCAAACAGCCGGACGTCGCCGCGCTGGACCGCCGGAAAGACACGGTTGTTCCAAAAGGCCGCCGCATCGTCCGCTGTAAAGGGCAGGATGAAGCCGACGCTGGCACCGGCTTCGACGGTGGTCACCAGAATATCACTGAGAGCGGGGCAGTGTTGCGCAAGCTCGGGGGCGGTCAGCTGGCGGATCGTCGGCACGGGGTGGGGTGTCATCTCTAGCTCCGGTGGCGAATACGGGCAGAGTGGCAAACCGATGCTGAAAAGGAAATGTCAGACGCAGAAAAGGCGCAGGTTTCCCCGCGCCTTTGCCTAATTTTTCAGCAGATCAGAGGGGGCAGGATTATTCCCAGCCCGCCGCATCAAAGATCTTTTGCGCTTCGGGGATGTTCTTGGCCACCTCCGACAGGTTCACATCATCAGGCTTGAAATGCCCCAGTGCAGCGATGCTTGGCGCCAGGCCAATACCGGGCACGGCAGGGAATTCATCGTTGCCAGCCGAGAAGTACTGCTGCGCCTGTTCAGAGGCGAGATATTCCAGGAACTTGATCGCGTTGTCGCGATTGGGCGCATGGGCAGCAACGCCGCCACCGGACAGGTTCATATGCGCGCCTTCGGCGTCCTGCGAGGGAAAGATCCAGCCGATCATGTCGCGGTCTGCCGACAGGCCCTTGACCTCTTTGCGGATGGAACGGGCAAAATAGTAGCTATTGGCGACCGAAATTTCACATTCGCCCGAGACAATGCCGCGCAGCTGATCGGTATCGCCGCCTTGTGGGGCGCGCGCCATATTGGCAACCACGCCTTCAGCCCAGTCCTTGGCAACCTCGGCACCGTGGTGGGTGATGATCGAGGCCAGCAGCGTCTGGTTATAGGTGTTCGAGGAAGACCGGATGCAGACCAGGCCTTTGTAGGCAGGGTCGGCCAGATCTAGATAGGTGCGCGGCGGGTTTGCCACATCTGCCTTGTCGTAGAAAATGATGCGGGCACGCTGGGAAAAACCAAACCACTGGTTGTCGGCGTCTTGCAGGTAACCGGGCACGCTGGTTTCCAGAACATCGCTGTCGATGCTTTGCAAAACGCCTGCGTTTTTGGCACGGGCCAGACGCGATGTATCGACGGTCAGCAGGATATCAGCGGGAGAGTTGACGCCTTCCGCAGTCATGCGGGCGATCAGCTCGTCTGCCTTGCCTTCGATCCGGTTGATGGTGATGCCGGTGGCCTCTTCGAAATCAGAATAGAGGCGCTCGTCGGTGTCGTAGTGACGCGACGAATACAGGTTTACTTCGCCTTCGGCAGCGGCCGAGGTCGCAAGAGTTGCAGCAAGGATCCCTGCGAGAATGGTGGTGGCTTTCAACATAGCGAGTGTGATCTCCAGATTGACGTCATTTTCTGACTTATTTAGTCGAATATAGAAAAAACCACTAAAGGGAAATAGAAACCTACTAAAACCATCGGAAAAAACTCACCCTCAATTCCGCACCAGTCCAGACAGGCCAGAGCATTCCAAAACCCGGTGGGCAGTTGCATCCGCACGGGGGTGTAAACGCAAAAAGACCGCACCCGAAGATGCGGTCTTTTTAACAAAGCGAGATCTTAGTCTCAGCCCTGGCGTGCTTTGAAACGCGGCTGTGTCTTGTTGATCACATATACGCGGCCCTTGCGACGCACAATGCGGCAATCACGGTGCCGGTTCTTGAGCGAGCGGAGCGAGTTCTTGACTTTCATAGTCATTCTCCTGTTCTGCGGCGCGAACCAGCGCCTGGGTTTGCGGGCGTTCCGGCCGAATGGCCAAAACAATGAATTCATGGTGGGCACTACAAGGTTCGAACTTGTGACCCCTTCGATGTCAACGAAGTGCTCTACCGCTGAGCTAAGCGCCCATGAAACCCTTGCGACCGCCCTACACCAAGTGATTGGAGCGTGGTAGCCGCGCCGGTGAAGGGGTCTATAATCAGAGTCGCGCAGGGGCGCAAGAGCTTTTGGTCGTAGAATTTTCGCTCTATGGTGATTTCGAGGAACCAAGGGCAGAAGCACCTATGTCTAAGCGCGCATTTTCCGTTATTTCACCCACTGAACTGACGTCATCGGTGGTTTTTGCCTCGCCGCATAGCGGGTCATACTATGAGCCGAGCTTTGTGCAGGGCACGATTCTGAACCAACAGCAGATTCGCAGTTCAGAGGATGCCTTTGTCGACCAGCTTTTTGCTGATGTGCCCGGATTCGGGGCCCCGCTGCTGCTGGCGACCCAGCCGCGGGCCTATATCGATCTCAATCGCGCCCCCGGAGAGCTGGACCCAGCCTTGATCGAAGGCGTACCGCGCCGGGGGCAGAACCCGCGGGTGGCCTCGGGCTTGGGGGTGATTCCGCGGGTGGTGGCCAATGGCCGGGCGATCTATCACGGCAAGATGCCCCGGCAAGAGGCGCTGCAGCGAATCGACCAGATTTGGTATCCCTATCACGCGGCTCTGCAGGGGTTGCTGCGCCAGGCGCATGATCGTTTCGGCCAGGCGGTGCTTATTGATTGCCATTCCATGCCGCATGAAGCGGTGGCAAACCTTCCGACCCATCGGGCGGCGCTGCCCGAGGTGGTTCTGGGGGATCGGTTTGGATCTTCGGCAGCGACAGAGGTGATGGACCAGGTGGAGGCGGCCTTTGTCCAGGCCGGGCTGCGCGTGGTCCGTAACGCGCCCTTTGCCGGGGCCTATATCACCCAGGCCTATGGTCGTCCTTCGCGGCGGCAGCATGCGGTGCAGGTCGAAATCGATCGCTCCTTATATATGGACGAGGCACAGGTGCGGCCCAATGCGCGTTTTGCCGAGGTAAAGGCGCTTATGGGGGAGGTTGCCGGGCTGATCGCCAAAATAGGTATCGACCAGGACGGGCGGCGGCTGGCGGCTGAATAGCGGGCAGCCGGACGCTTGCGGTGGTGCGGCTGCTAGCGCCATTTGCGTTCAGGCGACTGGCTTTCCTGATTTGATTTGGCAGATGGCGCAAAACCGGTAGCCCCTTTTGCGCAACACGCCCTAGCGCAGGGCGCGCCCCTTACGGATGGCATCCTCGCCAAAGCGCTTGCGAATGGCATCGGTAGCCCGTTCTGCCTGGGCGCGTTTTCCGGCCAGGGGGTCCAGAAGATCACCACTGGTATCGGCCTGCGCTTCGGGCACCAGATCCGAGATTCCACAACCGAGCAGGCGATAGGGCCCCTGATCGCCCACCTGATCCAGCAAGGCCCGCGACTGGCGGTAGATCACATCGGCCAGCTGGGTCGGGCTGTGCAGGGACAGGCGCCGGGTCAGGGCAGAATGATTGGCGCGCTTTAACTTCAGGGTGACAACCCGGCCGGCCTTTGCCTTGGCCTTGGCGCGATCCGCTACCTGTACCGCCAGCCGCCACAGATGACCGTCAAGCACCTCTAGGCTGGCGGTGTCTTCCATGAATGTGGTCTCTTTCGAGATCGACTTGACCGGCGCATTCGAGGAAACCCGGCGGCGGTCCTGGCCGCGCGCCAGATGCCAGAGCCGATCACCGGTGCCACCAAAGCGCGCGTTCAGGTCTTGGCGGTCCCAGCGCAGCAGATCGGAAAAGGTGCGAATACCGGCCTTTTCCAATGCGGCCTGTGTGGCCGGGCCAATACCCCAGATCAGTCGCACAGGTTTGTCGCGCAGAAAGCTGGCAGTTTCCGCCTTGCCAATCACCGAATAGCCGCGCGGCTTGTCCAGATCCGAGGCCACCTTGGCCAGGAATTTGTTATGTGACAGCCCGATTGACCCTGTGATGCCCAGTTCATCCTTCATCCGTTTGACCAGCCGTGCCAGCATGACCGCCGGCGGGTGCCCATGCAGTTTCTGGGTGCCAGAGAGATCCATGAAGGCCTCATCCAGAGACAGGGGTTCGATATCCGGGGTCAATTCGTCCATCATCGCGCGCACCATCTGGCTGACTTCGACATAGGCGGACATTCGCGGTTTGATCACCACGGCATCGGGGCAGAGTTTCAGCGCCTGAAACATCGGCATGGCCGAGCGCACGCCAGAGATGCGCGCCACATAGCAGGCGGTCGATACCACGCCGCGTTTGCCGCCGCCGATGATCACAGGTTTGCCAGCCAACGCCGGGTTATCGCGCTTTTCGACGCTGGCGTAAAAGGCATCGCAGTCCATATGCGCGATGGTCAGGGAAAACAGTTCTGCATGCTGGGTGATGCGCGGGCTGCCGCAGGCCGGGCAGCGACGCGTTGGGGCAATCTGGCGAAGGCAATCACGGCAAAGGGCTTGCATGGCGGGGTGGGGGCTATATCTGTGTCAGAGGCGGTGCTGCATTTTATCGTCAGTTCGGGGATTTGTCTTTAGGGCTTCGCGTTTGCAAAGGGTGGATATGTCATTTTCCGGTGCCAAACTGGCGCTTTTTCTTGGGGCGGATCTGCTGGTCATCAAGCGAGACGACCGCCCGGATATTCCCTATCCAGGCTATTGGGATCTGCCGGGCGGTGGCCGCGAAGGCGATGAGACACCGCAGGCCTGTGCCCTGCGCGAAACCTATGAGGAAGTCCGCCTATCCCTTGCGGCAAGCGATCTGACCTGGTCCAACAGCTATCGCCGCCCGCGTGGTCTGGTCTGGTTCTTTGTCAGTCATCAGCCCGCCGAACTGCAGCAGCAGGTACGCCTGGGAGATGAGGGGCAATGCTGGCAGCTGATGCGCCCGCAGGACTATTGCGATCACCGGCTGGCCGTGCCGCATTTTGCCGGGCAGCTACGCGACTACCTCGGGCGGCGGTCGAGCTGACGGCCAGTTGCCATCTGTGCCGGTGGTCACATCAATCTGTCAGGGGATCTGCGCAGGCGGCAAAAAATTCCCCCGCGCGATGGCGGGGGCCAGGCAGACGAACCTCAGGAAGAGGAGCTCGTCAGGGGAGTGTCTCAGCCTTAGAATCACCGATATTGTCGAGTTTCGCAAATTCCATCGCTTGCCCGCAACGGTGTGGCGCCTGGTTCTGTGGCTTTCCCGTCACGAGACAATTTGGCACAGCAGCGCTGGGTAAAGCGGATTTCCGCATCAATACAGCATCTTGACCCTACGTAAAGCAGGCAGGCCCCGGCGGTACAGCAATCAACAGCAACGCCTGGATAAAGTTTATTTCTGATGCTTTTTTAGGCGATAGTCGGATCTGACCAGTTGTTTTCGCCTTTTGTTGGGTCGTTTCAGATAGTTTTCAACTCGTCCAGGATGGCAAGCGCGGCGGCGCGCGGGTTGCTGGCCTGCCAGATGGGGCGGCCGACAACGATGTGATCTGCACCATCGGCAATGGCTGTGGCCGGGGTGGCGACGCGTTTCTGATCGCCCAGTGCCGCGCCAGCCGGGCGCACGCCGGGGGTGACGATCAACTTGCCTGCGGCTTCGGGCAGGGCGCGGATCAGGGCGGCTTCTTGCGGGCTGGCGATGACGCCATCAGCCCCCGCCGCAAAGGCATTGCCTGCGCGTTCCTGCACCAGGTCACGAATATCGCCGGGCTTGATCAGTGCACCGTCCAGATCAGCTCGATCCAGCGAGGTCAGAATGGTTACGGCCAGAATTTTCATATCTTTGCCAGCGGCGCCTTCCTTGGCGGCGCGCACCACATAGGGGTCGCCGTGCACGGTGAGGAAATCCAGGTCGAACTGCGCCAGCCCGCGCACCGCGCTTTCAACCGTGGCGCCAATGTCAAAGAGCTTCATGTCGAGAAAGATCTTCTTGCCCAGCTCGTGCTTCATTTCATTGGCCAGCGCCAGGCCGCCGCCGGTCAACATGCCCAGGCCGATCTTGTAAAAGGACACGGCATCGCCCAGCTGTTCAGCCAGTTTCAATCCGGCAAGGGCATCGGGTACATCCATGGCAACAATCAGGCGGTCGTCGGCTGTGGTCTGGGACATGGGGCTCTCCGGGGCTTGGGCTGTGGGAATCGCGCTTTCCTACTGCGCTGCCCCATGCGAGGAAAGCCCAAAAAACACCGATCAAGGCTGTGGGTTTGACATGTATCAGTGATTTTTCAGTAATATTGCATCACTGTGATCTTGAAGAGGCGGGAAGACCTCCCAAATCTATTTCAGAGGCCCGGACCGGGGCGTGCCGCAAAGCGGGCGCTGCCATATGTATTCGGGCGCTTGTATAAGGAGAACGACATGGACTTGAACAAGTTCACTGAGCGCGCACGAGGCTTCGTGCAGGCGGCGCAGACAATTGCGATGCGCGAAGAGCATCAGCGGATGCTGCCGGAGCACCTTCTCAAGGCATTGATGGATGATGACCAGGGGCTGGCAAGCAATCTGATCGGCAAATCGGGCGGCACCGCGTCGCGCGTGGTCGAAGCCGTTGATCTGGCCGTGTCCAAACTGCCCAAAGTCACCGGTGATACTGGTCAGGTCTATCTGGATGGCCAGACCGCCAAGGTGTTGGATGAAGCCAGCAAGATTGCCGAAAAAGCAGGCGACAGTTTTGTCCCGGTTGAACGGGTCTTGATGGCCCTGTGTATGGTGAAATCCAAGGCCAAGGATGCGCTTGCCGCAGGCAATGTCAGCGCCCAGGCCCTGAATGAGGCAATCAATGATATCCGTAAAGGCCGCACCGCCGATAGCGCCACGGCCGAAGAAGGCTATGACGCGCTGAAGAAATATGCCCGCGATCTGACCGAGGCGGCCCGCGAAGGCAAGATTGATCCGATCATTGGCCGGGATGAAGAGATTCGCCGCGCCATGCAGGTATTGTCGCGCCGTACCAAGAACAATCCGGTTCTGATCGGCGAACCTGGCGTGGGTAAAACCGCTATCGCCGAGGGCATGGCCCTGCGCATCGTCAACGGTGATGTGCCCGAGAGCCTGCGCGACAAGAAGCTTTTGTCGCTGGACATGGGCTCGCTGATTGCCGGGGCGAAATATCGTGGTGAATTCGAAGAACGACTGAAGGCTGTGTTGACCGAAGTCACCGAGGCGGCCGGCGAGATCATCCTGTTCATTGATGAGATGCACACCCTTGTGGGCGCAGGCAAGTCCGAAGGCGCCATGGATGCCGCCAATCTGATCAAACCGGCGCTGGCGCGGGGTGAATTGCACTGCATCGGTGCCACCACCCTGAATGAATACCGCAAATACGTGGAAAAGGACGCTGCCCTGGCCCGTCGTTTCCAGCCCGTTATGGTGCAGGAACCCACGGTAGAGGACACCATCTCTATTCTGCGCGGCATCAAGGAAAAATATGAGCTGCACCACGGGGTGCGGATTGCGGATGCGGCACTGGTGGCGGCAGCAACCCTGTCGAACCGCTATATCACCGATCGCTTCCTGCCGGACAAGGCCATCGACCTGGTGGACGAAGCCGCCAGCCGCTTGCGTATGCAGGTGGACAGCAAGCCTGAAGAGCTGGATGCGCTGGACCGCCAGATCCTGCAGATGCAGATTGAAGAAGAGGCGCTGAAGGTCGAAGAGGATGCCGCTTCGCGTGATCGGCTGGAAACCCTGCAAAAGGAACTGTCGGATCTGCAAGAGCAATCGGCAGAGATGACGGCCCAATGGCAGGCTGAACGCGACAAGCTGGCTGGGGCGCGCGATCTGAAAGAGCAGCTGGACCGCGCCCGCGCCGATCTGGATATTGCCAAACGCGAAGGCAACTTGGCCCGCGCCGGGGAACTGTCTTACGGCGTGATCCCAGGGCTGGAAAAGAAGCTTAGTGAAGCCGAAAACCGCGAAGAGCAGGGCGTCATGGTTGAAGAAGCGGTGCGCCCCGAGCAGATTGCGGGTGTGGTGGAGCGCTGGACCGGTATTCCGACCTCCAAAATGCTGGAGGGAGAGCGCGACAAGCTGCTGCGCATGGAAGACGCGCTGCATTCCCGTGTCATTGGTCAGAACGCGCCGGTGACGGCGGTGGCCAATGCGGTGCGCCGTGCGCGGGCCGGGCTGAACGATGAAAACCGGCCGCTGGGCTCTTTCCTCTTCCTTGGGCCGACCGGGGTGGGCAAGACAGAGCTGACCAAGGCAGTGGCGAACTTTCTGTTCGACGATGACAACGCCATGGTGCGGATCGACATGTCGGAATACATGGAGAAACACAGTGTGGCCCGTCTGATTGGCGCGCCTCCCGGCTATGTCGGCTATGACGAAGGCGGGGCGCTGACCGAAGCGGTGCGTCGTCGCCCCTATCAGGTGGTGTTGTTTGACGAGGTGGAAAAAGCGCACCCGGATGTCTTTAACGTGCTGTTGCAGGTGCTGGACGACGGTGTGCTGACAGATGGCCAGGGGCGGACGGTTGATTTCAAGCAGACGCTGATCATCCTGACCTCCAACCTCGGCGCGCAGGCGCTGAGCCAGCTGCCGGATGGGGCGGATGCTTCGGCCGCCAAGCGCGACGTGATGGAAGCGGTACGGGCGCATTTCCGGCCCGAGTTCCTGAACCGTCTGGATGAGACCATCATCTTTGACCGTCTGGGGCGTTCCGATATGGACGGTATCGTCGATATTCAGATGGCGCGTCTGGCCAAACGTCTGGAAGGGCGCAAGATCACTCTGGCGCTGGACGACAGTGCCAAGACCTGGCTGGCGGATGAAGGCTATGATCCGGTGTTTGGTGCGCGCCCTCTGAAGCGGGTGATCCAGCGGTCATTGCAAAACGCCCTGGCAGAATTGCTGCTTAGCGGCGAGGTCAAGGACGGGGATACCATTCCTGTTTCGGCAGGTGGCGACGGGTTGATCATCGGTGATCGCCTTGGCTCTACGGACCGCCCAAAACCTGAGGATGCGGTGGTGCACTGATCTAAAGTGTTCTGCCATGAACCTGAAACAGCGGTTGGTGGCAGAATGCCCTTAATCATAGAAAGGTCATGCCGCGTCCCGCCTTTCCGTGTTTCAGGTAATCGGATAGCAGAACAAACAAAGCCCGCCAGATCTGGCGGGCTTTGTGCTGGTTGAACCAACCGCAGTTTGGTTTCGGCGGTAGATCAGGGTGCAGGGTTGGGGCTTATTCTTCGATGGCTTCCTGTACGATGTCGTCCAGCAGGGCCTGGATGATCTGCATCTCCCCCTCTGGGAAGGCGCGAAAACCGATGGTGACGGCTTGTTCGCCGGGGCGCTGGGCGACAAAGATGTCATAGGGGCAGAAGGCGATGTTCATCGGATTGGCCTCCATCACCTGACGCGATAGTTTGGCTGAGCAGAAGGAATAGACATCGGCCTGCTGGAACAGCACAACATCAGACCCGACAGCGCTGCGGGTGCGTTCCAGCATGTCACCGACATGGCTGACATGATCAACCACCAGCCCATGGTTGGTGATGGCATTTTCCAACCCAAAGGTGACATCGTCATAGGCCAGCCCGCTGCGATAACTGACCATATCCTGCGCCAAGGCGGGCACCATCAGTGTGGCACTGATGCTAAAGGCGGCGACTGCGGTGAAATATTTCATCTGGCATCTCCTAATGTGAACGACGGTGGCTTGCCCATTGCGGGTATCCCCCTCACGTTAGGAGGATAGGAACAGGCAGCGTCTGGCCACCTGTCTCATCTATATATAGGAGTTTCTGCATGGGTTTCGCGGCAAAGGCTATAGAATTTCTTGCCATTGGCTTTGTTTTCGCATTGGGGGCCTTGGTGCTTGTGGCGCTGCTGCTGTTTGTGGTGGACCGAACACAGACCGGGGATGCAATCCGGCGGAACTATCCGGTGATAGGCCGCTTCCGGCATCTGTTCAGCACCATGGGGGAATTCTTTCGCCAGTATTTCTTTGCCATGGACCGTGAAGAGCTGCCGTTTAACCGTGCACAGCGCGACTGGGTCGATCGGGCCGCCAAGGGGGAGGGCAATACAGTGGCCTTTGGTTCAACCCGAAATACCGAGGTGCCGGGCACGCCGATTTTTGTCAACGCTCCGTTCCCACCGCTGGATGACCAATATGCCAGTACCGAACCCATGGTGATTGGGGCGGGCGCACGGGTGCCCTATCGGGCGCCTTCCTTCTTCAATGTTTCGGGTATGAGCTATGGCGCGCTGTCAAAACCAGCGGTGCGTGCGCTTAGCCGGGGGGCGCGTGAGGCCGGGGTCTGGCTCAATACCGGCGAAGGCGGCATGAGCCCCTATCATCTGGAGGGGGGCTGCGATCTGGTGTTTCAGATCGGCACCGCAAAATATGGTGTACGTAATGCTGAAGGCGGGCTGAGCGATGACAGACTGCGCGCGGTGGCAGAAAATCCAACGGTGCGTATGTTCGAGCTGAAGCTGGCGCAGGGGGCCAAGCCGGGCAAGGGCGGCATCCTGCCTGCCGCCAAAGTCAGCGCCGAGATTGCCGAAATCCGTGGCATCCCCGAAGGCGAGGCCAGCATTTCCCCCAACCGGCATCCGGAGATGGCTAATTTTGACGAATTGCTGGATATGGTTGCCCACCTGCGCGAGGTGACAGGCAAACCGGTGGGCATCAAGACCGTGGCGGGCTCTGAGGTGGTGTTGCGCGAGATGTTCCTGCATATGGCGGCCCGCCCTGCCGATGTGCCGGATTTTATCACCATTGATGGCGGCGAGGGGGGGACCGGCGCGGCGCCGATGCCTTTGATCGATCTGGTCGGCATGTCGGTGCGCGAAGCCCTGCCGCTGGTCTGCGATCTGCGCGATGAATATGGCTTTCGCGACCGTATCCGGCTGATCGCCAGTGGGAAGTTGATCAACCCAAGCGATGTTGCCTGGGCCCTGGCGGCGGGGGCGGATTTTGTTACCTCGGCGCGTGGCTTCATGTTTTCTCTGGGCTGCATTCAGGCGTTGAAATGCAACAAGAACACCTGCCCCACCGGCATCACCACCCATGATCCGCGATTTCAAAAGGGGTTGGTGGTCGAAGACAAATACAAACGTGTCGCCCGCTATGCGACCGAGCTCATCCAGGAGGTAGAAACCATTGCCCATTCTGTTGGGGTAACAGAACCACGCAGGCTGCGCCGCCGTCATGTGCGGATTATGCAGGATAATGGCGGCTCGCGGCCGATGAACGAAATTCAGGCAAGTTACAGTGCAGTCGCGCAGACGTGACAGGATATGTTTTGGCCTTGGTTCTGCTCTGCGTTAGGTCTCCGATAAGTGCAATTTTCGAGGAGACGCCGCCATGGCCCACCGCTGGACCAATACCCTAAGTGCCGCTGATGTGACGCCGAAGCAGGCCTATTTGAATCGCCGTCAGATAATGGCGGGACTTGGTGGCATGGCTGGGCTGGCAGGGCTTGGCGCGCTGCCAGGGGCGGCACAGGCCGAAACGCTGGAGCCAAACTCCTGGGAGGATGTGACCACCTATTGCAACTACTATGAATTCGGCACCGGCAAGGGCGATCCTGCGAAAAACGCCGGCCAGCTGACCACCACACCCTGGAGCGTCAAGATCGACGGTCTGGTGGACCGCCCCGGCGACTATGATTTCCAGCAGATCCTGGGGGAAATGACCCTGGAAGAGCGCATCTACCGGTTCCGCTGCGTCGAAGCCTGGTCGATGGTGGTGCCCTGGATGGGCTTTGAGCTGGCGGATCTTTTGGCCTTGGCGGGGGTGCAGGAGGGGGCAAAATACGTCAGCTTTGAAACCCTGTACCGCCCGTCCGAAATGCCCGGCACCGCCTATCCCGTGCTGGACTGGCCCTACCGCGAAGGCCTGCGCCTGGACGAGGCGCTGCATCCGCTGACGCTGATGGCGACCGGGATCTTTGGGAAGGGCCTGCCCAATCAGAACGGCGCGCCGCTGCGCTTGGTGGTGCCATGGAAATACGGCTTCAAATCGATCAAATCCATCGTCCGCATCAGCCTGACCGATACGCAGCCGCAGACCAGTTGGAACATGGCCAATGCCCGCGAATATGGCTTTTACAGCAATGTGAACCCAAAGGTATCGCATCCCCGCTGGAGCCAGGCGACCGAGCGCCGCCTTGGTGGCGGGCTGTTTGCCGGGCGCGATGATACACTGATGTTCAACGGCTACGAGGAGGAGGTCGCAAGCCTGTATGACGGGATGGATCTCACCAAACATTTTTGACCCATCGTGACACCGCAGACCAGAGCCACAGGATCACAGACCAGAAAGTTTGCCAGAATGATCGACCGTTGTAATCAGATGCTGCGCCGACTGCCGCCTTGGGGGCTCTATCTGCTGGGTGCCTTTTATCCAGCCTGGCTGCTGTATCTGGGGCTGACTGGCGGATCGGGGCCGGACCCGGTCAAGGCGCTGGAACATGGCCTGGGCGAAGCGGCGCTGCAATTGGTCATTCTGGGACTGTTCGTGACACCGTTGCGCCGCTTTACTGGCCTGAACCTGTTGCGGTTTCGGCGGGCAATTGGGGTTTTGGCCTTCGCCTATGTTACGCTGCATCTCTTGGTCTGGCTGGTTCTGGATGTTCAGATCCTGTCGCAAATCCTGCGCGACATCGCAAAGCGCCCCTATATCACCATTGGTATGGTGGGTTTTGCACTGATGCTGCCATTGGCGCTGACCTCCAATAATCGCGCCACGCGCTGGCTTGGCCCGCGCTGGCGTCAGCTGCATCGCCTGACCTATCTGGTCGCCCTGTTGGGGGGGCTGCACTACGTGATGCTGGCAAAGGGCTTCCAGATGGAGCCATTGATCTACCTGGCAGTCATTGTGACCCTGCTCCTCCTGCGGCTGCCCCGGCAGACAAAACGCCGTCTCGCTTGATGGGCGGGACGGGGCAGGATCCCGGTCGGCGGCGGCTCTGCGCGCGCTTTGGCAACTTTGGACGGATCCTGCGTGATCTCTTGTGCAAATGACCTGGTAATTATTTGATTATAAGCAAAAAACAGGGGTTTTTGAAAAAAGATGTAATTTTGTGAAATTATCGCTTGCGGGAAGTATGAGTTAACACTAGAACCCCCTCTACCGGCAGCGGCGACGCGGTTGGTTGGGTCGCTTCGGTGGCCGGACGGGTTGGAAAGACAGCCTGGCGCATCGGGAAGACGGTGGGACGCTCGGGAGAGGCCGGGGCATTTATTGGATGTATTGAGGCGGGCGCGCTGGACGATTTGGCGCATCGGTCTTTTGTTTGTCTTCTGGATGCTGCTCTTTGACATTGATGATAACTGAAGAGATATGTGGGCGGTTTGGTTCGTTTCGATGGATCAACGTCTGTATATCAACGCTAGTAGGGTGGGCCATCTGGTCTGTTCGATGATCTAGTGTCAGCTTCACTGTTTGTTCGGTTTCTTGTTATCTTTGGATAACCTGAAGCACAGACAAACAGATGACTTCCAATGCGTGTTCAATCCTTAGCCGGGTGGACATATGGGCCTGCCCCCAAAGGTGGCCCTGAGTATTGGAGATGTGCAGAGGTTCGAACGTCAAGGACAGCATGGCAACATGCTTTCAACTTGAGAGTTTGATCCTGGCTCAGAACGAACGCTGGCGGCAGGCTTAACACATGCAAGTCGAGCGCATCCTTCGGGATGAGCGGCGGACGGGTTAGTAACGCGTGGGAACGTGCCCTTCTCTAAGGAATAGCCACTGGAAACGGTGAGTAATACCTTATACGCCCTTCGGGGGAAAGATTTATCGGAGAAGGATCGGCCCGCGTTAGATTAGATA